>JBBAPZ010000030.1:0-20322 GCA_040400605.1 Candidatus Sericytochromatia bacterium
GCTTTTCAGCCAGCAGGTTCACCAGAAACGTCGGTGTGCCCGTTTCAAACCAGTACGACCTGAACTTGCGCTCCTGAAACAACAGCAGCAAGTCAAAGGGGTTATACACCGACTCGCCTGTCCAGTTGTAGCCGTTGTACCAACGTCTGATCGCTTCACGATTAAGGCCTTCCAGTTCCGGCGCAAAAATGGTGTCCACATCGTTGTCTGTGTAACCACACAAGGCAGAATACTCCGGTGACACCGTGATATCCCGCAAGTTGTTCAGGCCCGAAAACAGGCTCACCTTGGAAAATTTGCTCACCCCTGCGATGAACACAAAGCGCAAATGCGCATCCGCGCCTTTGAGTACGCTGTACAGATCGCGCAGGATGTCTTGCATCAGACGCGCAATATCTGGCTTGGTCAAATTGTCTAAAATGGGTTTGTCGTACTCATCCACCAGCACCACCACGCGCTGACCGGTGCGGTCATGCAGCGTTTGAATGAGGTCGCGCAGACGACCAGGAATGTCTGGAAAGCGCGGCGTGAAAGCATAAGCGTCTTCCAGAAGCGTCAGTTGCACATGCAAGCATGCAGCCAGGTCTTCGCGGGACTGAACCACGCGATTCGCAAAAGTGAGCAGCAGCACCGGATGGGCCTTGGACCAGTCCCATTGGTCATCTGCATGCAACCCCGTGAACAGCTCACGCCGACCCTCAAACAGCTCCTTGATGGTGTCGAGCAACAGGCTCTTGCCGAAACGTCTGGGGCGTGAGAGGAAGTAATGCGTGCCCTGATCGATGAGGCGCATAATCAAAGGCGTCTTATCGACGTAGTAATACGCGTCTTCGCGCACGATGGCGAAAGTCTGGATCCCGATGGGGAGCTTCTTGCGCTGCATGCCGCCTCCTTGCGTGCATCATAACACGGCGCTCACGACGCATAAGCGGTCTCGCGGGGCGCCACCACGATGCAATCTGAAAGGGCGCAACGATACCCGACAACGCGTGCCCCACGTCCCTTTTGCAATATGAGGGGATTTGTGGGTAGAAAGTCGCAGGGGGGTGTCAGCACGATTAATAAAAAACGCTTTCCGAGCGAGATATCTGCACAGAATACATCACCCCTGCCATGGCGAAGGCAGGCTGTGATGTCACGACCCAAGTTCGTGACGCGTTTCCTTTTACCAAGGGCCGCATCATCGTGCGTGGCAAGTTGCATACCCGTGCCAAGCACGAGCGCGCCGATTATGTCCTTTTTTACAAGCCGAACATCCCCATTGCCATTATCGAGGCCAAGTACAATAACCATACGTCGGGAGACGGCATGCAACAGGCCTTGGGTTACGCCGATATGTTGCAAGTGCCTTTTGTATTCAGCTCCAATGGCGACGGGTTTCTGTTCCACAGCAAGCTTGCCGCCAGTCCAACAGAGGGCGGCAAGTTCGAGCGAGAGCTTGCACTTAATGTTTGTGACAGACTAAGAGAGGCCCACTTGAGCGGTTAATTGATTGAGCAAATGGGGCCCACCACTGCCACGTCTCCGGGTACAGTGTTGGTGTCTAAAGCCACACGGTAAACGGAGGAAACACATGACAGGAGTGGGCATGAAATAGCATATCAGACGGGATCATTTCATCCTCCGTAAAAGCATTCGACAGATTGCAAAAGAGCGGCACGTTGCCCGAAAAACCATCCGTGCCGCACTCAGGGCTGCCAGCCCCAAGGATACGTATTCGAAGATTGAGTCAGAGCTTGAAGAACCAACCATCGCCCATTGACTCGCTCCCGGTAAATGCAGGATTTCCGTACCAACCCAGCCAACGAACATTGTCCAGATTGTCCAGATGCCGGGAAGGTGACGGGCGAGCCTTACCACCACGTAAACAGCGATCAGTCGTATCCCGATTCGTGAAAGCACGGCTTAGCTCTCAGTGTCCTTGGCGTTCCGCTGGTTTGCCAGTCTGTCGCTTCCAATCAAGTCGCTTTGAATACCGCTGTTGCGCCTGAAAACTACCCAGAATGCACAACACAACGGGGTGTCGGTCGCACGCAAAAGCACGGCCCTCAACCCTCGGCCACCTCGAAGCGCACCACATTGCGCTCCGCGCAACTGAACTCGATGCCAACCAAGGTGATGCTACCTCCCTGCGCGCGGTACTTCTCGGCGTAACGCTTCGCCTGTAACTGTACTAGCGCGCGTCCATCGGGAACCTGTTCGACTACCTTGAACTCGAACAGGTACAGGCGATCGCCTGTCCGCAAGGCGAGGTCGATGCGCCCCTTGTTCGTCGCATCCTCCACCCGCGCATCCAGGCCCATCGCTGCCAGATGGCTGTAAAACACACTGGCGTAAAAGCCCTCATACTGCGCAATCGGGTTGTTGCGATACCAGTCATGCGGAATACTTGCAAACAACGCATGAATGCTCGTCTCCACCGTGGACAAATCGCCATCGAACAGGGCATTCTCCAGCCGGTGCCGCACCTGCACAGCAACACGGGGCGCAGGGCCGAATGCCGGGAGCAATGCGTCATTCAAGGCCGCTTCCACTTCGGCGTTGGGGTAACCGAGGGTGTAGAGCATCTGTCCGGAACGGGCGGTGGTCACCCCACGGATGGTCAGGTAGCCCGCTTGCCAGAGCAAGGCTTCGGGCTCGATGCGATCCACATCAAACGCGGAAAGCAAGGCCTCGCTCGTCTGCATCCCAGCCAAATCCGGCGTGAAGAATCGATGCTTCGCCAGATGCTCCACCAAAAAAGTCGGCGTGCCCGTCTCAAACCAGTAGGGCCTGAATTGCCGCTTATCAAAAAGCAAAAGCAGGTCAAAGGGGTTATACACCGCCTCGCCCGTCCAGCTGTATCCGTTGTACCAACGCCTAATGCGTTCGCGATCAAGCCCCGCCAGTTCCGGCGCAAAAACGGTATCGACATCACGGTCTGTGTAACCACACAAAGCCGAATACTCCGGCGATACTGTGATGTCGTTGAGATTGTTCAGACCCGAAAACAGGCTCACCTTGGAAAATTTGCTCACCCCTGCGATGAACACGAAGCGCAAATGCGCATCCGCGCCTTTTAGTGCGCTATAAAGATCGCGCAGGGTGTCTCGCATCAGACGCGCAATATCTGGCTTGGTCAAATTGTCTAAAATGGGTTTGTCGTACTCATCCACCAGCACCACCACGCGCTGACCGGTGCGGTCATGCAGCGTTTGAATGAGGTCGCGCAGACGACCAGGAATGTCTGGAAAGCGCGGCGTGAAAGCATAAGCGTCTTCCAGAAGCGTCAGTTGCACATGCAAGCATGCAGCCAGGTCTTCGCGGGACTGAACCACGCGATTCGCAAAAGTGAGCAGCAACACCGGATGGGTCCTGGACCAATCCCACTGGTGCTCAGCATCAAGTCCAGTGAACAGCTCACGCCGGCCCTCAAACAGTTCCTTGATGGTATCGAGCAACAGGCTCTTGCCGAAGCGTCTGGGGCGCGACAGGAAGTAATGCGTGCCCTGGTCAATGAGGCGCATAATCAAAGGCGTCTTGTCGACGTAGTAATACGCGTCTTCGCGCATGATGGCGAAAGTCTGGATCCCGATGGGGAGTTTCCTGCGCTGCATGCCGCCTCCTTGCGGGCATCATAGCATGAGGGGACTGGTCATCAAACGGTCACCACGTGGATGTACGTCATGCGAAACCATCAATCAAACGAGACAGTTTATCAGTCTGTGTCATCCGCTCCAACGAAAGTTTCTTGACGCACGCCAGATAACGCGTTCTTGGCGTCAGCAAACACCTCATTCTACCCGTGTTAGTACTTCAATGAAGTCATTAGAACCGTTAACTCCCTGGTTTAAATCCCTGTTACAGCCATTCCTCAGACTCCGCAAACGTTGGATTCCCGACCGTGCGGCTGGAGGCAGCCTGCGACAGGTCGTGGCTGGTGTTCCATCGGCGCTTGTCCGATTAGCGCATCTGATAGATCCTGGGCATTCCTGGACCGTCGTTAAGTGTCTTAAGTTCAGGGTATGAGGATGCTGACAGCATCACCTAAGGAGGTAACCCAATGGTGCGGGAGATGCCGATCTTCTCAACGGGTAGGTGGCGTCAGTTGGCACTCACCTGCGGGGTGATGGGTATCGGGTTTGTGACGGTGAGCGCCGACGCAAACGAGGTGGAACCTCGCTCACGAATTGGCGGCGAAGCTACCCAAGCGCGTGTTGAACGGGCGACACGCGAGGATGCCGTCGTAAAAGTTTGGCTCCGGACGAGTACATTTGTGGGGGGGCGCAAGGGTAGTTCAGATGGCAAGGGGCACCAGGCTGAGTTTTCCTTTCCCAAGGGATTGGCTGTTGACCACAACGGCACACTCTACGTTGCTGATTACCACAATGATCGTATCCGGTCCGTCGCATCAAACGGTGATGTGCGTACCTTGGCGGGGTCAGAGATGGGTTACGTAGATGGCGTTGCGGCCGCTGCCAGGTTTACTGCACCCAATTCAGTTGCAGTGAATGATGAAGGAACGGTCTTTGTCTCAGAGGAAGTAGGGCGAATCCGGGTAATCAATCCGCAAGGCCGCGTCAGCACCCTGGTTCTCCAGGGGCCAGCATCAGAGCGTGCCAGTGGTCGTGATGGTCTCAAGTCTCCCCGTGGTTTAGCATTTGATGCTGCAGGAAACCTTTATGTGGCCGACACGGGCCACAACCGGATTTGTAAGGTCTCGTCATCAGGCTTGCTCTCAGTTGTTGCGGGTGGTCAGAAGGGGTTTAATGACGGTGTTGGCAGTGTTGCCCGCTTCAGCAGTCCGACCGATGTTGCTTTTGATGGCCGCGGCAATCTCTACGTCACTGATTTCTGGAATCATCGCATTCGCAAGGTAACCCCTGATGGCCGTGTCTCGACACTGGCAGGCGGCACACAAGGCTTGAAAGATGGAACGGCCGTTGCTGCCCGCTTCAGTTTGCCTGAAGGTCTTGCCGTGGATAAGTCCGGCCATGTGTATGTCGCCGACCGCGGCAACCGTTGCCTTCGGATGATCACCCCGGCAGGCAGCGTGCAGACACTGGCTATGTCCACACCAAACGATGCCAGCGCACGGTTAGATTGGCCGACCGACGTGGTAGTCAGCCAAGACGGGCATATCTATGTCACCGACAACATCCGACACTGCATTCGTAAGATTGCACTGCCTGTGAAAACTTAGACCTGCGATTGGGTCGTGTTGCAAGCGGCAGTTGCGGTTATCGGGACAAGATGGCCTGAGATTAGTCTGACGTTCCCGGCTGGTTTAAACGTTGTCGTCGTGAATAATCCCTACGGTGATCGGTCTCGCACACGCACTGATTGTCGAGGCCCACAGCACTCGTCTATCAGAAAGGTACAACACTAAAACTCTCAAATTTCGTGTCTGAGCCATTAGTGTGTTTGACAATGGAAAAGGGACCCACTTTGATCGAGCAATCGAGGCCCACCCTATAGATGTTTCTGGTTTCGGCCATGTCATCTTTCGACCTCCGGTCGGGTGACTTGTGACAGAGCAATCACAAGTTTGTTTAATCGGGCCGCCGCTTCTCCTGGCGCGCAAGGCTCTGCTTGAACCGGTATGTCTCACCATTGACCGCGAAGATGTGCGCGTGATGGGTCAAACGGTCCAGCAAAGCGCCGGTCATGGCGTCGTCACCAAAGACCTCGGTCCACTTGCCAAAGTCCTTGTTGCTGGTGACACTTACGCTCCCACGCTCATACCTGCTGAAAAACATGCCAAACAGTAACTGGGCGTGGGTGGTGCTGAATGGCAGATAACCCAGTTCATCCACGATGAGCAAGTCAGCCTTGGCAAGCGCATTTTCAACACGACTCAGGCGATAGGCGGCTTGTGCCTCGGCCAACTGTGTGGCAAGCCCTGCAGCTGTCACAAACAGCACCTTCTTGCCTTGTCGGCAGGCCGCACGGCCGAGCGCGATTGCAAGGTGTGTTTTCCCCGTTCCCTGGGTTCCGACCAGCACAATGTTTTCTCGGCGGGTCAGGTATTCACCTTAAGCCAGACAGTAGGTCACGTTCGTATTCCTGTCACCCCGTGAACGCGTACAACGGTCTTTGTGACGATGCCGGTTATAGGCTCAGAAATCGGTCGCGTTGCAGCATGGACCTGGTGTCTGCGAGGTGAACAGCGAAAACCAGCCATCAAATTGACTGATTGTGCGTTAACTGTTCGTTGTGACCACGCCACCAGTAACATCCGATATCGACCTATTTACCCTTGCGTCTTGTTCCGGTGGCTAGCGTCCGATCGGTGAAACTGATGGATGCCTGCTCCTTCCATCAATTTCGCTGATTGTTTGTTAATTGTCAGTAACATGACGCGGCCGATATCAGCGTGGTTTGGTTTTCTTTTTATCTCGGTACTGTCGCAGCAGGCTGGCCCGATCGTTGAAATTGATGATTCCATGTTTTCCCTGTTTAAAACAAAAAAGACCCGGGTAAAGCAAAGCTAGATTGTGTCGGGATAGAGACGAGTAATCCAAGCTGGTTTGTCCTCGTGGTGAATCATAGCCCAGCAAGTTCACTTAAACAAAATTCACTCACTGTTAGCGGTGGTGTCAATCCGCGATTTTTTGGTGGTAGCAAATTGGGTGTGCAGATTTCCTTGCTGAGATAGAGGTGCTGCAACATTCACACAAGAAGGGAGATTAAAATGGCAAATCCAGGATTTCCAATGCCTGGTATTAACAGGTTGCTGAAAAAGTGCCTTTCAGGCACTTTTTCGTCATGATTTCTCACGGCGGAATACGGGTTTACAGTCTCGAACAGGAGCCTCATTCGCGTTTTTCAGCAGCCTGTTAAGAGACTGACGCTTCCAACGGGCGAAGCGAGAAAGTGTATAGCAAACTCGATACAGCCCGACGCTCCGAGTCAATCACTCTTGTCTCGCGCCATTAAAGCTATATTTGGCAGTGACACACTTGATCTGCCCACGAACGCTAAAGGCAAAGGTAAGTCTCGAACCAAACTCAATTAGCGAGTTTGTCTTGGGCCGATCAAAATCAGTTTGCACGAAATTAATCCGCTTGGGTAGCTACCTGAACAAGCGCCGGTCAGGTTCAAAAAAATGTCTGCCGTACAGGATACAACGTGCTAAATTTCGCCAATCAACCCGCTGCAACCTCGAAGCGCACCAGATTGCGTTTCTCACTGCTAAACTCAATCCCCACCAAGGTGATGCCAACCCCCGGTGCGCGGTATTTCTCGGCATAGCCGCGTTCATTTAACTGTTCAATTGCCCGGCCGTCCGGCACCTGTTCCACCACCTTGAACTCGAAGAGGTAGAGGCGGCTGGTACAGGGAGGGGCTGATTCCTCGGCTTGCAAGGATGGCGCTGAGCGATTATCCACACGCACAGCCAAATCAATCCGACCCTTGTTCGTGGCGTCTTCCACACGCGGGGCCAAGCCCAGCGCCGTCAGATAGCTGTAAAAGATACTGACATAGTGACCCTCGTAACCCGCCAGCGGGCTCTTGCGATACCAGTCATTCGGAATGCTGGCATACAGGGTGTGCAAGGCGGCCTGCACGCCCGGCATATCCCCCGCTTCCAAAGCGTCCTGAATGGGGTCACGCGTTTGCACCACCACCTGCGCCACCGGGCCCAGTTGTGGCAAAAAAGCTTCGTTCAGCGCGATTTCAACTTCCGTGTTGGGGTAGCCCAAGGTGTAGGTAAACTGTCCCAAGCGACGCTCGGTGACCTTGTGGATCGTCAGATACCCCGCTTGCCACAACAGCGCCTCCGGCTCGATGTGGTCGACATCAAAACTGGACAGCAAGGCCTCGGTGGTTTTTAAACTGGCGAAATCTGGCGTGAAAAAACGCTTTTCAGCCAGCAGGTCTACCAGAAACGTCGGTGTGCCCGTTTCAAACCAGTACGACCTGAATTCGCGCTTCTCGAATAGCAACAACAGGTCAAAGGGGTTGTAAACCGACTCTCCTCGCCAGCTGTAGCCGTTGTACCAGCGTCGGATGTCATCCCGGTCAAATCCCGCCAGTTCCGGTGCAAAAACGGTATCGACATCACGGTCTGTGTAACCACACAAAGCCGAATACTCCGGCGACACGGTGATGTCGTTGAGATTGTTCAGGCCCGAAAACAGGCTCACTTTGGAAAATTTGCTCACCCCTGCGATGAATATGAAGCGTAGATGCGCATCCGCGTCTTTCAGTACGCTGTAGATGTCACGCAAACCCTCGCGCATGGTGCGGGCAATCTCTGGTTCTGTGAGATTGTCCAAAATGGGCTTGTCATATTCGTCGACCAGCACCACCACGCGCTGGCCTGTACGCTCATGCAAGGTCTCGATGAGGTCTGCCAAGCGACTCCCTGCGGCCTCGAAGCTCCGCGTCACCTGATGCTCGCGTTCCAAGCGTGACAGTTGCCTGTGCATACTGGCTGCCAGGTTCTCGGAGGTCTTGAGCACCCCCGCCCCAAAGCTCAGCCGCACCACCGGATGCGTGACGGACCAATCCCAGTGCGTGTCTGCGTGCAGCCCCGTGAACAGCTCCCGTCGGCCCTCAAACAGCTCCTTGATGGTGTCGAGCAACAGGCTCTTGCCGAAACGTCTGGGGCGTGAGAGGAAGTAGGGTTTACCCCGGTCGATGAGGCGCAGGATCAAAGGCGTCTTGTCAACGTAGTAATGACCATTCTCGCGAATCTCACGAAAAGTCTGGATCCCGATGGGGAGCTTCTTGCGCTGCATGCCGCCTCCTTGCGGGCATCATAACACGCGACTCACCAGGTACAACCCGTCTCGCAGGGCTCCCGCAGGATGCGAAGCTGCAAGGGCGCATCGTGCGTCGAGATCGGCCACATCCGGAAAACAACGGGCAACCGCACAACAAGACGAGTGACCCAAGGTTACGGCAGGCGCAGGCGGCGTTGCAGGTGAATACCGCCTTGCTGACCTTCTATTGGGGACTGGGCGCGGACATCGTGGAACGCCAGAAAACAGCCGAGTGGGGCAGCGGGTTCCTGAAGCAGTTGAGCGCTGACCTGATGGCGGAATTTCCGGACATGCAGGGGTTTTCACACAATAACCTTCAGTACATCAAGCGATGGTATCTCTTTTATGTGGAGGGGATCGACAAATATGGAACAGGCTGTTCCACATTTTCGGAGCCAGCGACGGCGCAAGCGCCGCAATCCGTTTCAGTGCAGAATCACGCACAGGCAATGGTATCAATGGATGATACCCAAAACGAGCAATGGATCATTGCCCGGTTGGTTCAGATTCCCTGGAGCCACAATCTGGTCATCATCTCCAGATGCCATGATGTCAATGAAGCGCTCTACTATGTGAATCAGACCACGGCGCAAGCGAACGATCGGGATTCTGCTATGCAAGACACGGGATCGCGTGGTGGTGGAGTATGCCCTGAGCGATATTCACAAACCCATGGGCGTTTCGGAATATCAGCTCACCCGCGCCTTGCCCGATTATCTCAAACCGAGCCTGCCATCGATTGAAGAACTGGAAGCGGAGTTCGGTGTCCCGGAGGGTGGCCACGAATATCCAGGATGCTCATCGGCCGTTCAACCCATCCGACCGTGGCAAACCCGCGCCCCCTCACTCCCCCAACAACACACTCGGCCGACCGTGGCACGACACCACCAACTCGCGCCGCGCCCGCGTCGCCGCCACATGCACGAGCGATCGCTCCTTCAGCCACGCCTCCGCCTGGGCCTGCGCATCTCGAACCCCCCTCACTACCCCCTGCGGCGGCACCACCCCCTCATTCACACCGGCCAGCCACACCCAGTCAAACTCTAACCCCTTCACCCGATGCATCGTCGCTACCCGCACCCCAGGCACCCGCGCCTCATCCCCCTGCCGATCCAGCGCAAAACACTTAACCCCACGCGCCTCAAACGCCTCCACATATCGACCAACCAGCCACTTGCTTCGTGCCACCACACACGCACGCTTCCACACAACCTCAGGCGCCTCACCCTCTGTCGCCACCCCCGCCAGTTCCTTCAACCAGGCCACGATCGCCTCAAAATCCTCGTCAAAGCTCGCAAAACGCCGCTCAACCGGCGCCTCCCCGTGCATCAACGAGCGATAACCCCGCCCGTCATCCGCACCCCCATCCAGATCATCTACGGGCTGCCCCACCAGCAAGCTAACCGCCCAGCGCCTGATCTCTTCCGTCGTCCGGTAATTGATGCGCAAGGTGCGCGATCGCCCCCGCACCTGCACCCCACATTTGCTCAACACCACCGGATGCCCATAAATCCGCTGATGCGCATCCCCCACAATAAATAAATCATTCCCCGTCTCTCCGACAGGCACCACCTGCCGCAACAGCATCAACGCCTGCTCACCCAAATCCTGCGCCTCATCCACCACCACCGACCGGTACGGCAACCAGTCCGGCCGCGCAGCAAGCCTCATACGCGCTTCCCGCATCGCATCCGCCACCTCAAACCAACCCTCGCGCGCCAATCCCGCCCGATAATCCTCAAACACAGGCCAAATCTGTGCCCGCTCCCGCCGCGTCAAAGCCACCCCACGCCCCGTCCGCGTAGCCGCCAGATACCCCGCTTGATCCACCACACCCTGCGCCAGCACCACCTGCTCAAACTCATCCCGCAAAAACTCCGGCGTGATACGCTCAACCACCGGCGCCATGCTCAACGCCCGCTTCCACAAAGCCTCCCGACCCTCATGGTCGCCATACACAACCGTGCCCCTCACCCCCAGATGCGTCAGCAACTCCCGCACCCATTGATCGAGATGCACCACCTCGATGCGACCCCTGTGCTCGCGCGGACACAACCCATTCAACTGCTGGGAAATATCCAGCGCCAGATTGCGCGTAAAGGTCGTGAACAACACCCGTTCCGTCGCCCGCGTCATCAGATGCACTTCAATGTCAAAAGCTCATCGTCCAGCCCATAGCGAACTACGTTGACCCGCTCGCTGCGCTGGGATACAAAATCGCCGGTCATCACGGGGAGATGGAAGGGGAAAAATGCCGGACTGTTCAGTAGCAGCCCCAACGCGCCCTTGGCCTCCGGGGTTGCAAGGAGTGCGGCTTCGAACATCAGGATCGCCAGGTTTGGCTCTGCAATGCTCACCGGAACGGCTTTCTCATAGCAGCCTTTGGCCACGGAATCTTTCAGGACTCCCCAGGCGATAAAGGAGCGGAGGACAAATTTCGCATAGCGGCTAACGGTCTGCCGGTCACCATACTGTTCCTTTAGGCGATTGATGATCTGGGTCTGGGTCACCTGGTCCTGCAAGGCCAGCAGACGGCCGGTCTGCCGGGCCACATTCAACCAGAAGGGATAGACCGCGGAGATCATTCCCCAGTGTACCGCCAGGGCCATGGACGGGTTTTCCCGGAGAAACGCCAGCGAGGCATCCCGGAATGAAATCAACTCGGGGTCAGGAGACACCCAAATCCTCATCAGATTGCTGACTACAAAGCTCCGCGCCTCCTCGCTTCGTTTCCCTTCTGTGTCGTTGCCTTTTTTGTCCACAAGGAACTCATGCAGCTCTTGCCGGATGATTTTAGCGTCGCTCCCAACCAGTAGCAGATTGACAGCTCTTTGCATCCATTCGAGACGAATCGTCTGCTTGATTCCAATCGCTTCGTGCCTTTTGCCCATCACCGTGTCCGTCCGGTTCAGCGACGGAGACTGGGCTGCAGGGCCGAGATGAATGATGACAAGGCTTGCGCGACCGCGGTATACGACTGAAGGAGCAGATGCTTCACAGGAGACGTTTGGTATGGGAAGCGCGACGGGTGATGAGCGGGTGAGCGAGAGACTGCGGGTATTGCTTGGATAGCGAATGATGGTTGTTGCCGTTTGACTGCCTCGCGGGGTGTGGGTGCCTGGACCGGTTGTTTGGCAACAGTGATGATGTACCACTTGAGAATGGGTATACTGCTGTAGTCCAAGGCGTTGGCCTGTGCCAGATAACCGCCAACACAGGAGACGATGCGATGCCGAAGCTCCAGAATCTGAGAATGCGTTCGCCTCGTCGCGTGCGCTGTGCCGGGTTGCTGGTGATGGCGGTAATGGCGATCGCATGCGTGAACCAAACCCCACCCACGCTACCCAATGCAATCGCCAAGTTGCGCCCCAATGGTCGGCTGTCTGAAATTACCATCCGCGGGCGAGTGCTGTTGCCTGCTGGGCTTATCAGTGAAGCGGGTGGCTCCCTGATTTCAAACAATAGTGGCGGGCTGGTGGCCCAGGGGTTTGGTTTGATCAGCAACAATGCGGGTGGTCTCATCAGCAACTATCGCCTGTCGCGCGCAACCCGCCGGTTACAGGAAGCCTTTGAGCAACTGCCGGTTTCAGGCATGACAGTTGTGCTCGCAGACGCAAGCGGTGCGCCATTCAAAAGCCTTCCTGCCGTCCAGACCGATGCGGAGGGTCAGTTTACCATTCCCAAGGTTCCCAAGGGCTTGACCTACACCGTACAGGCCCAGTTGCCAACCCCCAAGGGGGGCATTCGGGTCGCCACGCTGGCAGCGTCAAGTGAGGCGGTCACGGTCTTCTTGGCCAGCACAATCGTCCTTGAGGCGGTGAAGCCCAAAGCAGGCACCCTCTGGGGTATCCTCGATGAGACGAAGCTGGCACGCGCCACTGACGCGTTGACGAAGGGCCTCGGTGTGGCAGATGTCCGACTGGCCTTTGTAAAAATCCTGACCGAGCAGAAAGGCCAAGTATTGGAGCGCCTCCAGACGCAGGCACCAGATCTCGCGGCTGACCTCAGCACCTTGGCATCTCAACTGGCACAGGTGTCCAAGGAGGCCGAAGCACTGGCTGTCAAGCTGCGCAGTCAACCGGAGGCGGTGGCGTCGATTCGGCCTGACGCTCAGCCATCGCCGGGTATTTCTTTGGCGCCTGGCATACGGCCAGGTCCGACGACAACACCTGTGCCAAGCCCAACCCAGAGTTCGATTTCAACAACTGTGGCAAGCCCATCTCCAAGTCCGACGCCATCTTTAACCTCAATAGCACCTGCAAGCGTTCAGGTGACCACCTTGGCGGGGGCGACGAAGGGGTATGCGGATGGCACGGGTGCCGCTGCGCAGTTCAATGACCCTTGGGGCATAGCCGTGGATACCGCCGGGAATGTCTACGTGGCTGATTCCGGGAACAATCGCATCCGCAAGGTGAGTTTCACGGGTGTGGTAACCACCTTGGCGGGGTCGACGCTAGGGTATGCGGATGGCTCGGGGGCCACCGCGCAGTTCAGTTCCCCTGATGGCGTGGCGGTGGACGCCGCCGGGAATATCTACGTGGCTGACCGCAACAACAATCGCATCCGCAAGGTGAGTCCCACTGGCGTGGTGACCACCTTGGCGGGGTTGATATTTGGATATGCGGATGGCACGGGTGCTGACTCGCAGTTCAAGAATCTTGAGGGCGTAGCAGTGGATGCCGCAGGGAATTGTTATGTGGCTGACTACGGAAACAATCGCATCCGCAAGGTGAGTCCCACGGGCGTGGTGACCACCCTGGCGGGAGCGACAGTGGGGTATGCGGATGGCACGGGCATTGCCGCGCAGTTCAGCGCACCGCTTGGCGTAGCAGTGGATGCCGCCGGGAATGTTTATGTGGCTGACTACGGGAACAATCGCATCCGCAAGGTAAGTCCTAAGGGCGAGGTAACCACCCTGGCGGGGTCGACTGCGGGGTATGCGGATGGCACCGGGGCCGCCGCGCAGTTCGATGGTCCTACAGGCGTGGCCTTGGATGCCGCCGGGAATGTCTATGTGGCTGACGTGAACAACCATCGCATCCGCAAGGTGAGTCCTGCCGGCGTGGTGACCACCCTGACGGGGTCGATGTTTGGGTATGCGGATGGCACCGGGGCCGCCGCGCAGTTCGATGGCCCCACAGGCGTGGCCTTGGATGCCGCCGGGAATGTCTACGTGGCTGACGTAAACAACCATCGCATCCGGAAGATCACAGTCAGCCCATAGATGCGGGAAGGCGGGTAAGACCGTTTGAGATTTTGCGTCGCCTGTCTCCGGCACGCAGGATTTTGCAATTCAGCTGGCGTACCCTTTGATGTCTTCGGGGCCCAGCATGCTCATGAGGCTGGCGAGGAGGCGGTGCGGCCGTCGTGGAAGCTTCAAGGAATTATTGAGACGGTTGGCTTGCTCCCCTTTGATGAGGTGGAACGCTTGTTTCGCAACCATAGCAATCGCAATGATACGGCCCATGATTAGGGGGAGCGCTTTGCCCAGGAGACCCTGGTTATGCTGCCGGGGTTCATCGATGATATGCGCGTGTTGCTGCAGCGCTTGCAGCAGCCATTCAATGGCCTGGAGGAGTGATGGCGTCAAAACGGGACCTACCGGCTCAGTACCGGGATCAGGTGCTTGCGATTTTGAGCGGTGTGGCACCTGACATCGAGGTGTGGGCTTATGGCTCACGTGTTACGGGGGGGGCGTTTGAGGCAAGTGTTTGGACCTTGTACTCCGGAATCCGACTGACCCTGAACTGGAAACGGGGTCTCTGACGTCAATTAAAATTGCCGGTGATGGCGAACGCATGCGTCAACCAGAACCCACCCAAGCTGATCTGTTTTCAGTGGCCTAACACGCGCTGAATCCTTTCAATGATTACGCCGAAAGTTCAGGCCGGGCTCATGTGACGCCGGCCCAGAGTTACGGGAACAAGGCGACCGGCGAGAAGGCGTCAGGCACGACCCGCAGGACCTCTACGCGCTCCACCCGATCCTCAGCGGCGTAGATGGGCTCCCAATAGACCGCCCGATCACCTAATCCGTGGGCGCGAGCAAAATCGTCGGGCAGCTCCAGCTGCACCCCAACCTCAGGGTACTGCCCGAGTCGCCCGATGAGGTCTTCGAGTAGCTCGGCGTGCTTCTCGAAGGGCACGAACTCGTTTAGGTCCAGTTCTGCTTGCGGTAAAAAGTCGACGGGTGCGGTCACTGGGACGATTGAGACCTCGAACTAGCTGGCAGGTGTGGCTTGGCGCGCCCGAGCCCGCTCAAGCATCTCGGCACTGCTGATGCGCGGCTTGCCAGCCGCCTCGCGGCGCACGTCCTCCAGCGACGGCCCACCGGCCACCAAGAGTCTGAGCTTGGCCCGCAGCTGGGCGTTCTCAACGCTGAGCTCGTCGCTCTTGGCTGCTTGGTCCTGGGTCTCGATGTACTTCTCAATCGCAACCATCGCCACGACAGGGGCTCCGTTCTTGCTCAGGAGCACGTCCACGCCGCCAATGGCTTCGTCGACCACTTCCTTGGCCCTCCGCTGGAGGTCGGTCACCTTCCGCGAAGTCATTTTTGCACCACTCTTGAGAGTTAGAGGGCTTGCCACGTTACCTCCTCGACCTTGAAACGGCCGGCATTATAAAATACATACTATTGTACATGTGATTGTGCGTTAAATGGTATAAGGTCGCCTTACGTGTTCAGGGTGGTCGGCGAAGTGCTGTTGGCGTGCCTTTCGCGTGAGGAAGCGATCGCCTCCGCGACCCGTTCGGGTGCAGTGCCGCCGGCACTTTGGCGTCGCGTCACGCTGGCTTCGATTGTGAGCGCAGCGGGGGATGGGGCGCTGACCCCGGGGGCGAACGCTTGCCATTCCGCTTTTGAGAGCTCCCATAATTCCTTGCCGTTGGCAAAACAGTGCGCGACCAATCGCCCGGTGAGTCGGTGGGCATCGCGAAACGGCAGGCCCTGGCTCGTTAGATAGTCAGCGAGGTCCGTGGCTGTTGAAAACCCGCGCGTGGCGGCTCGCCGTGTGATATCCGGTTTCCAGGTCAGTTGCGGAAGCATGGCGCAGTGCAGGTCGAGAATCGCGCTCAACGTATCGACGCTGTCAAACAGGGCTTCCTTGTCCTCTTGCAGATCCTTGTTATAGGCCAGCGGCAAAGCCTTGAGCGTTGTAAGCAAGCCCATCAGGTGTCCAAACACGCGACCGGTTTTCCCTCTTGTCAATTCGCTGACATCCGGATTCTTCTTTTGCGGCATCATGCTGGACCCCGTTGTGAAACCATCTGGATAGGCCAGAAAGCCGAACTCAAAGCTTCCAAAGAGGATCAATTCTTCGGATAATCGCGACAGGTGCACCATCGTGATGCTGCATGCAGCCAGGCATTCCAGTACAAAATCCCGGCTGGCGACGGCATCCAGGCTGTTGCGACTGGGGCGCGCGAAACCTAGGACCTGTGCGGTAAAGCTGCGATCAATTGGCCACGTTGTCCCGGCAAGCGCGCCCGCGCCCAGTGGGCATTCATCCATACGCTGGTAAGCGTCACCAAACCGGGCTTCGTCCCGTTCGAGCATGTCGGCGTAGGCCAGGAACCAGTGACTCAACAAGATGGGTTGAGCCACTTGCAAATGGGTGTATCCAGGCATGATGGTGGGGTGACCTTGGTCTGACGCCATGTGTTTGTCCGCTTCCGCCACCAGTACGCTGCGCAAGTGGTGAAGCTGCTCCGCTAACCTGTGACACGCATGTTTGGCATAGAGGCGAAGGTCTGTTACTGTCTGGTCGTTGCGACTGCGCGCTGTGTGCAACTTGCCTGCAATCGGTCCGATGCGTTGCGTCAAAGCGTGTTCGATGTTCATATGCACATCTTCAAGTGTGGTTTGCCATTCGAATTGGCCACTGATTAGGTCCTCCCGAATGGTATGCAAGCCGTCCTGGATAGTTCCCGCTTCCTCGGCGGTCAGTATGCCGGTTTTGCCGAGCATTGCCACATGAGCGAGGCTGACGGCGATGTCGTACTCCGCCAGTCGCTGATCAAAGCTGATGCTGCTCGTGAATCGGGCAACGGAATGCGCTGTCGGTGAGTCAAAGCGACCACCCCACATTGTGTTCATTGTGCCAACCTTTCCGCATGGCTGTGTGAAGCCTGGAGGGTTTTTAGCCGCAACGCGTTCAATTTGATGAAGCCTTCCGCATCGGCCTGCTGATAAATGTTATCTGCCTCAAATGTGACCAGATCGCCCTGGTAAAGGGTGAGGGGACTTTGTCTGCCTACAACCGTGCAATGGCCCTTGTAGAGTTTGAGACGCGCTGTGCCTGTCACGCGGGTGGCCACATGGTCAAAGTAGACCTGCAGGGCCTCGCGTTCTGGCGCAAACCAGAAACCGTTGTAGATGAGCGCCGCGTATTTCGGGGCCAGTTGATCCCTTTGGAGTAAAACTTCGCGATCCAGGGTGAGGCTCTCTACCGCTCGTCGTGCGTGATACAGCAAGGTGCCACCGGGGGTTTCATATACACCGCGAGACTTCATCCCCACGTAGCGGTTTTCAACGAGATCCACTCGTCCAATGCCGTGGCACCCAGCAATCTGGTTCGCCGTTTGAAGCAGCGTGGCAGGGGACATAGGGAGCCCGTTGATGGCGATGGCATCCCCATTCTGGAAGGTGATCTCAATATACTCCGGTGTGTCTGGCCCAGTGATGGGATCCGCCGTCAAACGAAACATCGATGCGGGGGGCTCATTCCACGGGTCTTCAAGGGAGCCGCCTTCGTAAGAGACGTGTAACAGATTTGCATCCGTGCTATACGGGGATGCCGGACTCGTCGATACGGGAATGCCGTGCGTCCGGGCGTACACTTCAAGGTCTTGCCGGCCCTTGAACCCCCATTCCCGCCATGGCGCGATCACTTTAATGCCCGGATTCAGGGCGTAAGCGCTCAGTTCAAAACGGACCTGATCGTTCCCTTTGCCTGTTGCGCCATGAGCGATCGCCACGGCACCTTCGTCGGCAGCGATCGCCACCAGGTGCCTCGCAATCAACGGCCGCGCAATGCTCGTGCCAAGCAGGTAATACCCCTCATACAAGGCACTGCTGCGCATCATTGGAAAAACATACTCCGTCACGAATTCTTCCTTCAGATCCCGCACATGAGCGGCCACCGCGCCTGTTTGCAGCGCCTTATGACGAGCCAGACTCACTTCGTCGCCTTGCCCGATGTCTGCCGTGAATGCAATCACTTCCAGACCACGTTCGTTTTGCAACCATTTGAGAATGATGCTGGTATCAAGCCCGCCACTGTAGGCGAGCACCACCTTGGGTCCCATGGTTTCCTCCTATCACTGTTCTCGCGTCGCCATCCTGACGCGACCTTCTACACACCCTCTACCGGTAACGGCTCAGCACTGCTCCCGCCAGGGACGACTTGAGTTGTTATTCTGGTTCAACGTCGCGCGTGTGGACGTCCCATCAAATCCCAGCACGCATCCATCACCAGTGATTGTGCATCAGGGCCACTGACCGCGATAAAAATGGTGTCATCACCCGCCACGGTGCCCACCACGAATGGCCACCCGGCACGGTCGATCGCCAATGCGATCGCAGACGCCATGCCTGGCAAACTACGCGCCACCACCAACGCATCACCTGCTGGCACCAAACTCAACAACCCACCCGCGGTCACCGGCGTTGGTACCGGCGCAGGTACCACATAACGGCCCTGATACTTGACAACCCCGCACTCCTCGAGATCGCGCGACACCGTCGCCTGCGTTGTCACAACCCCACAAGCCACCAGCGCATCCACTACGTCCTGCTGCGATGAGAGCGATTGCGCCTGGATCAGATCCAGTATCAGTTGTCGTCTTTTGGTCTTGGTCACGATTCTATCCACTGTCGGGAATGCCAGGCGAACAACAGTCCGCGATTCAATCTGAATCAACCGTGCTCCCAAACACCGCACGGTCGCTGTAAACCAGTTCGTGTCCTGCACGGCCCATCTGGTAAAATTGCTGTATAAATTTATAATAATACAAGTCTAGGCAACCTGCAAGAGAGACAATCTCGACCCCAGTAATCATGGATTCGAGTCTGGACATGGTCAGGTGTGAAGCAAAATCTGCCTGTGCAGATGTATTGAGACGGGCGGACCGCTTTGCCTGAAGTCGGCCCTTCGATAGCCAGACGCCGAATGATCTAGAACCAGCCACCATCCTGAAAAAACGTTTTAACGCTCCCGTTTTGAACCCATGCCTGCATCAGATGGCACCTGACCAACAGGCAAGCAACGCCCGTGGATCCTGAAAAACTGATTGCAATGTTCAGAGTGCAATTCTGCTGAACGGTGTGGGCCAATCACAGAAAATTAGATTGGCTCTGCGTTTCAGGGTGAATCCGCCTGCCCGTTATTGCATAAATATAAATATTTAGAAGCGTATTGAAGAATCGGTGGATACGACCGGCAAGGGTAACGAATGTGGGATGGCGTAAGCGTGAAAACCGTTTGGCCGGAAAACCCCTGATTTCGTAAGGATTATTTGGCCAGGGAGGTTTTCGCAAACCTCCTCTTTCATGACTTTCCGAACGGCCGCCGTAAGGTTGTCGTAGCGAACCAGTTTGAAGACGCTGCCAAAGTAGCCAAAAGCCATTACATGCGCCTCCAAGTAGGCCTGCTGCGTAAGCTGCGGGACGGCGATGTGGATTTTGCGACCGCTATGACAGGCTCGAAGGCAGAAGTGGTAAAGCTTCTGCGGACCATCCGGGAAATTGACAAACGACTCGTAGAAGTCCGCGCACAGGCATCGTCCTGATGGGCGCAAGCCTCGATTTTAACCTTGTCGCTCAAGCTGGTCCCAAGGTTCTGATGCTCGATGTCCTCATGATCGTCCTGGGCATCGCGGGCATTGGCTGGATTGCCCGGCGCTTCGGCGTCGATACGACCCTCGCCACCCTGGTGGCGGTCGGAACCAGCATCTGCGGCGCCTCCGCCGTGGTGGCTGCCGCCACGGTCACCAGAGCCAACGAAGAATAAACGACCCTGGCGGTGGCCCTGATGGGCATCCTGGGCAAAATTGGGGTGCTGTTTTACGTGCTGCTTGGTCCCTGTTTGGGCTTCACCACGGGGCAACTGGCCATCTTGTGCGGATCGACCCTGCATGAAGTGGCACAGGTCATGGCCGCGGCGTTCACCTGGGGGAACGCCACCGGCGATATGGGCACTTTGGTGAAGCTCACGCGGGCGGTATTGCTGGCACCCGCCCTGCTCGTACTGGGACTGGTGGTGGGAAGTGGTCAGGGGTTGCGTTTTAGCTGAAAGAACCCGCCAGTACCCTGGTTCGTGATCGGTTTCATCGCGATGGGGGTACTGGGGTCAATCGGCATCATTACTGGCTAATTGTTAATAAACCGTCAACTAACTTTAAGCGAAGGACAAGAATGTTCGAACAAGCGCTCCCGATAACGCGTGTGTGTGGAGCGGATTGGTCAGACGTGGGGAGAGTGGGTCGTGTCGATTGCGGATGCACTTGGTTTCGCGATACGAAAGATGTCGATCCGGCAAACGGCGCTGGATGACAATCATGTCACTGCCCAGGCC
>JBBAPZ010000031.1:0-20046 GCA_040400605.1 Candidatus Sericytochromatia bacterium
TTTTGATGAAAAATTTTTTCTTTTCTGATCTACCCAATTGACCATCTGTCGATCACCGCAAAGATAGAATAACCTGTAATGTCGTGGTAGTGCCCGTTTCAGCGTGCAAGGTCACTGTCTAACAAGACTGCCTGACAGGGTACCTTTTGCTCGCCTGATTTGGATACAAAACCGCGGTCATTCGTGTTCAGATCCTGGCTGTTGTTCAACAACAGTGACTGAGTGCCGGATGTTTTTGGTTCTGCTACACATGACTTAAACAGCAACCCACGCGTCAGTGACTGACGTGAAGCGATAACGATCCGTTGGCTTTCATCTCACAACGGAAGTCCCGGAAAGCGCCTTTGACGCATTCGCAACAGGGTCCCACGCGGGATAAACACTGTTCGACTCGCAAAGCAACCGACGTCGGGGCCCAGGCGCCTTACAGACAAACAACCATCAAAAGCTTACACCAGGCGCTGTATGACGCGATGAGGGATCGCGCGATGATGCGACCGTCAGTATGTGACACGCTGGGTCGACCAAACCGGGAGATACCAATTGGATGCGGCCAGTGACGACGAACCGGTTGCCACAAACGGAAACGCCCCTCACGTGATGAGGGGCGGCCAGTCCAGCAATTCTATTGCTTGCGCTTTTTGCCAGTCAGGCGGCGCCACAGGGCAGCCAAGGGATCGTAATACTCAGTCGCCACCCGCTCTTTGAGCGGAATGATGGCATTGTCGGTAATCGTGATGTGCTCTGGGCAAACCTCGGTGCAACACTTGGTGATGTTGCAGTAGCCAATGCCCAGTTCTTCCTTGATCTCCGACAGGCGATCGCCCTCATCCATCGGATGCATCTCAAGCGACGCCGCACGCACCATGAAACGCGGACCGGCAAAGCCGACTTCCTGGTGATCACGAATGACGTGACAAACATCCTGACAAAGGAAACACTCGATGCACTTGCGGAACTCCTGGACGCGGTCCACCTCGTATTGATACATCGTCCACTCACCATTCGCATCCTTCGGTTTCGGCTGCAACGGCGGAATCTTTTTGTTAGCCCGATAATTGAACGACACATCCGTCACCAGATCCTTGATCAATGGAAACGCCTTCATGGGCTTCACCATCGTCGGACCCTCATCGACCAGATCATTCATCCGGCTCATGCACATCAGACGCGGACGCCCATTGATCTCCGCCGAACACGACCCACACTTCCCGGCCTTGCAATTCCAACGACAGGCCAACTCCGGGGCCTGACGCGCCTGAATCGCATGAATCGCATCAAGCACGACCATGCCCTCGGATATCTCGACCTCGTAATCCACCAAATGACCGCGCTCCTGGTCACCACGCCACACCCGCATCGTGTGGGTGCGCTTGACCTGCTTGTCGCTATCAGAAGCGATCGCTTGCGTCATATTACTCATGGCGTCCCCCTACTTATCTTCAAACAACGCTTGCAACTCAGCCGGCATCTTCGGCAATGGCTCCCGACGCAACGCCATCGTTCCGTCCGCCTGACGCGACACCACATGGTTAAACTGCCCAAACTCCTCAGAACTGTCCAGATAATCAACACGCATGTGACCGCCACGGCTCTCGCGACGCTCCAACGCCGACAAGGCGATCGCCTCCGAACACACCAACAGGTTCTGCAACGCCAACGCCTGATGCCATCCAGGATTGAACCGGCAGTCACCACTCACATGCACCTTGCGCGCACGCTCAGCGAACCCGCGCAAGTCCGTCAACGCCTGCTTGAGCTCATCCTCCTGCCTGGCAATGCCAACATTCGACTCCATAGAAGCCTGAAGATCCTCCGTCACCATGAACGCATTCTCGCCCTGATCCCGGTTAAACGGCTCAAACATCTCACGGACGACCGTCTCAACCTCCGACTCATTCAAAGACGGTTGCTTGCGCCCCTTGGCAAATTCCGCCGCATACAAACCGGCACGCCGACCAAACACCAACAAATCCGACAACGAATTGCCACCAAGACGGTTGCTGCCGTGCAAACCGCCGCCACACTCGCCAGCCGCAAACAAACCAGGCACGGACGACATCTGCGTTTCCACATCCACACGCACACCACCCATGATGTAGTGACACGTCGGCCCCACCTCCATCGGTTCCTTGGTAATGTCAATACCACCCAACTCCTTGAACTGATGGTACATCGACGGTAACTTTTTCTTGATGTCTTCCGCCGACCGCCGACTCGCAATGTCAAGGTACGCACCACCGTGCGCACTGCCACGGCCTTCCTTGACCTCGCGCACAATCGCACGCGCCACCACGTCACGCGTCAACAGCTCTGGCGGACGACGCGCACCCTCTTCCTTGCGTAACCAGCGGTCACCCTCTTCGACCGTGTCGGCCGTTTCCTTGGCGAACAACTCCGGAATGTAATTGAACATGAAGCGCTCGCCCTTGTTGTTCTTGAGCACCCCACCTTCACCCCGTACACCCTCCGTCACCAAAATACCCTTGACCGAGGGCGGCCACACCATTCCGGTAGGATGGAACTGGATAAACTCCATATCCATCAACTCAGCACCAGCCATATACGCCAACGCGTGGCCATCAGCCGTGCCTTCCCAAGAATTGCTCGTCACCCGGTAACACTTGCCCACGCCACCCGCGGCGAGCACCACCGCCTTGGCCTTGAATACAACCGGTCGACCGGACTCCCGCCAATAACCAACCGCGCCGGACACCGCATCACCATCTTTCAGCAAGCGGTAAATCGCACACTCCATATGTACCTTGATCTCATCACCATACGAACGACCAGACGAAACAGTCCGGTCCTGCAAGGTGCGAATCAACTCAAGCCCCGTGCGATCGCCCACGTGCGCCAGCCGCGGATAACGGTGCCCACCGAAGTTGCGCTGCGAAATACGACCATCCGGCGTCCGGTCAAAAACAGCCCCCCACGTCTCCAACTCACGCGCACGCTCAGGCGCTTCCTGCGCATGAATCTGCGCCATCCGCCACTGGTTCAAAAATTTGCCGCCCCGCATCGTATCCCGGAAATGCACCTGCCAGTTGTCCCGCGCATCAACATTTCCCAAGGCCGCCGCCATGCCGCCTTCCGCCATCACCGTGTGCGCCTTGCCAAGCAAAGACTTGCAAACCAAACCGGTGCGCAAGCCCATCTGGGCCGCCTCGATCGCCGCACGCATCCCGGCACCGCCCGCACCGATCACCAGCACATCATATTCATGGGTTTCGTAAATAGAAGCCATCGTCTTTCCTTACACTCGAATTCAATCAGCCGCGTCAAAACAGGATCGTGAACAGATCGCCACAGCCACTCATCGAGATGTATCGAATGTACACATCGGTGAACGCTACCGAAAATAAACTGAACCAAGCAAACTCCTGATGGCGAATATTCAGCCAGGTCACCTTCTGCCACGCCTTGAAACTCAATGGCGGATTCGGCCCACCCGCAACCTCACAACTGAAACAATCCTTCTTGCCACCGATCAAATGCCGCAGCGAATGGCAACCAAAGGTGTATCCCGACAGCAAAATAACGTTGGCCCACAAAATGATGGTGCCCATTCCAAAACCCCAACGATAGCCCACCGCATCCTTCGCATGCGCAACCGCCGCACCCGTTGCATCAACCGGGAAGCGAAATGCCAACGCCGCGTCGTAAGCCAGAATGACTACGAATACGATCGCCAGGTACAGAAAAAACCGGTGCAAGTTCTGCAAAACAAACGGAAAAGCACGCTCGCCCGTATAACCCTTGCCCTTGCCCTCACCCACCGCACACCCCGGCGGATCCAAAAACAATGACCGATAATACGACTTGCGGTAGTAATAACACGTCGCCCGAAACCCAGCCGGCGCAGCCAAAATCAAAAACGCAGGCGACACCCAGTCCGGCATCCAGTCAGCCTTCAGATTCGGCGAATAAAAAGGCGACAAATACGGACCCCACTCGTAGTGCGCATTGGCGATACCCGCATAGGTCGCATAAATCACAAAGGCAATCAGCGTCGTCGCAATCAACAAAGGCGACAACCACCAGTTGTCCCGACGATCCGTCGCTCCCAAACTCAAAGTGACTGGCTCAATGGCATTCATAATTTTGCGTCTCCGCCTCTTCCCGTTCCCCGCCGCCCGGTACATCAAACCAAGCTCGCACCAGAAGCACCCGCAAACAGTTGGGGTGACAATCAAAGCCACTAGAATAGTAGGGTGCAAGCTTCCAAACAGTCAAGCCAATACCTCACTGTTGTATAATTTTTGTAGACATTATGTACAATGACGAGCCCTGTCCGAGGCCGAATGAATTTCCGTGCCCACGCGACACGCTATCAAACACCTGTTCGATGCTTTAAAAACCAGCGCGACACTTTTGAGCGCTCACGCTTCAATGGGCGAAGCACTTGGTAAAGTTCGCTGACAACGATAGGGGAATGCCTCGAGTGGTAGTCAAGCCCTGAGCGAACTTGAATCTCAACCCGTGCACGGTTGAATTTATCGCATTGACCGCTCAGGTTTTGACCATCGTTCGATTCCTGACGGTTTATCCAGTGACGCTCCGGACGCTGTTCAGAACGCTTGCGGCAGACACGACCACACAAGCATAGCCGTGCGCCGTTACGCTGCACAGAGCCGATAGGTGACCACCAAGCAACGCTTTGCCGTATCGCGCAAAATAGGTTTTATGACAAAATGAACGTGCCGTTTCAGATTCTTGTCAAACAAAAACAAGCAACCAAGACAATCAGTCCTGATACCCATAACGACGTTGCTCAGCCAGTACTGCCTGAATATTTTCGTGACTGCAAAATCCCAGTCTGACAATCAAATGACCCAACAACATACCGGTCTCTTCATGTTCTTGCATCGCAATTTCAAGTTGCTCCGCTGTCAGATGGCCTTTACGAATCAATAACTGCCCAAGCCGCATGTCTGTGTACTGTTGTTCGAGTAGTTCCTCTAACTGCGCAAAATTGATGAACCCACGGCCAAACAGGATCTCACCCACACGGAGATACGGCTTTTGGCGCTGCTCTTCCAAGGCGACAGTCAGTTGCTCTTCCGTGATGATGTTATGTGACACCAGCAAGGCGCCAAGCCGATCCGATAAGTTCTTGCGCATTCCGTTCAGTCCTCATTCGCACCAATCAGGTGCCCACTTTTATTCCCATTCCCGATACGGTTGAAACGCTGAAATGACTCCCCGAGAAACCAGATAACCCGCGCCTTCCCGCGCCCAAGCGGCAAACACGCCAAGATAGCCAACTCAAAAGATTTATAACACCAAAAGGCATCAGGCGTCAGTGATCATTCCAGACCTTTTCTGTTTCAGACTAGCCACGAGTGCCCTTCCCCACCAGAAATCAAACCGATGCGGGCGCCAACCCACACGTAAAATCATCACGCATCAATCTTGGCCGGTTTGCCACGAAGTCAAAGCCACCCGCCACGATCGCCGCATTCGGCATCTTAATTGGTTTTTAACGTCCGCTTCCGCGCCTCAAACCGACAAGGCAAACTTACCAATAAGCTGACGATCAGTTGTCATCGCCATCTGCAGCGCCCCCCGATTTGGAAAGCCAGCAATAATATGGAGGAGGAGTCAATCCGATGCCAATTGGAGTGAACGCAAGCGCGCTGGCGAACCGAACGGCTCCGCTTCAGCTAATTCCAACGATTGCTGAGAAAGTGAGTGGAATCATTCCAATCCGAAGGTGATTGCCAGGCAGCAACAGGTGAATGTGGCAGAAGCCAGGCTTGCCGAGCTGCAAGCGAAGCGTGAACAACCACGCAAACAGGCGTTAGAAGTTGGTGAGACCATCGAACCGTTGAAAGACTTATTGCGTCGAGCCCGAAGCGACGCCCAGCCTGGCGCGGAAATGCTTGAGACGGCGAACAGAAATGTCGAACTCGCAGTGCGCGCAGCGCAAACGGCACGCCAAGGGGTTCAATTCGGGCGAGGCCTTATTTGGGCACTTGACACAAAAAACCTGATCAAGACGCATGGGTTTTTGTTCAAAACATCAGGCACTGACTCGTTCCAACTGAATCACAGCCAAAATTTGACCAACAACCAACGCGTTTGCATATAGACCGGTTACAGCCAATCCAGTAACGCCAAGACGAAAAAATTTTATTGTGACGCGGTGAACCCGTGACGTAACAAACGCCGCCTGTGACGCCTTTAACGGCTCGATCTCAAAAAACCGGGGCAGCCATCAAGGCCAACTTTTCCTCGCTGGTGGCCTCCACCTGGTCATGCAGGCTGTTGCCGTGAGCGTCCATTGTCACCACCGCCTGAAAATCGCGTACATCCAGGTGCCACATGGCCTCGGGAATGCCAAAGTCCAGGTGGTCCACCCCTGCCACGCGCTCCACGCAGCGCGCGTAGAACTGCGCTGCACCACCGATGGCATTGAGGTAAACGCCACCATACTCATTGAGCGCAGCCAGAGTCTTGGGCCCCATCCCCCCCTTGCCGATGACGACCCGCACGCCAAACTTGCGGATAACCTCGCCCTGATAGGGTTCCTCCCGGATCGACGTGGTCGGGCCGGCCGCCAGAATGCTCCAGGAATTGTTGTCCGGGTCGCGCATCGCGACTGGCCCACAGTGGTAAAGTACCCCACCCTTGAGGTCCACCGGCGCATCATGCGTCATCAGATGCTTGTGAATGGCATCCCGACCGGTGTACATACGCCCCGAGATGGCGACGACATCCCCCACTTTGAGCTGCCGCACCTGCGCTTCAGTAATTGGCGCTTCCAGTTTCACCATCCGCCCCGTGCCAAGCGCCGGTTCATCCGCATGCCGCATCGCAGGCGCCTCAGACGCCGCCACGTGATACTGCCAGTGCATGATTTTGCCCGTCACGGGGTCCAATTCCACACCCAAACGGCGATAAGCCCAGCAGTTGTATGCCACTGAAACAAAAAAGCTGGCCGGCAAACGGTTTTGCACCCCGACCTTGCACCCCAGCAAGGTCACGTCGCCACCAAAGCCCATTGTGCCGACACCCAAACGATTGGCGTGATCCATCACGTAGGCTTCCAACTCAGCCAGTTTCGGATCCGGATTGGTGTCATCCACCAGACGCAACAACTGCTGCTTGGCCGCTTCGTACCCGGAGGTGCGATCGCCCCCCACACTCACCCCAATAAACCCCGCCGAACACCCTTGGCCCTGCGCTTGGTGCACCGCGTGCAAAATGCACTTGCGCACGCCATCGAGATCGCGCCCCGCCTTGCCTAACGCCGGCAGCTCCGTCGGCAACGAATACTGGATGTTCTTGTTCTCACAGCCGCCGCCTTTGAGGATTAGCTTGACCTCAACGACATCACGCTCCCACTGCTCAAAATGAACCACAGGTGTTCCTGGCCCCAAGTTGTCACCACTGTTGACACCCGTCAGGGAATCCACCGAGTTGGGGCGCAACTTGCCCGCCTTGGTCGCTTGACGCACCGCATCGTGAATCGCCGCCTTGATCTCCAACTGATTGCTTCCCACCGGTGTGTGCACGAAGAAAGTCGGCATCCCGGTATCCTGACAGATGGGCAAGGTGTCGTGCGCCGCGAGATCGACATTCAACGCAATCGTGCTCAAGGCCAATGCCGAACGGGTGCCTGCGCTTTCACGTGCACGCGCGGCAGCCAAGGCCACACGCACATCCGCCGGCAAATTTGTGGCCGTTTGGGTGATCAACTCAAACAAACTCTGCGTGAGCGCCATGCGATCGATCCGCAAAATCTGACCCACAATGCCTTGTTCCATCGTTCCCTCACTGATTCACTGCCGACGCCCAGTGTTCCTGCCGGCCTTGCCCCCAAAGCCGCTCCAGATTATAAAACTCCCGTTCTTTGTCACGCATCACATGCACAATCACCGTACCGAAATCCAACAGCACCCACAAACCATCGGCCATCCCTTCCTGCCCATACAAGTGGTAACCAGCCTTAGTCAACTCCTCCTCAATGTGCGACGCGACCGCCCGCACCTTGATGCTCGTCTGCCCACTGCACAGCAAGAAATAATCCGCCAGCAAACTGACCCCGTGCATATCCACAATCACAATATCATCGGCTTTTTTGTCATCCGCCTTGTGGGCCGCCAACTCAACCAACGCGCGCTCATCGCTCATGCCTGCGCCTCTCCTCTTTGCTCCTTGGCCCGAGCGGCCAAACGCTGCTCATAAATCAACCAGTTCCGACCACGCACCGCGACAGGATGTATCATCTGCCTTGTGCGCAACAAATAATCCAGCGTATGGTCGTACGCCCGCAAACACGCCTTATCAAGGTCCTTGCCCGCCAACTCCCGCAACTCCTCAATATACGGCGCGCTCGGACGATTGGGCTCAATCGCGTCCGCCAAAAACACCACTTTCTCAAGCAGGCTCATTTGCTCACGCCCCACCGTGTGCGCAGCGATCGCCACCAGAACCCCCTCATCCTCAACCCCAAACTCACGCTTCGCGCACTCCGCCCCCACCTCAGCATGCAAACACGCCATCGGTGCCATCTCAACCAAATAATCAACCCCAATGCCCAATTCGCGCGCACCCTCAATCAAATCCTGCGCCGACCACTCCCTGGCCACATCATGCAACAAACCCGCCCAGCGCGCCCGCCACACATCCGCGCCATAGCGTTCAGCAAGCGCCGCCGCCTGCTGGGCCACCCCCAGACTATGCGTGTAACGCAAAGGACTCAAGCGCGCCGCCAGACGCACGCATGCCTGACTAAACGCCGCTTCATCCGCCAAACCCGCTTCCGGAATCATCATTACCCTCATCGCGCGCAATCCTTAACATTCTAGCCTGAATTCCTCCGAATTCACCATCATCCGGCCAAGCGCCTTTAGCGGCCGCGTTTGGACGATCGCCCCTTGCCCCGTGGCTTGGTCCCCGTCACCACAAACGCCTCTGACGCCCGCTCCCGGCGCCCCACGCGCCCAATCAACTGCGTCAGTTCCGACTCCCCAAACCCATCCGCATCCGTTACCACCATCAAATCCGCCATCGGCACATCAAGGCCACTCCCGATCAAATTGGTCGCCACCAAAATCGCGGGCAACGTCTCCCTGAAACGCTGCAAATTCGACACCCGTGTATCCTCCGGCCGAAAATGGCGCACCCGCGTCCGTCCCGCCTGCTCCTCGGTATCGACCATCGCGCCGTGCAACTTGAAGACCGGCGCAGCAAAGCGGTTAGCCATAAAGCGCATCAAGCGGGGCACCGCATCTCGGGTGCGAACCACCACATACACCCGCCCCGCCTCCGCCAGGTGCCGGTCGATCGCCCCGCGCACCTGCAACACCTGCTGCGCCGCATCCGTGCCGGGACGCGATCGCACCTGAATCACCTGCGTCGGCGGCGCCTCAAACGGCCGCTCGCTCATCCGCGCCACGTGCGCAAGCGCCCCTTTGCCCTCCAAAAACCCCTGCACCGCCTCCGGCGTCGCAGACGCATACAGGCTCGGCGTCGCAATGTCTTTCAGCGGCTTCAAATGCGCCACCGGATCCATCGCATGCACATCATCCACGATCAAAAAACCCGCCTCGCGCAACAAACGACGCGTCTCTTCCTGATGCAACACCATCCCGGAGGCAATCAAAATCGACACCATGCCTGATCGCATCGCATCAAAAATCCCTTGACGCTCCCGCGGCGCCACCCCGCCATGCACCGTCGCCAAACGCAACGGCGTCCCAGCCAGGCGCGGCGCAAAATATGCCGCATGCTGCCTGGCCAAATCCCGCGTCGGGGTCAGCAACACCACCGGCAACTGCCGATACAGATACTGCGACACCGCCAACCGCAACGCCACCAAAGTCTTACCCGCGCCAGTGGGTGCCACCAGCACGGCCTGCTGTCCCCCTCCCGCATAAAAGCGTTCAAGATCCGACAAAGCCGTCACTTGATCTCCTAACAACGTAAACACGCCACCCGCCGCAATGAGCCCCTCATCCAGCGCGGCACGCTGCTCGTTGGCCCCAATCGACTCCCACAAGCGCTCCTGGTTCACAAGCCATCCCCCATTCGCTCGCGGTACAAGCCGTAACGCGCAATATAAGCCGCCACACACTGAGGCAAACCGCCAGGCGATCGCCCCGCCGCACACGCCGCGCGCACCGCCGTCGATGACACCACAACCGTGGGCATCCGCACAAACCGCACCCAATCCCCCTCACACGCCGCAAAATGCGACGCCAGTTGCGCCCGCAAACCAGCCTCATCAAAACCCTCGCGCGACACCACCAAAAATCGCGTCAAGGTTACCAAACGCTGCGCCTCATACCAGGTATGCAACCCCCAAGCCGCATCCGCCCCGATGAGCCAATACCACTCAACTCCTGCATCGATCGCGCTCGCCTGCAAAACGGTATCCACCGTGTATGAAGGACCCGCACGCTCAAGCTCCCAACCAACCACCCGAAAACGCGGCTCCTTCAAAGTGGCAAGCACTGCCATCGCATAACGCGCATGCGCCGTCGCCTGCGTGACAGCACGCTTGTGCGGCGGATCCCCTGCCGGCACAAACACCACCTCATCCACCAACCCCTGCTCAAGCACCGCCTGCGCCGCCGCCAAATGCCCGGCATGAATCGGGTCAAAAGTCCCCCCAAACAAAGCCACGCGCTTTCTCCGCGCTGCTGCCATCATAAGATTCGCACCAGGTTGTTGCGGTGAATCACCTCATCATAATGCTTGTAACCCAACACCGCCTCCACCTCTTGGCTGTGCCGCCCCAAAATGCGCCGCAACTCCTCCGATCCGTAATTGCACAGTCCGCGCGCAACCTCCACCCCATCCGGTCCCAACAACGACACCAACGCCCCGTGCTCAAAAGCACCCGCTACCGCACACACCCCAATCGGCAACACACTGCGCCCATTCAGCCGCACCGCCGTCAACGCCCCCTCATCCAACGTGAGCGCCCCAGACACCCGACCACCAAACGCCAGCCAGCGCTTGCGCCCCTCCAACCGCGACTCCGCAGCCACAAAGGTCGTGCCAACCACCTCACCGCGCAAATGCGCCAAAATGCGCTCGGGCGCACGCCCATCCAGCAAGGTCATCGGCACCCCACAAGCCGTCGCGATGCGCGCTGCCTGAATCTTGGTCACCATGCCCCCGGTCCCCAGGCTTGTGCCCGACTTGCCCGCCAACGCTTCAATCGCAGGCGTGATCACAGGCACCACAGCAATGGGCCGGGCCGCCGGCTCCAGGCGAGGGTCGGCATCATACAACGCATCCACATCCGAGAGCAGGTACAAAGCATCCGCATCCACCACGGCCGCAACGAGCGCGGACAGCGTATCGTTGTCGCCGAATTTCAGTTCGTCGACGGCCACCGAATCGTTTTCGTTGATGATCGGCACCACGGGCACCACTGCGTGCAACAGCACCGACAAGGTGTTACTGACGTTGATGTACCGTGTGCGATCCGCCAAATCGTCCCGCGTCAGCAGCAACTGGGCCGTCACCAAACCCCTTTGCGAAAATGCCTGCTCATACTGGTGCATCAGCAAGCCCTGCCCCACTGCGGCAGCGGCCTGCTTCTCGGGTATGTTGCGCGATCGCCCCTTCCAGTTCAGGCGCCAACGCCCCGTACCAACGGCTCCGGAGGTCACCAACACCACCCGGTACTGCGCCTCAATCAAGCGCCCCATGACCTCGGCCAACTTCGCCAACACGGCGGGTTCCGGGCCTTGCAGTCCCATCAGGCTGCTCGTCCCGATTTTAAGGACCAACACATGGCGTCGTTGATTGGCCGCTTCGCTCATCCACGCCCTCCCCTCAGGCACAGACGCGCACGCACCGCGTGGTACCCAGCCGCACCCTCAATCAATGAAATCGAATTCAAACGCACCGATGGCCACCGTATCGTGGTCTGCGACGCCCAGTTCACGCAGGCGGTCAATCACCCCAAACTCATCCAGCAACTTGTGCAAACGCACCACCGCCTCGGCCGACTCCAGATTCAACTGCTCCACCTGACGCACCAACCACGTATGGCGCACCTGCCACACCTTGCCCACGCGCTCAATCACAACCGGCTCAGGCTCACTCACCACCCGCTCAACCGGCGCGGGCGTAAAAATGACCGGCGGCGGCAACGCTGCCACCCGTTCGCGCAAAGTCGCCAAAAACGGCTCAAGACCCTCCCGCGTCACAGCCGAGACGGCCATGACCTCAAAGCCCTGCGCTTGCAAGGCCCCCGTGACCGTGGCCGCACGCTCGCGCGCCTCCGGAATATCCACTTTATTCAACACAACCAGCATCGGCCTCGCCGCCAACTCCGGACTGTACCGGGCCAGTTCCTGGTTAATGACTGCAAAATCTGCCAAAGGGTCGCGCCCTTCCATCCCACCCGACACATCCAGCAAATGCACCAGCAAGCGGCAACGCTCCACATGACGCAAAAACTCATGCCCCAGCCCAACGCCTTCGGACGCGCCCTCAACCAAACCCGGAATGTCCGCCATCACCAGGGTTTCACCAGGCGCAAAGCGAATCACCCCCAAATGGGGCTCAAGCGTCGTGAACGGGTAATTGGCAATCTTCGGCTTCGCCGCGGACACAGCCGAAATCAGCGTGGACTTGCCCGCGTTGGGCAGCCCCACCAGGCCCACATCCGCCAGGAGTTTCAACTCCAAATCCAGTTCGAGCGCCTCTGCAGGACCGCCCGGTTCCGCGAAATCGGGCGCTTTGCGAATCGGTGTGACAAATTGTGCGTTCCCGCGGCCGCCACGACCGCCTTTGGCGGCCAAAAAGCGTTGGCCGTCTTCGTGGAGATCCGCAAGCAACGTCCGACTCTGCGCATCATAAATCACCGTCCCCACAGGTACCCGAATCTCGAGATCCGGCGCGCCGCGGCCATGCATCAACTTCGGGCCGCCCTTCGCGCCGGCTTGCGCCTCAAATTTGCGGTTGTAGCGAAAATCAAGCAAGGTATTGAGGTCACGGGTGGCGACCAGGTAGACGGAACCACCCCGCCCACCATCACCACCGGCCGGTCCCCCAGCCGCCACGTATTTTTCGCGCCGCCACATGACGACACCGTCGCCACCGGCGCCGCTCTTGACTTGAATTCTGACCCGATCGATAAACATCTGAACCTACACAAAAAGCCGCAGGGCGCTTGGCGCCGCGCGGCTGAAAACCTGAACTGACCCGACTGTGCCAGACCGTCTAAACGCTCGCCGGAACGACGCTGACCTTCTTGCCCTTGGCACCTTTGTGCGCAAACTGCACCACGCCCTCAATCAAGGCGAAAATGGTGTAATCACGACCCAAGCCAACGTTCTCGCCCGGGTGAATTTTGGTGCCGCGCTGCCGCACGATGATGTTACCCGGCGCCACGCGCTCGCCACCGAATTTTTTGACACCCAACATCTTGGGATTGGAATCCCGACCATTCCGTGTAGAGCCTACGCCCTTTTTATGAGCCATGGATTGGCACTTCCTTTCTGCTTGACTTGATGCTTGCGATGACTCGCCCCCGTCACCGGGGGCGCCAATCCAACCACTAAGGCGTAATAGCCTCAACCATCACGCGCGTGAACGGCTGACGGTGACCCCGCTTGCGGCGATAGTGCTTCTTGGGGCGCATCTTGTAGATGATGACCTTGGGCGCCAGACCCGGACGACCCTTCTGTGCAAGCTCTTCGTCGCTGAGCTTGCCGCGGTTGCGCGTGATCCACTTCTTGCCGGTGAAAACGACCTTGCCGGTCACCGTCGCGCCGGACACCACCGGGGTGCCAACCGAAACCTGGTCACCGTCCACCACCAACAACACCTTGTCGAAAACAACCGTCTCGTCTTGATCCTGCGGAAGCAACTCCACGTCGATAAATCGACCGGCTTCCACTTTGTACTGCTTGCCACCTGTTGCAATAATTGCGTACATAAACGTCGCTAATGCTCCTCTGACTGGATGGGCTCACCCTACCCGAGAGTCACGCCGGCGTCAGGCAGGCACGAATGCCTTTTCGTAGGCCTGATCCGAGCGGAGTGCCGGATAATCGAACTAAAAAATTATCACGTTCCGGTTAAGACCGTCAACGGCGCGGTTCAATCAGGAATTTGATGGCGGTGCGCTCTTCGCCGTCAACCTGGATGTCAAAAAAGGCGGGTACAAAGACGAGGTCGATGCCGGCGGGAGCGACGTACCCGCGGGCGATCGCAATGGCCTTCACCGCCTGGTTGATGGCGCCTGCCCCAATGGCTTGCATTTCGCACCGGCCGGATTCGCGGATGGCGCCTGCGATCGCGCCTGCGACCGAACCAGGGGCCGAGGTACTCGCCACCTTCAACAGGGGCTGTCCTGGACGTTGTGGTTCCATGGCTTGCACCTCTTTCATCGCGATCACCCTCCTTCTTCATATACCCACGCATTGGCCACACGTGTATCCTTTGCCCGGCGCGCATCATTGCAGGCCTTTGGCACTTCCCGTACCATACGCGATGACACCCAAACGACGGAGATGCAAGCGGCATGACACCCATCGCCAACATCAACAGCATCGATGAACCGGCACCCGCCAATTTCCCACGCGAGTTGCTCAGCCTGTGCATGATCGTCAAGGACGAGTCGCGATGTTTGCGGCGTTGCCTGGAATCCGTGCACGATTGGGTGGGTGAACTCATTATCGTGGATACCGGCTCCACGGATGACACGGTTGCGATCGCCCGTTCCTTCGGTGCAACGGTCCTTGCCATCACGTGGCCCGACGACTTTGCGATCGCCCGCAACGTCTCCCTCGATGCCGCCCACAACCCCTGGGCCCTCATCCTCGATGCGGATGAAGTCCTACAAGTCCAAGACGCAGGCGCCTTTGGCGCAGCCCTCACGAACAACGACGCCCTTGCCTTCAGCCTGCCCTGCGCAAGCCGCTATGACGATGGCAGCGTCGCCACAGCCGCCCTCTTACGCCTGTTTCGCCGGGATCAACCCGACATGCGCTATCGCGGACAACTTCACGAACAACTCAGCGCCGTCACGTCAGGCCAAGTCACACCGACACCACTTGGCGCCCTTCAGATTCAGCACGACGGGTATCAAGCCGCTGTGGTGGAAGCCAAAGACAAACGAACCCGCAACCGACACCTTGCGCGCGCCTTTGCGCGGACCAACCCCGACAGCCCCCACGCTTGGTATGCGCTGGGCGTGGCCTTACCCGAGTCGCAAGAACGCATCGATGCCTTGCAAACCGCCGCGTCACTGCTGAAGAGCCGCTCCGACTATGCCCTCGACCTTTTTGTCGAACTCGCACGCGCCCTGCATGCGGCCGGTAACCCAACCGGTGCCCTGGATGCGATCACACGCGGGCTCACCCTGTTCGAGGCCTCTGCGGACCTGCTGCACCTTCAAGGCAAAATCCTGCTGGACACCGCCCAATTCGAACAGGCCGCAGACGCCTTCCAACGCTGCCTCCGATTGGAACCCGAACCAGGACAGGTCGTGCTGGATCCCGGCTCGCATTCCTACACTGCGCTGTGTGACCTGGGCATTGCGCTCTCGCGCCTCGGTCAGTCGGAGGCGGCTGTGATGCGGTGGCAAGAGGCCCTTGCGATCGCCCCTGCACCCTACACCAGGCCGCTCGAATTGCTGGGGCAGCATCACATGCAACAAGGGCAATGGCAAGATGCGCGCGCCTTTTTTCAACGCGCCTGGACGGTTCAGCCCCAACGCGCCGACCTCGCACTCGCCTTTGGCTGGTGCGAAGCCAAAGTGGACAACCAGGCCGCGGCGATCCCAATCTTGCAGCCCTTTGGGGATGTGCCCCAGATTCAGGCCCTGCTAGGGCGCTGCCACCTGGAAACCGGGCACGCGGATGAAGCCCTCGCAAGTCTTGCGACCTCCACACTCCCCAGCGTCGACTTGCTACGGGGTTGGGCGTACTGGGTGCAGAGTCAACCGCGCAAGGCCGCCCAGGCGTGGGAAGCATGGCTGAAAGCGGGTGCTGCCGACTGGGGCAGCAAGGACAGCCTGTCACGGATGCTCTTTTTACTGGAAGGCGGCCGTCCGCCGCAAAACGAGCCCGAACGCATCGCGGAACCGATTGCAGAAATGGCCAACTGGTTCAGGATTTTGCTTCGGCACCAACGCTTTGGGGATATTGAAGCGGTGATTCAAAGGGCACCCAAACTCGGGGTGCGCATGTGGCGCGAACTGAGGCGCGCTTGGGCAAAGGTGTTGATCCACGACGGTTTTACGGATCTTGGCGAAGAACTGTTGCAGGCAGCCAGAGACGAGCAGCCAGGCTTTGCCGAAGACGCGTTCGATCTCGCTCAGATCGCACTCGAACAACGCGACATGCCTCGCGCCATCACCCTCCTGCGCGAGTGCCTCACCCACAACCCCACCCACCTCGCCGCCCGCGAAACCTTGACCAGTCTACTCAATCTGGGTTTTCGCTGAGCCTCAGTAACCGGTTTTGTTGCACCATGCAGCCATACAGGTCGCGCCCGACGCGCGCGCATCTCGGGCTCGTATGGTCGGGCGATCGCTCAAGGCGGTGTATAATGGGTGTCTGTTGCGACAAGGAGTCCCATGATGTCTGAATTCACCTACCGCACAGCGATGCCGGTCAGCGCGGAAAAACTGTTTGCCTGGCATGCCCGCGAAGGCGCTTTTGAACGCTTGCTGTCCCCCACCGAAGACATTCAGGTCTTGCAGCACGTCGGCGGTATCCAGGATGGTGCCTTGCTGGTGATGCGCATGCACGTGGGTCCAGTTCCCATGGAATGGCACGCACGCCATTCCGGGTACGTCGAAGGGCGCACCTTCACGGACAAGCAAATCAAGGGCCCCTTCGATTTTTGGCGTCACATTCATGCCTTCCATCCGGTGAACGAGCAGTCGAGCGTGTTGGAAGATGCCATTCGGTATCGTTTGCCGATGGGGCCGTTGGGCGAACTGGTCGCGGGGGGGGCGATCGCTCAAAAAGTGCAAAACATGTTCCGGTTCCGCCATGCCCGCACGCGTCAGGACCTGTTGCGCCACGAGGCCAGTGGCTTGGCCCCGATGCGCATCGCCATCACCGGGGCGTCGGGCATGATTGGCAAAGCGCTTTGTGCATTTCTGTCGACGGGTGGGCATGAGGTGATCAAACTCGTCCGGCAACGGGTGCTGGAACCCAACCAACTGCGCTGGGATCCCCAAGAGGACACCATGAGTGCTGAAACCCTGGCTGGCTTGGAAGGGGTCGATGCGGTCATCCATCTCGCCGGAGAGAACATCGGAGCCGGACGCTGGACCAAGGCGCGGATGGACGCCATTATGGACAGCCGCCGTGTGGGCACACGGACCTTGTGCGAAGGGCTGGCACGCCTCAAGAACCCGCCCAAAGTGTTGATTTCGGCTTCCGGCGTCGGATACTACGGTGATCGCGGCAACGAGGCGATCACAGAAGATGACGGCATTGCCGGCAAGAACTTTCTGGCCGAAGTCTGTCAGGCGTGGGAGCTTGCAACCGTTCCGGCCCAGCAAGCGGGCATTCGGGTCGTTAACGCGCGCCTGGGCATCGTGGTCAGCCCCCGGGGCGGTGCGATGGCCAAAATGCTGCTTCCCTTCAGCCTCGGCTTGGGCGGTGTCGTCGGCCCTGGTGGCCAGTGGATGAGCTGGATCGGTCTGGATGATGTCTTGGGCGCCTTGCTTCATTGTCTCAAAACCGACACCCTCACAGGACCCGTGCATTTTACCGCACCGCAGCCGGTCACCAATGCGGAGTTCACCCGCACCTTGGGCAACGTGCTCAAACGTCCCACGCTCTTCCCGATGCCGACTGCGGCGGTGCACGCGCTGTTTGGTGCAATGGGGCATGCGTTGCTGATCGAAGGGCAACGGGTCATTCCCGGCAAACTCCTCGAGTCGGGTTTCCGGTTTCAGACCCCCTACCTCCACGACGCCCTGCAGTGGGAAATGGGCACACCGTGTGGGAACATGGCCCTTGGACTCGGCGAGGCAAAGGTAACGGAATCCTTGGATTTGGGTTAATTTTCGTTAAACCCACGCATGCGCGGTGAAGGTCCCGGCGATAACCCCTGTGTCGAGTGTGACCGTGCGGGAGTCAGCCGTGAGCGTGGCGATCACGAATCATCCAACCCTTACCAATCCAAAGCGCGAGCGAAAGCCAGGCGCGCAAGGTTTGGCGCTGCCAAAACCCGAAGATAACCCCTTTCGGAGCAGTCCAGCGCGTCGCACCTTGGACACGCTCTCCATCGGCAGTGGCGCGGCGGACGCGGTCGACAAAGTCGTTGAGACGACCCGGACGCTGGAGACGGTGGCCGAAAGCGCACCGATGTTGTCCGGGGTGGCCTCGCGGGTGGCTGCGGGCGTTTCCCGTGCAGCCAGTGTGGGGGGCCAATTGGCGATGGAGTGGCCATTGCTGACCAAAGCGGGGCGTCACTTGAGTCGTTCGGGCCCGGTGTTGGGTCTTGGGGTGGCCGTGGCGGATGTCGCCAAGGCGCGAATGGAGCGCAATCCCCGGCTAAAGCGGGTTGACGAGGGTCAAGCGGTTTTTAGTGTGGTGAGTGGTGTAGCGGGCTTTGTGGCGGGGGTGGGCAGTGTTTATGGGTTGACGGCTTTGGCGCCGCTGGTGTTGCCGCTGACGGTGCTGGCGATTGGCACGACCGTGGTGAATGTGGTGGATGGGTTGTTTATGAAAGGGGCGATCGCACGTGCGATCGCCACTGGCCTGCGCCGAATGCTGAACATGCCTGCGTGAGTGTGAACAGGGCTTCGACCGTACCGTTTCGGGGTATGCAGTTTGGGTGGTCAACCTGGTCGCGACACTTAGCGAGTGTGCATCAAACTTGCTTTTGACGATGTGGGTGGGAGCACTCGAATTCGGTCTTGTTGCCGTTCTATTTTGGTCTGGTAGCTGCCATCTGAACAGCGGAATCGATGGTCCCAAGGATGCTTTCTTTCTTGTTTAGAAAAAGAAACAGCCGGGTAAGCTGATAAAAATGGAGGTTTTGCGGGGCGTAAAAATTTTAGCCCGAGCGTATTAATGGTGATGCGGAATCACAACCTGTTAGTTGCGTTGAAAAAATGTCAATGACACCAGAAGGGAGATTAAAATGACAGATCCTGGATTTCCATTACCTGGGTTAGCACCTGGAACGAGACTTGTTGCCCCAAAAGGCAAAGTCAGAGAAAGATTGCGGGAAATCCTCCAAGAACCTTCACAGCCATCGCTCATTGATCGCATCCTAAATCTTGGGAGTGGCGACAATTTTCAGATAACCCCACCGGCAACGGGGAAGAGCAAGTCCAAGGCTCGACTCAACTAGCCTGTTGGTCCTCTGGTAGACGGAGAAATCTGGACAAACCGTGCAAGTGTTGATTACATCGGGACCAAATCCATCGATACTGCGTTGGTTCAGCCCCGATACCCTACGGGGCAAGACTATACAGAGACGCGTTGAATGGTAATCCAATTTTGCGACTGTTCAAAAACAGCGATTCAGTGCGTGATGTTCTGAGTTTGCTACTCACGTTTTGAACAAAAGCGGATGCGTCGCTGTATAGCCTAGAGTCGGGTAGATTCTGTCCATCGGACTAACAATACTGACACGTTAGCCTCGACCAAACAAACGGCTCGTATGAGATCACGCGGTGCCATGTTATCCAGTACAACAGCGATATGTACAATCGCTATCTTTGCCGACGTACCCGCCTTATGGACGTGAACGTCCGGGGGCGGATGGACAGCCGTTCGAATCGCAATCACGAACCCGTCGCGCCGTCGAATCACAGGCAAAATGCAACTGCAAACCCAGCGCTTGGGGTAGTCAACAGCCACTGGCACGGCCGGTAGCACCGAAAAATCCAAACACGCCAGCTCACCTCATTTTCGAGGCATGCTGGCGTCTTTGACTGATTTCAACAATCAGAACAATCCCGTCTTAGGTTATCCATCATCACCATGTTTGAACCAGCCGGGATTGTTAGGCCATGACGTGCTCATTCTCCCTTGATAGCCATACCTGTCGTCTATAACGAAGTGTAACCGCTGGTCGGACCTGAGACACCAG
>JBBAPZ010000032.1:0-13700 GCA_040400605.1 Candidatus Sericytochromatia bacterium
TTGATGGCAAGGAACTGAAGGCTGATGTCAAGAAGTATGACCTTGACAAGAATGGTAAGGTTGACTTGATGGAGTTCCTGAAGGGTCGCGATGGTGATCGCAAAGCCCAAGCCCCTGTGGGTGGTGCGGCGCAGGCACCGGCGCCCGGTGCACGCTTGAAGCAGATGAAGTTGTTGGATACCATCCGCAACCTCTTCTTGGCTGATGGCAAGTGGTCGCTCAAGGAACATCGGATGTATGTGGATCTGCGCAAGATGCTGATGGGTCCCGCACAACCCCCGGTCGCGCCTCCGATTGGTGGTAAGCCTCAACCCGCTGCCGCTGGTACTCAGGCCGCCCAGCAGGGCTTGCAGGCGGCAACGGCCAACGCCAATGCTGTTGCACAGCAAGCCGTGGCGGCGCCACCTGCCGCAACTGATGCAGCAGCCCAGGCCCAGCTTGCTGCCGCGAATCGGGAAGGATTTGCCGCGGCGGATGAAGCGGACAAGGCCTTGCGTGAAATGCAGGCAGCACTGGGTGCAGCCCAGCAGCAGGCAGTGGCCCAGCCCGCAGCCGCGCCGGCGGCCGCTGCAGAAGCGCCGGTCAATCCTGATCTTGACGGAGCGGATGAACTGGATGCAGAAGCCGTTCTCGCAGCTCCTCAGGCACAGGAGGCAGTCGCCAACTAAAAGGGTATTCAACGCCCCTTGGACGCTTGTCCAAGGGGTTTTTTTGTGCGCCCGGCGGGGTGAAACTTGTGTTGCAGGCGTATGGTAGCAAACGCCTTGCAGGCTACCGCGTCCGTCCTCAAACCCGACCAGTCATCACACAGGTTGGGTTTGAACCGGCACGCTTTTCGTCTTGCTTGGGGTTCTGTAAGCCAATGGAACCAAACGATATGCACCGTATGTCAACGGCAACAGCATGGACTTCAGGCGGAATATTGGGTGTTTTGATGCGCATGTTGTGCTCGTTGCTCCCTACCGATTGGTCGTTTTGCTCCTGACTTGAGGTAAATTTAAATTTAAGTTAAGATGACACTTGACCTTTGCGTTCATGTGTAGACGGAATTGGTGGAGGGGTGTCAAGGTGTCACGGTTTCGGCGCACGCGTGGATTGTTGGCGATGTTGTTGGTGGTGGGGTGTGCGCAGGTGCGATCGCCCCTGGTGACCACGGCGGAACAAGGTGCAACGCGTGCACGCATGGACGGGACCCGTGAGGCAACGCTTCTTGGGGCGACACGTGATCAATTGACCCGCTTGGTTGAGGCGGGGGCTGATCTTTGGAGTGTCCTGCCGCGTCAGGCGCGCGCGAAGGGGGCATTGACGCCGGCGCAGGCTGAGCTCGCACGTCGCTTGGGCATTGTCGTGCAATGGGGGCCACAGCGGCAAGCATTCAAACAGGCCGATCCAAGTTATCGCAATTATGACCGGATTCTGAGTCGCCTGCGGGAGCTTGCCGCGCTGCGGCCGGAACTGGCCACCTTGGTGGATGTGGGCGATTCGTGGGAAAAAACCCGGAAGGCGGCGGATCGCGACTTGTGGGCCCTCCATCTGGTCAAAAATCCTGGCAAACCCGTGGTAGTCATCGCCGGTTGCCATCATGCCCGTGAGATTGTTACGCCAGAATTGGTCTTGCGTATGGCGGAGCACCTGGTGCTCAATTACGGCCAGGACGATGCCATCACGCAGACGCTCAATGACCGGGACGTCTGGCTGATACCCTTGGTGAACCCCGATGCTTACGGCCGTGCACTGGCTGGCGCTGACTGGCGCAAGAATGCCAACAACGACACCGGTGGGCGACGGCGCGTGGGGGTCGATCTCAACCGTAACTACGACATTGCCTGGGGCACGGTCGGCGACTCGGGCAATAAAGAAGCAGACACTTTCCGCGGTAGTGCACCCTTTTCAGAGCCTGAAACGCAAGCCATGCGTGATTTGTTAAGCAGGACGCGACCAATTATTTATCTGACTTATCACAGTTACGGTAATGTGGTGATGTGGCCTTGGGATCATAAAGATGAGCCGCCTGCCGATCCCCGGCTGGTCAGATTGGGTCAGCAGTTGGGAAAACTTGCCGGCTATGATGCCTACCAAGGATCCAAGATGTATCTGAACAGTGGTGATGATGTCGATTGGGCGCATGCCAAATTGGGGACCTTGGCGTATACGGTCGAAGTCGGAAGTTGGTCGGATGGGTTCATGCCGGATGCTTCACGCTTGTCGGCATTTTGGGGTGCGAATCGGCCGCTGATGTGGCATGCGATCCGCGCCGCCGACAACCCCGGTGTCACGCCCGTTCTTTAAATCCCCGATTATACAAAAACGCGTTGACTGGTGAGCAAATTTTGGCTGCTATTCAAAAACAGCGAGTCAGTTGCTGATGCTTTGAGGTTGCTATACAGATTCTGACTGACAAAGAGCCATCCGAGCACTTCTAATGTGACCCTGCGTCGGTCGCTGGTCACGTCACAAGCTTCCAGTTGATCCCTGATTAATAGGAATCTGTATAGACAAGTTTTGAACAAAAACCGACGCGTCACTGTATAACAGGCAACCACCGTACAACCCCGGTTTGCAATGCCAGCACGTCGCAGCCCACTTGGGCTGACGACGTGCTTGGTAACTTGGGGCGTTTAGGACAAGGCCTTGCGTGCGTTGAGCCGGCCGTGACCAAACGCCGGATCGAATCCCGGTGCACCCAGGTCATCGACCGACTGAAGGAGGCGGGCACGCAATTGCGGTACGGTCCAAGTTGGATACCTGTCACGCATGAGGGCAACAATACCCGCGACATGGGGCGCCGCCATGGAGGTCCCGGAGGCGTAACCGTAGGTGAACTTGCCAAGCGGCACGGGGAAGGTTGAGAAAATACCTTGGCCTGGCGCGCTCAGTGCCAGCCACTTGGCCTGATTCGAAAAACTGGCCCGTTCGTCTTTCTTGTCGGTTGCGCCAACCGCAATGACACCGGGCAACGAGGCCGGATAAATGTTTGGATCCACTTGCCCATTGTTGCCGGAGGCCGCAATAACCACCACGTTGCGCGCCAACGCATACTTGACGGCGTCTTCCAGGACGCCCGAACTGTAGGTGTCACCCAGACTCAAGTTAATGATTTTCGCACCTTGATCTACCGCATGGACTAACCCATTGGCCACACTCACCCATGTCGCTTCACCCTTGTCATTGAAAACCTTCTCGGCAAGTACACTCACACGGGGCGCCATGCCCACCACTCCGACACCATTGTTTGCACTGGCGCCGACAATGCCCGTCACGTGAGTCCCGTGCCCTTGGCGATCCGTCACATCGGTGATGTTATCCATCCAATTCCGTCCGGTCACAATGCGAGTGCGTCCTTCCCGGTCCTTGAAATCCGGATGGCTGACGTCACAGCCCGTGTCGAGCACGCCCACCAACATTTGCGGCGACCCCTGCGTCACCGCGTGAGCATCTGACACAAACATTCTTAACAACGCATACTGCCATCGCGCCTCAGGGTCATTATAGGACACGGTGTCGGGCCGCTCATCCTTTGTGCGTTGAATGGCCTCAAAGTCCGACAACTTGAACGTGCGGCCCTCTTCGACCGCCAAGACCCCGGGAATGCTCGCAAGCGGGGATTGCTCCTGTTTGACCGACGACCTGAGACGCAACCATCCCAACCGCATGATCGGTTCGGTCGAATTGAGCACCATGCGATAACCGGCATTCTCGAACGCACCCAACAAGTCGCGCGCGGACGTTTGGCGATCAAGCTTGACCCACCACTCCCCATTCGCGTTTCGAACACCCATACGGCCGCTTTGCCTGTCGATACCCTGCGCCGTTCCAAACGCGCCGCAGCCAGCCAGTACCAAACAAACACCCAACTGCAACCAACGCACGATACGCTCCTTAATGATTTACACTATTATCATCATTATATAAACTAATTTTAACATTTGACGCATTGAAGGGGCAAGTTGAACATGTTGACCCATGTTTTGGAGGACCAATTCAACGATATCCTGTTGAAGGCTTGGCGTGGCAGCGGGTTGTCGCGCGAGGCGGTGTGTCAGGCCGCGGGTGTTACCGCCGCCGATTTTGCGGGTTTGCTTGGTGGGCAGCTTGATGCGATCGGTTTGTCCAAAATTGCGCGTGTGTTGGGTTTGGATTCTGAAAGCTTGTTGGCGATTGCGAGCGATGCGTACAACCCGTGTGTAAAGGCCCCTGAGTTTTTGTTGGTTTGTGCGAGTACGTATCGTGGATTTGTGGTCAATGCGTATCTGATTTGGGATCACGCGACTGGTGAGGCCGTGGCGTTTGACACGGGCGCGGATGCGCAGCCGATGTTGACGGCGCTTGAGGAGCGTCAGTTGCGATTGACGCACATTTTGCTCACGCACACACATGGTGATCATGTGGGGCAATTGGCTGCTTTACAGGCGGTGACCGGGGCGAGTGCGTATGTCAGCGAGGCTGAGCCGCTCACGGGTGCGGTGCCCATTGCTGCGGGGCACACGTTTTCGTGCGGGTCAATGGAGATTGTCGCGCATCGAACCAGTGGGCATACTGTTGGCGGGCTGTCTTACGTGGTGTCCGGGCGATCGCCCCGGGTGGTCGTGGTGGGTGACGCTTTGTTTGCAGGTTCGATTGGCGGTGGCTTGCACGATTATCACACGGCGCTGCGCGATAATCGGGACGTGATTTTTGGCTTGGAGGATGGGGTGGTGATCGCGCCAGGCCATGGACCGTTGACGACGGTGGGGCTGGAACGGCATCACAATCCTTTTTTCGCTGGGAGTTGGTGAGCCCTCACGATTGTGGGAGCTCACGTTCAAAGCGGATGCTTAGCCAAATAGGCATCGCGTTTTACGACGTCTCAAAAGGGGTGTTTTAGCGGGCGATTTCGGATTGGGCTATGGTCCAGTCTCGAATGTCACTTGGCACGGGCATGCAACTGAGACGAGACATCCGGACGAGTTCAAACTCGTTCCAGTTCGCGGCTTTGAAGGCTGAGAGCGGTACAGGGTGTGTGAGGCGTTTGACGCATTTGAGATCGACGCAAACGAATTTGCCGCTCGGATCTCCAGGGTCCGGTCTGGCCGCTCCGATGACCTCGGCCAAACCCACGACGCGTCGCTCATTTCCGGAATGATAAATGAACGCGTGATCCCCCACGGCCATGGCTTTGAGGTGCCGCATGGCGAGGTGATTGCGCACGCCGTCCCAAGCCGTTTGACCCTCCCGCTCGAAATCGTCGAAACTGTACACATGCGGTTCGCTTTTCAGCAAATAGGTCTTCTCTGACAGGATCATCACTGCCCTCCTCCATCGATTCGCCTTGGTTGGTTGGGTCATTCTAGCATTTGGTCGGATGGCTTGGCCGTGGTTTGATGGTTGTATGGGGTCCGTAAAAAGCGGTGTTTATCACACGTGGGATGCGAGGTGGTATGGTATCTAGAAGAGGCAGGGATTGAACAGGTCAAGAGGAGGCGGACCATATGGCGACATGTGTGGTGACCTTTCGGTTGACTGCATCCACCACGCCGAAGGGTCAGCGGGTGTTTCTGGTTGGCAGTCACAATGACTGGAAGCTGGCGCAGAAGTCCGGTTTGATGCACGAAGTCTCGCCGGGTCGGTTTGAGCTCAAGCTGGAGTTGCCAGTGGGGTCGCAACTGGCTTACAAGTTCAATCGCGGCAGCTGGCTGACGGTTGAAGTGGATGATCGCGGCATTGAGAACGAGAATCGGCTTTTGCGGGTGGTGGGTGACCAGGTTGTGGAGCACGTTGTGCCTCATTGGCGTGATCAGGCATCCCGTGCGACGCCACGTCGCTTACGTGGAACGGATGTAACGGTTTTGCCACCGATGCCCATTCCGGCCTTGGGGCGTTCGCGCGAGGTGGTCGTGTATTTGCCGCCGCAGTATCATGAACGGCCCGATGAGCGTTACCCGGTATTGTACCTCTTCGATGGTCAGAATCTGTTTGATGCATCGACCGCTTTTAATATGGAGTGGTGTGTCGATGAGACCTGCGATCGCCTGATTGCGGAGGGCAAACTGGCACCCTTGATTGTGGTCGGCATTTACAATGGCGGCGAACATCGGGTGAGTGAGCAATCGCCCTGGCGAGACCAGCGTTTTGGCGCGCGTGGTGAGGGGTACGCGTTTATGCGGTGGGTATCCGGTGATCTCAAAAGTTATATTGACACCCATTATCGCAGCCTCAGCGAGCCCGAGCATACGGCGATTGGTGGGTCCAGCCTGGGCGGTTTGACCGCCTTGTTTGCGGCTTATCGTTACCCGCTGATTTTTGGAAAGGTGGCGGCTCTGTCCCCTGCGTTCTGGTTCGCCCGCAGTCAGATTTTTCGTTACGTTGCCTCGCAGCCTCCCCCCCGTGCGCGAGTTTATCTGGATTGTGGCGAACTGGAAACGGCACGCGTGCACCCGAAGCGGGACTTTTACAAAGTGGCGGCGTCCATGGTGGATCTGCTCAAGCAGCAAGGCTTTGAAGAAGGGGTCAATTTGCGCTGGGTGAGCGATCCCAAAGGCACACACAGCGAACAGTGTTGGGCCAGGCGCGTTGGTGGTGCCCTGCAGTTTTTGTTTCCGGGCAACGGCGGGTTGCGGCCCCGGCAGCCAGGGAGCATGACTTTGCGGATTCGCTGAGATCAAGACCAGGGGGTGGTTGAGTGGATAAATTGATTATCACGTGTGCGCCGGTGGGCGCGGAAGTCATGCGACACGACAACCCACACGTGCCTTACACGTCTGCGGAAATCGCAGTGGCTGCGATTCAGGCCGTTGAGGCCGGCGCGAGCGTGATCCATTTGCACGCCCGTACGGACGATGGGCAACCAAGTCAGGATCCGGAGCGCTTTCTGGCGATCGCCCGCAGGATTCGTGCGGTGTGCGACCCCATCTTGCAGATTTCCACCGGTGGCGCCGTGACAGCCACCACGGCCGAACGTCTGGCTCCCCTGCACCACCTCGAGTTATCACGTGAGCTGGAAATGGCGTCTTTCACCTGCGGCACGGTGAATTTTGGTGATGACGTGTTCATGAACAGCCCCACCTTCCTGAAAGAACTGGCCACCACGCTGCGGCACCTTGGTATCAAACCCGAGATTGAGGTGTTTGAGGCCGGGATGGTCACCAATGCCTTGCGACTGGTCAAACAGGGCTTTTTGGCACACCCGTTGCACTTCGATTTTGTGTTGGGCGTGCCGGGCGCCATGACAGGCGGTTTGCGTCAATTGATGTTTCTGGTGGATCAATTGCCACCTTTGTGCACGTGGTCCGTTGCGGGTATCGGTGCGCACCAACTGCCGCTCGCGACGCTTGCAATCATGCTGGGCGGACACGTGCGGGTCGGCTTCGAGGATAACTTGTATTATCGGCGGGGTGAACTGGCAGTGAGCAACGCGCAGTTGGTGGCGCGCGTGGTGCGCATTGCCGAGGAACTGGGGCGACCGGTTGCCACACCCGCGGAAGCGCGTGAAATTTTGGGTCTGCCTGCGTCATGGGAAGCCCGGGCAGTCAGTGATGAAAGGATGCACCCGTGAGCGACGAGAGTCCGTTTGGGGCGCATCGTGTGCTGATGCCGGCTGGTGTGTTGCCGTATCAGGCTGAACGACTGGAATTGGACTCGTCATTGCGTGCGCACGAGGTGCGTTTGGCGGTGCAGGCGTTGAATCTGGATTCAGCCAGTTTCGTGCAGATCGCACACGAGGCCGCGGGCGATGAAACACGGATGCGGGAGCGCATCGAGGCGATCGTTGCTGCGCGTGGCAAGATGCACAATCCCGTCACCGGTTCGGGTGGGGTGCTCATCGGGCACGTCACGGAAGTGGGAGTGGCTCGTAGCGATTTAAGCTTGGGCGACCGGGTGATTACCCTCGTGTCGTTGACCACGACACCGTTGCGCCTTACACGCTTGGGGGTGATCGACTCACAGTCGCACCAGATTGAGGCCGAAGGCGAAGCGTTGCTGTTTGAACGCAGCCTGTATGCCATGCTGCCAACCGATTTGGATGAAAAGCTGGTTTTGGGTGTGTTGGATGTCTGTGGCGCACCCGCACAAACCCAGCGGCTGGTAAAGCCTGGGATGCGCGTGGTTATTCTGGGGGCAGGGGGCAAGAGTGGCTTGCTGGCGACCTGGGTGGCTGCGCGTCAGGTCGGGCCAACGGGGCAGGTGATCGCAATCGAGTATGCGCCTGCCGGACTCCGGAAGCTTGGCGCCATCGCAGGCCCTGTGCTCGTGCGGCAAGGAGACGCGCGCGATGCCTTGATGACTCACCACCTGGTGATCGAGGCGACGGGCGGCCGCGGTGCGGACCTCGTGATCAATTGCGTCAACCTGCCTCACACCGAAATGGCCAGCATCCTGAGCGCCCGACAGCGCGGCACCGTCTATTTTTTCAGCATGGCAACCTCGTTTCAGGCAGCCGCCCTAGGCGCGGAAAGCGTGGGCATGGACGTCGACCTCTTGATGGGTAACGGCTACGCCGAAGGACACGCGGCCTACGCCTTGTCACTCGTGAGAGACAATCCCGATTTGCGCGCGTTGTTGATCCAAACAGGCAACGGCCTTTCGGACTGACCACCACGTCACGCGCCGGCCGCGATGATGATCAATGCAGAAACCACTTAAGCGTCGGGTTCTTGAATGCGGACGTGTATCAATTCATCAAGCCGTTTCAGTCCCAAGAGTTTTTTCGCGGCATTGCGCAGAAAGTCCTTTACTGTCTCGGGTTCTGCTTGCAGCTCAGCAATCAAGCTTGCCCGACAGGCAACCAAGGTCAGGATGTCCTCGAGATCGTGACTCATCCACGGGTCGGCGATGCCTCCTCCCTGATGGGCTTCAACTTTTGCGGCGAAACAAATACGGGCCGGAAAGATCCTGAGCGGACGTTCAACGCCGATCTCAACGGTGATGGCACGGTCGTATCCCGGCTCAAACCACTCATTGCCGAAGCCCAGTACCCCAGCATTGGCAGGCATCAGGTCTAGCAAATGCCCTGCTGCTGTTCGCATCCGATAAATTGGGGCAGCCGGATCGTCGATGACCGGGGTCACCCCCACCCGCCCAAGTTCCATCTACAATTATATACAGACGCTGATTGCTTAAGAGCCATTTGAGTACTTCCAACGTGAGCCCGTATCAATCGCCTGCCACGTCATAGGATTCCAGTTGATCCCTTATTAATAAGAATCTGTATAGCCACGCACGATGCGATGAGCTCGCAACGACGACATCCGCATCGCGCATGGGACGGACGCGCAGGCGTTGCGGTCGGGTCAGGGCTCGATCGGTTTTACCACGGTAACCCCCTGCAGTTACGATTGCGCGTCACCGCCAAGTCCACCCTTGGCACAGCAGTCTAATTTTCGCACCCAATTCGTTGCCTGCGAAAAAGCGCGGATTGACACCCCAGCTAAAACCCTTAAATCGGGGCAAGCTCGGGTTGAAACGGATCCGCCAAGAAGGCATTACCCCCGGACAAAGGCTGACCAGGGGGTGCAACGGTTTTGACTTGACTTGTTAACAGACGGAAACGGCGAGTACGTACTCAGACACCCTTTAAACCAACGACTGTCTGTTACTCGGATGCCTCGCCCCGAAGTGCTCTGAGTAGTCCGGCAATTGGCCACGGACCGGGCCCGATAATGTTTCTAGCAACCGGATTCTCCAGGAAAGGATCCCAGAATTTCAAATCTTCACGCAGTTTGTTGGCTTCAGCAAGCGCTTCTTTATGGTGGTCATCGGGGAGTTCCTTAGGAATGAATGTGCCTTCACGAGCCATTGCGTTCGCGAGCAATGTGCCGTTTAAATGGCCTTTTCCGGCGTCGCGTAACTGTCTTAAGCGATCGCCCGCCATCATTCCCAAAATCGACGCGCGGAAATCTTCCATAGACGCGCCGTTGACAGTTACGCCTTCTAATCCCGCGAACATCTTTGTCACTTCGAGTGGCTTGTGTTTGCGGACTGCGGCCGACAGAGGCGTCTCCTGCAAAACCGAAGCGGCGAAGGTCAAACCCATTTTGTCTAACTTGCCAGCAGCGACATAACTCGCCAACACGAAAAAGCCTGTGTGAGAAACCTGTCCATTCGTACCATCAGCCAGTTTAGGGTCCAACGTGCCTTTGGCCATGGTGCGATCCAACGCAAATGCGTTGTGATCAGGACGCACACCTGTATCCTTCATGTATGAAATTACTTGCGTTTTACCACTATCGACTTTGGCAAGATTTTCAACCTCTTGCCGATGCAAAAAAGTCATTCCAGCAACCGCCATCGCCGCATCACTGCGCTCTTGCGCCGAAACACCGGGAGCGAGTGCCGAGATCTGTCGCCAGGCCGTGTCAAAAGCCACCCGGGTCAATTCTACCGTATCAGCGCTTCGAGCTACTTTGGCCTTTACCTTGGTTTCGGTCACCTGAAAAGCCTGTCGCACGACTGCAGGCGGCACTCTCCCAGGTTTTTCTGTCACCTTTGGACTACCTGCGGGCTGAGCCTGCAAAATTCTGCGTTCCATAGATTTGACGGGGGCTGCCGGAACAACCGGGTAAGAAGGCTTTTGCCCACCGTTGTTGACTGATGCCCCTGTCATGCTATCACTCCTGCCTGATTGCTGTCCGAACAGCGACCCGCATCACTGACGATTCAGTGTTCAACCCAAGTCAGTGCCATCATCCCGCATTACAAAAGTTGCTAAATGTCGTGACAATTTGACTGTAAATGCGCTAAGCAGCAAAACATCCTAAACCACTGATTTCGGAAAAATGCAAAACCTGTACCGACGTGCGCAATTTATGTATACCCAGTGTAACGATGAACGAAACATCCTGCGATTGGACGGACGAACCATCAATTTCACCGTTCAGACGACAATTACCAAGCCAAGACGTGAGGGTAACAAGACGGATTTCGGTTGCTATCGGCGTCGTGCTATAAAGGAGACTTAACAAACTACCAGTCAAGTTGACGAATGGCTTGCCAGCAGTCAATATTGCCATCCGTCGCTTGCGTTGAGCGGCACCCACCCTGCCTTGGGATCTGTTCAGACAAATGGGAGACAGTACAGTTTTACGATGTTCTCCTGTCACCAGGGCATGATGAAGACTTTTTTCATGATGTCACGTCAGGGTATGGCGACTTTGTACGGTACTGTCAGGCCGTCGACAGAGCGACTCGAGAACGTTAAGATGGAACCGACATTTTTCTGAGGATATGGTTTCGTGCGCATCTTGATCGTCGAAGATGAACCCGCCATGCTCGAGGGCTTGTTAGATGTGCTGACCATCCAAGGCTATACTGTCGTGGCGGCCACGCGCGGTCGTGAGGGGCTTGCGCGCATGCGCAACGGTGGCTGGCAGCTTGCCATCCTCGATGCCATGCTGCCGGAACTGTCCGGCTTCGAGATCCTGAAGGCCGTGCGTGAAGCGGGCGATCGCACGCCCGTGATCATGCTGACCGCCCGCAACACGGAGGTTGATAAGCTCATGGGCTTCCAACTCGGCGTAGACGACTATGTCACAAAGCCTTTCTCGATCATGGAATTGCTGTGTCGGATCCAGGCTGTGTTGCGCCGCTGCGCCCCGGAGCCTGCGTCTACATCCCTCACACTGGGCGAGGCCATGGTCGACTTCAATGCTTACGCAATTGTGCGCCGGGGTCACGCGATGGCGCTGCCGGCCAAAGCGATCGCAATCCTCAAGGTATTGCATGCGCGGGCCGGCGAGGTCGTCACGCGCGACACCCTGATCGACGAGATCTGGGGTATTGATGAGTACGTCCACCAGCGCACGGTCAACAACATGATCGGGAAACTGCGCGCTGCGATCGAGGCCGACGCGGAGCACCCGCGCCACATCAAGACTATCCACGGCGTTGGTTACCGGCTGGACCTGTGAAGCTTACCGCTGTTCGCGCGCTCTGGGGCTGGTGGGCCATGCTGGGAATGCTCGGCCTCGTGCTGTGGGTGAGCGCTCTGAGCCAGGCCGTCACGGGTGAGCTGCGCGCGCGCCAGGCCGAAGCCGCGCCGCGTGTCAAGCAGTTGCGGGACGCCTTCGGCCAGCTGCGCGACCGTCAGCACGACGTGCCGCGCGGCCTGTTGGAGGATTTCCAGCGCGAGCGCCTGACGCTCGGCGGCCTGGTCGGCGTCCGGCTCCAGGCGGAGCCGTTTTTCAACGTGGCGCTGGTCGACGCGCGTGGCCGCCATCTGCTGGCGGGCGATCGCAGCGACGCTCCGCCGGCCTGGGCCGTCGCCGCAGCCGCAGCGCTGCCGCCGACGGGCTGGCTCGTGGCCCTGCGGCCGCTGCCCGGCGTCCACGCACTCGGCGCGCCCGCGGGCGGCTACCTGCTATTGGCCGCTCACCACCCCCACGGCCAGCTCCTGCTCGCCAACGCCAACCTCGCGCACGTCTTTGGTCCCTGGCTGGCCGCGCAGGCGGCGGCAGCCGGGCTGGCGCACGTCGATGTGCTCGGGCCGGAGGCCACGTGGCGACCCGAGCCGCCTCTGCCTGCGGCCTTGCCCGGCCTGCCGCCCACCGCCTGGTCCTACCGCGTCGCGACCTTCTTTCCGGAAGGCGCCCACCCGTTCCAGCAGGTGCGCGTGGTGGTCGATGCGGAGTCGGACGTGCGGCGCCTGGTGGCGAAGTATGTGCTCGCGCTGGCGACCTTCGCCTTGGTCATGGGCTCCCTCGCGCTCTCAATCACCCTGGCTGCGCGCGACGTGCGCCGGGCGCTCGCGCTGGCAGCGGCACGCTCGAACTTCACAGCCATGGTCGGCCACGAGCTGCGCACGCCCGTAGCCGCAATCCGAATGTACGGCGAGATCCTCGTCCATGGCTTGGTCCAGGATCCGACCAAGACCGCGTGCTACCACCGCACGATCCTGAGAGAAGCCGGACGGCTGCAACGGCTGATCGAGCACCTGCTGGACCTGGGGAAGATCGAGCGCGGTGCGTGTACCTACGCGCTGGCACCGTACGACGCCAACGAGCTGGTGGAGACGGCTATCGCAGAGGCCCTGGCCGCCACTCCAGCCGACGCGGTGTACCAGATCGAGCGCACGCTTGCGCCCATGCTACCGGCGGCGCGGGCTGATCGGGTGGCGGCGACGCAGGCGATCGCGAACCTCGTCTCCAACGCCTTGAAGTATGGTGGCAAGCCGCCGCAGGTCCATGTCGTCACGCGGCACCAGGGCGACACCGTCGTGGTGGAGGTGCTGGACCGCGGTCCGGGTATCCCGCCCGCGCAGCGCCAGGCGATTTTTGAACCCTTCGTGCGGCTGGAAGATGAGGCCCGTCGCGAGTCACAGGGCACGGGCCTGGGACTCGCGCTAATCAAGGGTTACATGGAGGGCCAGGGTGGTCACGTCTGCGTCGAGGAACGCGCGGGGGGCGGCAGTGTCTTCCGCCTCACATTCCCTGCGGCATGACCAAAGCATGTCATTTTCGCGTCAAAGCGGGGACGACAGCGCCCCCCCCCTCTCGCTAAGCTGGGTACGATAAGGAGGAACATACTATGAATTCCATCACCATCATGACCCTCGCCACACTCTTCGTTGCCGCTCCACCAGTGGCGGAGGAAGGCAGCTTCGCCGACGGCAAGCGCCACGGCACCTGGACTGAGTACCTCAAAGACGGCCACAAGGGCGCGGAGTCGCACTATGCGCATGGCCTCAAGACAGGCCACTGGACCAAGTGGTACGAGGACGGCCACGTTGC
>JBBAPZ010000032.1:13800-18802 GCA_040400605.1 Candidatus Sericytochromatia bacterium
GTGGTACGAGGACGGCCACGTTGCAGAAGAAGGCGACTACGCTGACGACAAGCGCGACGGCACCTGGATCTCCTACTTCAAGAAGGGTCGCAAGGCCGAAATCGCCGTTTACACGCATGGCCTCAAGACAGGCCACTGGACCAAGTGGTACGAGGACGGCCACGTTGCAGAAGAAGGCGACTACGCTGACGACAAGCGCTCGGGCACCTGGACTGAGTACTTCAAGGACGGCAAGATCGGTGCCACCACGCAGTGGAAGGATGGTCAGCGCGATGGGCGGGAGGCCAAGTGGTACGACAGCGGCCAACTTGCCGAGGAGCGTCAGTTCCGCGCCGGCAAGCCAGACGGCGCATGGGTGGCCTACTTCGCGGACGGCCAGAAGGCGTCCGTCGGACACTATGCCAATGGTCATAAGGTTGGCCACTGGACGAAGTGGTACGGCCCGCGCGCGGAGCCGCGCGGCCACCGCCGCGCCGTGACTCTGCCGGACCGCCCGACGGACCTGGACTTCGAAGGCGGTCGGCCGTGAGTCGCTGGCTCCCGGCGCTGGCGATCTTCGTAGGAGCCGTGGTTTTTTATCCCGCACCCACGCAGGCGCACGAGCGCCCCTTGCCGCTGTCGTGGCACTTCTCGCGCAACGAGCCGGACCACGACGACTATACCGCTGGTCTAACGGATACGGATAGCCACGGCGGCCGCTGGTGCGGCTTTGTGAAGTCCGGCCTCGTGCGGCCGCGCGGCTGGGGCGCGGTGGAGCAGACTTTCGACGCGCGGCGTTACCTCGGCAAGGTCGTGCGATTCGACGGCTGGCTCCGCACCTACGACCTGCGCGGACGTGCCTTGCTGTACATCGCGCAGGACGGCGCCGATCGCGTGATTGGCCACACGAACCTCTGCAAGAGGATCGACCCCGGTTCGTCAGGCTGGACGCACTACCAGACGACACTACGCGTCTTTGAGGGCGCGACCGCGATCCGCATCGGCGCGGAGCTGAAGGGCACGGGTGCGATCGGCTTCGACGACTTCCGAGTGGGGGTGGAGGGGATCGACTTCGAACCTACGGCGAAGCCAGCAACGCCTTGAGTGTGCAGTCCGCGGCGAGCAGGCCCTCGAACTTGATTAAAGTCGCCGTGGTACGTATTGTCAGACCCTGCAAAATCCCGCACTGATGCTAATCAGTGCGGGATAAGCTTCAAGTCAAAACCTGACACGCACCAAATAGTGATTGGGGCACCCCCATGCGTGATCACTGAAACGACCGTTTCTTAGTTTTTCTGGCCGATCATTCCTTCGCCAATCCCGGCGACCCGCAAGATATAAATTCGAGTTAGCGCGTTTTGCGCCATCGAGTGCTGAATTAGCAGGCTGCTGCAAAACCTGGTTTGGGCTCCGTGTCGAGACTGTAAATTCGTATTCCGCCGTGAGCAATTTTGACAAAAAATGCCTGAATGGCGCTTTTTCAGCAGCCTGTTAGACAGGCATGGTTTCTCCTCTTTGCGTCAGTCGTCGTCTGCCTCGCCTCACTTCATGTCGGGACACCCTCTCTGACCGCCCGCGCGGCAAATTCGGGCGAGCGCATGTGCTCAAGCTTGTCGAAGGCGGATCGACCTGCCGTGCCTCGCTCTTTTCTCCACGTAGCCTCAGCCGCCGCCATCTCTTCCATCCACTCCCCGACCACGGGGGAGTCAAGAATCTTGGCGAAGTCGGATACGCTCTGACGAGGGGCCTTTAGGTATCCCCCCAGATTGTTGAGCAGGTCATCCGCTTCGCCGCTCGATGGCCGGCGGCGGTTGCTCGAACGAATGAGGCAGGCCTGTATGTCCCTGGGATCGTTGAGCAGGGCGTGCAGGAATCTGGCCACGGCGTCTTCGCGGCGACCGAGTTCGTAGCAGGCAAAAGCGGCCATCAAGCTGGCCCTCGGTTGCAAGCGCCGCACCCTGTCCGCGTTTTCGATGGCCTCCGTCCATCGTCCCAGGTTCAGGTGAATGGCGGCCCGTTGCCAAGCGGCGATCATGTCATCTCCGCATTCTCGGTCGAGGCGATCACAAGCTTCGAGGGCCGCCTCGTACTGCCCGTTCCACGTCCGTACCAGGGCCAGGTTGCGCAAGCCCCGCATGTAGGGACGCGTGTCGTGGTCGGACCAGTAGCGACTCTTGGCGATCCTGCGGGGGAACAACCGCCTTCCGATCTCAACCGTCCGCTGGAACTCACGGATCGCCGTGTTCCAATCCCCCTGGCGCAACGCGATCAAGCCGAGGTAATTATGACCTTCGGCGTAGTCGTCGAAGGCGCGAACCAGCAACCCGAAGGCGGCCTTCGCTTTCTTCAGTTCCCCTTTCTCCCAGTAGTTACAGGCGAACTCCTCCACTTCCGGGGGGACGCGACGCCCGCCCATGGCAAATCGCCAACCATGCGGATCGGCTTCGGAGCCAAAGCAGGCGCTATTCGACGGCAGGAGCCTCGCCTTGAGCAGGTCCTGCAGGACTTCCAATTCCTGTTGGTGCTGCTGCAGAATCGAGGCGGCGCTTTCATGCTGGAAGGGATCCGTGATCCACAGCGCTCGCGCAAAGGTTGCCAGCGCATCGCCGAACCCTTGGAATTGACTTTCGCGCTCGTTGTCGTGGCGATTTGGGAGATGGTCGAGATTCTTACGCAGCCCGCTTGCGATCGCCTCCCAATCAAATCGGAGATCCGGGTACTCGCGCTCGAGCAGATCCCTGAGATGAACGTCGGCGCCGGGCTTCCCATCGCCCAAGGCATCCAGCGCCTCTCGCCTGGAATAGAAGGAGAGCAAGACGCGTTGCTCGACTTGCCCGGATTCCGGAGACCTCATCCCATGGACGAGTTCGAGTTGATGACCGTGGCGACGAACGTAAGCCATAAAATATCTCCTTCGCGGGCGAAAACTGACGTTGCCTGATATGTTGTACATTAAACATTTATTTTGCACAACATATGATAAAATTGAGTTCGTTTCACTCACCGATGAGGAGCCGATGATGTCCGATTCACTGGGGCCTTTCCTGAAACGGGTGGAGTCCATCATGACCCGGTTGTCTCATGAGGAGCTCAAGCATCGACTGCTTTCTCATGCCCGGGGGCTCTCTGCCGCTCATCGGGCGGCTTTCCTTGAGATCCTGGCTGTGTCGCCGGCGCCTGCGAAGTCGTCAAGCGGACTGCTCGATGAGATCGATGCCTTTGTGAGCGAACTTAAGGGCGGCGTTTATTTCGAGGGGTGGGGATGGGATCGGGATTACGGGGGGGAGCGGGCGTTGGGCGACGAGTCGTGGGCTCCGGCCATGGATGCCCTGTTCACTGAAGCGGCGCGGGCATTTCTTGCTCAGGACTGGTCTTTGGCCGCATCGGCGTTTGGGCGCTTGCTGAAGGCGTTGGCTCTGGAAGAGGCTTTTTCGGGTTCGGAATATCCTGAGGATATGCTGGAGACTGACCTATCGGAGGCCAGAACGCGTTATCTGCGTGCCGCTTATGAGGCAGCGCCCTCGTCTGAACGTGCAAGGGCGTTGCTGGACGCCATCCATGACCTTGGGCCCGAGGCTTGGCGGGCCGTTAACCTGGCGGCCATGGGCGAGGCTTGTGAGGCTCCGATGTCTGACCTGGCATTGTTCCTGCCCGCGTGGGTCACGGTTCTCGAAGGTGTGAGGCTGGAGCCCAGTTATATGGATTGCGATCGGATCCGCGCCCTGGCGGAAGCTGGTTTCATGGCCGAGGGTGTGCAGGGTTTGGCCAGATTGGCTCGGGAGCAAGGCGATCGCCACCCCGTCTTGTACAAACGCTGGCTGGACGAGTTGCTACGGGTTGACCGCCGTGACGATGCCCTCGCCGTGGCGAGAGAAGGAGCCGAAAGGGTGATCGACGGAGTTGATGCGGCCACTTTGGCCGATCGACTGGCTGGGATCGCGCGGGCGATGGGCAGGTCTGACATTGAGGAGTATGGATGCCGGTTGGCTTGGCGCAAGGATCCCAGCAGCGTTCGTTTTTTGAGGTTGCATCGCGCACGCCGCTCGTCGGATCCCGATGGCTATCGCCTTGCCGTCGCGGAGGTGGAGGCTGCCCGCTTGGCTGAGTATCGACTGCCGAGAAAACTTGGTTTCATGCTTGATCTCCTGATCGAAGATCTGCCTTCGCTTCTTGCCGCGACATTGAAAGCCGCTCCTGTCGGCTGGAGTTCCGGATCGACACTGAGCAGCGTTTCGGTGCCATTCCTGCTGGTCGCTGCCAGCGGTGTCGACAAGTCGACGGAGTGTGCGACGTTGTCGATTTTCTGGCGCGAGCTCACCGATGCCAGGATGCATCCGGAGTACAACATCGATAAGGGGCGGGACGAAAACGTAGGCGAAGATGGCGAACTTTCTTGGGAGCCTTTGTTGAGAGCGGCGATTGAGCGCCTGACGCATCCTTCCGCGAGCCGCAGGCAGGCGCTGTCCGGCGCTCGGGAAGCGGCAATGAGGCGCATCGAAGCCATCGTCTCGGGAGGGCATCGCGACGCCTATGGACGTGTCGCTCAGTTGGCGGTTGCCGTTGGCGAGGCGATGAGCGCTCTTGGCGATGCCCCTGAGACGACCCGGTGGCTCGCCGGGGTTCGAGCGTCATTTCCTCGTCATTCGGCTTTCAAGCGGGAGCTCGAAGCCGCGATGCGACGTTCCGACAAGGTGAAGGTCTGATGGCTGGCTTCGCTGGAACCACGGGATGGGCTGGTACGCATCGTTTGCAATCCCCGAAAAAATGCGGTTTTAAATCCCGCTAACAACAACGGGCGAGGCTTCGTCGATCCATGATATCCGGACCGGCGCACCCAGATCACGGAGCGCCTTCATCATTCGCTCGATTGAAAACCGACCGAGGTCGCCCCGCAGCAGCTTGGAGACTTCGGACCTGTCCATACCGATTACCGAGGCGAGTTGGCTCTGGTTCAGCCCACGGGTCCGCATCACACGATGAATTCGCACGAGGAGCTCCCCCTTCGCATCCAGCTCGTCACTGT
>JBBAPZ010000033.1:0-18458 GCA_040400605.1 Candidatus Sericytochromatia bacterium
TCGAACATACCTCCGCGCGCCAGCAATTGCCCCACCAAGTCCTGCGCACGATCAGGATCACCCGCCCTGAGCATGTTCTTGACCTGCCGCAAACCACTCGGGAGCAACTGCGCATCGCTCAGTTGCATCCGATCAATCTGCAACGCGCCGCCCGCCTGTGCAAGCTGTGGCGCTTTGGCACTGTCTGTTGCGCCTCGCCCCAACTTAGTCAGTGTGCGCCAGGCAATTCGGCCAATCGGATCATTCAACGCCACGCTCAACTTCCCCCCCGAGGATTTTGTACCCGACATACGCGGCGTGAAAACCGCTCAGCGGAACCATCCGTTTCACCGATCGAACGCTGACCATCAGAACACAATGCCAAGGTAAGCTGAGCAGTTTTGGATGTTAAACGCGGCATTGTTACCACGAACATTTAACGAAAAATCATTCCCTGTGATGGTTAGCCTCTCATCACAGGGAATGATCAATTTCGCTGGTTCTGCTCCGCTGGTGTCAGCACAAGAGGCACCCTTGTCTGCAATCCCACGCCTGGTCTGTTTTGGGCGCCACCAGGATGATGGTTTTTAGTGGGTGACGCCGATATGGGCTTGATCCAGTTTTAAAGAACATCGAAATCATCCGGTAAGTCGCCCAATCGTCTGGTCACAAAATCGGGGCATCACGCTGAAAAAATGATGAATCAGGTGCTATCATTGTCGCAAGAGAGGACACGAGCGACCATAAGGCACCGTGATTCGAACCGCATCGTTTTGTCGGGCAAGTCTACTAAAAAATAGCACAGTCTGCTTTCCCGTCTTTTCGATGTGCAGCGTTTTAACGAGCTGTCCAAGTACAGTATCCCCCTGTTTGAAAGGAGTGGTTCAATGACTTGGCGCCCTCATCAGAACGCGGCGCGTGAGCGGTATTGCGCGGCTTTTTCTGATGCCGTGGCGGCTCGTTGGGTCCAGACGCCGTCTGAGGCGTTGGTTGCTGCCTACCGCTATGACATCACGGATGTATTCCCGCTCGAGTCGGGCCTCCGGGTGCTGGAGGTCGGTGCTGGCACCGGCACCTTCACCAGGATTCTGCAACAGGTGGCGGGATTGGCCATCACCGCTATGGAGCCCACGCCAGCGATGTTTAGCCAACTGTCCAGGCAGATGGCTGGGTCGGATGTGTGTGTGGTAAACGACTATTGTGATAGTGAGGGGGATCGTGACCATTTTCCGCCGGCACAGTTTGACCTCATCATCTCCCGACAGGTTGCCAATGAATTGTATGATCCACTCACGGCCTTTCGAAACTGGCATCATTGGCTCAACGATGGCGGATCGGTCGTGCTCATTGACGGTTTGTTCACCCGTGAGGCGTGGAACGGCCCCTTGGAAGGCGAGGTAGATGCCTTGCCATTGGCCGCTAACCAGTCCCTGGCGCTGGTGCCCTACCTGCTTGAGGCTTGCGGTTTTGGGATCAGTGCTGTAAGGGCGATGGCGGCGGTCAACGCGATGACAGACCCATCATTCAAACGCTACATCATCGCTGCGCGAAAGCCGTGTAGCTGAAACTACGCCTGGGACAAAGATCCCGCCGCTGACACGGCAGACGGGCGGGTCGCCGGGATCGGCGAAGGAATGCTCAGCGAGAAAAACGCGGCTAAGGCTCACTGTCCAGACTAAAAACCCGCATTCCATCGTGAGCGAACACACTGAAAAGTGCCTGACCGGCATTCTTTTAGCAGACTGTTAAGTGATCACGCATGGGATGCAAGCATGCGATGAATTTGATGAATGGTCAGACCGGTTTGTCCTTCGCAAACAGCCGGGCATCAATCACGTGGCCATTTTTGGTGTAACGTGCAGGCAAATCGCGCACGAACGCATAACCCGCTTTTTCAAGCACCCGTGCCGAACCAAGGTTGAATGCAAACACATCCGCTTCCATGCGCTTAAGGCCAAGTTGGTCAAACCCGTACGCCGTTACCTGCCTGACCGCCTCGGTCATGACCCCTTGCCCCCACCAGGGTTTAGCAAGCCAGTACCCCAGCATCGCTACATTCGTGTGCTCCGGCCCCCAGTCATGCAGCCCGATGCCGCCAATCATCCCGCCATCGGCCTTGCGGATGGCCCAGTTCAGACTTTGCCCACGTTCCGCGGTTTCGGCATGCACACGGGCAATCCAGGCCAGCGCATCCGCTTCTGTGTAAGGATAGGGCAGTCGCAGGGTTTGATCATGAATCTGTTTTTCCTGAAGGTGTTCAACATACGCCGCCGCGTCGGGTGCCAGCACATCCGAAATGTAAAAGCCACGGGCCATGGTCAGTTTCACGTGCATTCTCTCATTGTGGGTCAAGCAACGATGCGTCTTCTGCCCAGATTATAACCGATGCGCCTGATTTCGAGTCGCACGGCTTGATGGCGCCATGTCTACCCAGTACACAATGGCGCGCCACGGAGGGTCGCTTCTTCGTGGCAGGCGGCGTGCAATGCCTGATGATGAAAGTCCCCGTGCTTGCTCCATACAATTAAGGCATCACCAACGTTCTATTGCGACGCCTCAGCGCGTGAGTTTCGGCCTTGTCGCCCCACCAGGGCGTGCCAGTCAGTCATGACGCCTTTACGTGTGAACGGTGCAGTCCGTACACTTGGACAATATGATGCCTGCTTTGCCCCACGCACGCCTCGTGCGTCTGCGAACTGCGGAATGGTTGGCTGCGCCACACCCGACCGTCTGGCTGCTGCTTGCAGGGCCTGGCGCGGGTAAAACCTTTGCGGCCTGTGCCATCGTGGAGGCCCTCGGGAAACCTTTTCAATTGGGCTGACACCGCGATACGATGTGGTGATCTTGATGACGCGCGCGCCTTGTTCGCACTCATTGATGCACAATCCCCGCTGAGCGTGGATCGCTACCGGCACGCCGAATGCCTGCTCATTCGTTGCGACCTCCACCTCGGCACCGGCGACACGACCTTAGCCGAATCCTGTTGTCGTGAAGCACTGGATCACCTGTTCGCCCTGCGCGTGGAAGACAGTACCGATACCGCCTTAGCCTTCAACCGTCTCGCACTGATACAGCGCCGCCAAGGGCACTGGGAAGCAGCCATCAAACATCACATCCAGGCGCTGGGACTGGTTAAAAGCTGGCCGCGTTACCACCTCCAGGTGCTGCTTGATACAGCCATCACGCACCTGGCAGCCGGACAGACCGAGCAGGCCATTCCGCTGATGGCGCAGGCGTCATCTTTGGCTGACACCTCAGCAGCCTACCCCGCGCGCGTCTGGACACATCTGGCCTCAGCCATCCTCGCATCCAGACAAGCCCGTGAAGACGCCGCCCGAGCATCCCTTCAAATCGCGATGAGCATCATCAAACTAGAGGGGCTCTACTACCTGCCCATTAACGTACGCGAACTGGCACCGGCATTGTGGGCCTTGCTCAACGAGATGGGGGAGCAAGACGCGCTCAACACCATCGAAGCACGCTTCCCTCAGACGGTTCGCGACATTCGGGCGGAACTGACACAAATTGTGCTGGCCAAGCCGCTAGCACCGCCCGCACCCCCCACCGTGCACATCCGGTGCTTCGGTTCCCTGGTGGTTGAAGTCAGCGGCGTCGCCGTCACCCATTGGCCCCGCAAGCGCGCCAAGGCCTTGCTTGGCTGGTTGATCCTGCACCCCGACGGGGTCAATCGGGACACGCTCGCCGACCAGTTGTTTCCCGATCTGGGCTTTGAAGAAAGTCAGCATCAGCTGGATAATCTCGTCTCCTCACTGCGTAAAATCCTGGAACCCCACCTGGCGCGGCGACAAAAATCCCGCTATCTCGATGCAAAAGACCGCCAGATTCGCCTGAACACAGAAGCACTGACCATCGATTTGGTCGATTTCGAAGCGGCCTACCGTGCGGATACCAGCGAATTGATGGAGACAGCCCTTGGCTTCTATCGAGGGGAACTGCTATCCGATGCCGTTTGCCTCGAATTTTTTGAGTTTGAGCGCCACCGTTTCCGCACAATGGCCATCACGATGCTGACACGCCTGGCAAAGTTGGCGTGGGATTCCGATCACTTTGCCGCAGCACGCGATCACCTCACCCAACTCCTCACCCTGGACCCCACTCACGAAGCCGCCCATTGCGATATGATGCGACTTTACATTCACTTCGGGCAACGGGATCTGCTCAAAAGCCAATACCAGCAATTGCAGCAGATCCTGCGCCAAGAACTCGATACTACCCCAACCACGGAAGCACAACGCCTCTCGCGCGCTCTGGATTAAAACCCATACACCCGACCACGCAAGGCGACCCTATCGAGGCTTGTCACAGCCGTTATCGTGATGATTGAAACGGTGGTGTGCGGACAAACGACTGCTGGCAAACCGCAACACATTATTCTCCTCATCTTGAGAAATGGCCTGGTGTCAGCCTCAGCCCTGTCAGGAAAAAACATCTACAAAAAATGATCGCCCAAACAAAAAATCCTCTCCCAAAATTTTTGGGAGAAGTTTGGGAGATGGGTTTGTTAAGGTTTGATTATCAGGGTGATGGGCAAACCTTAACAAAGGAGAAAAATTTTATGAACAAGGTGATGACGGGGGTATTGTTCACGATGGTGTGTGGCCTGAGTGGATGTGGCGTTTCTCAGACCGGGGTTGCGGTGCGTGGTGTTGCGGTGGCTGGCCCTGGCGGCAAGGTGGTGCAATCGGTTTCCCAGACGTCACGTGGGAATGGTTTCAGGCAGTTGTTCAACACGTTGGATCAGAATCGGGATGGGGCATTGACGCGTCAGGAGTTAGCTTCGATGCCCGTGGGGCAGCCGGTGAACGGCTACTGGCCAAACGAGCGGGAACGTGAGCTTGAGCGCTTTTTCTTCAAGGCGGATGGCAATCGTGATGGCTTGTTGAGTTTCACCGAATGGCGTAATGGCATGGTAGAAGCGCCTGTCAGCGACTCACGCTGGCTGCGCGTCTTCCGGTATCTGGACGTCAATTTTGATGATCGCGTTGATTTTGGTGAATATCTGAATGGACCTTGGGGGCAGCCGGTTGGTGGTTATCAACCAGGTGAAAAAGAGCGGGAAGCCAGGCGCGGGTTTGCCTTGCTGGATCGCAATCGGGATTCCCTGCTGTCTTATGAAGAGTTCCTGAAAGCCCTGGAACAGAGCAAAGGGCAAGGGCAAGCGCCGCTGTCGCGCTGACCTGGCAGGGTTCCACACGGGTGCCAGAAAATTTGCCCAGGCGTACTTTGACTATTCTTAACGTCATTATCACCGTGTCAAACGCGATAAGCGAAAGGAGCCAGTTTTGGGACTGTTGCAGCGGTAATTTGTTCTAACAGCTCTCCTTGAAATCGGGGCAAACCCAGTCATTGAATGAACCGGCGCACCATTGCTCAGAACCCGCGTGGCAAACAGCCCAGACAGGCGGAACAACGTGGCTTTCGACCCGCAGTTTGCGCAGGCTGCGCCATTTTTACCAAGCTCAATTTGTTTTATGGTGGGGATCTGGTGATGATGTTGATTCGTAACGCTCAGGTGTGGACGGCGTTGACGCTGGGTATCTCTCTGTCGGCGTGTGGCGGGATGGGCCCGGGGTCGTTGGCACGCGTGTCTCGTGGCAGCGCGCAGGTGCGACAGGCGATCGCGCCCCAACCCAATCCGACGCTGGAAGAAGCGTTTGAAGTGGCGCGGACCCAGGCTGCACGCGTGGGCGGTCGGTCCGTATTATTGGTTGGTGTTAGCGGAATCGGGATTGGCCCGTCGGGTCGTCTCCGTGCGGCTGGCACCGATGGGCCGGAGTCGCTGTGGATGTTTGATTTCAAGCTGATGGGTCAACAGACGGCGGCCGGTGGGAGAGACTTTGTGATGGTCACGGTTGCTTCTCAGGCTGCGGTTAAGGTACAGCCCTATAGCGGGGAGGGAATGGTTGAAAGGGCCACGATTGCTTATCGGCCGGAGGCCTGCGTGCCGTTTGAGCAGGCGATCGCAAAGGTGGTGGCGAGTGGGTTTCAGGCGCCTTATTACAATGTGTCCCTGGCTCCGTCAGACGGGTTGTTTGCGGGTGGTTTGAGCGCTTACAGCGGGCCGTTGACGTTCCGGGTGGGGTTGGAAAGTCGTTTCGATGAATGGCGGTTGGTTTCGGCGCGTCGGGGTGAACTGCGTCGGGGGTTGAGTGAGTTTGAACTGGCGCGCATAAAGCAGTTGGTGACGGGGGTGATCGATCGCTGGCGGCTTCAACTGACGCAAGGTGCCGAGCGTGGGGTGATCTTCGACGATTTGGTGCGCATTGGTATGGTGCCTGAGGGGGCGCGTTCCTACCTGGCATCCTACGATACGGATCGTGACGGTCAGATTTCTCGCAGCGAATTCATTGCTGCGTTTACAACTGATCGCTGGTTGGAGGCCTGGCCAACGATGTACATCGAGCCTGGCTTCAACCGGGCGGATGCCAACGGTGACGAACGCCTGACTCCGGGCGAGGCCAGGAGTTTGCGATTCGACCTGGTGGATTTTAAAGGCGACGCGCTTCGTTTTCCTTTGGCCGTGACGCGGGAGGAGTTCGCAGCGGCGGATGCTGATCGCGACGGCAGACTGGACATCAATGAGTACAACCCACTGGGCACCGAGAAGACGCTTGGTGTTGTGGCAGCGGATCCACGCGCGGCACACGCGATTTTTCTTCCTTTCACCAAGCCGTGGTCTCACTGAAACGGGCTTTCCCAAGGTCGCTGCACTGCCTGTGACAGGCGGTGCAGCCATAGCCAGAGACCTCCCTCTGGCACAGCTTGTTCAAGACGTCCGGTTCTACTTACTCAACGCGCCATGTTCCAGGGTTTCAAGGTTGAGCAGTGCGCGATCCGACCGGATGGAAAAATCGCGAAGCGACACCCGAACCACCCGCAAAGCATTGTTCTTCCTGTAGGCCACCTGCATCTCATCCTTGCGCACCAGGCTTCCTACGGTTTGGTCCATCCCCGAGGTGATTACGGTCGGGTTTGTCCCATCTGGATGCACGAGCAGCATATTCAGTTGATCTTGATCCGTATTCGAGGACCCGTTCATCTTTGATTTGAACTCAACATAAATCGCTCGAGGTGCGTTGTTTGAACCACCCACGAATACGATCTCGCTGAGTGTCTGATGATGTTCCGGGAACAGCCAGCGAGTCGAATCGGCGTTCGCCGAGACAAACAGCAGGTTCTTGGTCACCCCCCGACGGCTAGAGTAGCTTTTGCTCGCTGAGCCGTCGTTAAGCGACAGGATCAGATTGTCACCATCACGTCCAAACTGGGACAGATACGCGCTGCTCGAGGCTTCGTCGTTCGTCACCAAGGGCGCCAGACCCTTAGGGGTCTTGGACGGCGCGTTACCCCAGTCGTACAAGGAAAGTGCACCCAAAAAGGCCAGACCAAGGAACACACCCATTACCAGCATCAACGTTTTGTTACGTTGCAAGCGAGAAAAAATCACGGTAACCTTTCTTTACAGTGACGCACGGATGATTGTTAAAAAACCCTGTCGCCAGCTTAACACATCAGGCACTGGCTCGCCATTTTTGAACAGCGGTCGTATTTAGGCCATCATCAAAAATGTTTTTGTACAATTCAAGCGCGCGGATAAATCCCAAGATTGAAGCGGACAATGATTTTTCATACAGATTATGAAAACGTCTCCCCCGAAGCCGTCCGGCAGTTCGTTGATGGGATACCGATGGGGCGACTGGTGACCGTGGGGGTGGATGGCACGCCCCATATGGGTCTGTTCAACTTTGTTTACGGCGAGCAGCGGATTGAGCTGCACCTGGCCCGTCGCGACGAGCAGTGCGACGACTTGAAGCGGCATTCACGCTGCGTGTTTGAAGTGGATGAATACTTGACCAGCATTCCGAGTTACTGGGTGCATCCTGAGTACGCGGGCGTTGCGACTTCCTATCATCGGACCGTGATTTTTGAGTGTATCGGGAGCTTGCAAGATGACCCAGCTGTGCAGGTTGCCTGTCACAATCGCTTGCTGAAAAAGTACCAGCCCGAAGAGGGATATCAGGCGTTGGGTGTGGATGCGCCGCTATACCGTGGGGCGTGGATGCGACTGTATGCGGTTTGTCTGGAAGTGACGGCGTGTCGGGTCAAGTTCAAGCTGGGGCAGAATCGCACACCAACGGAGCGCGAAACAATTATTCAGCATTTGCGTCAGCGGGATGGCAAGGGCGATGGCATCGCGGCAAGCGTCCTGGAACGCAGCCTGACAGGGCAACACCCGTGATACGACCCGCTACCCCAGCAGACGCAGCGAGTATCGCTGCGGTTCGTGTGCGCACGTGGCAGTCGACCTATCGCGGCATGGTTCCACAAGACTACCTGGATGGTCTGCGTATCCGAACCGACACCAACTTTTGACACGCATTCGGTGGCCCCGCGCAATGAAGGGAATGGCGCCCAGTCACCAGCGCGCCGGGTGATATCCCAGGGGCACGGGCGGGGTGGCCCAGAAAGCGGGGTTTCGCGCAGGATACCCGCGTGACGGATGCTACGCAATTCGCCAAACGGGGTATCGCAGTGCTCCAGGAGATCCGTGACATCCGCAAAGCGCTGATCCGGACAATCCTTGCCACCTTCGACACGCCCCAGATGCCTCACCCAGTGCCCCACTTGGGCCAGTGAGGTTTGCACATGCCAACTGCCCCCTTCGATCGCCCGGCGATACAAGGCCGCCATGATGCCACTTGCCAGCAGGTAACCAGCTGCGTGATCGAGTATTTGCGCGGGCAGGGCAAGCGGGGTGTCACACCCCTTCGCGCGGGCTTCGGCATCATTGTTTACACGGATTCCTTTGTCAACGAGTACCCCAGCTTGTCGCAACCTCGCCCTCAACGGGCGCCCGATCCCTCAAGGGGCGGGTTTGGCACGCACGATGAGGCGTTCACCCGGCTCTGAATCGTCGCTGATTTCGGCCGTGCCGGTGAGGACAGCCTCAACGGCGCTTGTGTAGCGTTGCCACTCGATCTGCATGTGTGCCAGAGTCTCACGTCCGGTTTCGGTGAGGGTGTAATACTTGCGGGGTGGGCCACTGGCGGATTCCTGCCAGTAAGCGTCAATGGCGCCTTCATTTTGCAGGCGGTTCAGCAAAGGGTAGAGTGTCCCTTCACTGGTGAGCAAGTCGCGCAGCTCCTGCATGATGTCAAAGCCGTAGCAGGGCCGGCGGGCGATCGCCGCCAGCAGGCACATCGCTAGACTACCCTTGCGAATCTGGGACGCCCACTTTTTCAAATCCTCCCCTGACTCGGTCACAGTTGCTTTAGCACGCTTCAGCATGGTCACCTCGTATGGGCAACAAGCGGTCAATCAGGGTGATCACTACCGCCAGCACCAGCGTGCAGCCAAACGGCAGCCACGCAGCAACCACACCCGGCAAGCCTGACACCTGCCCCCATTGCAACAATGCAAAGACTCCTGAACTGGTCACAATCCACAAACCGACCGTTAAACCGCGCACCGGACGGAACCGGGTCAGAAACAAGCCCAGTGCCAGACCCAGCGCGCCCATACCAAAAGAGAGTGCCGGCACACTCACCTTGAGCGCACCTAGCCACGTTATGAGCCTCAGGGCCTCATCGGCCTGTGCCACGTCGGTATAATTCGCCTTGGACGCCAACAGGCGTGCGCGTTTCGCTGTCTCTTCAGCCAGTCGGGCCTGAACCTCGGCACGCGTCAATTCCTGGATTGAGCGGGGGGGGTGTGGCAAGTCCTGACCGGGTTGCCTCAACTGTTCGCGCAGGAAATCAACACTCGCCCGATTGGCTGCTGGCAGAAGCGTATCGTTGAGCACAATACCCAGACCAGCGGGTAACAGTGAGCCGAGCAGAATCGCAGCCACAAGCCCCGGCAAGGCGGAGCGAAACATCCCCCGGCTCAGTTCACTGGACAGACGCGGTAAACCGAACAATCCCACGGCTAGTGTCGCCATCGGCAGGCAGATGACCAGAATTGCAGGCAAATAGTACAGAGCCAGTGGCAGCAGCCAGCTATCTGTCGCACGCATGACACCTGTGAACAGGTACCAGGTGTTTAACGTGCTCAAGCCAACCAGAATGACCATCGTGATCAAAAAGGGTTTGCTCACTGCGGCCAGCAAGATTCGCAGCATCTCCAGGGGCGATCGCCGCCGCTCAACCGTCACCAGACGCTCCTGAAGCATCGCAGACGCCAACACCATCGGTTCACCCATTCGCGCAATCACCGCATCCAACGCCTCGCCACGCCTCAACCCCTCCTCGAGATGCGTCGCCAATTCACGCACGATATCCTCGCGCTCACCCTCACCCAAAGGACCAAGCCCCGCACGAACCGCAGCCAGATAATCCTCGAACCCGGCCTCACCATCGCCCACACGCGCCACGTTCAGGTCCCCTTTCATTCCCGCCTTTGCCTAACACGCAAAATAATAAACCATAGTATCTTGCATTGCAAGGTACTATGGTAAAAGTTTAGGCTGCCGTTTCCACGTGGAGAAGCGGTTTGTCCGTCAGATGTCAACGAGGCAGTGCGGATGATCCCTGCAAGCGCTATGCGTGATTGTTCAGTTCGTAGCGGAATTCGTCACTGGTGCGGCCCTTGAAGTGGTCGGCGCCGGGGGTCAGTGCGACCTGCTCAAAACCCAGGGATTGAGTCAGCCTTACTGAGGCTTGATTATGGGTATCCATTTCCGCAATGATGCGCGCGACGCCATAGCCTGTGAACAGGTGACGCACCAGGGCCTGGCAGCCTTCGCGGGCGAAGCCTTGACGCTGGTCGTTGGTGAAGATGAAACAGGCGATGTGCGCCTCGGTGCGGTCAACCCGCACGGAGGCCTGCAGCCATCCCACGTAGCGGCCCGAATCATTATGACGCGCGGCCCAGTTGAGCCAGTATTCCTGTCCGAAAGCTTGGCAAATCGGGTCGCGAGCGCCGTCACATTGATGGGCGGTTCCTCTACCACGAATCCATACAGGCGATCATCACACAGCCCGTCAAAGCGTTCAGTGGCATGTGCCGCCTGCAATGGTTCCAGCGTCAGCCGGGGACTGAGCAGTCGCGCCTCTAGTAGCTGTTCCAGCAACGTCTTGTTCTATTTCTCCTGTTCGGAACGGGATAGACTTGAAATGGACTCAACCCCAAACACCGTCCCCTCGCGGCACGTCCGTCATTGTCAGCCGACAGGAATGGAAACGAAAAAACAGTCAGCATTGGATTTGGAACGGATATTATGCGTGTCACTGAGTCTTCCGACAAAAATCGGTCAGCCATCAGCATCCGGGAAAAGATGCGCAAGGCTGAAATGAAACGTGCCACGTCTGTCGCGTATGGGGCTGTTGTTGTTGGTGCGCTGGCAGGGTTGGGCGCTGTCGTGAAACAAAGCTCGCCGCGAATCGCCTATCCGTTGTTGGCACTGTTTGGGGTTGCGGAGTTAGTTGGTTTGGCAGCGGTCTGGAAATCGATCAAGCTACGAATAGAATGAGTGTGACGCTTACCCCAACAGCAATGGTGTTTTTCAATCCGGGCCTTGTCGACAGCTTCGAACGGATAACGGATCAGGCACCGAGTTCTTTAACAAGAACCTCTACCCGCTGGCGGATCGCATCACGAATCTCCCTGACACGTTCCACCGACTGATCCTTCGGATCATCCAGCCCCCAATCCGCCATCGAACCCAGCTTGACCGGACACGCCAGGTTCACGCCGCAGCCCATGCTGATCGCACGATCACCCGCTTTGAGGCCATCCAAATCCGCAAGCTTGGGATGATGGCCTTCTCCAATCAAATCAATTCCAAGTTCCTTCATCACCGCGACGACCGTCGCATTCATACCGGTCGCAGGCTCCGTCCCCCCGGAGACCGCCCGGGCCTTGCCCGGATCGGCCAAGCGATTGAAAAAGGCTTCCGCCATTTGGCTTCGACCAGTATTATGCACACAGGCAAACAAAACAGTCTTCATCAAAAACTCCTTGCGGCCCTCCAACGCCAAGATTCGTCACGACGCCGAAACAAGGGCGCAGGAACCAACACAAGGCATCGGCCGCGAACAATTTGTCGTTGACCATCTTCGAGGCGCTTCATCATGACCACCGCTACCCTTCATGTCAATCAGATCGTCGGCAAGCTGTCGTTCATCGACCGCTACTTGCCTGTCTGGATCTTCGTTGCCATGGGTTTGGGCATCCTGCTTGGCAAGGTTTATCCCGGTATCGGCCCCACGCTGGATACAATCAAGGTGGCCGACGTGTCGTTGCCCATCGCAGTCGGTCTGCTGTGGATGATGTACCCTGTACTCGCCAAGGTCCGCTACGAAACCCTGGGCACTTTTACGGTCAAGGGCCAGCTCTTCGGTGCCTCCCTTCTTTTCAACTGGCTCCTGGGCCCCCTCGTGATGTTTGCCCTCGCTTGGGCATTGCTGCCCGATTTGCCGCACTACCGCACGGGCCTCATTTTGATCGGACTGGCACGCTGCATCGCGATGGTGCTGCTCTGGAACATGCTGGCCGAGGGAGACAATGAAGCGGCAGCCATCATGGTGGCGCTCAACTCGCTCTTTCAGATTCTGTTTTACGCAGTCCTCGGTTACTTCTACCTGACAATCGTGCCGGTTTGGCTCGGAGGAACAGCAACGGCCCTGAACATCTCGATGGGGACCATCGCTCAAAGCGTGCTGATTTTCCTCGGCATCCCACTGGCCTTGGGCGCAATGACCCGCATCGTGGGTGTGTCGCTGAAAGGTCGAGACTGGTATGACAATGTCTTGGTTCCCAAGTTGGGACCGACAGCCCTCGTCGGGTTGCTGTATACCATCGTCTTGATGTTCAGCATGCAGGGTGAGAAAATCGTCGCGCTTCCGCTGGACGTCTTGCGCATTGCTATCCCGTTGCTATTTTATTTCTTGATCATGTTTTTTCTCGCCTTCGCTGCGAGCAAGGCTTTGGGCTTCAACTACAAGGAAACAGCTGCCTTGTCCTTCACCGCAGCCGGGAACAACTTCGAATTGGCTATCGCAGTGGCGGTGGGCATCTTCGGCCTTGCCTCCCCTGAGGCATTGGCAGCCGTCGTCGGTCCCCTCATCGAGGTTCCGGCCTTGGTTGTGTTGGTATACGTCTCGCTGTGGCTGAAGCCGCGCCTCTTTCCAGGCGATGAATGACAGCGTGAACCGTGTGCTGCGGCGTCTGGATGTAGCAACACCCCGAATCACCAAACTGTCGAAGCGCCCGAGTGTTTAACGTTGATTGGGATGGTTGGTTATGACTGTCAGTTTTTGACGGGTTGTTGTTCGCCTGGCTGACAACCATCTGAATTTTCGCAGGGTTGAACTGGAAGGGGGTTCTTCAAGGCAGCTTGTCTGCAGGAATCTGCTTGATCTGATCGTGGCCCGTGTCTGCGATGTAAAGTGTGCCATTTGCGTCGAAGGCGAGCGAAGCGGGCTCGCGCAGGCCATTGTCGACACCTTTGCCGTTGAAGAAGCGTCCCCCTTCGCCTGCGAGGGTCGTGATGATGCCCGTCTTGGCGTCGACCCGCCGGATGCGGTGGTTCTGGCTGTCTGCGATGTAAAGGTTATCGTTGGCATCGAAGGCAAGTGAGAGGGGCCAGTTGAGGCCGGCCCGGGTCGCAAGCTCACCGTCGCCCTTAAACTGACCGCCCGCTTCGGTGCTGCCGGCGACTGCCTGAATCTTGCCATCCGGGCTTCGTTTGTAGACGATTGAGCCCAAAATGTCTGCGAAGTACAGCGTCCCATCGGGACGTACGGTGAGTCCGTAGTGAATCGACAGATTTTTCTTTGGGACAATTTCCTCGGCGGTGTCGCCTGTGACGCGCACGATGCGGCTGCTTGGAAGCGGCGATACGGTGGTATCGCTGATGATCCACGCCCCGGCGTTATCCCGGGCTGCAAAAAAAGGTTTGATCCCTTCTGGCAAGCCAATCATGGCGATCCGACCGCTCGCATCGATTTGGCGAAAGGCGAAGCGTTCTTGACTGCCTGAGCAAAAACTGAGGCCACCATCACGCCCGGGGATGAGGCTGGTGCTTATGCCAATGCCGGCTCGCAACGCGACCGTCTCTTCGGTGGCGCTTTGTTGATCAGGCGGCGTGCCGTTGCCCGCCACGCGCCGATAAAGCTGGTCATTGTCGCGACGCCAGATGATGCCATTCAAGCCATCACCAACCAACATGCGTCCCTGGGTATCAAATGCGAGCGCCGAAGGCCGATTGAGGCTCAACACTTCGCCGGTGACGCCCACACTGGCGTCTGTGGCTATCCCAGCCACACGTGCATATGCCCCGGTTGCGAGTGTATAACGCCAGACACCCCCTTCCGTTCCGGAAGAAATCCAGACGTATTCACGACTGGCCGTGAGGCCATTGGGTTCCACGGGTTCGTCAAGGCGCTTGACCACGCGCCATTGCCCGTCTCTAAACTCGTGAAGATTACCTTCGCCATGCTTGTACCAGATGCCTTGTGAACCGCCAGCAAGGTGCCAGTTGCCCTTGACCGGCAAGGCGGGGATATCCTCCGCCTTAACGAACATATCGCCATCAAGCCGGCCGAACCCTTCATCGCCATAGTCACAGATAACCATACCCTCCGAGGTCGCGGCGAGCTTGGCAGGGGTGCGCCGCTTGCCCGCATGCAGAATGGGTGTCAAAGTCCCGTCAGGCTCAATCCGAAAAGTGCCTTCCTGTGCCGCGAACAACACACGCCCGGTATTATCCACCGCGATGGCATGGGGGTTGCTGAAAACGGCCTCTGAAGCCAGTGCCCCTTTCTCGATCGGCGCACCGGCTGGCGCTGGCATGAAATTGGAGAGACCTGCCTTTGCCACGCTTTTGCCGGCCACCGTGCTGATAAGTCCAGTCGCCGCATCAATGCGTCGGATGCGGTTCCCCTTCCATTCACACACGTAGGCATTCCCTTGCTGGTCACACGCAATGGCAGCCGGACTATTAAGGCTGGCCTGCAAGGCTGACTGACCATCTCCCACAGTCAGTCCATCGACGTCAACACGCAAATTGGCTGCGATTCCCGCGTAACCAAAGACGCGACCATCCGACGAGATTCGCCTGATGCGCCCCGCCCAGTTCTCGACCACCAGCAGGTTGCCATCTGGTAATGCCAGCAGCCGGTGTGGCGAGGCCAGCGACACATTGAGGGCTGGCAAGCCCTCTCCCAGATTGCTCAAACCCGCCACCAGCAAGCTTTCCACATAGCGCATCTGGTTATTGAACGCGCCGTTGGCCGATCGCGCAGTCTCGACCGCCTCAACCAAGGTGTCAGGCAATAGATTCTCCAGCTTGAATGAATCCACGCTGGAAGCCAATTTGGCACGGGTCACAGCCTCGACCTCCCCGGGCAACTTCTCGAGCGTGGCCTGATTGCCTTTCACGTAGCGTTGGGTGATGTAAGTCATCGTCATCGTGCTGATCGCATCCAGTGTGACCGAACGCGCCTTACCATCCGGTGCATCCGGCAAGTAAGCCATGGCTGTGCCAGCACCGGGGGCTTGCCCCGCGACTTCAAGCAGGAAGCTTCTGCCAGTCGGCGTGCGCTCGAAGCGGTACTGCCCCTCTGCATTGGTGGTTGCAAGATAAGGGGCACCGTTTTCATCCGGAACCCACCGCCTCGCAGCATCGACAATCACCAAGGTGACGCCACCCACCGGTTCGGCACCGGCCTGTAACAGATGACGACGGGGCTCGGATTGGCGCATTTGAACGGTGGGGACTGTGCCAAAGCGACGATCGCCTGCATCCAGAGCAACAAATGACCGCGCATAACCGCCACCGTACCCGACAAGGCCGCCTGCGTTGTTACTGATAAGCCCACCTGAATTGTTACCGATAAGCCCGCCCGAATTGTTACCGATGAGGTTGGCTGGAAGGAGCAACTGACCGCTCAAGATGCCACCTTTGTTTCGGATGGCGGTTGCGGGCAAGGTGGAGCGATCGCCCAACTGCGCCCGCTCGCTGTCCTGAAGCACACCGCCCTTGAGGGGAGGCGCTGGCGTGGGACTTCCAGACGCCAACCGGTCGTTTTTCGTTGCCGCTGTCCCGGCTCGCAGCGGCTGGGTGGGGACGCCTTGACACCCGATATTACTGAGGACGCCAAGCGCCACAATCATCGCGATCTCAGGTCTAAGCCTTGCCAGACGACGTTGGCCCACTGTGTACCTGCCTTGACTGATGCCACTACACCAAAGATTGCATACCCACGTTGGTAAGCGTGAAACTTGGCTTGCCGGAAAACCCCTGTCTCGTCAGGACTGTTTCGCCCTCGAACGATCGCCACCAACTGTATGCGTCTTGAACTGAGCGACTGCTCGGAAGGCAGGAAAAATGGGCTCATTTCATCTAAAAAAGTTCCCAAAATCACGCAAGTTTAAGAAAACCTTAAAGATTTGCAATTTAGATTAAATTACATTGGTTTTCTAGTTAATGTTTTATCGGCCGGAGCGTTTGCGCAAGGTCGCTCAGTAACAGTTAGTGGATCGTTTTGTATCGCAAAGGAGAATGTATCGTGCGTACCTGGATTGCAGTGTTGGCGATGGCCTGTTTAACGTCGGCTTGCGGCATGTCATCGGGTCCCATACGCGTCGCGCAAGGCGTTGCGACATCGGCCAAAAGCGGGGTATCCAGTTCGAGGGTAACGGAGGTTGGCAACCCTTACGGGGCCGGTTTGCTGACATTCAATCAGGGAACCCCCAATCCAACCATTTGGCTGAATGTGAAATACAGTGACAAGGTTCGTTACTTTTCTCCTTTTGACCGTGAGGTGAATGCCTACGCCCGTGTGATCATTCGGGGCCAGCAACCCCAGGAACTTCATCTGTCAGATGTGGCACAAAGAAGTGGCGAGAATATTCGCATCCAGGGCGTTTCGAAAGAATCGGATATCCTGGCAGTCGAACTGGCCTTCCACGTGGGTGGTAAATGGGATTCCAACAACGGTCGAAACTATACGATCGATCTTCATCGTTAACAATTAAACAAAGCTCCTCGAATTCAGTGTGATTGACGCTTCCTCGTGAAGGGTCAGGCGATCGCACGTGACTCCTGATGGAGAACTTGCCCGTGCAGCACCCAGAAGCCGTCACGGGCGAGTTTTTCGCGATGCTGTCAATTGTGCAACGTGCCCATGACCGTCTGAGCCAGCCAAAGACTGACCACCAATCAACGCGTTTCCGTAAAGCGTGTTCCAGAATTCAGCGCTTCGAATGTGGCGAGCACCTCGGCCGTGCCGACGATCATGAGGATATCCCCTGACTGTAATTGGCGTTCGGTGCGTGGATTCCAGTCGATATGTTCGCCTCGTCTGAGGCACAGGAAAGTCAACTCCAGGCGTTGCTGAATCTCATCGAGGGTTTGATGGATGAGCGGTGACTGGTTTGGAACGGTCATCTCAACCGTGTTGAGGGTGATGCCTTGCGTCACAAAGGAGTGAAGCACCTTTTGGGATGTGACAGCTGCGGCGAAGATGGGTGCTGCGAGTTCGGAAGTGCTGAAAGCCGCATCAATTTCAACCAGTTTTTCGATTTTTTTTGCCAGGCTTTGATCAAAGAGCCGGATCACGGTTCGGATGCCGGGTGCCACTTCGCGCGCGGACAATGCGCTTTCGATATTGACCACATCATTGTCTGTGACAACCAAAATGGCGCGTGCCTTTTCGACACCCGCTTGCAGAAGTTGTTCACGCGCGCGGCAATCGCCTTTCAGCACCGGCATGCCCCGTTTTGCCAGTTCCCCGGCAAAGGGGTTATCGGCGATTTCGATGCCAACACAGTCGATGTGTGCGTCAAGCAGCCGTTGGGCGGTGCGGTAACCGACGTGACCGAGTCCGCAGATGATCACATGCTGTCGATACGTGCTGGCCAGCAAGATTTGCCATTCCTTTAACTGTAAACGTCGCTCAAACATAAGACCGGCGAAGCGGACCACCGCATCGATGATGACAAATAGTCCAAGTAAGGGCAATCCCAACAAAATCGCCTTGACAAACCAGGGGGCGTGAGACGGAAAGTTCAGAGCCGGCCCGAATGCAACCATCATCACCACGCTGTAAAGCGCGCGATCCCAATCAAGCGCCTCCTCGCCAGGGATGATGGGATACCATTGTTTGAGAATCCACGCCGAAAACAGAATTACTGTGACACTGACTCCCAGTGACCACTGAAACCGCCCTGCGACAAGTTTCAAAAAGCGACACTCGGTGACCAGGTGAGACAGGGCACGGCGCAATCGCGCGCGGGTTGCTGTAGACACAAAAGACTGGAACCACGACTTAAACGGGTTGATCATGCGGATGCTCGCTGACGGTCTGATCGTGAAAGTGCGTCTGAAGGGCAATCAACTTGTACCCGTGGTAACCCGCATTTGATCCTTGCCTGGCGTGAAGGGTGAGGAACTGTCGCGCCCGCGGAAAACCAAATCCGGAAGGTCAGATTACCAAAGTCGAAGCAAGGCCAAA
>JBBAPZ010000034.1:0-15853 GCA_040400605.1 Candidatus Sericytochromatia bacterium
ACGGCGCCTAATGATCCAGCCATGCGCCTTTCAGTTGCCTGGGGCGAAATCTCTGTGCCGGCAATGACGTGGCAGACCAGACGAGATGTTTTAACAAGTGGTTAGGGTATTTGGCACGCTTCCAAGACCGATCAATCAACCGATGCTTGCAGTTGCCGTGCCCGTTGCATCGTGTCAAAACTCAGAATCGTTTGCGAGCAGGCATCCGATCGTCAAGGGCGCTCACTACTTATTGGGTCAATCGGTCCCCTGTCGGAAAGGGTTTAAACCCGCTCACGTAAAAAGGGAGGTGCGCACAACTCCTCCCACTTTTGCGGAACCAATCGACCGCGTCGGCCGGTCAATCCTTTAACAACCGATCCGACACCTGATTATCTATCTTGTTCACAGCACCTTTACCGCTCCCAAGCAACGCGCCGACGCCTAAGACAACCGGCGACGAGACCACAGCCCCCAACACAAACCGGAAGACGCCATCACCAACCGAGAAGCGACCGCCAGAGAACGCATATGACAAAAGGGCCACCGCCGCGCCGGATCCCGCAATCAAAAGCGCTGACGCCTTTGATCCCATTGCCTTAAACGCACCCTCACGCGCCGTATTCGTCTCATTTTCCGCAAACAGCACCTTGGCAGGCTGACCATTCACCCGCACCTGACTGGTCGTCGACAACTTCTGGGCAGTCTGGGTCAAAATCAACTGCATCTGCCCATCGGCGGTCTCCACACCGAGCGAATCAGCACCATCCTTGCGCTGCTTCAAGCCCGCCTCCACCGAAGCAACCTTGCTCGCAGGCAACGGCTTGGATGTCGATAACGTCGCACGATTATTGATTTCAAGATTCATAATCAGCTCCTCAGCCAAAACGATACGTACCATAAAGCGGATAAAAATTAAGAAGTGATTTTGTTATCGCTTAATTTAGTTAAATCTTGCGTTAAAAATATGACGATTTGTGTTTTGGTGTACGTGGTTTTTCAGAATTGAACCGTGGGCCTTGGGAGTTCCGCACCGTTGATCAGCGCTTGGGGATGTACAACGTAGCGGTATGGCCTATTGGATCCTTGAAATGCGGTGGCGTTGTTCCGGGCGCCGTGGAAGCGATGGCGCCAAAGCAGGATATCGGCCGATTCCTTGCTCAGGTGCAGCAGGCAATCCAAGCGGGTTTTGTCATACCTTTTTGGGCTTACGGGGTCTTGGCATGGTACGGTAGAATGCCTGCTTGTCGGTTTTGAAGGGAGAAGCGATTGTCATCAACCTTGCTGGCTGTGTCGCCACTTGATGGGCGTTATGCTTCGTCACTCGATTGTTTGAGGCCTTACTGCTCGGAGTTTGCCCTGATTCGCCACCGGGTTCAGGTGGAGTTTGCTTATTTTTTGGCGCTGCTGGAACGGCTTGATGAATCCGAGGCGGCGGAGATCGCCCGTGCCGTGTTTGGCGCGCGCATCCAGGAGTTTGGCGAAGACGACGCGCGTGCGATCAAAACAATCGAAGCGCGCACCAACCATGATGTGAAGGCGGTGGAATACTGGCTCAAGGCGTTGCTTGAAACGGAGTCGCGTCTGACAGCGTCTGTGGAGTGGGTGCATTTTGCGTTGACCAGCGAGGATGTGAACAATCTGTCGCACGCTTTGATGCTGCAAGGGGCGATCGCACACGTGCTCATCCCGTGTCTCACCAAATTACTGCAACGCATGATTGCCCTTGCAACCCCATTGGCAGCGACCCCGATGCTCGCCCGCACCCACGGTCAGCCTGCAACGCCGACGACCATGGGCAAGGAATTGGCGGTGTTTATCGCACGGTTGACCCCACTGATGCGGGATCTGACAACAATTCGACAACCGGGGAAGCTAAATGGTGCCACAGGCAATTTCAATGCGCATGCGATCGCCTATCCATCTATCGATTGGCCAGCGTTTTCGGATGCTTTCGTGCGATCGCTCGGACTCGTGCCCAACCGTTTCACCACACAAATCGAGCCTCATGACGGCTTGGCGGCGACGTGTGATCGCATCCGGCACATCAATTTGGTGTTATTGGACCTGAATCAAGACCTCTGGCGCTACATCTCGGATGGTTACTTCAAGCAGCGCGTGGTGAGCACGGAGGTGGGCTCCAGCGCCATGCCCCATAAAGTGAACCCCATCGATTTTGAAAACAGTGAAGGCAATCTGGGCCTTGCCAACGCCGTCTTGAATCATCTGAGCGAGAAGCTGACCCGCAGCCGTCTGCAGCGCGACCTCAGTGATTCAACCGTGTTGCGCAATTTGGGCGTGGGACTCGGACACACCTTGCTTGCGTGGCAAAGCTGTATCAAAGGCCTTGGGCGCATCGATTGTGATGCCAAGAGGCTGAAGGCCGATCTCGAGGCTCACCCCGAAATCCTCGCGGAGGCCTACCAAACCGTTTTGCGTTCGTTGGGACACGATGCACCCTACGAACGCCTGAAACAATTTACACGTGGCGAGCACATCACCTTGGCTGACATGCATGCCTTTTTGGAAGAGTGCGGGCTTGATGCTGACACCACGCAACGCCTGAGGGCCTTGACGCCTGCGGCGTATATCGGACGGGCGCCAGAATTGACTGAACAGGCGATCGCCGAAGCGCAAGCGCTGCTTGAACAACAGACCACATAAATACTGGTATGTCCCTGCACGGGACCGTGCGGCCCCTCCGCTGTTCACATTCGGCGCCATCCATCAAATTGACTGATTGTTTGTCAAACATTTTTATATTCGTCGGCCAGTTGCACCGTGACTTGCTCCCTTGGCGGCACGGTGCTTCCGTCGTCAGGCAGCCCGGTCGGTGAAGCTGATGGTTTCCGCGGAACACCACTCGCATTGCGAATCCGAGAAAATTTGGGCTGCTTGAACCGTTAGGGATCCGCCCCCTTGCCGGTAAAAGGGGGTTAACGTCCATAAGCGCCTTTGATTAATCCGGATCGCACCCGTTGCGGCGATTTGCGGGTGACATCCAGGACCTGTGGCGTGTTTGGTCTCCCATGGGTCTGGCAGGCTGAGGGTGCTTGGCTTGCGATGCTCGGTCGATGTGAACACGAAAGTAGGAAAACAGCGATTTTATGAAACGAGTGACTGTGTCTCTGGTACTGTTTCTGGCCACGGGGTGTGCCCAGGGCGCGACAACACCCAAGATGCCGGCAACGGGTGTGCCGCCGCGCGCGTGGCGGACGATGAGTGACGAACCGACGCCGGCGGGTGTCATCGTGCGTTATCGGGCAAACCATATGCAAGCCTTGGGTAACGACGAGGGGCGATCGCTGGCATTGCCGCGCATGCGGGTTTTTGACGCGCCCGACGCAGCGGCTGCAAAGGCCTTGCTGGAGCGCCTCTGCAAGGACCCGGCCATTGAGGCGGTGGAGCCGGATTATCGTTTGCAAGCCTTTGACCTTCCCAATGATCCCCAATTGGGTGCACAGTGGGGGGTTCCCAAAATGCAGGTCCCGGAAGGCTGGGCGCATAGCACAGGGCAAGGCGCGACGGTGGCTGTTGTGGATACAGGCGTCCATGCGACACATCCCGATCTTGGCGGTCAAATCATTAGAGGCCGGGATTGCGTGAACGACGACGATGACCCCAGTGATGACCACGGCCACGGAACACACGTGGCTGGCACCATTGCCGCGCTGGCCAATAATGGACTCGGTGGGGTGGGAGTGGCACCCCAATCTCGCGTACTGGCTGTAAAAGTACTCGATCAAAATGGCTCGGGACGGACCTCTGACATTGCGGAGGGGGTGGTCTATGCCGCCGAACAGGGCGCCAAGGTGATCAACCTGAGCCTTGGCAGCAATCAGGATTCATTCGCGCTGAAAGAAGCCATCACGCGCGCGCAACGCGCAGGGGCACTGATTGTGGCGGCGGCCGGAAACGATGGAACCCGAGAGGTGAACTATCCGGCAGGTTATGCGGGGGTGATCGCCGTTGGCGCGAGCACCGTGCAGGATCAGCGGGCACGTTTCTCCAACCACGGTAACTGGGTACACATTGCGGCACCGGGCGAAGGGATTCTCAGTACGGCCAAAGACGGTGGTTATGTGAAAATGAGCGGCACCAGCATGGCCGCACCCCACGTGGCAGGCGTCGCAGCGCTACTAAGTTCCAAGCATCCAGACTGGTCTGCGACGCAGTTACGCGAAGCCCTGTTCAAGGCAGGTGACCCAGTGGCGGGCTTCGAAGCCAACCCGGCGTGCCTGCGGCTCAACGCCTTGAAAGCACTCCATCCTGAAGCGGTTCCGTCACCCGTTCCAAGTGATGACCCCACCCTTGAACCGGTACCCATACCGTCACCGTTGCCTGTGACCAGCCCCACCCCGCTGCCGATGCCCAGCGCACGTCCCACCCCCAAGCCGGTGCCGTCCGTGGTGCCCACCTTACAGCCACGTCCAACGGATGCGCCGGGTCGTCCGTGGATCGGACCACTCCTTGTCACACCGGGTGCACCAGGCTCAGTCACGATCAGTTGGCAAACCGGCGTTGCCTGTGACGGGGTCCTTGATTATCGGGCGGCCAACGCCAATAACACACGCACAATCGTGGATGCGCGCGTGTCAACCAGCCATCAGGTTATACTGGATGGGCTACAATCCGGCCAATGGTATCTCTGCCGAGCCAGAAGCAACACTTTACGTCGCGTGGTGTCTGAGCGTCGTGCGTTTCGCGCACCCTGACGCACGCCCGTTACGGTAATCCCAGCAAGTCAGCATACCCGGGTACGGACAATAACGGCAAAGTGTCCAGTACCCGAGTATCCAACTCATAGCGGTAAATGCGAGGCTGACCGGTGCGGTTCGATTGAAAAATCACCGCACGGTCAGTATCCGCCGCAAAGCGAGGGTCAAACTCTGCGGCAGCCGTATTGATCCCATCAAAAAATGTCACCACACCGCTATCCAACGAAAGCCCGTACACATCCAACTCCCCGCGACGATCCGACGTAAACAGTAGCTGACGCCCATCCGAACTCAGCGCCGGGCTTGTTTCGTTGGCAGCCGTATTGGCATAGGGCAGGAGATACAAACTGCTTTTGCGTAAGTCATAGGCCAGTAAATCGTACTGCGCGCCTGCTACCTGCCCCGCAAAATATACCCAGTTCTGATCATCTGACCAGGAGTGATCAAATACCCCAATGCGAACCGCATTCAGCACCTGCGCCTCGTACAGTTCCTGTCGGCGCCTGTCGTACCAGCGCAACACCGGACGCCCATTCTGTGTGCTTGTGAATGTCAACGTCTGACTATCCTGACTGAATGAAGGCGACTGATCACGTTCGCGCGTGTTGATATTGCGCAAGTCCTGCGTCCGGCGTTTAGCCCAATCGTGGAGTTTGACGTCAAAGTCGCCTGATTCGTCCGAGCAGTAAGCGAGGGTGTTGCCATCCGGGCTGAGTTGCGGTTGCACCTCGTTGGCCGTCGTATTGAGGGCATTCACGGCGCGCACCGTACGGTCCGTCTCATCATAAACATAGATGTCAAAACCGCCCCCTGCCGCATTGGGTCGATTGGAAGCGAAATACAGGTGCCGCGCTGCGCGCCGCTTTTGAACGGTCGCCGATGCTGAAGGTATCTGCAAGGGCGTTACGGTCGGCCGCACCGCCACCGGACTTGGCTGACGCAAACCGACGACAGGGGGCTTGAGCGGTGATTTGGCTGCCGGTTGCGTGTGGCAGGCCGCCATCGCACAGAAAAGCCCCATGCCGTATTTATGGCTGTTTTTTATGCAGGACACGATTTTGTCGGCTGAACCAAGGGCGCTTGATGGACAGTGCGGTGATGCGATCACCTGCGTCAATCGCCGTGATTAAACCATAACGTGCCGACTCCCAACCTTCCGCCGTACGCTGACCAGGATAGCGCGCCTCGACTTTTGCGAGGGCGGCTCCCACGCTCAAATCGTCACCCAGTTTGAATGCAGCGGAGTCAACCGTGATGCGTTCGATGCGATCGGCCTTGTCAAAGCGCAACTGATAGCCCAAGGCAGGCACCAGCGGCAAGATCCATTGTCCGTCCACCAGATCGGATGCCTTGAGGCTTTCGAGCCAATGACGTGAATCACCAATCATCACGATGCCTGCGGCCACTCCCGGGATCAAATGATGCGACTCCAGTTTCAAAAATCCGCGCTCAAGATAACTCATTCGTCGCGCATGTGTGCGGTTGAGCAAAATCAGATCCGGGATCCCACGGGGCGTTTGCCGTGGCAGCAAGACGCGCAGGCCCCATGCTTGCTCACCATTTAATAGTTCAAAATGTTCGCCCTGCTGACTGACGTGGGGTTCCCCCTTTAACTCAAACGCCAGACCGGCGTGCCCCTTGCCACTTTTGCTCGCGCGCATGCGCGATACCCATTGATCACCTTCGCCGCGCATGACATCCAGCCATTCCGGTTTGCCATCGCCGTCGAGATCCGGCAACCGCTGCTGCACAACCACTTCTTGTGCCTTTGCCTTCCGGAAATCGCACGCCCCAACCAGAATGAGCGTGGCGACTACCCAACAGGCTCCGAATCGATGCACAGGCGCCTCCCTTCTTCACAAGAACCAGCTTGAGCGCTCGATCACGATAGATGAAGGTGCTTGTGTGGTGCGCACATTTTTACGCATAAAAACCCCTGCAAGGATATTTGCCGCCCCTCGGTCCCGTGCCATGATGCGCCCAGCATGATAAATGACCTGTAGATGAGAGACTTGTCTTTTTCTCAAAAAGCCATCGTTCAGATCAGCTAACCTGATGCCCCCAGTCGGCAACGCAGCGTCACTGTGGTCAGTCGGTCGAGACGCCATCAAGGCCCCGGGGCCCGCGGCTCACTCGACGCGATTCCCTGTATCAGGGGTGTGACTGCAAGAGGGGATAACCCCTCGCGTCAAGAAGGAGGAGGCAGATCTATGCAGAGGAGAACCTGGCTTGCTACGACCGTTTCGTTGTCAATGGGCATGGCCCTGTTGACCGGATGTTCGTCGCCCCCAACCGGTCCCGCCAAAATGGGTGGCGTCCAGACGCCGCCCCGCCAGATGGCCCCAGTGGCACAAAACGCACCGGTGCAAGCACCACTCGCCGCCCAAACAGTGGCAACCCCGCAAGCTGCGGCCACGTCGGTGGCTCAGCCGCCACTGGCCACGGGGACCCAACCGGGCATGCAACTGGCCCCGGCTCAGGCAGCTGAAATGGGTGCTTTGCTGCAACCCGGTGCGACCAGCATGACGTCACCCATCGGCGCGATTGGCGGCGGCATTCCGGTTGCCGGTACGGCCGTTACCTTCGGTGAAACAGGCGCCAACGGCCTGATCGCCTTTCAGTCCAACCGGGGCACCGGCGGCGGCGCCAGCTACGATGTGTTCGTCTTTGACGCGGTAGCCGACACGGTGTTGGCACTACCCGGCGTCAACACGCCGGCGGATGAAAAGAATCCCCGTCTGAGTTCCAACGGCGAATGGTTGGTGTATCAATCAGATGAAAGCGGTGACCAGGACATCTTGCTGTTCAGCCTTCGCTCGCAGCTGATCAACACAATGAATATCCTCAACACCCCCGCGGACGAGATGCAGCCGGACATCAGCGACGATGGCAGCACCGTGGCCTACGTCTCCAACCAAGGCCTCAATGATGAACTCCGTGTCTATGACATGATCAACGGTGAAAACTACCGGGTCCCGGTTGCCAATCGGGGACTGGTTGACATCAACTGGCCGACCATCTCTGGTGACGGCACAGTGGTTGCCTATGCAGCTGCCGCGCCTGTATTCAGCGACCGACACTTGATGAGCACCGAAGAGACAGCCAAGGAAGAAGCTGTGGTAGCCTCTTCCGAGAAGAAAAAGCCCCATCACCGCCCTGGTCCGACGTCGGATGTATTTGTCTACAGCCTGCTTGATGGGGCTCAGCTGACCCCGCCATTCATCAACACTGGATTTGGCGAATATAACCCCGATCTCGACGCCACCGGCGCTCGCATCCTCTTTGTCTCGGATCGTCGCGGCGCAGAGGACGTCTACCTTGTGGATATGCGCAGCGGGTTCACCGACAACCTCGTGCTCGCCAATTCCCCGGCCATTGAACAGCAACCGCGCTGGCTCGCTGGTCTGGGCAATGCCATTATCTTCCAGTCTGATCGCAGCGGCGACTTCCGGCTCTTCCAGTATGACCTCGCAACAGCCCTGCTTGACACACTGCCCGTCGCCAACGAGTTGTTCTCGGATACGCAACTGCGGGATGAATTCCCGGCGATCGAACGCGGCGAAATCATCAAGTAAACCAGCATCCATTGGGGCGTCCGAGCGTGCTCGGATGCCCCTGTTTTCCTTTTCATATCGCTCACTCGCCATTGCATAAAAACAAACATCACTTGAATGGCGGTTGGTTTGAGCATCCTTGAACGCCCGTGCAACACATCGTGAAATCAAACAGTAATTGTTCGTCGTGCTGGGTTGAGTGCGCTGCACCTTCCAACTTTAAGCGCCCTTTTCGTGGAGCGAGTATTAATTTTTGACATGGCGATAGCTTGAATATCACGTTTTGGTGTCACGAAATGTCGCGGGTTGGCTGAACCAACTGGTGGATTAAATACCATCACAATGAATTGAGCCCTCGCTTGAATTCCAGTATTGCTTGCAGCGAACTCACAAACACCTGTCCAGGCAGGCAACAGGGTCACACAGCCGGGGCCTGTCAAAACGTCCAATGGGCCACGGTGGAGGATAGGCATGCGATTCAACGTATTGATAACTGCTTACCTTTGGGGAATCTGCGCGGCACTCGTTGGGCTTCTCGCAGCCTGCGTCCACCCGCACGAGGCCCCTGCAGTACACTGGCAACAATCAGCCTGGCGTGCACCGGACCTCAACCTGGCTGCACCCCGCGCACGGATGGGCGCGGTGCAACCGTTGCCACCACGCCTCGCTATGGTCCTTGGCGAAGGCTTTCGCAAGCAGGTGCAGATCATTGAGTGGGGCGAGTCCCCCCGTGCGATCGCGACCCCCACCCCCACCTACGTCGGCCCCGCCCCGCCCCGGATCAGCGCGGACGGCCGTTATTTGGTCTACACCAGCCCCAAAGGCCAAGGAATGCGACTGGTGCTCTGGGACATTCCCGGTAATCGCGAAATCATCCTCCCGGGTCTCGCCGAGGGTTTTCCGCGCGACCCCGATTTAAGTGCTCACGCCAATTACCTCATCTTCCTCGATGGCCCCGTTCGCAACACCCGCCTGCGCGTGTACGATCGCACCCGCTTTGAACTTCAGGAATGGCCACTGCCAACCCAACTCGCGGTCACCCTGCGCCAACCGACCTTGTCAGGCGACGGGCATCTCGTCGCCGTCGAAGCCGCCTCACACCAAGGCGATCGCAACATCCTCCTCTTTGAGCGTGAAACCCAACGCCCCCTCCCTCCCCAAAGTGTCAACAGCCCGGCCGAAGAACGTACGCCCGCCCTCAGCATGAATGGACGTTACCTCGCTTACACCTCCAACACAGGCGGCACTCTGGATATCCTCATCTACGATCGCGTCCGCGAACGTGCCGTATCAGCCATTGCTTCCAATACGCTCCAGGATGAGGATCACCCGCGTTTCAGCGGCGAAGCCAGTCAGTGGTTGCATTACACCCGAAGCGCAACCAAACAGCTGAATTGGGTGGTATCCCCTTTTAATCCGGAGGACTGACATCTATGAGCATTCGCTTTTTATCCGTCTGTCTCCTCCTGTTTGCGTGCCAACCACGCCTGATACCCGTGCCAACGCCCTCACAACCGGCAGTCGCTCAACCATTGCCCAACCGCGACACGGGGTGGTTAACACGGGACGCACCCAAATCCTTCACCGTCAAAAAAGGTGAAACAATTACCTTGCGCTTTATCCATGCAGGCGACGGCACGCGTGACATTGAATGGAAAACGGATGCCGTCCTCAAATGGACCACGACACCATCTGAAGGGTCACAGCCGTTGGTGCGGCCGGCGCCGTTCGGCTTCTGGGGTACCGGTCGGCCGGTTCGCACGGTATTTCAAACATTCCCCAAAGTATCCCCGGTTACTGCGGGTGATTCGGAAACCTTTTGGATTAACAACGGCAGCGGGCAGCTGTCAGGCGATCGCCCCAGTCTTGCCCACCGCCGTCACGTGACGCCACACGCCTACTTTTACGTCGACGAGCAGGAATCACGGTTGGATGGTGGTGCTTTGGAACGGATGGCGGAAGCCTTCGAGCAGCGCATTCGACCTGGTATCACTGCCGTGTTCGGAACCGAAGCCCAGCCCGGCATTGACGGGGATGCGCGTCTGTTTGTCGTGATCTCCCCGTGGGTTGGTTCAGCCCCAGGGCATCAAGGGATGCTGGGTTATTTCTGGTACCGCGATGCGATTGCGCGGGTCGCCGATCCGGCTCACCTGGCGCATCACAGCAATGAAAAAGAAGTCCTGTTTCTGTCCAGCCGGCTTGTGGAGGAACGCGCAGTGACAGCCTTTGGCACATTGGCCCATGAGTACCAGCATCTGATTGGTTTCACGTTAAAACGTCTGACCACCGGTCGAGAGCAACCTGAGGTGCCTTGGTTGGATGAGGGGTTGTCGATGGTGGCGATGGATTTGGCAGGTTACGGTACGGTCGGTGGGGATCCGTTTGTTCAGCAAGACATCGATGCGTATCGTCAACGACCGGCCGCGTACTCGTTGACCGAGTGGGCAGAGAATCCCGGGGGCTACGGCTATGGTCTGAGTTACCTGTTTATCCGTCACTTGGTTCAGCGTCACGGTTTGGGGATTATCAAGGACTTGATGCAAGAGCCCGAGCGGGGTCAAGTTGGTCTTGAGCGGGTGCTGCAGCGTTACGGGACGGATCTCGCGAGCAGTTTCATCGATTGGGCGATCGCTTCGGATGATCCGCTTGTGGGGATGGCGCTCGCGACGGAAACACCGACGGGCACCCTGACGATGAGGCCTTGGAGTCAGTTGGTCGTGACACTCACGGCCAGTCGGGATGCCGAACGGCCGTTGCTCGTCAGCGCGCGTGAGCAGGCTGTGAGGGTTGTGGTTGAGCGATCGCCCCAGGGTCGCTCAGACGGTCAGACAGGCTTAAACGGGCACTCGATCGTTCGCGGCATAAAATTCTGAAAACAAAGTCATCGTCTGAGCAATAAAAGGTATTCTATACATAAAACGATCTTAAGCAGTTTGCAGGCAAGGTGCACTGAAACAGTCATCCGAAGGAGGTTTTCGGATACCTTCTGATTCCAGCCATCAAATTGACTGATTGTTCGTAAAATATTCGTTGTGACCATGCCGTATGTAACACCCGAAATCGATCCGCTTACCCTTGCATGTGGTTCTGGTGGTGAGCGTCCGATCGGTGAAATTGATGGTTAGTTTCCGATTCGGGACGTGTCGAACAAGTATTCAACCGGATACTGCACGAAGGTCAGGCGACGACGTTGTTACGCACACCTTCACCCGAGCATCGGCAGTTCGAGGGCTGACGCTCGGTGAGGGGCTTCCAGGTGGACGGCAGTGACACCCAGCATGGCCTGTAATCCGCTAATAAGTTGCTCACCCGGTTCAATCCGATGGGCTTCGCCCGCCACCACGGTTTCCGCCAGATGAGGAAAGTGGAAGACCACGGGCGTTTCGCCGGCGAACTGACTGAGTAATTTCCGCAAGGCCACCAGGAACCCGCCCTCCACCTGTTGTTTCAAGGTGAGATGAAGGATTGGCAGGTTATCGAGGGGTTTGACGTGGGATGCAAGAATTTTGATCTCATCATCGCGATTGGACAATTTGCCTTTGATAAGCAAACGGGCATCATCTTTGAGCAGTTGCCAATGTTTTTCGTAGGCTTCCGGAAAAAAGATGATCTCGATGGTGCCTGTGAGATCCTCGAAGGTACCACTCATCATGGGGGCGCCTTTTTTGGTGGTGGCTTTCCGGGTAGCAGTCAACATTCCCCCGATAACCACGGTGGTTGAGTCTGGAATGTCCTCGGCGCTGGCGAGCAAGTGGGTGTTGTAGAGGGTGAGGCTTTTTGCGTGGACTTGCAGGGGGTGACCGCTAACGTAGACGCCCAGCAGTTCTTTTTCCATCGTCAAGGCCTCGTCGGGGGGAAGTGGTGGCACGGTCGGCAAGTTGGGCTTGGGGGAGCTGAAGCCAGAGCCACCGCCTGTGGTATCCATGACGGAAAACAGTGAAATTTGCCCGCTGCTGCGTTCTTTTTGCTGTCTGACACCGCGTTCGACTGCTTCATCGAGTGCGGCCAGTAATTGGGCACGATGGCCATTGAGGCTGTCGAACGCCCCCGCTTTGATCAAGGATTCTAGGCAGCGCTTGTTGACCACTTTGAGATCAACCTCTTCGCAGAACTGGTAGAGATCGCTAAAAGCACCCAGTTTCTGACGTGCCTCCAAGATGGCTTCCACCGCATTCTCGCCGACGTTTTTAACGGCGCACATTCCGATGCGGATGGCATTTTTGTGGACAACGAAATCTGTCGATGACGTGTTGATATCAGGTGGCAAGACCTTGATGCCCATTTGGTTGCAGTTGTGAATGTAGAGTTGGACCTTTTCTTGGGTGCCCATGACCGAGGAGAGCAGCGCGCACATGTATTCAATGGGATAGTTCGCTTTGAGGTAGGCAGTGCGGAAGGTAATGACGGCATAGGCAGCGGAGTGGGATTTATTGAAACCGTATTCCGCGAACTTGGCGAGGTTGTCAAACAAAGCGGTAGCTTTGTCTTCGGGGTGGCTCAGTTTGGTTGCGCCTTCGAGGAAGGTGGCTTTTTGGCGGGCCATTTCGGCACCGTCTTTTTTACCCATCGCGCGGCGCAGGAGGTCGGCTTGTCCGAGGCTGTAGCCACCGTAGATCTGCGCGATTTGCATGACCTGTTCCTGGTAGATGCAGTTGTGGACATAAAAGCCGTTGGCGATAAAATTATTAACACTTTCGACGGTGATGTCATAGACCGGGGCCTTTCCGGCGGGTTCAATTGACGTGATGGCGATCCAACGCACGCGACTGAGGCGCTGTAACTCTGACATCGAGCCAGAGGGCGCAACTTTGAGGGCCGAGTTGTCGGGATCGAGGGCGGGCAATGCACGCAGGGACCCGTGGTGAAAAGCGTTGGCTTGGGTGAACTCAAAGTCGTTGAGGCCGTAATGCTTGACGGGCGTGCCAACGAAGTGGCCCACCTCGAGGTGTTGCAGTTCGGTCCAGCCGTTGGCGGTCAAGAAGCGGTGATCGGCGGTGGCCTTGATTGAGCGGCCATCGGCCAGGGTCAATTCAAAGATTTGTTTGACGCCTTGGTCAAAAAAGTGAGTGACGCGGGCGACGGAGGGGGTGAGGGTGTCGTCAATGCCCTCAACCAACAGGTGGTCACGGTTGCGTACGGCGTCGAGACGTATGGACTTGCCGGATATGGCGTCAATGACGAGGGTATCACCTGTCAAGCAGGTGCCGTAGGTATCTTTCAAAATGGGTTCCAAGGAGTGGTGTGGGTATTCGATCGCGGCCCGGCCGTGTTTGCGGTTGATGAAATCCTCAACCATGCCAGACTGGAGTGGGCCGGGCCGATACAAGGCCAGCAAGGCTGCGAGATCCTCAAACGTGCTGGGCTGCAATTGATAAACCAGTTTGCGCATGCCATCCGATTCAAGCTGGAAAATGCCCACGGCATCGCCGGAGCGTAAGAGTTCGTAGGTTTTGGGATCGTCCATCGGGATGGCGGACCAGTCGATGGTGATGCCGTGAAACTGCTTGATGAAGCGCAAGGCTTTAGCGACCATGGTCAAATTGCGCAAGCCGAGGAAATCCATTTTGAGCAAGCCCATCATTTCGAGGTATTTTTGCTCATATTGCGTGGAGACAAAGCCCGAGTCATCTTTGCCGGCGCGTTGCAAGGGGACGAGGGTATCGAGGGGTTCTTGTGAGATGACGACTCCTGCGGCGTGGATGCCTGTGTTGCGGACATAGCCCTCCAGTTTGCGGGCCATGTTAAGAAGTTCACCAACCTGCGGATCAGCTTTGCTGGCGGCGTCGAGTTCAGAGCCCTCTTTACAGGCGTTTTCGAGTGTGATGTTGAGTTCAGCGGGGACCAGTTTACAGAGTCGGTTGGTTTCGGCGAAGGGAAACTCGAGCACGCGGCCGGTATCCTTGATGGCGGCTTTGGCCCCAAGGGTGCCGAAGGTAACGATTTGCGCAACCCGTTCGGCGCCATATTTTTGCTGAACGTACTTGATGACTTCGCCGCGCCGCTCGATGCAGAAGTCAACGTCAATATCTGGCATGCTGACGCGTTCCGGATTGAGGAAGCGCTCAAAAAGCAAATTGTAGGGCAAGGGGTCCAGGTCGGTGATGCCGAGGCAATAGGCGACAATCGAGCCTGCTGCGGATCCCCGCCCCGGCCCGACCTCGATTTCCTGACTTTTAGCCCAGGCAATGAAGTCCCAGACAATCAAAAAGTAGCCCGGGAAACCCATGCGCGTGATCATGTCCAATTCGTACTGAATGCGCTCCCGAATGGTGTCAGTCAACTCTGCGTAACGCCTGGCTGCACCGTCCCACGTCAATTTCGCCAGGTAAGACGTTTCGGTGTGACCTTCCGGCAGGGGGTATTGCGGCAATTGCGGGCGTCCCAATTCGATGAGCACATTACACTTGCCAGCAACTTCCAACGTGTTGTCGAGGGCCTCGGGATGGTCCCTGAAAATATCGGCCATTTCCGAGCCCGATTTGATGTAAAACTGGTCTGTCTTGTAGAGCTTGTTGGGATCCGAAATGAGTTTGCCTGATTGTATGCAGACCAGGGCGTCGTGGGTTTTGTAGTCTTCGTGGCAGGTATAGTGCGCGTCATTGCTGGCCACCAGTTTGACGCCCAATTCCTTGGAAAACTCGATGAGGACCTGGTTGACGCGGTGTTGTTCGTCGAAACCGTGATCCTGCAGTTCGAAGTAGAAGTCGTTGCCGCGCAGTTGTTTGAACCATTGCGCACGGGCGTAGGCGCCATCAATGTCGCCGGCCAGGATTTTTTGGGGAATCTCACTGCCGAGGCATCCGGACAGGAGTACGATGCCTTCATTGTATTGTTCAAGGAGTTCGTAGTCGATGCGGGGTTTGTAGTAGTAGCCTTCGAGGTGGCTGGTTGAGACCATTTTGACCAGGTTGCGATAGCCTGTGAGGTCCTTGGCGAGCGCGATGAGGTGAAAGGTGCGATTGGGGCTGGTCTTGCCGTGGCTTGAGCGATCCCGTCGGTCTTTGCAAACGTAGAGTTCACACCCGATGATGGGTTTAATGCCCTTTTTCTTGGCTTCGCAATAGAATTCGAGCGCGCCGTACATGACCCCGTGGTCCGTGAGGGCGATCGCCGGTTGTCCCAGTTCGGCGACGTGCTTGACCATCCGGCCCGTGCGGTTGGCGCCGTCCAGCAGGGAGTATTCGGAATGGACGTGCAGGTGAACGAATTGACCGGGCACGGGAGCACCTCGTGTCAGCGCGCGTGACAAGGAAGGGGGGAACGGTTGTCAGTTTAGATCAGCCGTATCCGGGTTGTCTATGATACATGCACGCTTTCGCGCTTGAATGGCCCGTGAAACGATGATTATCGGGTGGCTAGATGATTGTTCTTCAGCGAAACGCGGTGCGCTTGAGTCCAAGAAGTGTCGCGGAACGTTGCGCCCGCTTGATTTCTGACAGGATGTTTACAGTGGTGCCGGGTATCTGCTAAACTGTGCCAGTTCGCCAATGTAGCTCAGTCGGTAGAGCAGCTGATTCGTAATCAGCAGGTCACGAGTTCGAGTCTCGTCGTTGGCTCTAGGAATGAAGCCGGTTTCCAGTTTTGTGGAAGCCGGCTTCTTTT
>JBBAPZ010000035.1:0-15310 GCA_040400605.1 Candidatus Sericytochromatia bacterium
ATGGCAGACGCACTAGTTTCAGGTACTAGCGCCGCAAGGCGTGTGGGTTCAAGTCCCACTCTGCGCACTTTAACAAGACCTTGGTCCGATTGATCAGGGTCTTTTCTTTTGGGCTGGGAAACTGCAACCGGCTCGTACGCGGCCCTCACAAAATATACGGTTGCTTGCCGGAGCGAAGCATCAGCCACCAATGCATCCTGGCGGTAAATGAGGAAAAAAGGCTGTGGTCGATCATAGCCTCTCGTGATACCCCAACTCCTCGGACAGGCATTCGACAGTTCGCGGCGAGAAATCCTGGGAACCAAGTCATAGTATTATCATTGTACGCGTTCAGTGGGTGACAAGCATGATCGAACGTGATCCACTGTCGAAATGGCAGATTGCAGTTCCGTCAGTCTCCAAAGCCTCATTTCAGAGCGTGATGCAGCAGCTGCCGAACGCGATGCAGCAATCGCCGAGCGGGATGCCGCATTGGCCGGTATCGTGACGCTTGAGCGACAAGTCGAATTGAGTCCCCGTAGGGGACGAGTTTGCGCGCCACGCGTGATGAGAAGACATATTGGGTCGTCGTGACGCCACACGGTCGAACGCCACACCGCTCCCCAACGGTCTTACGCAAAAGTCGAGTTCAGCGTCTCGCAGACTCCTGACATGAACCAGGCGTCAGAATGCTCAGCATCGGAATGCGATGCAATTCGGCGTTTCCACAGGGGGATCTGAACGCCTACATCTGATGACTGTGGCAAAGCCATCCGAGTGGGTAGCAGTGAGATTTTTGTTCAGTGACCCACCATGTCTCGCGAAGAGTCGGTCGACACACGCGGAGATGTCAAAGGCAGACCCTTTGTGACGGTCCGCGAACTGACACGCGTCACGCGACAATTGTTAAATGTCGCGTTGATTGGGTATGGAGGGATGAGCCGGTTAGTCCAAAGACTGGAGGACTGCACGTGTCCTTTTCAAGACATTTTCGCATCATGCTGGTATTAACTGCAATTCCCCTGGTCGCCTGTGTCACGACCGCGACAGTCACCCCCAGCGAATCGGGCAGGGGAGTCTCGCAGTCACGAGCGTCGGTTACGCGGCGCCTTACTCCCCTACCGACTGCGGCGCTAAAAGGGCGTGTGCTTCTGCCCGCCAGTCTCATCAATGAAGTTTCGGGCGCGCTCGTTTCAAACAACGCAGGCAGCCTCATCGCCAACAACGCAGGATCGTTCGTGGCAGATGTCGGTGCCGGCGTGGTTGTAAAGGGTGCGGCTGGGTTCAGCCTCCTGCAAACTGGCGCGCGTCAAGACTCGCTGGATGAACGACCGGTCAAGGGGATACGGGTGATGCTGACAGATGCTTCAGGAAAAGCGTTTAATGGGCTTCCATCTGTCTTCAGCGACGCTCAGGGGCAATTCGAGATTCCTGATGTGCCCGAAGGATTGATCTACACGGTCGTGGCAACGCTGGTGACCCCCAAAGGAAATCTGAAAGTCTCCGCGCTCACAGTCTCAGGAGTCGATACAGTGGTGTCGCTTGCCACTACGGTTGCATTGACCCAGATGCAGCGGGCGTCGCAGCGTCTGTGGGGTCGACTGGATAAAGTCGCTTACACCAAGGTGGTGACTGGCGTTGCGAAGCAACTGACACCCGAGGATGCCCGGCTGGCGTTGGTGGAAGTAGCTGACCAGGAGGCGTCGACAGTGTGGGCACGCCTGGAATCCCAGGCACCTGAGCTGAAAGCTGACTTGCAATCCGTATTGGTAGGCTTAAAACAGGTGTCCACGGAAATGGAAGCGATCGCCGAAAACCTGCGCGGGCGCTCGCCCGCGCCATCGCCCGCGACCGGTGTTGATGCCTCATCATCGCCACCTGGAGCAATCACGAGTGCCGCAGACATCGCTTCTCCGACAGCGTCACCCTCAACTGAGCCCGATTATGTCCCAGGCGTCCAGGTGACGACGGTTGCCGGAACATCAAAAGGCTCTGTCGATGGCCCAGTCAATGTGGCTCAGTTTAATGGTCCCGACGGGTTAGCAGTGGACACGTCAGGCAACATTTATGTCACAGAAAGCTCCGGTTACATTCGGACTGTAACACCCGCAGGCTTAGTCACGACCTGGGAGATACCGGGTCTAGGCCCCGCGTATGGAGGGTGGAAGGCTATTACGGTTAACCGTGCGGGGGTGATTTATGTCACGGATAGCTATAGCCAAACCATTCGCATGTTGACAAAGACTGGCGTGCCGACCGTGACGACAGGTTTGAACTACCCATCAGGCTTGGCTGCCGATGCAGCCGGCGATCTTTATGTGGCAGACGTGTATAATCAACGTATAATCAAGGTGACCCCGCAAGGCGTGGTCTCGACGCTGGCGGGTTCAACCCCATGCGGAACGGGCTGTCCTGGAGGGTTCGCGGATGGCACAGGTGCTGCTGCACAATTCAATTTCCCTGGTGGCGTGGCGGTGGATGCGGCCGGGAATGTCTATGTCGCCGACCAAAACAATGATCGTATTCGCAAGGTGACCCCACAAGGGGCGGTGAGCACCTTGGCAGGGTCGACAAAGGGTTATGCGGATGGCACAGGCAGCGCAGCGCAGTTCTCCAGTCCGTCCGGCGTGGCGGTCGACGTAAGTGGCAACGTCTATGTCACCGACTCAGGCAATTCTCGTATTCGCAGGATAAGCCCACTGGGCGTGGTCAAAACAGTGGCAGGCTCAACGGTGGGCCTTGCGGATGGTACAGGCCGGGCGGCGCAGTTCTCCAATCCTTCCGGCGTAGCAGTCGACGCGACCGGTCATGTCTATGTGACAGACTCAGGAAACCATCGCATCCGCAAAGTCACGATGCAGTAATTCCCGTTATCCGAATCGATCACAATCAAGGCGCGCGAGGCCATCGCCGTTGACCCAAAACCCTTCGACGGCGCTGGCACCATTCGGTCATCAGTCGCATTCATTTCGCATGACGCAGGGTCGGCTCATACGCGCACACATCCACGACCGCCAGCACCGCACGGGTCAAGGCATCCAGCCAGTCTGGCGCAAAGCGCGCGGGAATAGACCCCTCATCCAACCGATCGTTCGGCGTGTGCCAAAGCGCATCGCCCATCTCCCCCGCAAACAGGCGCAGGTTCCTTATCGGCTGTTCGTTTAATCACCGTGCCCCACGGGTACTGTGAGGGTGCCACAGTCGAGATGGGCGATGCCGGCAGAGGTGCCGGTAATCGCGCTTGAGCCAAGCCAGGAGCCGTTCGTGCCGCCAGCCCAAGATGGTTCGTCCGATTCGCGCCAGGCCAGGTTGTCTGGGTTTCTTGCGCAGCGAGAGATACCGCTTGAGTTTTCGATGAAAACAAGGGTAGGTCACAGCGGACAGCGAGTCCATTTTCTGACCAAGCACCTTGGCGACACAGAACAGAAAAGGCGATGTTGACATGCAAATTCTCTTCATCCGGTGTCTGTTTTTGATACCCGTCTTGTTACTGTGCCTGACAAGCCCTGTATTGGCGATACAGGGAACGGCCTCAGCGCTGGGTGTTGCGGGGTGGGTCGGGACTTTTGGGCTCGTTGTTTTCGGCTTGGCCTATATGTTGGTCATTGCTGAAGAGCGTCTACATTTACGAAAGTCCAAACCGATGCTGGTGGCGGCTGGTTTGATGTGGCTTGGTCTCGGCATCGGGGCAACCCAGGTGGGCCAGTCCGCCCAAGTGGCGCTCGCATTTCGGCATTATCTGGTTGAGTTTGCGGAGTTGTTCCTGTTTTTGCTGGCGGCGATGACCTATGTCAATACATTGGAGGAGCGTGGGGTATTTCTCAGGCTACGCGCCTCGCTCATCAATGCGCGCTTCAGTTATCGCGGGTTGTTTTGGGCGTTGGGTGCGTTTGCATTTTGTTCTTCGCCATTTCTGGATAATTTGACGGCGGCTTTGATCACAGGCGCAGTCGCACTCACGCTTGGAGCCGGGCAAGGTCGCTTTGTAAGCATCAGTTGCATCAGCATCGTGGTGGCAGCCAATGCTGGCGGCGCGTTTACGCCGTTTGGTGACATCACCACCTTGATGGTCTGGCAGGCAGGCCACGCGAGCTTTATGGATTTCTTGCGCCTGTTCGTGCCATCACTCATCAACTGGTTGGTGCCGGCACTGTGCATGTTACCGGCCATTCCCAAAGGCTATCCCGAAGACCTGCGTGATAATGCGCCATTAAAAGCTGGTGCCTGGGTTGTGATGGCTTTGTTTGCCGTGACGATCGTCCTGGCGGTCATTGCCCATTCCTTGCTCGGCTTGCCGCCGGTGCTGGGAATGCTGACTGGCTTGGGATTGCTCAAGCTTTATGCCTATTTTCTGACCCGTGGGGATGAGAAAATGGGTTTAAGTTTGAATGAACCTAACGATGTGTTTGCGTCATCGGCGACGCAAGGCCCGCGTGCCTTTGACCCGTTCAAGCAATTGGAGCGGGCCGAATGGGATACCTTGATGTTCTTCTATGGTGTGATCATGGCGGTGGGCGCGCTTGGAACCTTGGGTTATTTAGAGGTGATGGCAGACGGCTTGTACGGCAAACTGGGTGCGACAACGGCCAATGTGCTGGTGGGGCTCATCTCGGCTGTGCTGGATAATATTCCGGTGATGGTGGCGGTTCTTGGCATGCGCCCGGAAATGCCCTTGGGCGAGTGGCTCTTGGTGACCCTGACGGCGGGGGTTGGTGGGTCACTGTTGTCAGTGGGGAGCGCAGCAGGCGTCGCCTTGATGGGACAGGCCAGGGGCGTGTATACGTTCATGGCCCACCTGAAGTGGACCTGGGCGATCGCTTTGGGGTACGTGACGGCGATCGCCGCTCACCTGTGGCTTAATGCCGCCCTCTTTTAAAGCGCCAAATCAGCGCGCGGGGCCCAGCGGATGCTCCTTCCGCGCCTTCTCATACTCCGCCAGACGCGCACGATAACGTGTCATCGCAGCCGGATAGTCCAACGCCTGCTGCCGACGAGACAATGCATCAGCGGCATCAAGCAAGCCAACCACCGGGAAACTCGCTGCGGCAAGCGCTGCCCCGATCGGACTATCGTTGAGCGCCCGAAGCGACTGCGTCCGCTGAAACATCGGTCGCTTGGGATCAAGGGGTGGTTCAGGCCTGCGCAGGCCGGCCTGCTCCTCAACCCGCCGCACCCGCAATTCAACCTTGGCAATCGCCGTGAAAGCGGCTTCAGATTCGGCCATCAGGTCCGGATTATCCGGAAATGCATCCAATTGCATCGCAAGCTGTGCCTGCTGCGCAGCACCAAGGAGTTGACGCGAAACCGCCACCCACTCGCGCTTTCCCGGCACATCCCGAGGCACGTCTGGGTATTGGTGCAGTGCCGCGATGGCACTGCGCCACTGCTCAATGGGTGCCGATGACGAAACCCCCTGCCGCTCAAAGCGATCGTGAGCGACAGGGGGCCCCTTTGAGGCGCTGGCCGCACGTGAAACCGGCGATGGTAGCCCGGGAACGACACCAACGGGGTGCAAGCGTCTCACATCAGCCATGACAAGCTCCCATCACGCACGAATCTGAGAATTTATCGTCATAACAGCAAAAATCTTGCTTGCACAACAACACAACATTACTGGAACGATACCCTCGCTCCGAATGCAGCCAAATCCTCACACTTTTTTTGCCAACCCCTGGAACGTTCAACGCACGCTTGGAATGACTGAATCGAGCGTTGCCCCAGACCAGGTTGTCTGCGCGTCGGTCAGGATACCGTCGAGCTTGGCGCCGAGAAGGTTGGCATCTGTATCGTGTTAAATCCGCTAAACTTGCTCCAAAATTTGAAAATCTCGCAGCCACAGCCCCTCGGCCTGCGTCGTGGCAAGGCATCTACCCACGGGTTGACAGGTATTGGCGCCAAATGAAACGATTCGTTAGAATAAATAGTTGGGAATATTCATGACACGTGGTCAGAAACAGCGAATCAAGAAGTCGGAGCGGTAGCGTTGCACTTGCAGATTGTGGGACTTGGGGCGCGTGAGCGGGACCTGCCGGTTTCGATTGACGAGGCGCGGGAATATTTTCATCGGGATGTCCCGGGGTTTTTGGCGAAAATTGAGGATGTGGAGCAATTGCGTGCGTTGCCTCAACCGCATTGCTTTTTTATGCGCAATCGTCCGGTCGGTGGATTGAACCATTATTTCACGGTTGTTAACGCGGTGAGGGTGACGCCGGAGTCCAGTGGCCTGACGCTTGAGGCACTTGACTTTGACCTCGACGGCCTGAGCGCTGAGTATCCCTTGCTCAAAGGTTTCGTGTCCGGTGCCTTGCGCATCAAGGCAGTTAACGATGAACGGACCCGGGTTGACTTTCGTTTGACCATGCGGGTGGAGTTCCCTTTGCCACGACCCTTGCAGTTGTTACCGCACGTATTGGTTAAAACAACCGCGGATGGCGTGATGTCAAACCGTTTACACGGGGTTGTGCGTACGTTGTACCAAAAGGTTTTGAATGATTTCAACTTAAGTGACAATGAGGTAATGCCGTGACCCAGTCGATGCCAGCGGTTTCTGTGTCGGGCCCACGGTCTGTTGATGCGTTCGAGGCGATTCAGCGTTTAAAAGTGGCGCGCAATGCGGTTATTTTGGCGCATTATTACCAAGATCCGGATGTGCAGGATGTGGCGGATTTCATTGGGGACAGCTTGGCGCTTGCGCAGGCGGCCGAGCGAACCAAGGCGGATGTCATCGTGTTTGCGGGGGTTCATTTTATGGCCGAGACGGCGAAGATCGTGAATCCGAACAAGGTGGTTGTGATCCCTGATGTCAATGCGGGTTGTTCTTTGGCGGATGCGTGTCCTGCCAGTGAATTGCAGAAGTTGAAAGCGCGGCATCCGGAGGCGCGAGTTGTGTCTTATATCAATTGCAGTGCGGAGGTGAAGGCGCTCAGCGACATCATTTGCACGTCAAGCAATGCCATAAAGGTGATCGAAAGTATCCCGGCGCACGAGCCGATCATCTTTGCACCAGATAAAAATTTGGGGCAATGGCTAATCAAACAGACGGGGCGCGACATGATCCTGTGGCAAGGCAGTTGTATCGTTCACGAGACATTTTCGAGCAGGAAGTTGCGCGATCTCAAAGCCCAGTATCCGGATGCAACGGTCTTGGCCCATCCGGAGTGTGAAGCGCATATCTTGGAAGATGCAGACATCATTGGTTCAACCCTGGCGCTGCTGAACCACGTCAAGCAAAACCCTTATGGTGCGTTTATTGTCGTGACTGAAGCGGGAATCATGCATCAAATGCACAAAGAAGCGCCGCAGGCGCAGCTGATCGCAGCCCCACCCGAAGGTGCGTGTGCGTGCAATGAGTGTCCGTTTATGCGTCTGAATACCCTCGAAAAAATTCAGTCTGCGCTCGAAACGCTCACGCCGGCCATCGAGATGCCGGAAGCCCTGCGTCAGGCCGCGTGGTTACCACTGGAGCGAATGTTAGCCATTAGCCGCCCAACGGTCTAGCCAATCCCAAGACGCGCTTTCCCAAACGCAGCTCGCACACCAAGCGCCACACGTCACCGTTTTAAACGAGAGATCACCACTCACGCTCGGATGGTCACGTGATCAGGCAATCCGTCTGGAGACCCTTCGTAAATCATGCGCAAACGCTCACGCGCATCCAAAAAGTGCTGGATTTGATTCGCGGCCATCAACAAGGCAGGCGGGTTGGCCAAGCCATCAGTTCGCAACCAGAAAAACTGGGCGTCTTGAAAACCGGTCAACATCGCGTTCAGATTGGCAGGCTCATTATCAAAACAGCCGACCACCTCACCTGCTTCCGCAATGCGAAGCGCCATCTGCTCCTTGAAATCAGCATCACCAAGGTGTTGATGCGCCGCGCATTTTAACACCAGAGAGGTCCGCCCCTCATCCACCGGAAAGCCCGCCAAACTCAAGGTATTGCGAGTCCAGTCCAGCATTGCCCCCGGACGCCCCGACAAGTACACCACGCGAACGCCTGCAGCATGCAAACGCTGAACATACGGTGCCGCACCCTGAACAGGCTCGTCATGAATCGTATACATTCCGTCAAAAAACAAATCGAAAAAGCGTCTCTTCAATCGGTCCAAAAGCATCGACTCTTGAAGCCCTGCCCCCCGTAAAGCGTCCACCACATCATAAGGCAAGGGCCCCACCGTCAGAGACTTCAATGCATGACACACAGCCGGATTGCCTTGCTCTTCTTGCGCCATGACGCCAAAAATTGCACGTTTGCGCGGCTTCACCCAAAACAAGGTGTCATCAATATCGAAAACAACCTGCGCAGTCTGCCCACCTTGAACGATTTCGACAGCTGAACGATACAAGCGCTCCAAAGGATCGACCTCGCGCCCAATCGAAGGCGCATCAGACTTCATTAACATAAACCACTACTCTCTCCAGATACATTGCCCCGTGGTGGCCCCTGCGCGAAACACCCGAACCAGTTCAACGGCGCGTTCTCCTTATTATACACGATGGTTAAGAAAAAATTAACCCATTTTGACGAATTTTTTTAAAAAAAATGCTGCTGAAATAGCTTAAATCACAAGCAGCACGCCATTTCTACGTTAAACCGAGTCTCAAGCGCCAACACGATTCACCAGACAACTTAGGACGTTCTTAACCAGGGCAGGGTGTCAGTTAACGACTTGGCCATCACGCGTTCGTCTAGAGAAAGGCGGCGGCATCGGTCTGAGGTGCCAACAAACATTGAAACGCCGGGTTCGATTTCAAACCAGGGCAAGCGGGGTTGCGGGCTGAAGAGCCCACTCAACCGATCAGGCGCACATTGATGCGCACCAACCGAAAATCTGCCGATTTTCTTGGCACTATAACGGATGACAGCCCGTGGAAGTGACAGATCGGTCTGGCTCGTGAAAAACTGGCAAAGACCAAGGTTTGCGCAACTGTGACGCGTGCCTTCTTATTGGCGTTGCTGTTGCTTGTTTCGAAGCGCTTGCCAGTAGGCGTCGTGGTCAAATCCTGATGTGACTCGCCAGTAGAGCTTGTGCCATGCGGATAACTCGCACAGTTCATCCAGCACCTGGGTCCAGATCTTAACCAGTTTGCGAGCGCGGGCCAGATTGCGTTTCGCTTCCTGAAAACGTTGAGACGCACTATGTTCCAGGCCGATGACCATGGCTTCCGCGAGTTGCAAATCCTTGGCAAGTTGGGCATCAAGGCGAGTCAGTTCTTGATGGAGTACATTTTTTGCGACCAATTCGGAGCTGGTGCGCACTTGTCGTGCGCGTTGATAAGCGTCTGCAATCGGCTTGAGGCGGGCGAATTGGTCGTTTTGTCTTACTGCTTGCTGAAGTTGGTTCTCAAGCTGACGGACTTCGCGCCGAACCATTGCGTCGACATCCAGTCTGAGGCGTTCAAGGGCCAGTTCGAACGGTGTGCCATCCGCTTTGGCCAGCCATTCTTTAACACCGATATAAAGGGTGCGAATGGAGGGTGGGGTTTCATCCAGGCGATTATCCGCGAGATATGCAGCCATCGCATGGCTACGTGGTGCAAGCAGGTCCTTGATTGCCTGCACCCTGTCTGGATCCTGCGCCACTTGTGCTGCGCGAATCTGCCGTTTGGCGATTCCCTGAAGCAAAATCATCGCGAACTGCAAAGGCGCAGTGGCGTGACGGTCACAAGCCAAATCAATGAAGCGGTCGAATGCGTTGACAAATTTTGGCAAGTCGCCCAAGCCATCAGGACCCAAAGCGGATTTGTAGGCCTGCACAAGCGCACCGGTCACCGTACGTGCGTCCTGCACCTGCAGGATGGCAATCTGTAGCGGCCCGTAACCGTCCACATCAGCCAGCGCGGCCTTGTACGCTTGCTCAGCCTGATTGGCAGTTGCCATCGTTTGATAAACAGTCTGACGATGTTTACTGTGACATTCTTCGATGAGCGTACGATAGCGCTGTTGGGCGGCTTCAACTTGCCGTCTGAAATTGGCTTCACCCTCTTCGGTGTCTAGGCGCACTTGCCTGGCTGCTTTTTTCACCGACACCAACCGTCGCTCGACAGCCAGTTGGGCTTGCCAGAAGTAGCGGTCCGCAACCTGAACGGCGCGTTTATATTCATTGGCGTTTGCGAATTCAAGTTTGTCAGCAACCTCTCGCGGGTGCGGTGGTTCGATGGGCATCGCCGCGATGCGAGCGGGTACGCGCGGCAAAGTGCCGACGGTCGTACGAGCGTCGGACGCCTTGGAAGATTGAACCCGTGCTTGCTGCATCATCACCACACCCCAACTATCGCCATCCGATCCGAAATCGGACAGTGTTGTTTCAAAGCAACCGGGCGTTATGGTAGCGCGTGGCACGAATCCCTGACTGTGACGGGCATCATGTTCGCAACAAGCAAGCAAAATTTTAGTGGCGCCAGGCATCAAGCCCGTAAATTTGCCGCCCTAGCGTTAACCAACGCTTTTCGAAATCGGTCAGGACACGTGTGCGCAACACACTGATATTCACATTAAAGGGGAAGGCTGTGAGGTGATGGCATGTGTAGTTAAACAGGTCCGGGTCATCCGTTCGAAAATGCAGATGACCGCCCGGTTTCAAAAGGGTGGCATAGATTTGCAGCATTTCGGGATGGGTGAGGCGACGTCTGGCAAAACGTTCGGCAGACCACGGGTCCGGAAACAAAAGGGTCAGGCGATCGACCTCCTCGCGGTTGAATGCGCGCAAAGAGTGGCTGGCGTCGCCCAAAACATAGCGCACGTGCCGCACGCCACGGCGCAAGGCTTTCTGGCGAGCGGTATAAATTCGATGCATTTTAAGTTCGAGGCCCACGTGATTCATGTTCGGATGCGCGGAGGCGAACTGAATGAGGTGTTCACCCAATCCCATGCCAATCTCAACGTGCAACGGGGCTTGTCGCCCGAAGTGTTCAGCCCAGGCGCCTTGACAACGCTCAGGCTTCAACACCACGTCATAGGGTGTTGCCTGATAGTAGTCCAGTGCCAAAGATTTTTTGCCCATTTTTTCGAACCCATCTGGCCAAAACGTGCTTGCCGAATACGCGCCACTCCGGTATTCTGCCAGACTGTCGGGTTTCATTGTAACAAAGGGGGTGCACGATGTGGGGTGTCGCGCAAATCAAGTATGCGAACAGCAACGTTTTCAGCCGTGGCGTTGTGGCACTGGATACCCCGCATTGGGTTCACCTGATGACGTTTCCGCGTGGCACTGATACAGATATGGCGTTGGTCAGCTTTCCGGTTGATCGCCTTGATCAGATTGAATGGATCGAAGTCCGTCTCTCATCGTTCGCCAGCGAACCGAATGGCATGCAAGCCGCCCGTGCCATGCTCGAAAAATACAAACACGCCCTTTACCCCGCGGAGGAGCAGACGGTCGACGAAGCCTCCGAGAGTTCCGTCCCAGCCTCCAATGCCCAGTTGTGACCTCAGCCGAACCAGACCGAGACGCAAAGGGTGCTCCAACGGCGTCCTGCCCTCACCTTGGATGAGACGTTGAGGCCGCGAAGCATCCTTTGGCACAGACCGCAACGTCAACATTTGACAGATGCGCCATACAGAAACGTATCGATAGTCAAGCAGTCTTTTAGATTAAGTTAAACAGCAGTACGTGGTTTCTTGATTTTAAACCGGTCACACAAGCTTTGGATAGCAATTAATGCGTCACTGTTTAGCGCCACGACCAAAACAAGGTACGAACAGTACGCTCTTTTTCCGGGAACTGTAATCCCAGTGCCGTGGTGGACGATACCCGATACTTGTAGGCGCTAAAGCGCCGCAAACCGGTGATTGTCACCATATGGTCAGTCTTGGCGACATCATCCGTGTAAGAACCGGTGTAACCATTCTTTTCAAAGCCCCACACACGGCCATAAGAGACCTTGCCGCGGGTCGCGGTCTCCGTGCGCCACGCAACGGTCAGTGTGGTTGCAGTACGTGCCGCCACCACGACACCATACGGCGTGCGATCATCCACCCATGTCGAGGGCGGGTTATCAAATGCCATTGCAGCAATGATCGGTGGGTCATCGCCATCAAACCCGGCACCGGTTGACACCAACCGCCCCGAGTTATTCGAAATCAACTCCGTCACAATCACCGGTGTCAACGCTTGGACACCCGGAACAGCCGCCCCGACAGCTGGCGATTCAGTCCGACTGCGCTCTGGCGCGCTAACCACCGCCGGATGGCCGCACGCAGCAACCATCGCCCCAACCAGCACCATCAAAGGCCATCTGCGCACCATCACAACACTCCTCACCAGGATCCCGAGCTAAACAATTTGTCGCCAGTTGGTGAAAGAAATCAGACCAATTTTTGTTAAATCTTGGCTTAAGTTATGATTAAAACCCTTTCTCTGGTTACAGCCAATGCGAACACCGCTAACGGAATCCGATCGCAGGCAATCTTGACACTTGCGGACAAGGGAGGAACCTGATATATTGAAGTTCTGACGCATCCTGGGAGGATGCCCGAGTGGCCAAAGGGATCTGACTGTAAATCAGACGGCTCTGCCTTCGAAGGTTCGAATCCTTCTCCTCCCACCATATTGCCCCGGTAGCTCAGTGGTAGAGCACACCCTTGGTAAGGGTGAGGTCGGCAGTTCAATCCTGCTCTGGGGCTCTTAAAGAGTGATTCGCCATTGTTGTGAGTCACTTTTTTAAATGAGTAGTGTGAGTGCTCACGGCGCAGCGCGCACACCTTGCTGTTCACGATTGAATATTTGGCGTCAAGTCTGTGCGGTTTTAGGAATCGGGTGAGTGGGTTTTTGTTACATTCGCCTTGTTCAACACGTGGGTGGATTGGTTATGCGTTCAGACCGAACCTGACACGGTTTAGGCGGTTATTAGACAGTTTGCGGCAGAAATTCCTGCAAACCATCACTGACTGACCAGTAAAAAAATTCGAAGCAGCTTGCGGGTGGCATGCACTGAAACAGGCATCCAAAGGAGCTTTCAAGCGCTTTCCGATCTCCTGTCGCGTCGAACTGGCATCAAAGCGACCGCCAACGCATTTTGGTGAATTCTGCCTTTCCCGGCTGGTCGAAATACCGTGGTAGTGGCCAAGCGACATCGGGCTTGGCCTGGATGCTGTACCCAGTGATATCAGGCAGGGTCTTCATAGATGGTACAGCGGTTGCGGCCGCCATGTTTGGAAAGATACAGCGCTTGATCGGCTCGATTGAACAGATCCGCTGGGCTGGTCGTATGTTCTGGCGCAGCGCCGATGCCAATTGATACGCTCACTGGGAGTTCCCGGCCATCTGGCAAACTGAGACCGGCTTCGTGAATGCGCGCGCGAATGCGCTCAGCCGCAACCAAGGCGCCAGCGGCGTCGGTTTCGGGCAGCAAGACCAAAAATTCCTCGCCGCCGTAGCGACCGACGAGATCAACCCCGATGCGCACGCCTTCCACAATACGACGTGCCACGACTTGCAACGCGAGGTCACCGACTTGGTGCCCGTAGTTGTCATTAAACTTTTTGAAGTGATCGACGTCAATCACCAACAGGCTCATGCGCCCACCATAACGTCGAACCCGGCGCCACTCTTCTTCCAGTCGGTTCATAAAATAAGACCGGATGTAGAGGCCAGTAAGGGCATCGATTGTCGCCAAACGAAGCAACCGGGCGTTTTCGACCAGGATGGTGCCTTGTTTGGCGATCGCCGTAATCACGGATAACTCCCGATCGAGATCCGAAGGCAAAGTGCTGGTGGAATCCACGTACAAAATACCTTGAATGCCACTTTGGCCGTGCATCGGGACAGCCAAAAGCCCCCGGATGTTCATGCCTACAACCGAATGGCGCGCACTGAACTCGCGGTCGTTGCCGGCATCATAGAGAGTGACACCTTGCTGTGTTTCCAAGACTTTCTGACAGATGGCGGTCGAATAAACAATGTTTTGGTCCACGTCAAGATCAATGTCACCCGACCGGTCTCGCGCAGCGGCGACCTGCAAACCATCGTCACCGCCAAGCAGCACCAAGGCGCGCTCGGCTTTCAGCAACTCCAGGGTCATCTGCAAGATCATATTGAGAACGCTGCGCAAATCCAGACTCTGGGTAATGTTTTGAAAAACCAGGTTGAGTTTTTCAACGTAGGCCAAGCGCTCTTGCAACTCCTGCTCTTGCGACGCACGCACCAGAGACAGCGCGATCAAACTGGTCAACGCCCTCAACTCTTGCTCTGAAGAGGGTTCAATGGGCTTGAGCGTGCCGATGTACAAAGCGCCAAAGGTGTAGCCCTGATGCTTAAGCGCCAAACAAACACCGGCTAAACCACCTTCAAAGTGATCAGGGTCTGTGGTTAACTCTGTCAGCATCCGCGACACTGCCGAAAAGGCCTTCTGTTCATCCCCATCAGTCAGTACAGCGCCCGGCCGCACCCGATACTCCCGTACTGCTTGACGCCGACCGGGATTCGCTCCGGGGCTTTGGTGAATGACCATCGCATTTTCGGCATCAAACAGCACCAGCAACTCATCAAGAACGTCTGTCAGCAACTGTTCGCTATGGTTATTGGCTAGAATCCGTTCGGCGAGGCAAAACGCCTTGTGACGATCGGAGACTGGCGCTGGCAAAGGCGGGGTGGTCACAACAGAAACTCCCTTTTGTTAATCAATGACGCGGCGCACGTTATACCCTGCTATTCGACAACCAGAAGCAACTGACCGCGGCGTCACACCTGCTCATTCGATGTTGCATTCCTACCGGTAGAACACTACGACATCTCTGGCCTCGTTCAGGCATCACCGCTTGACAGGCCCTTAAAGCGACTCGTCCTTGACCCCAAAGGCCGAGCGTTCGCACGCCAATCCAGACAGGACACGTCTAGCATTCCCCGATGTCCCACAGTTCTAACGCACGTCCACAGCAATCATAATAATCCCCGAGTTGGCTTTTTAGCGAGGCTGGCCCCAAAACCGACCAGACTGACCTGAGGCGCATTGCTCAGGGGAGAGCCGGCAGTCGTCAGTGATCGCCATGAGAACAACCGCACAAGGTTGTCACCATCGTTTCGATGAATCAGGGGCGCCGAGACTGCAGTGAAACGGGTATGCAAAAAGCGCCCGCATCAAGTCTCGATCCAACCGGATGCAAACCGCCCCTTGTCAGGAATGAGCATAACCGATATACATAAGGGTTGCGAAGCAGGGCCGAACGTGGCCGCGTTTGTAGGAGGATGGAAGCAGGATATGGCACGCGCCAAATTTGAGCGAAACAAAACCCACGTGAACATTGGCACCATTGGTCACGTTGATCACGGCAAGACCACCTTGACTGCGGCGATCACAATGACCTTGGCGGCATTGGGTCAGGCTGAAGCGAAGA
>JBBAPZ010000036.1:0-11449 GCA_040400605.1 Candidatus Sericytochromatia bacterium
TTCGCGCTCACTGCAACATGTGGGTCTCTGCTGCTTCGTCTTGGCTTCCGCCGGGGCAGTGGGCAAAACGCCAAACTGTAAACACCGAGTGGGACGGGACGACCTCGGTGCTCGCAGTGGACTCCGCCGTAGACGACTCAAAGTATGTGGGTGTTTGGTGTCGGAAGAACACAGACGGCGACATTGTTGCGAGTGTCGAGTTCCAGACCGAGTCCATTGCTGAAATGTGGGAACGGATCACGGGGGCGTTGGAGCGTGAACCGAAAACGCAGCTGGCGATTACGCCGTCTCTGTTTATTCACACGCCTGAAAAGTTCCAGCGCAGAACGGTGCAGTGGGGCTACGGCGAAATAAACAAGTACACAAGTACCGTGAAGAGCCTCATCAACGAAGACCGAGTGAAGCACACTGGCGAGGTGTTGTTGTCCGAGCATGTAAACAGGGCGGTACTGATCCGCGGGCAGGGTGGCGCGTTAAGCATCTCGAGCCAGCGAAGCCCGGGCCCCATCGAGGCTTGCCGTTGTCTCATCGTTGCAGCTGCAATGGTGTCGCGTCCGGGTGGCGCAAATAAACCTTCTATGGGTTTATCTAGATAGTTGCATTTGCAACGACCTTGTGTAAGACTCCGAAGAGATGAGTATTTTCTCACGCAAGACCGAGACCGCTGCTTTCGCATCTGCACCCGTGCAGGCTGCTGCAGGCGCGTCCCAAATTGGTCAGTTCAATTACTACCTGAACTCGAATGACGAAGCCCGCGCTCTTTCTTCGCCCACAATTTCCCGTAGTAGGGATCTCATTGCTGGCATGGTCGGGGCCTTGGAGCTTCGCCATTACACCAAGCAGTGGACAGGTGAGCGGTACGAAAAGATTTACCTCCCGCTGGAACCGTGGATGGAACGACCTGACCCGAAAGTGTCGCGCTCGTTCTTCTATGTAAACATTTTCAGTGATCTCTATTTTCACGGCATTGCCTACGCCTATATTCAGACCCGTTACTCAACCGGGCTTCCCGCTTCGTTTACATGGCTTCCCGCTGCAAGTGTTTCGTCACCAGATCAAAGTGGCTATCTGCAGTATTTCGGCCAGCAAAAAGAGCTCATGTTCAACGGACAAGCCTTGGATGTTTCCAACGTGCTCCAGTTCATCAGCCCGACACCCGGTTTGTTGAAGATTGGCAACAGCGCAATTAATACGCAGTTGTATCTCAACGCTGCAGCAGACCGCTACGCGCAACTGGAAACGGTGCCGGGTTATCTGCAGCAGGTTTCGGGTGAGGACATGTCGGGCGAAGACCTTGGCGATCTCGCGACGGCGTGGGCTGCAGCTCGACGCAAAAACGCCATTGGAGCTTTATCAAGTCAAGTGCAGTTCAAAGAGTTTTCACAGAACGCACAGGAAACTAACGCTGATCAGCGCAAGTACCAAGATTTGACCCTGTCACGGTTGTGCAACGTCCCTCCATACCTGCTCGGTATTGACACTGGCTCGTACCAATATCAGACCAGTGTTTCGGCTCGCGAGGATTTATATCTGTTCGGCGCCCGTTTGTACCTAGACACCATCGAGCAAACCCTTTCAAGCGAGCAAGTTTTGCCACGAAATCGGTTTGTCGAGTTTGACATTGAAAGCTATATCGGCGTCTCAGACATGGCTCATGAAGTCATGCCTGAATACGTTGATGAAGAAGAAAGCATCCCATCATGATTCATTTTGTTCACGTCCCCGTGACCCTTGATGCTGCCGCAGGAGAGGACAGCCCCCGTACCATCACGGGCGTGGCCGTACCTTGGGACACAACTGCGTCAGTGTCATCGGGTCAAGAAGTCATGTTCAAGCGTGGCGCGTTTGACGTAAACGCAAAAGCCCCAAAGCTTCTTGAAGGTCACGACATGTCGCAGTTGCGGGGTGTTGTTACCGAACTCGTAGAGGCTGAAGAAGGTCTGCTGTTTACAGCAAGATTTGCTAACACCCGGGCTTCTAATGAGGCCATCGAACTTGTCAAGGCTGGCGCATACGACTCCGTATCTGTTGGTGCCGTCCCGACCAAGTTCAAATATGACAAGAACGGAACGATGGTTGTCTCTAAGGCAAACCTCGTTGAAATCTCGTTGGTCGCACAACCTGCGTTTGCAGATGCGGTCATCACAGAAATCGCTGCTTCAGAACCCGACCTAGAGGTCGCCGAAGAAGTTGTCGAACCCCAACCCCTAGACATTCCTGAGGAGGAAACCATGTCTGAAGTAACCCCAACGGTTGAGGCTTCGGCTGAAACTGTCCCTACAGCCCTGTTTTACAGCGCCCCACGTTCACCAATTAAGACGAACGCTGACTACCTGCACCACGCAATCAACGCAAAGTTGAACCCAACAAGCGAGTCCGCTTTGTGGGTCGCAGCTGCTGACGATGCCAAGGCAAAGTTCATGATCACTGCAGCAGACGATTCGTTCTCGACTAACCCTGCTTTTAACCCAGTGCAGTACATGTCCAACACGGTGCAGGTAAACATTGGTTCACGCCCAGTCATCGATGCTTGTGGTGGTACACGTGCCATCCCTGCAGCCGGAATGACAATCAGCGTTCCAAAAATCACCACAAACGGAACCGTTGCCACCACCGCAGAAGGCGGAGCACCATCAGAGACAGGCATCGTTTCGAGCTATGTAAACGGCACCGTCGTCAAGCTTGCAGGTTTGCAGCGTTGGTCGGTTGAACTCCAAGAGCGTTCAGACCCATCCTTCGCCCAGATCATGCTTGACAACATGACACGCTCCTACCGCAAGGCAACAGAGCAGGCAGTCATTGCAGCAATCACCGCAGGTGGTACACAGGCAACAGCAACCGCTGCAACCGCAGCAGGCATCCAGTCCTTCGTTGCAACAGAGTCCGCAGCTGCTTACCTTGCAACAGGTGACACCGTAGGCGCATATACCGCTGGCGTTGGTCAGTGGTCATTGCTTCAGAACTCTGTTGACACTGCAGGCCGTCCAATCTTTAACGCTGGACAGCCACAGAACTCAGGCGGATCAGCCGAAGCCACAACCCTCTTCGGAAACGTCCTTGGCGTTCCATTGTCGGTGTCTTCCAACATGGTTTCCACCGTCATTGACGAATCGGCATTCCTTATCGTTCCATCAGCAATCGAAATCTTCGAATCTTCACAGCTCATGCTTCAGACAAACGTCCCAGCATCAGGTGAAATCGAAGCGATGATTTATGGCTACTTCTGCCCAATCGTCACCATTGCTGGCGGTCTTCGCCGTTTCAACCTGACCTGATAAACCCCCTACACAAGAAGACTGCATCACCATGGCCACATACGACTTAGCGTTTCACACACGTTTAGACGGCTATGCCGTGGTGCAGACTTTTGTGGAAACAGGTATCCAAGTTACGGACTCGGTAGTTATCGCAGGCGTGAGTCACGGCTTCAACGCCACCGCTGATGTGGTTTCTACCGACCCGTACTTGTTTCTTGGTGTTTCAGACGAAGGCGACTTGCGTTTTGACTATGGCGTCATTATGCAAAACCAGTTTATTTATGTAAACAATGGCGCAGACTTTGAACGCGACACCGCTACCGGGACTGTCACCTACACAGTCACGCCAAGTTGGACAACCAGTGCCCTAGTCCTGAGCGCCTTGGGAATTGATGTGGCAACCGCCAATGACACGGCCTACGTCGCCAAGTGTGTTTCCGCTAGCAATTTTTGGTGCTGGAACAAGCGTCGCGAATCAAATTACACTGATTCGCCGAGCACAGTCCCAAACGCTTCCGTAGAGCTTGCAGCGACCTTGTATGCAATGCAGCTGTACCGCGAAAGAGGCACAAGCGGTGACGCTTACGCAGGCTATGACGCAATGGGCAACTTGCCATTGCCCGTAAACCTGTCACGCATCATGCAACTTCTCGGTTGTAGTCGGGCGACAGTCGCGTGAGTTCTTCAGGCATCTTGTACGAGGCTGTAAACAAGGTCAAAACCTCGTTGACGGCGCTCGGGCTTGTGCCTATCACAGACCCACGAAACGCTCGCCCAATGTCGGTTCTGATTGAACTTCCAACGGTCACAGCGTTTACATACAACGTGGGCAACATCGACATACGTCTCCGCGTTCTTGCACCGCCCCCCGGCAATCAGGACGCTGGCGACTACCTCATGACAATCGCAGATCAGATAATGAACTCATCAATCGCGGTCACGGATCTTCGTCCGGGCCTCGTATCCATCGGGGGGCAAGACCTGCCCTCTTATGATTTAACCGTTGCCGTAGCCGTACGGCGCAACTAACAAAGGAGCCCTCATGGCTACAACAACATTCCTTAGCAATGCCACGATTAACATCACGCAGGGCGCAACCACCACAGACCTTTCCGACCAAGCAAACGCCGTTTCAGTCATGATCGGTGTTGATTCTCTTGAGTCCACCGCTTTTGGCGATGCTGGACACCGTTTTACAGCTGGTCTTCAGAACGTCGAAGTGACAATGACTTTGTTCTTGTCCTACGGCGCTGCCGAAGTTGAAGCAATCCTTGCTTCATGCGTAGGCACAGGAACCACCGTGCTGACCATCTCGCCATCAGGCACCACAGAAGGCCCAGCGAACCCTGAGTACGTCATCACGAACTGCATGCTTGCTGACTTCACCCCAATTAACTCAACTGTTGGCGAACTTGCCACCGTTGAAGCCACCTTTACAGGCGGCACTTGGGTTCGCGACATCGTTTAACCCGTAAACAACACATAGAGGAGAACCTATGAAAATCACACTCAACGTAGAACAACAAGACGGGCAGACCTATCAGGTCACCACCAACTTGTTTTCCATTGTGGCGCTGGAGCGCAAGTTTAAGATCCGCGCATCTGACCTTGCCTCTGGTGTCGCCATGGAGCACTTAGCGTTCCTCGCCTTTGAGGGTGCTAAGCAAAACGGCATCACCGTCCCAGCAGTGTTTGATGATTACATCAAGAAACTGGTTTCGGTTGAGGTTGTGAGCGAGGACACCGCAAACCCTACGCAAGAGGCTCTTACCTCCGAACCCTCTGCGAGTTAGCAGTGGAGACGGGGTTCTGGCCTCATCAGATCCCATTCGATACACAAGAGCTGCACACCATGTTGGACGTGCTGAAGAAGAGAGCAAAGGAGGCGAAACGTGCCCGTTAGTACTGACATCAGTGTTTTAGGCATTAACGAAGCTATCCGTTCTCTTAACAAGATTGAGCCGGGCTTGCGTAAGGAATTCAATAATGAGGCTCGAGCTATTGGTGCCCCTGCTGTAAACGCTGTCAAGGATGCTTATCGTTTTGTTCCGTTGTCGGGTATGAACCGCAAGTGGGCTGGCCCATCGGTAAACGGACGCAAGGTTTTCCCGTGGAACCTAGACAAGGCTCGCAAGGGTGTGGACGTTGTCTTTGACACGAACCGCCGTACCACTGGCACAATCAACATTGTGCAGCGTGACACGGCTACCGCCATTTTTGAAACTGCTGGACGCAAGACCGCTAACCCGTTGGGTAACGCGCTCGGGCAGTTGTCGCCGGGTCGTACTCGCATTATCGGCCCCGTTGTTTACAGCAGGATTGCCGAAACCACCAAGGTCATGGGCGAGTTCGCGCTTCGTGTTCTTGACCGCGTAAACCGAGAGATGAAATAATGCTTAGTATCCCCATCGTTACCGAGTTCAACGGTTCAGGAATCCAAAAGGCAAAGAAGGAATTTGCCCAGCTTGACGGCGCAGCTGCTAAGACGAAGTTTGCGTTTAAGAAAGCGCTAATTCCTGCGACTGCTGCTGTTGGTGCTTTAGGCGTTGCATTGTTTGACGCCACGAAGGGCGCTATCGAGGACGCTGCAGCGCAGGATCAACTTGCTAACAACTTGCGCCGTACCACTGGCGCTACTGAAGCGCAGATTGCAGCCAATGAGGATTGGATTAGTACTCAGGGCACTTTGCTCGGTGTGGCGGATTCTGAGCTTCGTCCAGTGCTGGCGAAACTGGCGAAGGCTACTGGAGATGTCACCAAGGCTCAGCAGTTTGCTAATCAGGCGATGGACATCGCTGCAGCTACGGGTAAGCCCCTTGCGAGCGTCACAGACGCAATAACAAAGGCTATGGGGGGCAACATGACCGCCCTAGCCAAACTTGCCCCTGAGTACCGCACGCTGATTAAGGACGGGGCTGATTTTGAGACTGTCATGTCTCTTATTGCTGACTCGACTGGCGGTGCTGCAACTCAAGCCGCTAACACCGCTGAAGGGCAGTTCAAGCGTCTCGGTCTTGCCCTTGAAGAGACGAAGGAGTCCATCGGCGCTGCTTTGCTTCCAGCGATTGAGAAAGTCCTGCCGTACTTGACGAAGTTTGGTGATTGGGCGCAAAAGAACCCAAATCTGTTTCTTGCTGTGGCTGGGTCGCTAGTTGCTGTTGCTGGCGCAATTATGGCTGTAAACGTGGCGATGGCATTGAACCCGTTTACGGCAATCGCAGCTGGTATTGCTGTTTTAATTGTTGCCGTTGCCGCTGCGTACACGAAGTTTGAAGGCTTCAGAAAAATTGTTGACGCTGTGTTTGGGGCGATGAAGTTTTGGATCACCAATGTAACCATTCCAGCCATTCAAGGTTTACTGGCGGTGTTCAAAACTGTGTTTAACGGCATTGCTTCGCTGTGGAATAACACCATCGGCAAGTTGTCGTTTAAGTTCCCTTCGTTTGTGCCGGGCTTCGGCGGTAAGGGTTTTGATGTGCCTAATATCCCGATGTTGGCTGATGGTGGCATTGTTCGTTCTGCGACTTTGGCGGTGATTGGTGAGGCTGGCCCTGAGGCTGTTGTGCCTTTAAACCGTGCTGGCGAGTTCGGTATGGGTGGCGGGAATAACGTCACTATCAACGTGCAGGGCGGAGACCCGAACGCAATTGTTGATGCCCTTCGCCGTTACCAACGCCAAAACGGCGCTATCCCCATCCGAGTCGCCTCGTGACCGTTGAGCAATACACCGTCGAGTATTCGATGAATTACTCCACATGGACTGCGGTAAGCAACGTCCAAGAAATCACCGCCCGTGTGGGGCGCACTGGTTTACAAGACACTTTTGAGCCTTCAGGGGCAAGCATTGTGATCCGATACCCAAGCGGTTTTGCTTCCCCCATTTCAGCGTTCAATGTTGGCACATGGATTCGCATCAAGCGCGTAGGCGCTATCTACGAAACGTGGAACGGCAAAATCCGCAACGTTACTGTCCAGTGGGGCAAGCCTTACAACTACGCCACCTCAACTGGTAACGCTGACTATGTCACCCTTGAATGTGAAGGCGCGTTGGCAGAGTGGGGCCGTCTACAGGGCAACAACGCCACCGTGGTGACTGCTAACGCTTACTTCCAACTTGCTGACGTTTCTTTCCAAGGCAGCCTGCCAGTGGGCACGACTTACAGCTCAACTACGTCACCAACTGTCGGCGCTTCAACCATTAGCGGTTCTTACGCCGAATGGCTCAACACTTTTGCCGCCACTCTCGGTGCCACCATTAAAGACGGCAGCAACCAAGTCGGTGTTTACACCAAGGACTTCGTGGGCACGTTGCCGGTGAGCTTCTCAGACGCTGCAAACAACGCGACAAATCAGGTCTATGACGAACTGACCTTTGACAGCCTCGCAGCGGATTACTACACCAGAGTCGAGATAAACACGCTGAACTTCGGCACGGTTGTTGTGACCGCAGCTGGTGCTACTGCCCCGTTTCGTACGCTTCGTATTTCCACGTTCAGCGCGTCCGTTGGTCAGGCCCAAGATCTCGGGAACTATTACCTCGGTATCTATTCAACACCGTCTTTCGGTATTTCGTCTTTGTCTTGTAAGGCTGAGGCTCAAAACACTTTTGCGCTTGACCTTGGTTATGCGTGGTGGGATTTGCCCGGCTATCGGTGCAACATCACTTTCCGTGGCACGACCTATTACATGACAATTTTGGGGTGCACTTTGACTGCTACGCCTGAGGGGTCTCGTTATTCTTATACCGTGATTGACGCAGATCTGAATCCGTATCTAATCCTTGATGACCCCGTTTACGGTGTCCTTAATCAGAATAAGTTGAGTTGGTAACAATATGACATTTCCATCCTTTTCCGTGGGCGAGGTTTTGCGCGCTCAGGACATGAACGCTGTCGGCTTGTGGCTAATTAAGTCGCAAGTGGTTGGTAGCGGTGTTTCCAGCGTGACTGTAAACGACGCATTTACAAACGATTTTGACAACTTTCGAATTATTTATTCCGATGGTACGCAATCTGCCAACAACTCGTTAAACATTCGCCTAGGCGCTTCTAGCGCTAGTTATTTTGGAGGTTGGAATGGCGCTTTCTATGCAACCGGTTCAGCCAATGTGGGAAGCAATAACAACACTTCACAGCTTTTAATTGGCGGCGGCGATTCAAACGGCAGTTCCATTTGTTGTGATGTGATGATTCCCAACAGAACTAAATACACCAATTTCACTTTTAACGGAGTCTTTGTTGATTCTGCAATTGTTGGTGCAGGACGACACGCGGTTGCTGCCGCCTATACAGGTTTTACGATTCTCACTGGCGCAGGCACGATGTCCGGTGGGACAATTCGCGTTTACGGATACCAAAAGTAGGACACAATGACAAGACCAAACATTCAGATAGATGACGAAGTACGCGAAATGACCGAAGAGGAATACGCAGACCTTCTTGCAAGCGGCTGGACACCCGATGAAGCGCCTGCTACTGACGCTTAGCCTCGTGGCGGTTCTCGCCTCATGCGCTGACCGCACACGCCACAACTGCGAAACCACCAACGCCAACGGCCTACTAGAAAGACGCTGCCCATGAAACCCGAAAACCGCCTCTCCAACGAAGAAATAAAAGCCCGACTCATCCTCGTAGTAGGCATTGCGCTCTCGTTCTCATTCGTCGCGGCAATTGTCTCGCTCATCTACGGCCTGCTATTCGTGGTACAGCCTCTCGAACAAGCCCCCAACGACTCCGAAGCATGGGCAGTCCTCTCCCCCATGCTCATGACCCTCGCCGGTGGACTCATCGGGCTACTCGCAGGCAACGGCCTTAAAGACAAACCGAAGGATCCGCCAAGTGCCCCGTAAATACCCATATTTTCCTGCGTGGGACGGCAAAGCCACAGACCCCGTCACAAAGAAATTTTACGACCTGTGCAAACGGCGTTGGGGTTTCACCAACCTGGGCATGTACGCCAACCGCAAAATGCGAGGCTCAAAGAACCTGTCTGTGCATGCGACAGGGTTCGCAGTCGATATGGGCTACCCATCCACCCGTGCAGGACGTGCACAAGCCCGACAAGCGTGGGACTGGTTTATGACCTACAGCGAAGAGCTGCGGATCTGCGAAGTACACGACTACTCGTACCTCAACCCAAAACAAGACCCGAAAGACAAAACCGCTTGGGGCAGGGGCTACCGCTGTTCCCGTGGAGAAGGTGAAGCAGGCGTAAAGGTTTACACGAAGACCGACAACGCTGGCACACCCGGCGGTGCATGGCTTCATGTCGAGGTGTCCAACGATTGGGAGTCCCCTGAGGCTTTTGAAGCGGCTTGGAGAGCACTACCGAAGCCTTAAGTACGTGGCTGGCGCTTGGTTTCGTCAGTCGCTAGGAGGGGCTGGGTGGTTCTCCATGGGGTTTTTTTATTTGTCCCCGTCGCCCAGCCTCTCCGCCCCCCTCTAATGCTTGACTTGTGTTTACACATTGAGCAGAATGTTTACACGGGTAACCAAGTACCCCTAAACAAAGGAGACAACATGTTTGACGATCTACCACTGTTTCGCAGTGCAGACCCCATCACCTCAGCCCTAGGCGCTGGCGATGTCAAGCCCCGCAGAACCTCACAAGCTATGCTGCTACTGAGCATCTACGAATACGCCGACCTGACCGACGAACAAGCAGGTGACTTATCAGGGCTTGCAAAGCGTCCTAAGTGTTGCTACTGGAAACGGTGCAGCGAACTACGCGCTAAGGGTTTAATCGCCCCTACGGGCGTTACAAGGCTGTCTAGCGCAGGCTCAGCAATGCAGGTCTGCGCCATTACCCCAGCAGGCAAAGAGGCGCTCCGATGATGTTCCTAATTACCGTCCCGCTACTAGCCTTTTTCTCGTGCCTCATCTACGGCATGTACCAAGCCAGCGACATAGAAACAAACTGGCAAGACCCTCCGTACGACTGGAACTTCGAAGACGAAGAACTCTGGCTTACCGAGACTGAAATATTGGACTATCAAAGAAGAAAAGATTGAAACGTGCATTGCTCTGCTTCGCAGTACTCACCCTATTTGTCCCGCCCATGCAAGCATCAGCTGCACCCCAGTGGAAATGCGAGCAGTGGCACACCATGCTCCGTAAACACGGACTTCCCATCGGCGTGTTCGACAAGATCATGTGGAGGGAATCAAGGTGCATCCCTCACGCAATCAGCCGTGTTAACGGTGACGGCTCACGCGATACCGGGCTACTTCAAATTAACTCTTCGTGGCGTACGCTCACTGCTAAGACGTGTAAACGCCCGTATCGTCAGGTTATTAAAAGCTTGACAGACCCATCCTGCAACCTGAAAGTGGCTCGCATCCTGTGGGCTGATGGTAAGGGAGCGTCAAACTGGCGTGTAACATCAGGTCAGTAAACAATAAACATTCAAGGAGAACGAATGATTAACAAACCACACGCGGTAGCCGTCAGGCTCACGCCCGAAGAGTTTCAGGCCATCACTCATGTGATGCTTCGAGACAAAGACAAAAACATCACTGCCACGCTTCGTAAAGTCATTGAGCCTTTGATTGCTGAGGGTGTCGCATCTCTTACAGCTGAGCGTAAGAAGGCTGAAGCCAAGGCGAAGCGCCAAGCCAAGAAGGAGGCTCCAAGTGCCTAGGATTCATTTCTTCAAAGTGCCAGAAACATTTGAGTTTGACGACTGCAACGAAGTTGCCGAAAGACTTACCAATGCAATTCAAAAATTGGGGTGCCCGAATGACAAGGTGATGGTTACAAACTTTGATTATCAAGGCTGTGTCGTAATGCAGGACGAGTTTTTAATGTTTGGAGAAGACAATGGCCTTTAATCTTGAGGACTACGAGCCCGTGGCAGCACGACACGCTCGCTGGCTTGCACAGCACCCCAACGGCAGAACGATTACCCATATGGTCTCTACACCCGGAGCAGACATCTGTGTGATCCGTGCAGAACTATGGCTTGAAGATGTGTGCATTGCCACTGGCTACGCCGAAGAGGTGCGTGGCGCTGGCAATGTAAACCGCACCTCCCATGTTGAGAACTGTGAAACATCAGCTGTAGGCCGTGCATTGGCGAACGCTGGCATGGCAGGTTCCGATGTAAACAAACGCCCGTCTCGTGAAGAGATGACGAAAGTAGCGAGCCGTGGCCCACGCTCCAGCACCATCTCACCAGAACGCACCAACCACAAC
>JBBAPZ010000036.1:11549-13575 GCA_040400605.1 Candidatus Sericytochromatia bacterium
AGCGAGCCGTGGCCCACGCTCCAGCACCATCTCACCAGAACGCACCAACCACAACCCAATGGCGGACGCTAATGGCGTGAGTGTTAAAGGCAACCAGTTCGGCCCACTCCCCGACTGGCTAACTCTCGAAGCGTTCCAGGCTGGTGTCACCCAAGTGTGGGACAACCGCGACAAGGTTGCAGGCACTAAGCGCCCATGGTTTAAGGATGTAAACGGAGACAAAGCGTTTTGGCCGCCTAGGGGCACACCTGATCCGATTATCGCCTTGCATGAAGACGACCTTGCTGATGACATTGCACCAGAGGAGCCGTTCTGATGGTGTGGTTAATTATTCTTGGGTTCATTGCCCTGATTGTTGCAGCTCTCGCTTTAGCAAATCAGGTTGAGTATTCGAGAAGTGGTTTGCAAGCACTTTTGTTTATTCCGCTTGCTATTGCCGTTTGGTTGTTGTCATTGTTTGCTTACAATCGTGCACTTGATTATCAAACCGGCAAATGCGCAAAATGGTCAGTAGAGACTGGCTACGAGACAAAGTACAAAAACATTGGATACGGCGATTGGCATTGCTACGGGCTAACTAATGGTAAATGGTTGCCGATTGAGCGCATTAGAGGAATAGAGGACTGATGGACGCTGGAACGATGAACGACTACATCGAAGACCTGATCATTAAAGTCAATGACGCTTGCAGAGCAATGGAAGAAGCCGAGATTGTTGTGGCAGGTTTACGCGCTGAGGTTGAACATTGGAAATCCTTGTACGAGGCGACCCAATGATTGAGTTCGTCTATTTTGTGTCCCACAGCGTCCTCATGATGTCGCTTGGAATATGGTTGGCAAACCGTCATGGGTAGAGCTCTCTACTGTCCGTTCCCCAGCTGCCGAACCGAGTACTACACATACTGCCCAATGCACCAAGCCCTCATGCCATGCATCCGTGCCGTCATCAAACATCACGACCCTGAAGGCATCCTGTCCGAATCGGTAAACATCAGCAACCTTCAGCCGATGATTAAAGTGCTCGAAGAGCAATACCGAGACAACAAACGTCTGATGCGTGAAATTAAGTTCTATGAGTCCGAAATGGTGAGGCTAGAACGTGGTCTCTAAAGACCCCAACGCTTCAGAGGCCATATGGCAAAGCGTTGTCGAGCAGATAGCCAAAACAGCCGGGTGGCAAGTGTTTCACCCAAGTAGGCATCAAGTACGCGCTGGGGTATACAGAACTGACGGTATAGGTTTCCCTGACCTCGTTTTGGCGCATCCTGAGAATGGGGTCATCTTTGCAGAACTTAAGACAAACGAGGGAAAGTTAAGCGTGGCACAGGTTGTATGGGCTAACGCTTTGAAGCCCCATGTTGAACACTATGTGTGGAGACCGTCACAGATTGATTTAGTGAAGGCTCGACTTTCTCGGAAGAGTGCTTGACGCCATCTGTTTACCGATATAAGACAGACACAACAGATCACACGCATGGCCACATTGGGAGTTGTACTCAGTTGGTAAACACACTCGGGAACGAGGGTAGAGCGCCATGCCATCGAGCAAGGCGTACAGCGTCTAAACGTCATAAATACCAAGGTGTCCGTCCACTGGTGTACAAAATCCGGCAGCCTGAGTTAGTAACTCGAAGTGTGGGGGGCTATCACCGCTGAGACCCTCTGAGTAACATGCAAGCAACCGCAGGCGCAGCCAAGGGCGCTAGAAAGATACGAGAACACATGACACGCCGAGCCACCCCCGAATTCCTAAAAGCACGCAAAGAACTATTTGCCACCGGGCCACACACCTGCACGATCTGCAACAAGAACCCAGCCACAGACGCAGACCACATCATCCCCTATGACGCAGGCGGCCCAGACGACATCACCAACCTCCGCCCTGTATGTAAACCCTGCAACTCACGCCTCGGAGCCCGATATGTAAACGCCAAGAAGGCTTTACAGCAAGAAAGACGTGCAGAAGCAATGGGTTCAAATGTAAACACAAATTCCCAAACTTTTTTTGTAAACGAAAATTTAAAGCC
>JBBAPZ010000037.1:0-13408 GCA_040400605.1 Candidatus Sericytochromatia bacterium
TATAATCCGCGCTTTTTCGCGGGGTCGCTGGTTAAGCAGTGTTAGAACTTTCTGCGAAGCGATCGCCCCGGAGACGTTGCAGGGGTTGGCTCCTCTTGCTCAATCAATTAACCGCTCAAGTGAGCTCTTTTAGTCTGTCACCAACATGCATCGGTGACCTCGAAACTCAGCCGTCCAACGGTTCTGTTTGTATTGTCACGGTATGGTCGTATTCGTCGAAGTGCACGTGGAAAGTCATTGGGCGGCAGCAGACCTGGCAGTCTTCCTCGTAGCGTTGCTGCAGGCCTTGAGAGATGTCCACCTCTGTGACGCTCTCCTCGCCGCAAAATGCGCAAAAATACGTGCCGGTGGTATCCATGCTCCCTGACCTTCGGCTCTCAAAAAAGGAAGACGCCCACCGACGGACGGGGGCACAAGGGTTGCTTACCCTCTGGGGCCTGGGCCTAACATCAGCCTCACCCGTATTTTGCGGAATCAGCAAATTGTTTCAGGCGCTTAGAAATGGGTGCCGGTTTTTAGCGGGGTGGTAATCTGCGATTTTTCGGGGGTAATAGATTGGGGGCGAAGGTTTAATAGCTGTTCTGTGGTTTGACAACCTATGCGGGATAAACTGCCTTGGTTTGCGCGGTCCGTTTCTCGGTTGATGTCCGTCTCCAGCCGACGCGGTTTTACATCCCCGCTAACACGCCGACCAGGCCGTCCACGTCGGACCTCGATTTCAAGCTGTTGCTGGGAATTCTCTGAACTGGGCATTGTGGTGTCCTCCCTCCGTAGGGGTTCTTAAGGGGATTTATCACGACCGAAAGTGTCAACCTTCCGTAGGGAAACAGTATAGCTCCTGATCCGGCCTGTCCAAGCACTTTGGCAATGGCCTCAATTGTGCCTTGATCAAAAAGAGTGTGTGCACTCATAAGTTAATCCCCTCAAGCAGGGCTGCAATCTCTTCCGGCTGGGGCAATTGCCCCCTTAATTCCTTGGGCAGAGTTTTGGTTATCTCGTAGGTTGCCACGCCTATGGGCTTTCGAGCATCGTGCAAGGCGTACTCGACGATGGTGCGACTCTTTTCCTTGCAGAGAATGATACCGATGGCGGGGTTCTCATCGTCCTGCCGGACCTGCTGATCCAGCGCGGTCAGGTAAAACTGCATCTTTCCGACGAACTCCGGCCTGAATTTCCCTATTTTCAACTCAATGGCCACTAGGCAGCGCAGCCGGCGGTGAAACAGCAAAAGGTCGATAAAGAATTCTTCGCCGTCGACTTCTAGCCGATATTGACTCCCCATAAAAGCGAACATACCCCCCATGGCCCGGAGGAAATCTTCGATCCGGGCGACCAGCGCCCGTTCCAGGTTTCGTTCACTGTGCGCCTCGCCCAGTTCCAAAAAATCGAAGGTGTATTGGTCTTTCACCGCCAGCTTAGCCTGGGTGCGAAGTTCCGGTGTGAGCGCCCGGTCGAAATTACTCTGCCCCAGCAAGGATTTTTCATAACTCTAGTTGTCGATCTGATGAATCAGCACGTTCTTGGACCAGCCGAACTTGCGGGTCATGCACAGATAGAACTCCCGCTCCATCGGGTCCTTGCATCGCTCCAAGATGGCCAGGTTGTGACTCCAACCGATTTCTCGCACAAGCGGTGCGAGTTTTTCGAGGCCGGTGTACGCCTCGAAAAAGGCTTTCATACGCCAGAGGTTGGAGGCTGAAAAGCCGCCCACACCAGGAAACTCCGTCCGAAGATCGGCAGCGAGCTGCTCCACCACCGCCTTGCCCCAGCCTTCAACATCCTGCCGCTCCACGATCATCCGGCCGATATCCCAGTACAGGCCGACTAACTCCTTATTGACCGCCTTGAGCGCTTCGTATTGGGCGGAGCGGATGCGCTGCCTCACCTCGGCGAGGAGGTGCGCGTAGTCCGGGCTGGATTTCGTTTTGTTCGGTTCGATCAGTCCCTTCTTCGCTTTCACGATCGTCGCCCTTGTACACCGGAGGCCCCGACCAATTTTCCGATGTCTGGGAATTGGTCTGGAATCATTTTCGTACCGCCATTGCTTGTAATCCAGTAGGGCTTCAGATTTGATTGGCCTTCGTGTTAGCGGTGAAGTAAATACGCACTTTTTCGCGGGTAACGAATTGGATGCGAAGATTTTAACTGCTGTGCTATGGGGCGACTTGGCAGTGATGGGTAATTGTAACGACGGGTAGTGACCGTCATGGAATCGATCGAGCGCGGCATCCCATTTTCGCAATCCCCAATGATGATTTCAAGCCCACCGCGCGACTGTACTTGCAACAAACGGGAGCGCCACCTTGCCTCATCCCTTCAGGTCACAAGCAACTTATGCATCACTGTTTAGTGGCGGTCGGCGTAATCTTTCGCATCAACCTCTCGCCCGCTAAGGGAGACGATTTTAACACTGGCCACGGCGATTGGTTTTTTGCGCCCTTTAACGTTGTAGTGTTGCCCATCTGCGCTGAGGGTGACTTTGTTTTCCGGATTTTTTCTGTTACCTGTGAGGGGGTTTTTAGGCTCGAAAAACTTTCCAAGAGACACGTTATTCCCCCTTCATGCTTGCCTAGTGGCCTTCGTCAAGCAAGACCTTCATACTCATATTATACCCGAGCCTGTTTGTGATAGATTAAAAGTGGCTCTCCTACACTTTTGATGAATAGGGCCCAGCACCATCAAATCGCGGGCAAACCAAAATTCAATGCCCTCATCGGGAATGGTCTGGCTGAGGGCTTCAAACATGGATTGTAATTTTTGCACGGTTTCTGATTTCATCAGCTTTGCCATCCCTCAATCATTTTACAAACAGCGCGCAACAGGAGATAGCAAGCATACCACCACGACCCAGCTCGAAACCGTTGTGTCAGACTTATCACGATGTCATGCCAGGGTTTAAGGTCGCAGTACCCCGTCGTGAAATCTTGAGAAAAAGGTTTCATCGTGTTCTGGTGAGAGGAGAACACCGTGAGGCAATACGGTGGCAATTTTAATTGACGTCAGACATCCTGCCAATAAAAGGCGAGTCTGTGAATCCTCTGAGGAATCTTCCCGTATCATCTGATCCACTCCCACCGCCCTGGGTCCCAGTTGACAAGAGGGTCATTTGCCAAAATCGGGTTCAGAAAGGCTTTCGCCGCAGATGTAGCGGCCGAGAGGGTGATCCATGGCAGTTGGTCTGCTCGGGCCATTGCCTCATATGGTTTTTGCCAGGCGGCGTCCGGCTCGGGAAATGAGGCTGGGACGGCGTGGGTGTTCCGGAACGAGAACGTTCTATTGATTGCCAAGCGCAAATTCATGCCGTCGAGAGGACCAGCGCTCGCTAGAAGCGCGATGTCCGGCAGGTCTTTTACTCGAGAATTCGGACGGGATCGTGGCACGGTGTAGGCGTGAAGCTTCTCCGCGACGTGGGTCTCTACCGGATAAACGCGGATCCTGGGTGGCTCGATCCCGGCGAAGCCCAGAATATCATCAGCTTGTAGGACTTGCGGCTCGCCGACGATGGGATCGCCAATTCCGATGTCGACCCCGAAGGGATGGCCATAGGGTTTGCCGGCGAGCCGGCAAACAGCCCTAAACCGCTGCCCGTCGTAGGGCACTCCTTCGTTCTGGATTGCCGGGTGATCGGGATCTGGCACGACCTCGAAGGTCAGAAAGTCCCTTAAGTCGAGCCGTGCCGCCGTTTGAAGGCTGGCAAGAATGCCACCGGGCTGTCCTGTGAATCTGAGGTCGATATCTTTTGTGGTTCGAGCCCGACCAAGGCGAATCTCGAGCACGAGGCCGCCCTTGAGGATAACCGAGTCTTCGAGGACGGCGATCGCTCGAGCGAGAAAGCGATCGAAGACCAGAAGTTGCCGCCTGCGTGTGAGTTCCAGTCCATTACCGCCGGCAAGGTTTCGAAGCCTCTGCTCGACGGCTTGCTTGAAGGCCTCTCCGGAGGCATAGGTTCTTTCAGTCATTCGAGCCCTCCGAAGGGTTTCAAGGCCGCTTCCACCCCTTGCAGCTCAGGCCTCGTAACGAGACCGCGCTTTATCGCCTGCACGGCTCCCTGACGGAGAAGCTCTGGGGACAGCCCTTCACAAGCACAATCCTCGAGCGTTCGCCGTACTGAGGTGATCGGAATAGCACCGTTCCACTGCCGGTCCTGAGGGGAAATGTCCGCGTGATGAAGGACCACGCCTCTCGGGACGCGGAATCGGCGGTGGCGCCAAGCCTCGGGTAGGGTGAGGTGGATCCGGGCGGGCAGCAGATCTGAGAGGCCGTGAAGCAAGAGTGCCGTTTCGTGGGACGCAACGCCGGCTTGCTCGGACCACAGCCAGGCAGCTACGAGATCTTCGTGTTCTCCAGCTGGAAAGTGCACCAGCCGGTAGATTCCACGGCACACCCGGACGAGACGTCCATTTTGGACATGATGAATGAGAAGCTGAGCGGAATAGCCAGCCGCCCGGGCCTGCTGTGTGGTGAACATTCCTTCTTGGCCGGCCGCGATCTCATAGAGCTGATTCCAGGTTGGTCTGTTCGATAACGATTTTTTCATGCACAAAACGTAAGCCATGTTTTAGTTTTGTGCAAGCGCCTGCTAGCGGGGGTGGCAATCTGCGATTTTGGGGGTAACAAATTGGGTGTGAAGATTTAATAGCTGTTCTGTGGTTTGACAATCGATGCGGGATTAACTGCCTTGGTTTTTGCGCGGTCCGTTTCTCGGTTGATGTCCGCCTCCAGTCGACGCGATTTTATATCCCCGCTAACATCCCTTCGAGATGATCGGGACGCACCGCCGGGTGGCCTTCCGCGCCTTGCTGACCTACCGAGAGCAGCGGAGGCAAAAACGGGAGCGTGGCTTGCAGGAACTCGCAGCGCTCGATCAGCTACAGAAGGGCGACCCCGAGGAGCCCGTTAGACGCACCGTCAGCTAAGTTATGGCCACTTTCTCCAACGCAACTGGCCTGACCGAAAGGCCGCTCCGGGGTTGTGCGGCAGTTGACTCGCCGTTTCAAACACAGCCGCGGAGGTAAATCGGGTATACTCAGGTAACGCAGCCGTGATGTGCACGATTATTGTCAAAATGATGCGGATTGGTAACACCATCAATCAAGCGGGATCTTTCTATCGGGTACAATGGAGAAGTGACCTGATACGGGGGTAACGATAGAACTGAGTGAAGAAGCAATCCAGCACCTGGAGGCACACACGCCGGAGCTCTTTGCCGCAGCGGTGACGCAAGCTTATTGGGCGGCATTGACGGCGGGACACACGGTCGTTCAGCGTGAGGGCGATGCGCTGGTAGAAGTCTCGCCGGACGGGACGCGACGGGTACTGCGACCGCTTGCACCTTGGACGCCAGTCGGGCCAAACGTGCATCGCAAGCTGTTGTGATGACCACCCCCCGCCTTCGGATCTTTGCAGGGCCTAATGGGTCTGGTAAAAGCACCATGAAAGCCTTGCTACGACCAGCGCTTTTGGGTGTGTATGTTAACCCTGATGACATCGAACGAGAAATTCGGGCTTCCGGCTGCAACAGACGTCGCAAATCAGCCTCCGCAATATCTTTCAGCAACTGGCCGGTGGCAAAATTGAAGAATGGCGAGGCGAACTGACTTACTCCCTCGAAATCAAGAATGGTCGTTTCACCGTTTCGAAGCGCCCCGTGAATCGCATCATATATCTTTTGGCCATCTTTTTTGATGATGCAGCGCGGCCCGATGCCGTCACGTTTCGTCCACTTATGACAGGCTTTCCAAGTACGGCCGCATCACCTGACCTACACGGCACAACCTGGCATAGTGCCACAGTTCGTCCATACTCACGCGCTTGCTGCGCCAAGCCTCTCGCAACGCTTCCATCGCCACATCAAGGCCGATTTTGTTGCGAAACTTGAAACAATCTGCCACAGTGTGAGCGACGTTTGTGACACGCACGGGCACTGTACTGTTTCACCATACGCCTACATCGTGGCGGCTATTGAATATGCACTCGCCAACAAGGGGGCAATCCTGTTGCCGGAGGAATTCAAAAGACAGCTTGATGCTGTTCGGGAGCCACCCGTCACCGCCTGAGGCTTAGCTGGTCCTGATTTGAAGCTTATCCCACACTGATGCAAATCAGTGGGGGATATCGCAGTGTCTGGTAATACGTACCAGCGCGACTTTGTACGAAATCACGTCTCGGTGGAACCACGGGATGGGCCAGTACGTACCTTTCAGGTTTAACCGGTTATCATGCTAGGCGTTTCTGTATCGTGTGTGCGGCGCTACGGCGAGGTCAGTGCTCTAAGCGCAGCGAGAATTGGTGCATATTCTGACTCAGTCAGGCGGCCGAGATATGCCTCGACACGAGCGACATCGGTGACCTGTATGTGATCAACCAGAGCAATGGAATCGACCATCAGACCGGCTGTTCCCGCAGCCAGGATCGGATAGAGCGTGGCATTGATTGATTGCCAAGATTGTTGTCGGTGAGTGGTTAATGGCACAACCACAACCACCGAAAAACGACATGGACCTGTGATCGAAGGGTCAGCAACGACAATGCAGGGGCGCATCCCGTGCTGCTCACGACCTGCTGGAAGCCGTGACGGCAAGCGAACGCTGATGATCTGACCGAGCGCGCCTCTCATGAAACCGGTACAAAGCCCATACCAGGCACAAATTGGCAATGCTTGGCGTTTTGTTCGAGTGCCGCAACCCAAGCCGCCAGGTCTTCTGGCGATACATCGGCTTCTATGGCGGCAAGCCGCTCACTGAGCGTTGTAGCACCTTCATCAAGCCAGATTGCGCTGTCTGCATCCGATACGTATTCTTTTTGCTCTGAATGATGTCGGGCCAACAGCGCAATCAAAAGCACGCGCGCTTCGTCGGTCCGCCCTTCAGGAAGCATGTCGATCAGCTGGTGGAGTTCCTGCTTCAAGCTCATCTTCCAGAACCCCCTGTCAACTTGCCGTCGTTGAATTTTCAGGTTTGGGTTTCACGATCTGCATTGATCTGGCACCTGCGTCATGCGGCGGCCTGAGACCGATTGGATATCGCGCAAAAATTATGATAACAAAACTGTGTATTCCGGTCAAACTGATCACTCATTCTGGCGAAACGGATCACTGTACTGTTTCGATAAATCCCCTTCAGAACCCTTACGAAGGAGGACACCACAATGCCCAGTTCAGAGGACCCTCAACAGCGACTTGAAATCGAGGTTCAACGTGGACGTCCTGGCCGGCGCACGGCTGATGAACGACAGGCGGCTGTTTTGGATACCAAGGTCGGCGGCGCTCCTGCAATCAACTTTGTCATCCGTCGCTCGCGCTGAGTGGCACCCACCTTGCCCAATTTCCATCGTGGGGTCTGTCCAGACAAACAGGAAACACTACAGGCTTCTTTTGCCCAATCAATCAACCGCTCAAGTGGGCCTCTTTTAGTCTGTCACAAACAGTAGGGCGACTTCGTACCTTATCCCGCATGAATGCCAATTGGCTACACATATTAGTCACTATTGACATAAATATCAATTTTGATTTATGATGTACATGCATGAGTAACATTATTCAGACCTTCACTGAACAGGGCGTTTTACCGCCCGGGGATTACCCTTTGACGTTCAATCAACTGCGTTCCTCGCTATTGGTGGTTGGGCCACCGGAGCGCCCTGACTGGGACATGCGGTGGAGATTGACATTGGTGAACATGGCTGAGGTGCTGGTCGAGCAACTCTGGGCAGAGGGGGTCAAAGAGGTATACCTTGATGGTTCCTTTGTTGAAGACAAGGCACATCCCCATGACATTGATGGTTATTTTATCTGCGATGTGCTCGATTTGTCGGATCTCAAAGTGCGTTTGAACGCGAGGGATCCACATCGATCGTGGACCTGGGATCGGGCCAGCAGACGCCCTTCACCGGATTCTGCCAAGGCCCAGCTGCCAATGTGGCACAATTACCGCACGGAGTTATATCCGCACTACGGACAGTTTAGCGGTATTTTGGGGCCACTCGGGTATCCGCTCCAGTTTCCTGATGCGTTTCGCAGGAGTCGATCCGAGTTCCGGGAGAAGGGCATTATCAAGATTGTTCAGCCAAGCGGGAGGGCGGTGCAATGATCAAGACGCAAGTCGAATACACGGAGATGAAGCGGCGACTGATCGAAGAGGAGAATATTCTTTCTCGCCAGCGTGAGGTGCTAAACGTCGCGGGTCTGACCGACAAGCAGCTTGAGGCCGCAATGGAACCGCTTCTCGACTTCTATGAGCAGTTGAAGGAGGAGGTCGGGTTCTACGAGCGGGTCATGAGCAAGGACTTCAGCGCGCTTTCAAACTTCGAGTCCGTCGGTCGATTGCTGATTGCGCTCAGAATTGCACAAAATATGTCCCAAGTGGAACTGGCTGCCAAGCTGGGTGTCTCGCCTTCCGTGGTATCGCGGGATGAGAAAGACGAGTACCATGGTGCATCCAAGGAGAAGATTGCGCGGGTGGCCAGAGCCTTGGGCTATCGCCTTAGTCACCTCGAGGTCGTTCCTATTTCAAACGATGAGCCGGGTATGCTCAGCGCGTCTCCTGCGTAGGAATCGTTGGTGGGGATGTCAATCCGCGCTCTTTCGCGGGTAACAAATTGGATGCGAGGATTTAACTGCTATGCGATGGGGCGACCTGACGGTGATTCGCCACCGTAACGACTGGTAGTGACCGTGGTGGAACTGATCGAGCGCGGCATCCCATTTTCGCAATCCCTAATGATGATTTCAAGCCCACCGCACGGCTGTGGTTGCAACTCACCCGCCTTAACTGTATTGGCATTTGTGTCCACAAAACCGGAGCAATCCCACCCCGACAGAAGAGGATTTGTATGGGCGGCGTTTTGTAGTAGACTTTTCGATACAGAGGCTCAAAGGGAGACGTTCTCGTAAAAAGTTGGTGGATTATTCTCACGGGCGACGACTTTTCACGACTCACAAGCTGCTACGTGCTGGAAGTGGAAACCGCCGTAAAAAAACCTTGTAAGGCGCGAAATTACTGCTCAAACACTGTATTCAAGTTTAAATAATTGCTAGAATGTAATTGCTTTTAAACCCCGCACCAGGAGGCCTCATGATTGCTGATCGCATTCGTCAAGCACGACTGGCGGCAGGCCTGACGCTGGGTGCCTTAGGCGAGAAAATTGGTGTCTCGCACACCGCCATTCAAAAATACGAGAAGGGTCTGCTGACCCCCTCGTCATCGCAGCTGCTCAAACTGGCTCGCGCGTGCGGTATCCGGGGCGAGTACTTCTTTCGCACGCATGCGGTCGAGTTGCTCAGGCCCGAATTTCGAAAGACCTCGACTTTGGGCAAGACAGCGAAAAACGCGCTGAAAATTCGAATTTTGGAACAAGTGGAAAAGCGGGTTGAGCTGCTCATCGCCTTTCCTGAGTCGCCTCTTCTGGTGTTTCACCCACCGGCAGCCCTGCCGACTCATATCGCCACAATGGACGAACTTGAGGGCTTCGCGGACCTGGTGCGCAATGCCTGGCAGCTGGGGATGAACCCCATCGCCGACCTCACCGATACCCTTGAGGGTTTGGGCTTGCTGATCATCGTGGTTGATGAAGAGAATCCAGGATTTTCCGGTTTGACGGCCAAAGCCCGCACGGATGACGGCCAGGAGTTTCCGATTGTGGCAGTTTCCAAGCGCTGGCCGGGTGACAGACAACGCTTCACATTGGCACACGAACTGGGGCATTTACTGCTCGAAGGACGGCTGCGGGATGGTATCGACGAAGAAAAGGCATGTGATCGATTCGCCGGCGCTTTTTTGGCGCCACAGGTTGCGGTGCGCCAGTTGCTGGGGCACCAGCGTCACGCGCTGGAGTGGCAAGAGTTGCACGCACTCAAGCACGAGTTCGGATTGTCGATCGCCGGATGGTTGCAACGCGCCAAACAGTGTGGCGTGATCGGCGACGCCGCTCACCTCTCGATGGTTAAGCAATTTTCAGCCAGGGGCTGGCGCAAGAAAGAGCCGGGAGAACCCTTACTGCCGGAGCATCCACGATTATTCGAACAGCTCGTTTACCGGGCACTGGCCGAAGACTACATATCAGCGGGAAAAGCAGCGGAGCTTCTGGGTATCCCGATGATGCGCTTCCATAAAGAACGTCAGTTGGACTTGTTGGATGCTGTTGCTCATCAGTGACGCCAACATCCTGATCGACGTGGAAGCCGGGGGCTTGATAGAAACGCTCTTTAAGCTACCCATGCAATTCGGCATCCCTGACTTGCTGTACTACGAAGAAATCGAGCCTGGCAGTCCCAACCTTGAAAAACTGGGCTTGCGGATGTTAGCGGGGGTGGCAATCTGCGATTTTTCGGGGGTAACAAATTGGATGTGAAGATTTTAACTGCTGTGCGATGGGGCAACCAGGCGGTGACGCGCCACCGTAACGACGGGTAGTGACCGTGGTGGAACCAATCGAGCGCGGCATCCCATTTTCGCAATCTCCAATGATGAATTCAAGCCCATCGCGCGACTGTGGTTATAACAAACCGGAACGTCACCTCGCCTCATCGCTTCAAGTCACAACGTCATGCCCGCAACGTTCACCGCAAAACCAATTAGACGTTCACCGACGGTAGCTTGTCGATTTGGATATCCGCATCGCTGGGTTGGTACTGGTAACCGGCCACGAGATGCTTCAGGCCGCGCCGGATGCCCATGTCATCGCCAGCGATTGCGGCCGCCTGCAGCAGGGTCAACCCCATTTCCAGCTTGGCTGCATCGATGGATTCTGGTCTGGCGACGAAAATCTTCCGGTATTGCGTCGCACTCGTTCCCTCGGCAGCCGTGAACAACTCCTCAAACAGTTTCTCGCCAGGGCGCAGGCCCGTAAACTTGATGGCGATGTCCACATCGGGCTCCAGGCCGGACAAGCGAATCAAATCCCGCGCCAGGTCAACAATTTTGACCGGCTCACCCATATCCAGTACAAACACCTCGCCCCCCTGGCCCAACCCACCTGCCTGCAAGACCAATTGCGTCGCCTCAGGGATGGTCATAAAGTAACGAATGATGTCCGGATGGGTCAGCGTAATCGGCCCACCCTCCGCTATCTGCCGCTTGAACAGCGGCACCACACTGCCGCGGCTGCCCAGCACATTTCCAAAGCGCACGGACATAAACCGGGTTTCGCTACGCCGGGCAAAGTCCTGCACAATCAGCTCCGCGATGCGTTTGGACGCCCCCATCACATTGGTGGGATTGACCGCCTTGTCGGACGAAATCAAGACAAAACGCTCCACGTTGTGCCGGTGCGACAACTCCGCCACCACACGGGTGCCGAAGATGTTGTTAAACACCGCTTCGCCAGGGTTCTTCTCCATCAACGGCACATGCTTGTGCGCCGCTGCGTGAAACACGACATCCGGGTTGTGCAACTCAAATACCAACCCCATCCGGGTCAGGTCGCGCACATCCGCGATGATGGTGACGAGGTCGAGCGTGGGGAAGTGTTCGCGCAGCTCCATCTCAATGGCATAGATGCTGAACTCACCACGCCCCAGCAAGATGAGCCGGCTTGGTGCCAGATTGGCGATTTGGCGGCACAGCTCGGAACCGATCGAACCACCGGCGCCGGTTACCATCACGACGCGCCCGGAGGTGATCGACGCCGCGCGCTCCCGGTCAAACTGAATCGGCGCACGGTTGAGGAGATCCTCAATCTGCACGGCGCGAATGCGGTTTACCTCGACCTTGCCATTGATGAGATCCGTCAACCCAGGCAACGTTTTGACCACGACACGGGTGCTGCGTGCCAAACCAAGGATGCGGCGCACCTCCCGTTCCGTGGCGGAAGGGATGCACAGGATCACCTGGTCCACCGCACACTGAGTGACAACGCGAGGCAAATCCTCGGTCATCCCCAGCACCTCCAACCCCTGCATGCGGCTGCGCTGCTTGTTGGGGTCATCATCCAAAAAGCCAACCACGGTCATCTGTGCGCCACGCTGCATGATTTCGCGCGCAATCAGGTTACCGGCCTGACCCGCACCAATCAGCAATACGCGTTGCATCGAACGGTTGCCGCCAGCCAGTCGCGCCCGGCGCTCCACTTGCAGGCGCCGGAGCACACGGACGGCCACACTGCCAAGCACGGTGATCCACCAGTCGTGGGCAAAAATGCCCCACGGCACGTGGGTTTGATACACGGTCGTCGCGATAAACACAATCACCGCCGTACCGAGCAGATGCGCCCCTGCGACAGCAGCGGCATCCCGCAAGCTCACGAAACGCCACAGTTGGTGATGCAAACCCCCGATTAAACGGATAACGAAGCGTACGCACAAAACCACGGGGAGGAGCGTGAGCCATTGGGTGATGTAGGTGTCGGGTGGCAAACCCTCAAAGCGGAACGCATAGGCCATGGTGAAGGCACCCGCGGCGATGATGAGATCGATCGCCAGTTGTCCCAACCGTGGCAGAGTAAAATAGGATGCCAACGTTGCTTTCACAGTTAATGCTCGCTGCAAATTTTGAATCCAACTACACTCATCATACCGTGTTTGGCCCAGTGTGAAAAACGAGAACGTTTTTTAATCACAACCAGTTTTTGCTGATTCATCAATGGGAGACGCCATCGCGCTTCACCACTTTTAAAAAGGTGATCCAGATAATCTGCAAATCAAACCAAAAGCTGCGACGCGCGAGGTACGCTGCGTCCAGTGCCACCTTTTGTTCAATCGGTAATTCATCACGGCCATTCACCTGTGCCCATCCGGTCAATCCGGGCACCAAGGCGTCAACCCCGCTTTGTGTTCTGGCCTCGATCAAATCGTGCTGGTTGAACAGGGCGGGCCGTGGGCCCACGAAGCTCATATCCCCGACCAGAATGCTCCAAAGCTGCGGCAATTCATCCAAACTGCTCCGACGCAAAAACGAGCCAATAGGCGTCAGGTGCGCGTCCGGGTCCACCAACAGGTGTGTGGCGACGGCGGGTGTGCCCACGCGCATGCTGCGAAACTTGGGCATCCTGAAGATTTTGTTGTGTCGGCCAACCCGTTCAGACCAATACAACACCGGGCCAGGCGATGTCAGCCGGACCATCACGGCGACGAGTACCAGCAGAATCAGCAGTACCAAGCCTGCGACCAGGCTGAGAATAAGGTCAAACATGCGTTTCAAGGCTGCATGCCCTCAATCGCTTTTTTGAGCCCTTGATCCAAGGTCAGCGGTGGCTGCCAGTCAAGAAGCCGACGGGTCTTTTCGATATCCACCTGCAACGAGCCGCACAGGCGTCGTGCCAAATCCTGCCGTCCGAGCAACCGCGCACAAAATTCAAGCAGCTTGGCAGGGACCGGGACGAGGCGCGCGTTGCGACCCATCGCCCGTGCCGTGCGATGCAAGAGCTCGGTCGTTGAGACATCCTCACCATCTGATACCAGGAATGTTTGCCCCGC
>JBBAPZ010000038.1:0-8769 GCA_040400605.1 Candidatus Sericytochromatia bacterium
AATAACACAGTGTGAGCATCCGACTGTCCCGGAAGCCTATAAAAGCCAATGGACGAGCTCGGATCAGCGTTTTGAGCGATCCAACACATTGTCGCCCAAACGAGCAGCATCCACATGAATCAGCGGATAATCGCCGATTGCCTCTTCACACCAAGCCAATTTTTCTAAAACAGTGACGCGCTGGTTTTATTCAGATCGGTTTTGTAAATAAAAATGCAGCGGCATCACGAGCGTGCGTTTTTTCAACAACAATCAAAACGTCATCACCAATCGATGGTACTCGTTACCGTAAAACCGATGCCAAGCCTTGGAGTACGATGCGTCAATTCTCAGATTATATCGAGTTAGCATACAAAATGTTTCACGAGTCGACTCGGCGTGGGCTAATGTTCCATACTGCCGAAGACGAGGTACTCAATGGACGCATCATCACCGTCGGTGGGCAGGCCTGGCTCAATTTTGGGTCCTGTTCCTATTTGGGGCTCGAATTGGACGAACGTTTAAAAGCGGGCGTTATTGATGCGGTTACCCGTTTCGGCACACAGTTTTCATCGTCACGGGCGGCGGTCTCAGCGCCGCCCTATCACGAACTCGAAAGTCTCCTGGACTACGTTTTTGGTTCTCCCGTCTTGCTGGCATCCAGTACATCTTTGGGCCATATTGCAGCCTTGCCGATTCTCATACAGGCAGGTGATCTGATGGTGCTGGATCAGCAGGTTCATATGAGCGTGATGAATGGCGCGAATCTGGCGCGCGTCCATGGCGCAAAGCTTGAGGTGATTCGTCATAATGATTTGGAGCAACTGGAAGCGCTGATTGTGCGAGAGCGTAGCCGTTATCGCCATATCTGGTACCTCGCTGACGGCTTGTACAGCATGTACGGCGACTTCACACCAATCAATCAACTGATGGCGATGCTCGCGCGTCATGAGCAGTTGCATCTTTACTTTGACGACGCCCATGCGATGAGCTGGTGCGGAAAGCACGGACGCGGATTTGTGCTGGGTTGTGTTCCCTTGCACGAGCGAATGGTGGTTGCGACTTCCCTCAATAAGGCGTTTGCCTGTGCAGGGGGTGTTTTAATGATTCCAGACGAAGCGATGCGCTTGAAGCTTCGAACGGTTGGCGGTCCGCTCATTTATTCAGGTCCCATCCAGCCCCCTATGCTAGGGGCGGCCATTGCTTGTGCGAGGGTTCATCTTGATGAAGGATTCGCTGCGATGCAAGCTGAACTCCTTGAGTTGATTCGCTACTGCAATGACGTGTTTCGTGCGCTTGGTGTGCCGCTCATTTCGCAAGATGACAGTCCGGTACGTTTCGTCGGAACCGGATTGCCTCGCGTTAGCTACAACATGGTTGATCGCCTGCAAAAAGAAGGATTTTACCTTAATGTTGCTGTTTTCCCGGTTGTACCGATGAAGCGGGCCGGGCTGCGTTTTACCCTGACGCGTCATCTGACAAAATCTGACATCCGTCGGTTGGCTGAAGCGATCGCTTACCATCTCCCACGAGCGTTGGCCGAAGAGGGTAGCACCATGGGTGAGGTTTTTACGACGTTTGGGCTTGTTGAAAAGTCACCTGCCATAGCAGAATCGTGCGTGGTGGCCTCCGATTGGGTGCTTGAGAAACGCTACCGGATCGCAGATGTGAACGCGGATGAATGGAATGCCTTGCTTGGCGCGCGAGGGACATTTTGTCACGCAGGCCTCACATTGCTTGAAAAAACCTTTTCAAACCAGGTTCGTCGTGAGGACAATTGGCGATTCATTTATTATTTTGTGCGAGACGCGAGTGGCCGTTGCGTGCTTGCGACTTTTTTTAGCGAGGCGATTTGGAAAGACGATCTGACAGCCTCCAAGGACGTGTCTCGGCTCGCCGAGCAACGCCGTCGCAACGATCCCACTTTTTTGACATCCAAGACGCTGGCGATGGGATCGCTGCTGACAGAAGGCGATCACCTCTACATTGACCGAACAGCCGATTGGCAACGTGCATTGGCTTTGGTGCTGCAAGATTTGGCGGCTGAACAGACGCGTCATCAAGCCCAGGTTGTTGTGCTACGGGATCTTGATGCGAATGACCCGGAAATGGAAGCGTTTTTGCTTGATCACGGATTTGCCAAGTATCGAATGCCAGACAGTATGGTGCTTGAGATCAACCCACTTGAATCGCTTGATGCATACTTGGCTAAATTGACCCAACGGTCGCGTCGATTTGTCACGCGCGAAGTCTTGCCGCGTACAAACGCCATGACGATATCGGTGCGAGGCGCAACAGCGCAACCGTTAACAGCAGGCGAGTGTGAGCATCTGTATGCCCTGTATCGGAATGTTCACGCGCGGAGCCTTGAATTCAACACGTTCCCCGTGCCTCAAGCACTTTTTGAAAACATGGCTTGTGCGCCAGAATGGGAATTTTTGTTGATCAACATTGCCGATACGTCAGTGAACCCCCAACGTGACAAACCCGTCGCTTTTTTGGCAGCGTATCGTGGCCGCTGCCACTATGTTCCCCTGATCGTCGGACTTGACTACGACTATATCAATTCACACGGTGTGTACCGGCAAGCCATTTGGGCTGCGGTAACTCGCGCGCGGGAACTGGGCCTGACCCGTGTTTATTTTGGTATGGGCGCCGCGCTGGAAAAACATCGTTTTGGTGCCATCACCAACGGGCACGCCATTTATTTTCAGGCGACAGACACTTACAACTTTGACGTTCTGTTGCAAATGATGGGCGACGGAACACCAACACGCGCAGCAAGCCCGCGAACACAATCAGGGAATGTGCACCCTGGCTCAACGGCAAACAGCACAGAGTTGAGGCGGAATGGTGGGTGCTTTGACACGCAGCTTGACTTTGCCGCGCCAGGCTAACCGCAAAAAAGCACTGGTTGGTGAATAAAGGTTTGCTGAAATCTAAAAACTGACCGTCTGTTTTTACGTGTTTGTGTTTGCCACACCAGTTTGGGGCAAAGCCCACGCGCAATCGGTTACCGGTTACGCTCGTTTGCAGTTTGCTTACGACGGCGTAAAAAAACCACGCCACGGAGGGTGGCGCGACTGACACAGGCCCAAGCCGTTTCAATCATCGCAGTGGCCCGGTTTGCCCGCTGCACTATCTGGTGGGTGTCATCCAAGGTCAGTTCCACTTCTTGCAGGCTGTCCCGTGTCTTTTGGACCACGCGCACGAACTCGGGCAGCAAGGCCGCGCGAACATCGCGCAGAATCAACCACAACTGAATCGTGATACCAACGAGACACAATAAAACACCGACTACCACGATGCCAATGACAGCGTAAAGGGTTGTTATAGACAAGGGCATACTCCACTAAAATCAGCTTCGGTCACCACGTGTGGCCCACTCTGGCAGCGCACGGCCCGAGCGATCGCCTGACAAATCCCGGACGGTCAAATCAGCCGCTGCGTCATTGACTCTCCGATTCTGGAAAACAAAAAAGTGAACGTGCAAACGGGGCGAACGCCAGGAATTGACCGTCTCTTTTTAATCGTTCCCAAATCATTTGGGGGAATGACGCATGGGCTGTTACGATGCCCGCGATCGCAGGTTATACATTATATCCGGCCCTAATGTTCTGAACTGACGTGTCCGCCATAAAATTCGTCACAATGTCGCGATTGTGCAATCAGGGCACGTGCCGATACCGTAACCAAAGGTACAGGCGCCGGGAGCCGGCCCATAATGCCAGCACGGCGCTAGGGCCGAAAACAAGTAACTCATCCACAGGCAGGTGGTTCACCGATGCTCTCCGATCTCGTGCGGTTCAAAACAGGTGGCGTCGCAGCGACTCCTCATTGTCTTCGGCTCACGCGCGACGCGCAAACACTTACCCTGGGGGAATTAACCAGTGGGCGTGAACGCGCGCTTGCTTCGAAACATGACTGCCCGTATCGACTCCCATTGATTTTACCCTCCCACTGACGCTGTTCGTGTCACACTCAAAAAAACTGCGCAATCGAATCACGGCCATCTGGACTCAGATTCCTTGTTGCCATGCACCCGCCAAAGGGATACCACCTTGGGTCACAAGTTTCAGGAATTCGGATTCATCGATGGTTCGAATGCCCAATTTGCGGGCTTTTTCAAGTTTGCTGCCCGCTTCCGTACCGACAACCACCAGGGTCGTTTGCTTGGTGACGGCGCTCACGACGTGCCCACCAAGGTCGCGGACCTTTTGTTCGGCTGCTGGCCGGCTGAGGTGCTCCAGGCGACCGGTGAAGATGACATATTCCGAGTGAAGAATGCCTGTGGGTGGTGCCGCGTCCTGGTGCACCCGAAACTGCAGGCCCGCGGCTTGCAAACGCTGGATGACAGCCAGGTTTCGTGGTTCGTCGAAAAAGTCACGGATACTGGTGGCAACCACCGAACCGAGGCCAGGGATGGCAGCGATCGCCTCAACGCTTGCTTGTTGCAGGACATCGAGTGAGCCGAAGTGCTGCGCGAGTTGTCGGGCGGTTTGCTCTCCCACGTCGTGGATGCCCAGTGCAAACAAGACGCGTTCAAAGGACTGCGACTTGCTTTTTTGGATGGCGCTCAGCACATTGTTGGCACTTTTGGTCGCCATCCGCGCCAGGGTTGACAGATGATCAGACTGCAGGGTGTAGAGATCCGCGAGGTCCTTGACCAGTCCTGACTGTACCAGTGTGGCCGCAAGTTTCGCGCCTAAGTGCTCAACATCCATTGCCCGACGGCTTGCGAAGTGTTTGAGTGCCTCAATGAGTTGTGCCTGACAGACCAATCCGCCCGTGCAATAACGCATCGCGTAACCCGCGGGTCGGATGGTATGCGAGCCACAAACGGGACACTCGGCAGGCATGACAAACGGCTGTTCAAGTCCTGTGCGGCGCTCCGGTATGGACTTCACGATTTGTGGGATGACGTCTCCGGCGCGTTGAACGATGACGACATCACCCAACATCAAGTCTTTGCGCTTGATTTCATCTTCGTTGTGCAAGGTGGCGCGGCTGACGGTGACGCCGCCAAGCTCAACAGGTTGCAATACCGCGACGGGATTGATTGAGCCAGTGCGACCAACATTTAGCTCAATCGCAATCAGTGTGGTTGTGGTTTGGATAGCCGGAAACTTGTAGGCCACCGCCCACCGGGGTTCGCGTCCGACACTTCCCAAATCTTCCTGGATTCGCAGGCTGTCAATTTTGATCACGACACCATCAATTTCAAACGGTAATGTCGGGCGGTCCCGTTCAAAGGCTTCACACCAAGACCAAACCTCTGGCAGCGTGTCAGCAATCAGGATGTTTTCCCAGATCGGAAACCCCAATTCACGCAGGCTTTCCATGGTCGCGTGGTGCGTGTTCTTGTCATCGACGCCAAGGGCACCATACGCCAAAAAGCTCAATGGTCGCTCGCGTGTGACGGTTGGATCAAGCTGTCTCAGTGAACCGGCGGCGGCGTTGCGCGGGTTGGCAAACAGGCTGTCACCGGCGTCGGCACGCTGGTTGTTGAGTGTTTGGAAGTCATCGATTGCCATGTAAACCTCGCCACGCACCTCAATGTCGACTGGTTTTGGCAACACGCGCGGGATACGGGCGATTGTCGCCAAATTGGCGGTCACATCTTCACCGCTTACGCCATCGCCGCGCGTCGCACCGCGAATCAGACACCCTGCCTCATAAATGAGCGAAACGGCCAGACCGTCGACTTTCGGTTCGATCACGTAGTTTAGCGCCAAGCCTTCGAGCAGCCGTTGATTGCGGGATTCCCAAGTCTGAAGCTGCGCGAGATCGAACACATTGGCCAAACTGAGCATCGGCACACGATGCGTGACGGATCGGTAACTGGGTGCGACCGTGCCGCCTGGAACTTGTGTCGGTGACCCCGTGCGATCGCACTCAGGGTTGGCCGCTTCGAGCGCCTGCAACTCCTGAAACAACGTGTCGTATTCTTTATCGCTGATGATCGGCTGGTTTAAGACAAAGTAACGGTGGTTGTGATCGCGGATCTGAGCACGTAATGCTTCGATGCGCGCCAACGGGGTTTCAAGTGTCACGTCTCACTCCAAGTGGTGCCCGGCAATCCGAAAATTTAACACCACGACTCACGGTTCGACACACTCCGAACGCCAGTCGATGGGGGTCAAACAAAAATTATCGCAGACCAAACGAAGATTTGTTGGATTTGCAAGAAAGTTGTCATCAAAATATCGGATAACGCCGTTAGGGTTCCGAATGTAGGCCGGAGCTTGGTTGCTGACGGAGGTTACTTGAAAATGGAAAAGGTTTTTCAAAGTTTGTCAGCCAAAGAGAAGGCCGATCTCGTGGCGAAGTTTTTGCCCCTGGTTCGCAAAATTGCGCGGGGCTTGGCGCGAAGAAGCACGGATCCTGTGGAAGATTTGGTGCAGGTTGGCTCGATTGGCTTGCTCGAGGCGATCAACCGTTACGAGTCCGGGCACAATACAGAATTCAAGACTTACGCCATTCATTTTATTACGGGGCACATTCGGCATTATCTGCGGGATCGGCAAAATTTGCTGCGGGGCCCACGTGTCTTGCAGGAGCTATCTTATCGCCTCAGCCTGGTGTCGAGCCGTTTAACCCAAGAGATGGGTCGCGAACCGACAAACCAGGAGTTGTCTGAAGCCTTGTCGCTGCCGGTGGAGCAGGTCGATCAGGTACGACTCTACGATCGTCGGGTCAACGTGCTCTGGCTTGATCAAGAAGGTTCGGAGTCAGAGGACGATGAACAACGGTCACTTCTTGATCTGTTGACTGATTCGCGCGGCGACCTCGGCGCACAAAACGAACTGGACGATCGCCTGGTTCTCGTGGACGCCATGGAACACCTCCAGGCGCCGCAGCGTGAATTGCTCGAATTGCGTTATTTTCATGATATGACCCAAGCGGAGCTATCCAGAAAGCTGGGCATCTCCCAAATGGAAGTCTGCCGCCGGCTGAAAAAGGCCGAAAAACAGTTACGCGTGTCCTTGCTGCCCGCTCACTGTGCCCCGCATCGCTAACTGTGCTCGTAGGGGAATCGCGTGATGCTCATCAGATCCTTTAGCACTTCAGCGGGCTTTGCCTGCTCGTAAAGCATCCGGTAAACCGCTTCCGTGATTGGCATATCGATGCTCTGGCGTTGCGCATATTCGTAAACGGATAAGGTGGTCTTCACGCCCTCAGCCACTTGGTGCATGCTGTGGGCGATGGTTGTCAGTGACTGTCCCTGCGCCAGTTTCTGACCGACCTGAAAATTGCGGGACAGCGGAGAAAAGCAGGTGGCGACGAGATCACCGATGCCGGATAAACCACTGAACGTGCTGGCATTGGCACCCAAGTGGCTTCCCAATCGGGCGATTTCTGCGATGCCGCGTGTCAAAAGCAGTGCCTTGGTGTTGTCACCAAACCCCAGGCCATAGACGACCCCTGAGGCGATCGCCAGAATGTTTTTGAGCGCGCCGCCGATTTCCACGCCAACCAGGTCCGCATTGCCGTAGACCCGAAACGTCGGTCCCGTCAACGCCACACGCGTCGCTTCGATGACCGCCTCATAGCGAGATGCGACAACGCTTGCGCTGGGTTGGCCCATGGCAACCTCTCGCGCCAGATTGGGCCCCGATAAAACACCCAATTGCCGGCAGGGGGTTTCTTCCCGCAAAATTTCGGACATGCGTTTAAACGTACCGGTTTCCAAACCCTTGACCCCATGAACCAACAAGTGCCCACCATCCAAGTGGGCACCCAGCTCGTATAATACGGAACGCAGGCTTTGTGAGGGGACCACCACCAGGATTAAACGACATTCCTGACCCACCCGTTGCAAATCGGTTATGGCTTCGATTGCAGGCGAGAGGGGAATGTCCGGGAGGTAGGTGCGATTTTCGTGGCAACGGTTCTGCTCATCGGCGCGCTTTGCATCACGCATCCATTGTATGACCCGGAAGCCATTGGTGGCTGCCAGTTGCGCGAGGCTCGTCCCCCAACTGCCACCGCCTAAAACGCCCACCGGGCCAAAATCATCGTTTGGTTGTGCCATGCTCACGTTCCTTTTACCGTGTGTGATCGATCAGCCGGAAACAAGTTTTCAAGTCCGTAACCGCTCAGACGGTTATGGTAGTAGAACAGCAGTTTGACGTCTTGAAGGTGCACGGCTTCGCCCACCAGCGCCACAAGATGACGGGTATGATAGGCCCGAAAGTATTCAAATGCGGTGTTGAGGATTTCTGTGACATCGGCTGTCTGGACTGTCGGGGATAGCAGCAAACGACCTTGATGGTGCAGCTTGAGCAATTGGTCACGTACCCGTTCAACGAGCCTTGTCAACTCACCGCGCAAGATGGCTGTGTCGCCGGGCAGTCGAATTAAATGGTAAACATCCAGGTTGGGATGGGTGGCAACCAGCCACCGGAACATTACGAAGGCGACCAGGTTGGTGCACAAAACCACATTGTTGCGCGCGAATCCGTCCAAGACCGACACACCCAACTCGCGGGCGTACTCTTCATCGCGGCGTCTGTCATGGGTAGGCACCCCACGCACCCGCACGTAGCTTCGCGGATCCACCAGACGGCCCCTTGGATCCAGCGATCGCCCCTCGTCATCAACAGGGTTGCCGAAGATGTCAAGCGGTGCCCCAACTTGGAGGAACACTTTCCCTTCGAAATTCAACACCGCCTGGAAATACTTCCAGATCACAGCTAAACGCGAGAATTCGTCATCTTCGATAATATACCGGCTGCGACCCACCGCTTTGAGATAATCATCAATCTGACTGGCCCCTTCGAGCACCAA
>JBBAPZ010000038.1:8869-12690 GCA_040400605.1 Candidatus Sericytochromatia bacterium
TTCCAAGCGGGCGATTTCCCAAAATGCCGTATCATTCAGCCAAAACTCAACGTCGGCAGCACTGCGGGTTTTGGCGGCCAAGATGCGCTCAACAACCGTTTCAACCAAGCGCGTACGGTCTGTATTCAAGCGAAAAATCGGTGAGTCCATCTTGTCGCGTCCTTGCCTTGATGGTTTGTGACTCCCGCATCTATACCCCAAGGTTCGAGAAAAATAAAAAAAACTGCTAGCATGAAAACAGGTTTACTGATGAGGAGGCGCACGACTGATGGACGCCCGCGGCGGTCTGACCGGGGTAACCGGACGGTACCATGACCACACCAAGTACCATCCGGCAACCATTCACACCTTGCAACGTCCCTTGGCTACTGGCCGGATGCCCTCGCCTTTTAATGAGCCGGATAACGTGCCGTTGCTGGATTTGACCCCTTGGCTGCCTGCAGGGGACGAATGGCGGTCCGATGCGGCCCTGGTCGATCACCGCATGGCCCTGGAAGCGGCTTGGCGAGACTTTGGGCGCCTGTCGCAGATGCTTTATCTGTCTTATGGGATTACGGGCGTGATCCGCACACCGCAACAACAGTTTCTGATGCGTGCCGCGCCATCTGCCGGTGCCCTGTATCCCGCTGATCTTTATCTGGTTGTTACCAGGGATGGTTGCCTTGAGGCGGGGGTGTATTTGTATCAACCGAGGCAACACGTTCTGGCCCGTGTGGCCGGACCACCTGCTGTGGATGCTTGGGCCGCGGCGCACCTGGATGATGCCGTCACTTCACATGATGGGTTGTGGGTGGTGCTGGCTGGGCATTTTCCACGGAGCAGCTGGCGTTATCAAGCCCGGGCGTACCGGCGTGTGTTGCTCGACACCGGGCATTTGTGGGCCAATTTGATGGAAGTTGCATCCTTGGTGGGGTACCAAGCGGTGCCGTGTGCGGCCTTCCGTGACCACGACCTGAACCAGATGCTCGGATTGCATCCGGGATTCGAGGGCGCCTTGATGGTTGTTGCCTTGGTGGATCACCCGGAACGCGCAGCTTGGTCCAAAGGCTTTCCGCCTTTGCGCAATGCGGTGACACAAGATTCGGTGGAATACCTGCCTGATGACCCGGATGCGTGTATCTGGGTGACGCATGAGGCGTGCAACCTGGAGCAGGCCACGATACCAGGCACGGAGGAGCCAAGCGCGGAGCCGATATGGCGCAGCTTGGGCGAGTTGGTGCGTCTGCCCCATTCGGATGAAGGGTGGCAGGACAGACTCGGTGCAACCCTCCTGAAACGCCGCTCAACGCGTGCGTTTGAGCACGTCGCCTGGTCTTTGGAAACGCTTGGCGGAATTTTGAAAAATGCCTATGGTCCGTTGTTGGCGAATGGATTGCGCGATCACATCAAGACCTACGTTGTGGCCCATGCCATCGTTGGGCTGGATGAGGGGGCTTATCACTATGATCCCGTCGCCCACACCTTAAGACAAACACGGTTCAGAAACCTCAAGGTGGCCTGTGGGCACTTGGCACTGGGGCAGGCGCTGGCGGAGGATGCCACAGCCATCGTGTTTCATACCGCCAACTTGGGTGTGGCCCAGCGTCGCTTTGATGAACGGGCATATCGTTACTTGCATCTGATGTGTGGCGCCATTGGTCAATTGTTAAATCTCAATGTCGTTGCGCGCGGAATGGGTGCCAGCGGTATCGGTGGCTTTTTCGATGACGATGTCAATGAAACACTCGGAATTCCGGATGGCGAAGCGGTGCTATACATCACCACGCTTGGCGTGCCCCGCAACCCGGACTGAGTGGTTGCGCGCAAAGCACCAGGCGGGACGGCGACGCATCAGTTTGTGTCGCGAGTGTGTGCCCAATGCAAAAGCAAGCGATGGCCCGTTGCCCAACAATGTCATGACCAATCTGCTCACCAATCAATGTTGCGTTGCCAGGCGCGACCTCGTCAGCAGTCATTGTCGGATTTATCCAGATAATCGAAACTGGGTCAATTCACAAAGGCTAACAACCCGATCAAGGATTCTGCCGGTTTTGGCTTTGGCTTCGTTTCAGAATATGCGGTTGCGGAATAATGGTTGGGTGAGTGTAGAGGGAGGAATGGCTTGAAGGAAATCGAGGCATACGTGTTGTTGCAAGCGCAGCGTTATGTCGGATGTTTGCGTCTGGGGGCCCGTATCGAACTTCCGGAGGCTGAGCGGGCCGTGTGGGAGGCGAGCGGTGGTGATTTGGCGACGTTTCGATCCTTGTTGGGCGCGTCGTATGAACTGGTATCGTTCTCGGCCCTCGAGCAGCGTGTGCCGACAGGCATGTTGGCGCAACGCTACGATGACGCGCGTCGCTACTTTTTTTTGCATCGGGGGATGGTCGAAGGCTATTTTGATGCCGCATTTGATGTCGGAGAGTTTTCCGGACTGGTTGGTGGTGACGATGTGATCAACCAATGGCCTGACCCGTTGCAGCAGTTATGGCGTGAGGCCGGGGGGGAGTTGGCGGATTTTTTGTTGGCGATCGAAGCGAGCGGCAAGGGTTATTACTATGTTGAAGCATTGATTGAAGACACCGTTGACGCGTTACAGCAGGAACTGGCGCTGGATCGCCAGGAATTGCAGCGGCACTGGGATCTGGCACTGGCCGCGCGGGATCGGCATCTGTTTTTGCGGGCATTGGAAGAATTGCAGATCGCATCGGCGATCGCCAACAAACACGGCCTATCCGATATCATGACCGAACTTTTTAACGAGATGGGCAATCTGTACATCACATTCGAAGACTACCCGTCAGCCATTGAAGCCTTCGAGGAAGGCTTGGCCTGTGAGCCCGAAGACGTCGTGCGTCGTGTGCGACTGTTGACGAACCTGTCACAAGCCTACGATCTGTCGGATCAGCCTTCGCGAGCCATTGAAGCGGTCGAGACGGCACTGAAACTGATTCCAGCCGACATCTATGACGGTCTGCTGGCCGGTGTTTACAGTCAAGCAGCCACCCTCTACGGCGAGCAAGGTGACCACGAACGCGCCGTTCAGTTGTATCAATTGGCTGCTTATCTCGCGGATAACGTGCCAGATATGAGCGACGCCGAACGCGCCATGTTTCACAACAACCTGGCCATGGCGCACCTGGATCGTGGCAATCACGACGCCGCGTTGCTGCAGATGCAACGTTGCCTGCAATTGGACTCAAACGAACATTTTTATTGGGGCAACCTGCGTCGCATTTTGGACGATCTGCCACCTGCGTGAAGGGGCACCGTCAGCGTTGGTTGTTTGGCAATCCGCATTTTTTGGAACGAAGGACCGGTTTTTGGCCCCAGGGTTGCGGCCTGAAATTGTCGCGCGTTTAAGAACAACGCGGTTGGATTCATACCGAAAAGGGGTGAGTGGTGTATTGAATTTGACGGATGAGCGATCGCCGGGCATAATGAAAAAGCAAGGGCGATTAGCTCAGGTGGCTAGAGCGCACCCCTGATAAGGGTGAGGTCACTGGTTCAAGTCCAGTATTGCCCACTGCAATTTTGGGGATATAGCTCAGTTGGTAGAGCACCTGCTTTGCACGCAGGGGGTCAGCGGTTCGAATCCGCTTATCTCCACCTCGTATTTATGCCGCTTTCCGGGATTTCCGGGAGGCGGATTTTTTGCTCATACATACCCTGTGCATACCTTTGCGAGATGCTCCAACGCCACGTTGATCGGGTACAATCTCGCCCTGGCGCGTATTGTCAGACGCCACGATATCGCCACTGATTTGCATCAGTGCGGGATAGGCTTCAGATCAGGACCAGATAAGCCTCAGGCGGTGACGGGTGGCTCCCGAACAGCATCAAGC
>JBBAPZ010000039.1:0-12517 GCA_040400605.1 Candidatus Sericytochromatia bacterium
GCGCCCAACTTCAGTCATGAGAGGCCCTGTAAGAATCTGCTGAAAGCGGACGTTGATGGTTTAGACAGGCATGGATTAGTTTTCGCAGGCAGGTAGACGAGCGGCTTTCCCGCCACCTGTCGCGAGCAGTAACCACGGTATCCATTATGCCGGGCATTGAGATTTGGGCGCCCGACCGGACAGACATCGACAGTGGCCGTTCTGCATCGCCAAACCCAGTGCCCAAAAGCACTTCGAGGTCCCGTAGCGCTTCTATCATTTCGATCGAAAGTATGTTGCGAAAAGCAGACGAGAAGAACAAATGGCAGGCTTCGGTTGAGATGATGAAGCTGGGCAGAACCGGTAACCCGGCTGCGGCCATCTCGGCCAGATGGGCTCCTTTTCCGCCCACCAAACGGGCACAATTTTCTCCTCCGCTTCCGCCCGAAAGGCCGAAGCGCTAAACCCAATCCGTCATGTGATGTAATCCTATTGGTTTGTCATGCTATCTGCACGGTCCCAGACGGGCTGGCCTTTGATCCAGGTACGCATTACAAGCGCATCGTCCGATAGCTCGACCAAGTCCGCAGCCAATCCAACTTGAAGCGAGCCGGTCTTGCTTTCTAAACCTAGCATTCGCGCAGGGTTTGCGCTTGCCAACCGAATTGCTTCAGTCAAACTTATGCCAAGCAGTTTTGTAGCGTTTGCAACCGCCCTGCCCATGTCAAGATCCGAACCGGCAAGCGTGCCGTCAGGATTTTGGCAAACGCCGTCGCGTACCGATATCCGATCGCCGTTCAAGAGAAACGTCTTGTCTTGGTGACCGACCGTGGGCATCGCATCAGTCACCAACACGAAGTGATCAAGGCCGCCCTTGGCCTGTATAGCCAGACGCAATGTTTCGGGATGAACGTGGACGCCATCCACGATTATGCAGCACCAGCACTCCGGGTTGCCCAACGCAGCCCCCACTAAGCCCGGCTCCCGGCCTTTCAACTGAGACATGGCATTAAACAGGTGCGTAACGCCGACGATACCGTCGGCGAACGCCGACTGCATTTCGGACCATGTTGCATCCGAATGGCCTGCAAACAGCTTAACGCCGGCTTCTGTCAACATGTTCAATTGAGCGCTGCTCATGCATTCCGGTGCTACGGTCATGGCGACAAGTTTAGGCCGCCCCTCAATCACTGCGCTCATTCCGCCATCATCCATTTGACGGATTTTCTCGGAGTCGTGAATGCCTTTTCTGTCCACATTGAGAAACGGTCCTTCGACGTGGATCCCGATTACGCCGGGAACACCAAGTCGTATTGCTTCGTTTACTGCACGATAGCCTTGGCTAATCGTCTCAAGGTCGTCGCTAATAAGCGTCGGTAAAAAGGCTGTAGTGCCGAAACTGGCGTGGACCTGCGCCATTCGGCGGATTGTTTCTAGAGTCGGCGCGTCGTTAAACAGTACTCCGCCGCCGCCATTAACCTGCGTGTCGATGAATCCTGCGGCAAGAAGATTGCCGTTTAGATTTATTGTCTCACACCCCGCTGGCAATCCAGCTCGTTCGCAAATGTTGGTGATCTGACCATTGGACGCGACGAGAATACGGTCACCAACGATCGAACCATCGGGCAGTGCAATGCGGCCATTTATCCAAGCAAATTCGTTCACAGCGTCACCGTTACTTTTTTGAGCAATGGCGGATGATCAGGATCGCACCCTCGCATTAAAGCCAGCTCGTTAACTGCCCGGTAGAATGTCTGGATCTGGATAATAGGGGAGAGCAACGCCGATGCACTAACCGTGTCGAGATTCGTTGCACCGGCCGTTTGTCCACCAACCACAAAGACCTTGCAGCCACTTGCCACCGCAAGAGATGCCAATTCGTCAATGCCACGCGCGCTCGCGTCATCTTGCCGAAAAATCAGTACAGGGAAGCCCCTGTCGAACAGCGCCATCGGCCCATGCCGGACCTCTGCAGCGCTATAGGACTCTGCGTGGAGTTTGCACGTTTCCTTAAATTTTAACGCAGCTTCGCCAGCGGCACTTAAGCCAATTCCACGCCCAATAACATAAAGCCCCCTCGCAGGCATCAGACACTCAAGCAGCGGTAACCATTCAATCGCCCACGCCTCGTCAAGTTTATCGGGCAAGGCCTGTAGTTCGTCGATAGCGACAAGCCCGGGCTGCAAACAATCAGCAATCTGAAGCGCAGCAAACATGCTGGCAATAAAGCTTTTTGTTGCTGCGACGCTGCGCTCGCGCCCAGCGTGCAATGGGACGACAATCTCCGCCAAGCCCGCCAAGGGTGATTCACAGTCATTCAATAGCGCAACGGTTGTTACGTCCGCTTTGGCGTACCCCTCGACGACCGACAAGAGATCGTCACTGGCCCCAGATTGAGAGATTGCCACACACAGTGAACCCTCCACGTGCGGCCAATGACCATAAAGTGAGGATACCGAAGGTGCGAGCGATGTGCTGAGCAAACCCAAGCGGGTTTCAAGGATGTACCGAAGATATGTCGCGGCGTGATCTGAACTGCCGCGAGCACATGTAATGACCGCCGTAGGGGGCTGACGCTTGAACAACGAGCGCATTGAACCAAGAATTTCTTTATTTCTAACCATTTGATTGGCTACAGCATCTTTTGCAGATCGGGCCTCGATCTGCATCAGCGTCTGCCTACGTGTGTCGAACATAAATATCCTGTTGTTGCGATAGCGCGATATGTTGATGGAAGGCCATAGAATCTCGCGAACTGCAAAGTTATTGGTTATGCATAAGCCTTGAATTGGTTTTGTAAATGATATATTTGCTTTTTAGGTGAGAGTTAGAGGTTGGTTCTGCGTTGATCAAAGAGCAACGCGGGCTGGCGAACATTATTTTTAGGGGGAACACCAGTTGAATAATGGCGGAGTTTGGTCGGCCCTGATTCAGGCACCTTTGACAGGTGTGGTGCGTCCACTCGACACAGTACCAGATGCAGTTTTTGCGACGAGGATTGTTGGCGAAGGTTTTGCGATTGACCCTCTGGATGAGTTGATTAGGGCTCCATTCGACGGAACCGTTGTAGCTTTCGCAGAAACTCACCACGCGGTGACAGTTCGATCACATGACGGGGTCGATATATTGATCCATGTCGGGATCGATACTGTCCGCCTCAACGGTCGAGGATTCAAGCGGTTGGTTGATGTCGGCCAATCGGTTTTGGCAGGTGATGCGCTGCTTGAACTCGATATCGATCTTCTGGCGGCCGAGGCTACCAGCCTGCTCACCCCGATTATCGTTGTAAGTGACCACCAGATTTTACCGGCCGCCTCTGCTATGGGCGGCATAGAAAGCGGCGAAGCGCTCTTCAGGGTCAGTTTGCCGTTTGGCCAACAAACAAAAATTGGCGGCGATGAAATTGTCCGCTCAACTGCGCATATTTCAGTACAGCTTCAACTGCCGCATGGGTTGCATGCACGTCCTTCGGCGCGATTGGCCGAATTGGCTCGACAGTTTAAAGGCTCGGTCACCGTTTCGCTTGGCGAGAAATCGGCAGACGCAACCAGTGTGACTGCGCTGATGGCCTTGGGAAGCAAACTCGGGAGCGAAATTGAGATTCGAGTGGTCGGTGACCAGTCACGCGAAACTGCCGTTGCTTTAGCCGAACTTCTCGATCGTATGGCCAAAGCCGAGCGTGCAGAATTGCATCAAATTGCCGACACGTCGGGTAATCGGCACGTCAGCAATCCACTTACGTTATCTACTGATGCGATACCTGCCGTCATAGCTTCGCCGGGACTAGCAGTAGGAGCCGCCTTTATCCTTGTACAATCAGATCTGGAAGTAAGCGAGGCGGGAAAAGGGGTCGAAGCAGAATATAGCCGCTTGGAATTCGCCATTGCTCAAATCGGGGAGCATCTGGCTGCCACCATTACCTCAGCGCACGGTCCCCACAAAGCTATTACAGAAGCGCATCTGGCGATTGCCGCCGACCGCACAATTCGGGCCGCAGCGGAACGTGCTCTGCTAGCTGGCGCCAGCGCCGAATACGCCTGGCGTTCTGCTTCGCGGGAGCAGGAGGATTTGCTCGCTTCGCTGGATGACGGGCGCCTGCGGGAACGCGCGATTGATCTGAGGGATGTAGAGCGCCGCATTCTTCGCCAGCTGGCCGGAGTGGCTGGGGATTGGGACGTTCCAGCTGGTGCCATTTTGATCTGTGACGATATTGAGCCATCGACACTGATGGCAATGCCGAAACAGGGGGTAGCGGGGATTTGCACAGCACGCGGTGGGGCGACATCGCACGCAGCAATTCTCGCAGGCGCGCGGTCAATTCCAATGCTCGTCGCCGCGGGCGAGGGCGTGTTGGCACTGGAAAGCGGGTCTCTTGTTTTGTTGGATGCGCATGCTGGAAATATGGACCCTGCGCCGTCCGCTGATGCTATTGCCGAGGTGATTAAACGGATTGAGAATGAACGCGAGGAAGCAAATGCTGCCCGCAGCAAAGCCCAAGCGCCCTGCATACTTGAAGATGGCTCGCGTGTGGAAGTGTTTGCAAATCTTGCGACCATGGACGACGCGCACGAGGCTGTCGCCAATGGTGCGGAAGGTTGCGGCCTGCTCCGCACCGAATTTCTCTTCGCCGAAGCATCTCAAGCTCCGAGCGAAGCTGAACAGGAGCAGGTATACAAGCAATATGCAGACGTTCTCGAAGGTCGACCGCTTATCATCAGGACTATAGACGTGGGTGGCGATAAACCCATCGCCTATCTGCCATTCCCGGAGGAAGCTAATCCGGCTTTGGGGATGAGAGGTATCAGATTTGCGCTATCTGAAGGCACAATCCTGCGTAGCCAACTTCGCGCGATGCTGAAGGCTGTCCCGGCTGAACAGCTGCGCATCATGCTGCCCATGATCGTCGAAGCCGACGAGATCCTTGCCGTTAAAGCTCTGGTGACGCGTGAAGCAGCGGACCTTGGAGTTTCCAGCGCTGTACAAATCGGGATCATGGTAGAAACGCCTGCAGCGGCTTTAAGTTCAGGGCGGCTGGCCATGCATGCTGATTTCCTGTCTGTCGGGACCAACGACCTCAGCCAGTATGTACTCGCCATGGATCGCGGGAATGCCGCGCTTGCATCGCGCGTGGACAGCTTTCACCCAGCTGTTTTGCGCGCGATTCAACTGACGGCGGAAGGAGCTGAACGCAACGATCGTTGGCTCGGGATTTGTGGGGGGCTGGCTTCTGATTTTCGCGCAGCGCCGCTGCTCGTGGGCCTGGGTTGCGACGAACTGTCGTCCGTTCCGGCCGCAATACCAAAGATCAAGCAAACGCTCGGACGCTGGTCGCTTTCGCAATGCCGCGATCTGGCTGCAAAGGCACTTGCCCTCGCAAGCGCATCTGAAGTTCGGAAACTAGTTTCAGGAGAAGTGCAATGAGCGGCTGGGGTAAATTGCAGGAGCGCCTTCAAGGACTAGGGCGCGCCTTGATGCTGCCTATTGCAGTTTTGCCCGTCGCAGGTTTGCTGTTGCGCCTTGGTCAACCGGATCTACTCGACATGTCATTCGTCGCAACGGCCGGACAAAGCATCTTTGCGAATCTTGGGCTATTGTTCGCGATTGGGGTTGGTGTGGGACTGGCCCGCGAAAACAACGGTGCGGCGGGTCTTGCGGGTGCTGTCGCCTATGTGGTCCTGACCGAAGGAGCAAAGGTCTTAATGCAAGTGCCGACAACCGCACTGCCACCTGGCGGCCTAGATGTAGCAACGCGCGAGGCCTTGTTGACGTTGTGGAAAGAGAAGGAACTTTCAAAACTAAGCGTCCCTGCTGGAATTATCTGCGGTCTTGCGGCTGGCAGTCTTTACAATCGGTTTCACGACATTCGGTTTCCTGAATATCTCTCCTTTTTCGGCGGTCGTCGTTTTGTGCCAATCATCAGCGGAATGTTTGGCCTGGTTGGCGCTGCGGCGTTCGGGTTCGGCTTCCCAGCGCTTGAAGCCGGGGTTGATCAGCTCAGCCTTTGGGTGGCGCAATCAGGCAGTATAGGGCTGTTTCTGTTCGGCGCGCTGAACCGGATCCTGATCGTTACTGGACTACATCATATCCTAAACAACATAGCATGGTTCGTTGTCGGAGATTACCAGGGCGTAACTGGCGATCTCAATCGATTCTTTGCAGGAGACCCGGCGGCGGGCGCGTTCATGACAGGCTTCTTCCCGGTAATGATGTTCGGATTGCCCGCCGCGTGCTTGGCAATGTGGCAAGCAGCGCGGCCCGATCGCCGCAAAGCCGTTGGCGGTATGCTGCTCTCGATGGCGCTGACATCGTTTTTAACGGGCGTGACCGAACCGATCGAGTTCACGTTCATGTTTCTAGCGCCTGCGCTCTATGGCCTCCACGCTCTTTTGACCGGTGCCTCTATGGCACTCATGGACGCTTTAGGAGTCAAGATCGGCTTCGGCTTTTCGGCAGGCTTGTTCGATTATGTCCTCAACTACTCGCAATCGACCAAGCCCTGGATGCTGATTCCAGTAGGTGTTGCATATGCCGCAGTATACTATGTCACCTTCAGCTATGCGATCCGCTTGCTGAACCTTTCGACGCCCGGGCGTGAACTAGAAGGCCAAGCCCCCGAGGTTCATGGGCAAGGCGCAGACAACCCCGCCGCGCTGCCGGCAGCCTATGTTGCCGCACTAGGTGGCGCTGAAAATCTGCTTGAAATCAGCGCCTGTACGACAAGGTTGCGTCTTATCCTCAAAGACAGAAGCTTAGCGTCGGAAGCCCATATCAAGGGTTTAGGCGCAAAAGCGGTTCTCAATATTGGCGAAAAGGGACTCCAGGTCGTCATTGGCCCGGAGTCCGACCGCATCGCTTCTGCGATGCGCGCTCTTATCAATTTACAGCGTGCTGAAGATGAGCCACAAGTCGAGCCAGCCAAGTCTGCGGACAAGGCACCAGCTCTTGATCCGAAGTTGATGCAATGGTTGGGCGGATCAAAAAATATTATCAACATTTCAGGACGCGTTGGACGATTGGTCGTGGCGGTTGCTGACCCACAGTTGGTTAGCAACGACGTTTTGCAGCTTCCCGTCAGCACGCGTGGTTTCCGTGCGCAGTCGGGAGCATACCATTTTATCGAAACCGACTAAGATCCCGACGGCAATTTCGCTTCGCTATCATTTACATGCCTCGCGTTCGGGAGCCGCTTTTGCGAATATACGCATTATGTGCAGAGTTCCGAGGGCAAACGGCGCATCCGTCGGCAATGATTTTCGATAAATACCAATGTTCACAGATTGGCGGATTAGCCATGTCCCAAGATGTACCTATAATTGAAGCATAATAAACCTATGCCGAGCAATTCCAGTCAACAATGTAACAAATTGGTAATATTTAAATCTATATTTTGGTATTGTAATGGTTTTATTTTTAACTTAGCTCATGGATGACATCGAGTCGTATTCAAATAGGGAGAGCAAAATGGTCACTAGGGGTAGATTTCTGATCGTCAGCAGCGGCGCTTTGGCGTTGTCGCTTCTCGCGTCACAAGCACACGCGCAGACGACAGCCGCAGACAAAGCGCAATCGGTCGAAGCAGCTGAAGGCGAGGAGATTGTCGTAACTGGCTTTCGAGGAAGCTTGGAGCGCTCGCTGGAAATTAAACGCAATGCGTCCGGCATTTCGGATGCGATTACGGCTGAGGATATTGGCAAATTCCCCGATCTTAATATTTCAGAATCTCTGCAGCGCATCCCAGGCGTGACATTAGATCGCACATCTACTGGTGAAGGGCGTGCAATCAATCTTCGCGGGCTCGGGCCTGAATTTACTCTGGTTGAAGTCAACGGTTTAACCGGCACGTCAAATGGCTCTGGCGGACGATTCGGCCTTGGTGGCGGTGGTAGAGAATTTAACTTTGAAATTCTGGCCTCAGAACTTTTCAGCGGGGCAGTAGTCAGCAAGACCAACCTACCCGAGTTGACTGAAGGCGGCCTTGCAGGAACCGTGGAACTTAACACTCCGCGTCCATTCGACCAGAAAGATGGCCTCAGTTTCGCAGGCTCAATCCTTGGAAATTACAGCGAGCTGGCTGATAAGGTAAATCCGCGCGGCTCAGCGCTGATAAGCTATAATGCAAATGATATGTTTGGCATAACGGCATCGGTCGCGTTTGCGGATACCGACTTCACCTCTGATCTGATCAGCGCCGGTAGCTGGCGCGCTTTCTCAAACTATAACACTGGCACGCGCGCGCCCGATAATGTCCGTGCAGCATTGACTCCTAACGTACCCGGTCTCGCAAGCTTTCGTGAAAGCCGCCAAACTTTTGGCTCCACTTTAACGGTACAGGCGCGGCCCAGCGATAAAGTGGAAATTACAGTAGATGGCGTCTACGGAAAGTTAGACGGTAATCTCCTTGCTAATCGCAATGATGCTGCGCTTGAGGGCGGCCTCGATAGTCCAACAAAGGTAGTGATCGAGAATGGGGTTATTACGAGTGCAGATTTCACCAAAGCTCAGCAGCGTGTAGGTACTAATTTCATCGATACAGATGAGGAATTTTATCAGGTTTCAGGCAGCCTGAAATGGCAGCCTGATGAAAATTGGACCATCACACCTCTGGTTGGTTATTCGAGTCGAAAAACTGACCGCACGTGGGATCTGTGGTCTTTCCGCTTAGCTGATGGCGCTGGCAATTTTGATCCCGGTACAGTCAGCTACAAATTGCGTGGTGACTTCCTTGATCTTAGTTCCACAACGACGGACTTTGCTTCCAACCCTCAGGCATTTTTGTTCAACGTGCTAGTTCGTCGACCAAATTCTGACAAAGACACCGAATTTACCGCAAAGATCGATTTGATGCGTGAATTCGATAGCGCACTTTCAAATGTGAAATTTGGTGCCCGTTTCTCAGATCGCACAAAGGATCGTGCGTTGGCTCAGACCAGGATACAGCGTTCGGCTGGAGTCGCCACAACTGTCCCGCCCAGCTTGGGAAATATTTCCAACTTACTGGATTTCCAAGTCAGAGGTTCTAAGGCGCCAGGACAGACCTTGGTTGTAAATAGGGATGCTGCGATGGCAGCATTCTTCCCGAATGGTCAGCCTGTAAATGGTACCTTTAACCGGACAGCCTTCGCAGGGTCTGACGCATCGGCAACGTTTTCTATCAGTGAGAAAACTCTGGCCGCCTATGCCCAGGCAGAATTTGATTTGGGGGACCTTAACGTGGTCGGTGGACTGCGTTACATTCGCACGGAGCAAAACTCCAGCGGGTTCAGCGTAGCCAATGTTTTCGCTGTGAATGAGCAAGTTACGCCGGTTTCCGTCGACAGCACTTATTCGTTCTTCCTTCCTGCGATGACCGCACGATGGGAAGTAGCTGCCGATGTTGTCCTGCGCGCAGGGTATTCACGCACCCTGACACGGCCTGATTTGGCGTCGCTAGCTCCGTCTGAATCATTCGGGGGGATCGACGCAAGTGGGGGCAGGGGCTCTGTTGGCAACCCTGACTTGCAACCATTTACGGCCGACAATATCGATTTTGGTGCAGAATGGTATTTCAGTCGCGATGGCTTGATTGGCGCAAATGTCTTCCACAAGGCGATCAGCGGATTTATCGATACGACTAGTTTCGTGGAAAATCGCACGTTCCCGCGGCAGGCTGATGGTGTATTGGTCACCGGGCCAATAACATTCACACAACCAATTAACGGTGTTTCTGCCAAGATTACTGGTATCGAATTTACAGCTCAGTCCAGGCTTGGCTTCATCGCTCCGGCGCTTGATAATTTTGGGTTTGTTGCCAACTATTCCTACACAAAGAGCTCGGCTGACTTCGGAGCAGTCGGAGATGTTCGTAGTCAAGGTCTGCCGGGTCTGTCGAAAAACAGCTACAACTTGACGGCATATTATGATGATGGCAGGTTTGACGCACGGTTCTCTTATGCTTGGCGCGATCGTTATTTGGCCCAGTTCAGTGATGATTTTGGCATACCGCGCTTCACGGATTCATTTGGGCAATTGGATTTCAGCAGCAATTATAACATCAATGATAGTTTTTCAGTGCAGTTCCAGGCTCTGAACCTAACCAGAGCCCAAACTATCAATCAGTCTACCGGTGCCTACATCCCTTATGGGGTTTCCGAACTCGATCGTCGGTTCTTGTTTGGAGGGCGTGTTAAGTTCTGATGAAGCGGAACCGCTTAATCTTAGCTGCGGGGCTGGTGCTTGTCGCCAGCCCCGCTTGTGTTTCAATCAAACGTGACACTGAAGCGGCCAAACAACGGACCGACGTAGCAATTGAACTGGCTAATGGGCTCACCTACAGACGGGCTGACCTTGCTGGTCATGGCGGTTCCACCAGATGGTGGATTTCCCTAGGAGTAGCGCGCAATCAAACCGAGACGGATGCGGCCGCTGGCTGCAGTTTGCCATTAGGCCTAGAGTCCCGACTGATCAATTTCGAGTTTCCGGGCAGCTCAGAAGGTCAGTATTCGGAGGTTGTAGCAGGCGATTTTTCAACCCGAGCGCAGGCCGAATCTTACCTGAATGGACGCCAATTGGGTCCAAAGTGCACCGCCCAAATCAAGGCATCGGGCCTGTATCCTTCCGACAAGTCACATCCCACCGTGATTCACGTGCTGACTGTTGATCCAACCCAATTTCGTGGTGAATTGATTGCGGCACGCGGAGCACAGGGTCCCTCGGGTGTTTCAAGGCCCTCTGTCCTTATGCAAAGCAAGTCAGCAATTGCCGCGACGAACGGGGGCTTTTTCGTCATGGAAGACACCGACGGGATTGTCGGCGAGTCTACAGGCATCTCAGTTCTCAATGGCTCTTTGGAAAGCGAGGCAACCCGCGGCAGGCCATGGGTAGAGATAACCAATCGTCCGCGAACCAGAGTAAAAATCAGGCAAGGCGAGCCAAAACAAGGACCTGAACTGGTTGCTGCCGACGGACGGCGCATGCGGCTTGACGGAATAAATCGCAAGCCGGGGTTGCTGCGCAATTGCGGTGCTTTGCTCGACAAATCGTTTGACGCCCCCGTTCATGACGTGACCTGCAAGCCAGAGGATGAACTGATCGCTGTCACGCAAAATTCTGGGCTCCGTGATCACGCACAAACCGGACAGATCGCGTACGAGCTCAGGGCTGACGGCACGCTTCAGTTGTTGGGCGATCGGGTTCAGTCGGATCAGTCCAGTATACGGATTATTGCAAGCGGAAGGCGCCGCTCTGAACTTCAGTCATTCGCGCAGAAAGGCTTAACATTCAGACTTTCGCTCGGGGAATTTGAAGATTATCCACGCCCACCGAGCGTATTTGCTGTCAATGGCGGCCCGGCGCTGGTTTCTAAAGGTCGCCCTCTGCGGCGCGCAGATGTTCAAGGTTGGCCATTCTTTCGAGTGAACCGAGAGCAAGCCGGTGAGATCCACAAGTTTGTGGATTTGCGTGCGCCTCGTACTGCACTTGGTACAACGGCCTCCGGACAGATCATTCTAGTCGTGGTCGACGGCTGGCGTTACCGGACCGACAAGGGACCACAAATTCCAATGAATGGCGGTGCTACATTGGAGGAGTTAACGAATATCATGCTTCAGTTAGGTACGGTCGAAGCCATAAATCTTGATGGTGGTGGGTCAAGCGTTATGGCATTCCAAGGCGCCGTTGTAAGCAACCCCTCTGATGACCAAGGAGAACGTCCAGTTGGGGATAGTTTACTGTTAATGCCCGGTGGATAATGATTGCCAGGCTAATCCCTAAAGACCGTTTATCTCAGAAACGAAATCATAAGCGTCTCCCCGATACCAGCTTTTCGTGAATTCAACCATCTGTCCTCCCGAGTTGTAACCTCGTCGCTCGATATAAAGTGCAGCGCTACCCTCATCAACATCAAGTAATTTAGCCTGTTGTTTGTCCACAAGAACCGCTCTTAATCTCTGAAGAGCTCGAACAGGGCGATGACCGGATTTGGCCAACGCGTCGTATAGCGAAGATTTAATCGCCATTTCGTTTGTCAAAGCAAATTCTGCTATCGCTGTAACTTCGATAGCCATTGGTTCAGTGTCTGCGCAACGTACCCGCCGGAATCGGTAAACCGTAGCCCCAAGACTTAACCCGAATGCGAGCGCTTCCTCGGTGCTTATACCTGACCTCTCCCGAACCAGCCATTGTGACGTTACTGTCCGACCCTTGGCCGCCATGTCTTCACTAAAGGAAGACAGCATTCCAAATTGCTTTTCGATGCGACCTGTGACGAAGGTCCCAGATCCTTGCTGTCTAACGAGCAGGCTTTCTTCGACAAGATTTGAGATTGCCTTCCGCACAGTGATGCGGGATATATCCAATCGTGATGAAATTTCACGCTCGGGCGGAAGCGTGTAGCGCGAAGGGAACGATCCTCGTTCGATCCCGGCTCTGATTGCATCTTGCAACTGCATATACAGTGGCGCCGCGACGCGTTGATCTAGTGATTGAACAACATCGAAAAAGTCAGTTTCATAGCTCTCACTCTTCAAGATCCAAATTCCTTAACGAGACACTTTGCGACGGC
>JBBAPZ010000040.1:0-11102 GCA_040400605.1 Candidatus Sericytochromatia bacterium
GTAAATCTGCCCGGTTTTCCGTACGCTGGTTCGAATCCAGCCCTGTCCACCAATTAATCATTCGCTACTAGCCGCCAATGGCCACGAAACCCCCTAGAATTCTAACATATATCGCCTAAAGTGTTTGCGGGCATTCGCTTGCGTTCGCTGTCAGTCGCGGAGCAAGTGTGGGGCCAATGTGGGGTCAGAATGGGTCGGCCCCACATTTTTGGAATTCGAAAATAGTCCGAAAAGTGTGGGGCTGAAAAATATGGGCAAGCTGACTGCAATATCGGTGAAGGCGGCACTCGCGACTCCCGGAACTTATCAAGATGGCGACGGGCTTTTCCTCAAAGTGAAGCCGTCGGGCGCTGCAAGCTGGTATCTACGAATCCAGCATGACGGCAAACGGCGCGATATTGGGATCGGAAGCGCCAAGCTAATCACGCTGTCAATGGCACGAGACAAAGCGCGTGAAGTGCGGATGGCCGTAAAGGTTGAGCGGCGGGACATATTGGCGGAACGCAAAGACGCCGCTGCCGCAAAGGTGACATTCCGTGAAGCCGCGATCCAATATCATGCCGAAAATGAAGGCGGCTGGAAAAGCAAAACTTATGCTCGCCAATGGCTCGCGGCCTTGGAAAATTATGCCTTCCCCAAGCTTGGCAATGAAGCGACTGGGGCAATAACGGCTGCTGACATAATCACGACATTAAGCCCTATCTGGCAGGACATTCCCGAAACGGCGCGACAGGTGCGCAATCGCATATGCGCTGTTCTCGATTACGCCCATGCCAAGGGCTGGCGATCAAGCGAAGCGCCTTCCGGTAATGGTAGTCTGAAAGCGGGGAGGGGACTGCCAAGGCAAGTAAAAGAGCAGGTCCACCGCAAAGCGATGCCCTATTTGGAAATCCCTTCCTTTATACACGCCCTGCAAAGGAAACATTCTTATGGGCGGTTAGCGCTCGAATTGCTGATTCTGACTGGAGTTCGCTCACAGGAAGCACGGCTGGCAAAATGGGATGAGTTTAACTTGGAATTAGCGCTATGGACCGTTCCAGCTGACCATATGAAACGGGCAAAGGCGCATATCGTGCCGCTGAGCCATGCGGCTTTGGCTGTGCTTAACAGGGCGGCGGCATTGAGACTGGCAGGCAGCGATTTCGTCTTTCCGGGGGTTAATGGGGCAATGAGCGATATGACGCTGTTGAAAGTGTTGCGGGATGCTGGAGAGCCTTATCATGTGCATGGTTTCCGTTCAGCTTTTACCGACTGGGCGGCCAATGAGGGCTTTCCTGACGCTGTTGTCGAAGCTGCACTGGCGCACAAGACGCCGGACGCGGTGCAAGCCGCCTACCGCCGGACAACCTACCTTGGGACGCCTGACAATCCGGGGGAGCGGGTTCGACTGATGGAAATCTGGGGACGCTATTGCGCCGGTGCAAGCCGCGCAGCCAAGGTTGTTCCATTTCCCGGCGTGAAGATGAATACCTAAGCTATGGGGCCACCGACTGCGACTTGCTGCGCGGCACCTATTTTGGACATGCAAATTGCGATTAGGGCGCTACGGCAGCGAAATCGCAGCAAGAAATGCCTTCCTGTCTGGGCAGTCGCGTCGATATTGTGAATCTCTATCGAAATGGTAATTGGGTAATGTGAAACTAATATCATCAAAGAACGCAATCGATTTTTTGAGCCAAGCGTGTCCGCGAGTCTGGACGCAACGGATGCTAAAATGGATGATTTTTGATCGCGAGTTGGACGCTTATGCTGAGCGCGTAATTGTCCAACCTTACAGTAATGTGTTTGCATTTACGGCCGAACTTTACGACACCGCCAAAGAATTCTCTGGTCCATCAATGGATAAGGCAATTTCTGATTACTATCCTAAGGATATGGCCGAAAAACTGATTGGAAAAAAACACGACGAGCGCGTCAATGATGAACAAAATATCGTCGAGGGCTGGGAGTCGGTTGGTTCAATTGATCCCGGCTTTATTATGTTTGCATCTAACATTGATTGGGACTCTGGCATTATAGAGGTCGAGTGGATCGATGATGATAATCTTGCAAATGAGAATTTATTTCCGAGTCAAGATTACGCAGGCTCGGAGTTTGAAAAAGCCGATTACGAAATACGGTTCGAGGGCCTGAAATTTGACGCAAGCCGGATTGAACTGCTCTGGCCAAACGCAACTTTCGATGTATCCAAAGAACCCAGTTTAAAGGGTGGTCGTAACAGGCAGTCAATAGGTCGTCCTACAAAGTGGAACTGGGATGGCGTCATGGCTTATGTCGTCTCGCAAGCCCAAACACCAGACGGCTTGCCAACCGGTGCCGGTGCGCAAGCTCGCATTGAGGAAATGATTTCTGGCTGGTTTTTGCTTGAATCCGGCGACAGCCCTGCGCCAAGTCAGGTTCGCCAACGTGCTGCGCTAATAATGAAAACGTTAGAAAGGCCAGAAACGCCTAAAAATATTTGAAGGCATTTTTGCTTAATACAGGCCGACAGTTCCAAAGTGTTCGCCGCATATTGCAGTCAATCGCTGGCATCCGCTGGCGTTTGAAAGGCAATAGGAATGGAACAACTGACTACATCGGTAAATGCAACTATGCGCGCCTTGGGCTTGGGGCGAACGACGGTTAATGCGATGATAAGCGACGGGCGGCTGGAAAGCATAAAGCTGGGCGGGCGGCGGCTTGTAAAGGTGGCATCGATCCGCCGTTTGATTGACGACAAAGCGTAATCGCTGCGATGTCTGGCAGACGCGCGAATCCTCGTCTGATTAAAATGCACCGTAGCTATTCGGTTGAGGAAGCTGCGCTAAAGCTGGGTGTCCATAAAAACTCGATACGTAGCTGGATCAAGGCTGGGCTGCCGACTCTCGACAACTCTCGTCCTACACTCATTCTTGGTGGCGAACTGAAGGCGTGGCTGGGTAAAAAGCGCAAAGCCGCAAAACGCCCATGTTCGCCCGGCACGTTCTATTGCTTCAAATGCCGGATACCGAAAGCGCCCGCGCTTGGCATGGTCGAATACAAGCCCATGAACGACACATCAGGTAACCTGATTGCTCTTTGCGTAGACTGCGGAACCATGATGCACCGTCGCGCGCGAAAGGAAGCAATTGAGGCAATCATGCCCAATTTAGCCATCCAAATTTCGGGAGCAAAGCCAAGCTTAATAGAGCGGAAACATCCCTCCCTAAACTGTGACAAGATGACGGACACCTGAGACATGGCAAAACCCAACTCTGCAAACACCCGGATCAAGCGTGAATATTTCCAATATCTGAAGGAAGCGATGCGCCGCGATGAGGCCTCCATTGATGCCGTAGCAAAGGCGCTATCGCGCTTTGAAGAATCCAACGGGTACAAGGATTTTGACCGCTTCCACCGCGAGCAGGCGGTTGCCTTCAAGCGCAAGCTGGATGAGCAAACATCGGTTCGCACTGGCAAGCCATTGAGCCGCGCTACTGTGCACTCGACGCTGTCAGCATTGAAGGCGTTTTTCTTCTGGCTTGCTGGCCAGCCCGGTTACAAATCCAAAATCGCATATGATGACGCCAACTATTTCAACCTAAGCGAAAAAGATGTGCGCATCGCCAATGCCAGCCGTCAGCGCCCGGTGCCAACGCTGGACCAAATCAATCATGTGTTGGCCTCAATGCCAGCTGCGAGCGACATTGAACTGCGGAACCGGGCACTTATAGCCTTTACGATACTGACCGGCGCACGCGATGGTGCAATAGCATCATTGAAGATGAAGCATATCGACCTTGCCGAAGGCGTCGTGCACCAAGATGCACGCGATGTTCGCACAAAGGCGTCCAAGTCGTTCCGCACATGGTTCTTTCCGGTCGGCGGCGATGCATTGGAGATATTCAACAGTTATTGCCAGCACCTGCGCGATAAGCTGCTTTGGGGCGATGATGATCCGATGTTTCCAGCAACGCTGATCGCCATTGACGGAAGTGGAGGCTTCTCACCAAGCGGCCTACGACGTGAAAACTGGAAAAGTGCTGGGCCTATTCGCGAAATATTCAAAGCAGCATTCGAGACGGCTGGGTTGCCCTATTTCAACCCGCACAGTTTCCGGAACACGTTGGTCCAGTTGGGCGAGCGAACATGCACCTCAGCCGAAACATTCAAGGCATGGTCGCAAAACTTGGGCCATGAGCAGGTGCTGACTACATTCACCAGCTACGGAAGGGTTGCGCCGCATCGGCAGGCCGCGTTAATTCGGGCGATGGATAGGTCGCGGGTAGGCGATACGGATGAACGGCTTACCGAAATGCTGGCCGAAACAATCCGCAATTATCAGTCAGGCAGATATTAAGCTGATTAAGTTGGCGTTATTTTCATTCTCTCAACAAGCTAATGCTTGCGGACGTTCGATTGTAATTTCATAGATGGAGTAGGAAAAAGGAACCAGAATGACAGGCCAACAACAACGCGATAAATTACGCCGCCAAATCTGGGCGATTGCCAACGAGGTCAGAGGCGCGGTTGATGGTTGGGATTTCAAGCAGTTCGTGCTGGGAGCATTGTTCTACCGGTTCATTAGCGAAAACTTCACAAGTTTCATCGAAGCAAGTGACGATAGCGTCAATTACGCCAAGATGCCGGACAGCGCCATTCCCGACGCGGTTAAGGTTGATGCGGTCAAGACCAAGGGCTATTTCATATACCCGAGCCAGCTTTTTGCCAATGTCGCGGCAAAGGCCAACACCAACGAAAGCCTGAACACCGATCTCGCTGCGGCCTTTAAGGCGATTGAAGCTTCGGCGAATGGCTACCCTTCGGAAGAAGACATCAAAGGCTTATTCTCCGACTTTGACACCACCAGCAACCGGCTGGGCAATACGGTGAAGGACAAGAACGCCCGGCTGGCAGCGGTCCTGAAGGGCGTTGCCGAACTCCCTCTGAAGTTTGAGGAAAACGAAAACGATCTCTTCGGCGATGCCTATGAGTTCTTGATCTCTAACTATGCGGCCAATGCAGGCAAATCGGGCGGCGAGTTCTTCACGCCGCAACATGTGTCCAAGCTTATCGCGCAACTGGCGGTTCACGGGCAAAGCAGCGTCAACAAGATTTACGATCCAGCCGCCGGGTCAGGGTCGCTGCTTTTGCAGGCCAAGAAGCATTGCGGCGATCATTTCATCGAAGAGGGCTTCTTTGGGCAGGAAATCAACTACACCACCTACAACCTCGCGCGCATGAACATGTTCTTGCACAATGTGAACTACGACAAGTTCAACATCCAGAACGGCAACACGCTGGAACATCCGCACTTTCTTGATGAACGGCCCTTCGATGCCATCGTCTCAAACCCGCCCTATTCGGTCCGATGGAAGGGAGATGAAGACCCCACACTAATCAATGATGACCGCTTTGCGCCCGCTGGCGTGCTTGCGCCGAAGTCCAAGGCAGACTTTGCCTTTGTTCTGCACGCGCTGCATTATCTTTCGGCCAAGGGGCGCGCGGCGATTGTATGCTTTCCGGGCATTTTCTATCGTACCGGGGCAGAGCAGAAAATCCGAAAATATCTGGTCGACAGCAATGTCGTGGAAACGGTGATTTCGCTCGCGCCTAATCTGTTTTTCGGCACTACGATTGCGGTCAACATACTGGTGCTGGCCAAGAACAAGACTGATACCAAGGTGCAGTTCATTGATGCCAGCGGTGAGGATTTTTTCGCCAAGAAGACCAACACCAACGAGATGAGCGATGATCACGTTGCCGAGATCATTCGGATGTTCGCCAGCAAGGAGAACGTGCCGCATGTGGCCGAGACGGTGGACCAGCAACGCGTCATTGATGCGGATTACAACCTTTCGGTCAGCGCCTATGTCGAACCGAAGGACACCCGCAATCAGGTGAGCATTGCCGAGTTAAATGCGGAATTGAAAACCACTGTTGCCAAGATTGACCGGCTGCGCAGCGAGATTGATGCGATTGTCGCGGAGATCGAGGCGTGAGCGATCTGGGCTTTCTGGAAAAGCTGCTGGATGGGGCTGGGGTGGAGTGGTTGCCGATTGGCGACGAAGACTACTTTGAAATAGCAAACAGTGGGCGAAGGCCGGTCAAGTCCTCTCTACGTGTTGCTGGCGATACGCCTTACTACGGCGCTAACAACATCCAAGACTATGTTCAGGGCCATACGCATGAAGGCGAGTTCGTGCTGATTGCTGAAGACGGTTCCGCGAGCTTGGAAAATTACTCAATCCAGTATGTGACTGGTCGTTTCTGGGCGAACAATCACGTCCATGTGGTTCGCGGCAATGAGAAAGTTAACACCAGATACCTGTTTCATTATTTGTGCATTGCCAACTTTCAGCCTTACCTCTCAGGCGGAGGTCGAGCGAAGCTTACAAAGGGGCGGCTGGTTGAAATTTCTGTCCCCGTTCCATGCCCGGACGATCCAGAGAAGTCGCTGGCGATACAAGGGGAGATTGTCCGAATATTGGATATTTTCACCGAGCTGAATTCCGGGCTGAACGCCGAGCTTACAGCGCGCAAGAAACAATACAACCACTATCGCAACCTGCTCCTGAGCTTCCCCAAACCAGCCGAGGCGGCTGAAGCATGAGCCAGACCCTTGATCAGATTGCACGGCAGCTTAGCTCGCCGCAGGTCACGCGAAAGGTCGTGACCAAAGAAACGAAGCAAATCGCGCCCAAAGAGGTCGATGAGACCAAACCGGTTCCCAAGGTCCAACTGATCTATGCCTTCAACGGCAACGGCAAAACTCGCCTTTCAAGCTCGTTAAAGGAATTGGTCGATCCCAAGGCCGAAGAGCGCCCGGAGGACCACCTGCCCAAAATCCTCTACTACAATGCGTTTACCGAAGACCTTTTCTTTTGGGACAACGACCTTGAGAGTGACACCGAGCGCAAGCTGAAAATCCACCCGAACGCCTATACAAAAACGGCCTTTGAAGACCTTGGCCTTGATGCAAATGTCATCACGACATTCCAGCGTTATACCCAGCCGAACCTGACACCCCGCTTCAGCAGCGATTTTCTGGAAGTGACGTTCTCGCTCGAACGCGGCGATGATCAGGGCATCGAAAATCTCAAGATTTCAAAGGGTGAAGAAAGCAACTTCATCTGGAGCGTTTTCTATTGCCTGCTGGATCAGGTGATCAGCGTGCGGAACATGGCCGAAGTTGAGGACCGCGAAACGCAGCAGTTCAACGATCTCGAATATGTGTTCATAGATGACCCGGTCAGTTCGCTGGATGAAAACCACCTCATCCAGCTGGCCGTGGATGTGGCAGGATTGATCAAAGGAAGCGATGCGGCGAACGGGCTGAAGTTCGTGATCACCACGCACAGCCCGCTTTTTTACAACGTCCTGTTCAACGAGCTGAACAGCAAGACCTGCTACATGCTGGAAAAACTGGAAGATGGCACCTTCAAGCTTGATGCCAAGCAGGGCGATGCAAACAGGAGCTTTTCCTACCACCTTTATCTGCGCCGATTGCTGGCTGAAGCGATTGCGCAAAACAAAATCGAGCGCATCCATTTCATGTTTCTGCGCAACCTCTACGAGAAGACTGCGGCTTTCCTTGGGTATCAGAATTGGGGCGATTTGCTCAATACGGTGCCTGATGCGGATGCGCCCGGTGCAAGGCAGGGCTATTTGAACAGGGTGATGCAGTTCTCCAGCCATTCTAACCTTTCAGGCGAACAGTTTCGGGAGCCGACAGGGCCGGAAAAGCAGACGGTCAGGCTGCTCTACGATAACCTGATCAATAATTACGGCTTTGTGCCGCAGGAAGCGCAAAATGGTTGAGCAGACAAAGCCCATTGCGGAGTCGAAGAACTTCATCGTTCTCGACAAATACACCAGCGATTGGGCCGCTGCTGATCACTACCAAAGCGAGGCCGAGCTTGAGCGCGAACTTATCAAGGACCTGAGCAATCAGGGCTATGAGTTTCTCCCCGCGCTAACTTCACCCGAAACCATGCTGGCCAATGTGCGCGTGCGGCTGGAAGACCTCAACAGCGTCCACTTTTCCGATGAGGAATGGCAGCGCTTTGTCAGCACCTATCTGGACAATCCAAGCGACGGTATCATCGACAAGACCCGCAAGGTCCACGATGACTACATCCACGATTTCGTCTTCGATGATGGCCGCATCCAGAACATCACCCTTTTCGACAAGGCCAATATCGCCCGCAACAGGCTGCAAGTGATAAAGCAGTTTGAGCAGGTCGGACTACACGCCAATCGCTATGATGTGACGATCCTCGTCAACGGCCTGCCATTGGTGCAGATTGAGGTTAAAAAGCGTGGTGTCGCCATTCGCGAGGCGTTCAACCAGATACACCGCTACAGCAAAGAGAGCTTCAACAGCGACAATTCGCTTTACAAATTTCTCCAGCTCTTTGTGATATCGAATGGCACCGATACGCGCTATTTTGCCAATACGACCAAGCGCAACAAAAACAGCTTCGACTTCACCATGAACTGGGCGAAAGCGGACAACGGGCTGATCAAGGACCTGAAGGACTTCACCGCCACGTTCCTTGAGAAGCGCACGCTATTGAACGTGCTGCTGCATTATTCGGTCTTTGACGTGAGCGATACGCTGCTGGTGATGCGCCCCTATCAGATTGCCGCAACCGAGCGCATCCTTTGGAAGATCAAAAGCTCCTACAACGCGAAGACGTGGAGCAAGCCGGAAAGCGGCGGCTTCATTTGGCACACGACAGGATCAGGCAAGACGCTGACCAGCTTCAAGGCAGCGCGGCTGGCAACCGAGTTGGACTTCATCGACAAGGTGTTCTTCGTGGTCGACCGCAAGGACCTCGATTATCAGACGATGAAGGAATATCAGCGCTTCTCGCCCGATAGCGTCAATGGCTCTGAAAATACGGCTGCGCTAAAGCGCAATCTGGCAAAGAACGATAACAAGATTGTCGTGACCACGATCCAGAAGCTGAACAACCTGATGAAAAGCGAAGGCGACCTGCCCGTCTATGGCCAGCAGGTGGTCTTCATTTTTGACGAATGCCACCGCAGCCAGTTTGGTGAGGCGCAGGCAAACCTCAAACGGAAATTCAAGCGGTTCTATCAGTTTGGCTTTACCGGCACGCCTATCTTTCCTCAGAACGCCTCAGGATCAGAGACGACCGCGAGCGTGTTTGGCACGGAGCTGCATTCCTATGTCATCACCGACGCCATCCGCGATGAGAAGGTGCTGAAGTTCAAAGTCGATTACAACGACGTGAGGCCGAAGTTCAGAGCCATTGAAATGGAGCAGGATGACGCCAAGCTCAGCGCTGCTGAGAACAGGAAGGCCTTGCTGCACCCTGAGCGGATCAAGGAGGTTTCGCAGTATATTCTGACCAATTTTCGCCAGAAGACGCACCGGATGAATCCCGGAGGGCGGGGTTTCAACGCGATGTTTGCGGTCAGTAGTGTCGATGCCGCAAAGCTCTATTACGAGAAATTGAGGAAGCTCCAGGATGGCAGCGAAAAGCCGATAAAAATCGCGACCATATTCTCATTTGCGGCAAACGAAGAGCAGGAGGCTATTGGCGACATTCGCGATGAAAGCTTCGATGTTTCGGCAATGGATAGCACTGGGAAGGAGTTCCTGAACGCTGTCATCCGCGACTACAACGCGATGTTCGGAACAAGCTTCAGCACGGACGGAAATGGCTTCCAGAACTATTATCGCGATCTCGCTAATCGCGTAAAATCGCAGGAAGTTGACCTGCTAATAGTTGTTGGCATGTTTCTGACCGGTTTTGATGCGCCTTCGCTCAACACGCTCTTCGTTGACAAGAATTTGCGCTATCATGGGCTGATTCAGGCCTATTCGCGCACCAATCGCATTTTCGATGCAACTAAGACCTTTGGCAATATTGTAGCGTTTCGCGATCTTGAGCAGGCGACCATTGATGCGGTCACATTGTTTGGTGAGAGCAACACCAAGAATGTAGTGCTAGAGAAGAGCTTCAGGGAATATATGGAAGGCTTCTCTGACATTACATCCGGGGCGGCCAGCCGGGGCTTCAAAACAATTTTAGCCGAGCTTGAGCAGCGCTTCCCTGATCCGAGCGAGATCGTGAAGGAAGCCGATAAGAAGGATTTTGCAAAGCTTTTCGGCGAGTTTCTCAAGGCAGAGAACGTACTTCAGAACTTTGATGAGTATGTCGCGCTAAAAGCGCTACAGGGCTTGAATCAAGGCGTCCGAGAGGAGGTTGAGGCTTTCAAAGCTCAACATCACCTAGAGGATGATCAAGTTGAAGAGCTGGCTTCGGTATCGCTCCCAGCCGAGCGCAAAATCCAAGACTACAAGTCGACTTACAACGACATTCGCGATTGGTTGCGCCGAGAGAAGGCTGCTGGTGAAAGCGATGCGTCGACGCTCGACTGGGACGATGTGGTTTTCGAAGTCGACCTCTTGAAGTCTCAGGAGATTAATCTTGACTATATTCTCGAACTCATATTCGCAAAGAATCGTAACACGAAAGATAAGAGTGATCTGATTGAGGAGGCCCGGCGTGTCATCCGAGCGAGCGTTAGCAATCGGGCAAAAGAAAGCCTCATCGTCGACTTTATTAATCGGACTAACCTTGATGATATTGACGGCAAAGCCGGTATGATTGAAGCTTTCTTTGCATTTGCACAGGAAGAGCAACGGCGCGAGTTTGAGGAACTGGTCGCACAGGAAAATCTTAATCCAGCAGCAGCCAAGCGCTATATCACAAATTCGATCAAGCGTGAGTTCGCGACTGACAATGGGAATGAACTGAATGACGTGCTTCCGAAGATGAGTCCATTAAACCCAGCTTACCTTACAAAGAAAAGCTCGGTATTCCTTCGCATGTCGGATTTTGTTACGAAATTCATGGGTGTAGGCGGCCAAATTTGACGACAGCCGCAAGCCGTTTACGCGGCAAATCACAGTATTCTTTGATGCCGCAAACTACGGCCGGACATGAGACACGCCAAAAAAGTGTGGGGTAAATTGTGGGGTAGAATTTTTTGATTATCAAAATAATGTTATAAAACAATAAAATAGATAGAAGGTTCTATTCAAGCCCTGCCACCATTTTCCCTTATACGCATATGATATCTCTGCGTTTTGCGTCGGGTACGCA
>JBBAPZ010000041.1:0-6259 GCA_040400605.1 Candidatus Sericytochromatia bacterium
TGGGCGTAATCAACAAGGAGGCTGATATGCCGATGGCGAAGATGATGCTGTACGCGGAGATTCTGCGGCAGCTACGCGACATTCCCAACGACTACAAAGAGCCCGCCAACGGCGAGCTTGAGATGGAATACGAAGAGGAAAGCGAGGAAGACGATGCCGAGCAAGAGCCACGAGCAGGCGAGGCTTATGGCCGCGGCCGCGCACGATCCTAAGTTCGCCAAGAAGGTCGGCGTGCCGACGTCTGTCGCCAAGGAATACAACCAGGCCGACAAGGGCGGCAAGATGCTGAAGCAGGCGATGCACGCGCAGGTGCTGCGCAAAAGGTGACGCAATGAACAAAAGCGGTTTGTACGCAAACATCCTGCGCAAGCGTGAGCGCATCGAAGCCGGCAGCGGCGAAAAGATGCGCAAGCCAGGAGCGCCTGGCGCTCCGACTGCCAAGGATTTCAAAGACGCGGCCAAGACGGCGAAGAAGCCAACTTACAAATGACGCGCAGACGCTACATCCAAGACCCCACCACCCTCGAGATGATCGAGGTCACACCAAACTACGTTGCCCCGCAGCGGGAGAGCGCCAAGAACCGCGGCGTTCTGTGGAACGACCGGCACTATGACGGCGTGCAGGCCACGGACGGCACAGACATCAGCACGCGCAAGAAGCACCGCGAGTACATGCGGGCGAACAACTTGACGACGGTTGATGACTTCAGCCAGACATGGGCCAACGCCCACAAAGAGCGTGAGCGTTATTACACGCAAGGGGGTTCGATTCGGCGGTCAGACGTCGAGCGGGCCATGTATCAAGTTCAAAACAGACGATAAAACATGACTGAACCCACCACATCCATCCGTGAATCGCTTGAGGCTGCAATGGGGCAGTCTGATGAGCCCGCTTCTGCGCCTGAAGTCGCTGCGTCATCGCCTGAGCCGGGAATTGAGCCGGCAGTAGAGCCTGCATCTGAGGCTGATGCGGCGCCATCAGGCGTCGATTTAAACACACTGGCAGAGCAGCAAGACAAGCCGGATGAGCAGGCGGCGGCTCAAAAAACAGAGAAGTCTGAAATCACGCCTGGCCCAAAGTCTGGGCCAAAGACTGACAAAGCGCCTGCGTCATGGCGTCCGGAAATCAGGCAGCATTGGGCGAAGTTGCCTGAGCAGGTCAGGGCCGAGGTTGCTAGGCGCGAAGTCGAGGTGCAGCGCACGCTGCAAGAAACTGCCGCAGCCAGGCAGTACGCCGAGCAGATCAACCGCGCATTTCAGCCCTACGAAGCCTACATCAAGGCCGAGGGCGCGACGCCCATGCAGGTCATCGACAACCTGATGGGGACGGCTGTGCGGCTGCGCACGGCTACTGGGCCTGAGCTGGCTGGGCTGATGGCGCAAATGGTCAATCAGTTCGGAACCGGACGATTTGGTTCGCAGTTTATTGAACAGCTCGACAGCGCTTTGGCCGGCAACACGCCGCGGCAAGACCCGCAGCAGCATCAACTGCAACAGGTCATTCAGCAGCAGTTGGCGCCTGTGCAGCAGTTCATGCAGCAATTCCAACAGGCTCAGGCGCAGCAACAGGCTCAGGTGGCGCAGAAGGCTGCTTCTGAGGTCGAACAGTTTCTGTCAAAGACTGAGTTTGGCAACGACGTCCGCGAAGAGATGGCCGATCTGCTTGAGGTCGCCAGCCGGCGCGGTCAGGAATTGACGCTGGTTGACGCCTACAAGCAAGCGTGCATGTTGAATGCCAATGTGCGGACTGCGTTAATGCAGCGCACAAGAACGCAGCAGGCTCAGAATCAGTCTGCTGTTGCGCAACGGGCTCGAGCTGCGGCTGTCAGCGTGCCGAGCTCTGGGCCTGGTATGGCTCCGCGGCAAGAATCCAACGACATTCGCGGCGCCATTGAGGCGGCTATTGCAATGACCGGGCGGTGATGTTCTAATCGCACTGCGGTGTGGTGTTCGCGCCACACTGGCAGTGTGCCTACAAGCACCGGCAGCCACCGCGCTCGCGGGAGTCTTCCAGACCCACCCGCGCCTGACGGACTGAACTCAGGTTCGCTCCAGGCCACACAAACTTGGCGCCGCGCAAGCGGTTTGTTCATTTTTCTGTGGAGCCCAAAATGGCTTTTGCAAATACGTCGGTCACCGACATCATTGCGACCACGATTCAGAATCGGTCGCGTCAGATTGCTGACAACGTCACGAAGAACAACGCGCTTCTGGCGCGTCTGAACCAGCGTGGCAATGTCCGCACCATCAGTGGCGGTAACGTCATCCTTGAGGAACTGAGCTTCGCTGAAAACGCGAACGCCGGTTTCTATAGCGGTTACGACCTGCTGCCGGTTGCGGCGCAGGACGTCATCAGCGCGGCTGAGTTCAACATCAAGCAGCTGGCAGTTCCGGTCGTTATGAGCGGCTTGGAAATGCTTCAGAACAGCGGCAAGGAAGCCTTCATCGACCTGATGGAAGCTCGCCTGAATGTCGCTGAGTCTACGATGGCGAACAAGCTGGCCCAGTCTGTGTATTCCAACGGCACCGGCTCCGGTGGCAAGGAAATCACGGGTCTGGACGCTGCTGTTGCCTCGACGACCACCAGCGGAACCTACGGTGGCATTGACCGCGGCACTTGGACTTTCTGGCGTAACCAGAAGTACGACTTTAGCGATCAGTCGCCGGCCGTTACCCCTGGCCCGACGACCATCCAGACGGCCATGAACACGCTGTGGGCTTCCTGCACCCGTGGCAATGACCGACCTGACCTGATCGTGTTGGACACCATCTTCTGGGGCTATTACATGGCTTCTCTGCAGGCCATCCAGCGCTTCACCAGCGCTGACACCGCCAACCTTGGTTTCCCGTCCATCAAATTCATGGATGCGGATGTGGTTCTGGACGGCGGTATCGGCGGCTATTGCCCGTCGAGCACTGGCTTCTTCCTGAACACCAAGTACATCAAGTGGCGCCCCCACAAGGATCGCAACATGGTCCCGCTGTCGCCCAATCGCAGGTATGCCATCAACCAGGATGCTGAAGTTCAGATTCTGGCGTGGGCCGGCAACCTGACCTGCTCTGGCGCTCAGTTCCAGGGCCGTCTCCAGGCGTAATTTTGGTGGGCCTGTGGTGGGTCAACCCTTCCCCGAGGCGGTTGACCCTGCCCTCGGGGTTTTTTGTTCAGATTTCTGAAGGAGTTTTGAAATGGCACAAGCCACGATCGGCCTGAGCAAAGATCAGGTCACTGCAGCGACGGCAACGGCAGCGTTCCGTCTGGGCACTGTTGGCGGGTACGACGACCCGACCAATGGCTATCAAGAGTTCGTTTACGGCCGCGCTGACGGCGCCGTCACTGGCGCTGGATATCTGTGCGTCGAAGAGACTGGGTTTGACTTTGCGATGGCGACCACGACCACGACCGCCCCTGGCGCGTCTGGTCCTGGCACCCGTTGCGGGGCTGCTCAGGCTGCTCTGGCCGACAACGAATACGGCTGGTTCCAGATTTACGGCAAGGGCTCGCTGCGCACGCTGGCCTCTGCCGCTAAGGGCACCCAGCTGAACAGCACCGCCACCGCTGGTGCTGTGGACGACGACGCCACCGCTGGCGCTGAGGTCATCAATGGCCTGGTGCTTGGCACGGCAACTGGCGGCACGGCAGCCACCAACGCGGATGCGGTCTTTTCGTATCCGACGGTTGGCCGCACGCTGTAATCGGGTGGGGGCCTCGGCCCCCGCTTTTTCATTGACCTAAAAGAGAAAACATATGCAACCCACCACTCCGACCGTGTTTGATGAACCGACGATGATTAACCGGCCTGATGAAAGCCGGTTTGCAGCTGATGATCGTTTGTACGTTGAGTTTCTGCGTGAGCCCGTCATGCACCCTGGCAAGAGCCGCGAGGCTGGCCGTGCTGTGTATGAAGAGCGCGACTTTGTTCGCATTCATGTGCCGGGGGACAAAACGACGGTCGTCGTCGAGCCGATGCATGAGATGAACTTGGCGCGGTTTCGGGCAAGGTACGAGAAGTGGAAGTCTGGTCAGAGCGAAGCGATTACCGGCACGCCGCTGTCGGCGTTGCCTGGCATGACGCCGTCAAAGGTCGAGGAATACAAGTTCTTCAAGGTCGTCACCGTCGAGCAGTTGGCAGAGGCCAACGACAACCTCGGCCAGAAGTTCATGTCGTTCCAGACCGACAAGGCGCGTGCCAAGGCGTTCCTGCAGGTCGCGGCCGGCAACGCTCCGATTGAGAAGATGAACGCCGAGCTTGCGAAGCGTGACGAGGAAATTGAGACGCTGAAGGCTCAGATGGCTGCGCTGATGGCGAACACCAAGCAGCGCAAGGTGACGCCGCCTGCTGAGACGCAAGAGGCGTGAACTAGGGGAACCGGATGGCTTACCAAGCGATCACCGACAATACACTGTCGGCAATCGTCCAGAACATGGCCCAGATGGTGGGCTATCCGGTGCCAGTCGACCCCGCTGGCGACACCGATCCCGCGGTGGGGCAGATGGTGCAGGCGGTCAACATGGCCGGCACCGATCTGCTGTCGATGAACGACTGGCAGGAACTTACCAAGTCGCACAGCATTAGCATCGTTGCTGACTCGCCTGGGCAGCAAGAGAAGTCGTTTGCGTTGCCTGACGACTTCTATGAGTTCTGCGATCAGACGCAATGGAACTCAACCAATCAATGGCCAGCGATTGGACCCATATCTGTTCAGATGTGGCAAACGCTGTTGGTTCGCACAACGTTGCCAACGTTGTCGTTCTACTGGCGCGTCCAAGGCACGCGGCTGTATATCCTTTCGCCGCCGACTGACGCTCAGACACTGACATTTTTGTATCAGTCTGTTGCGTGGGTGCAGGATCAAGACGTCTCGACGACGTACAAGAATCGCGCTGTCAAAAACGGCGACATTATCCTGCTCGACTCTTACATGATGACGCTTTTGGCGCGTGTAAAGTGGCTTGAGATGAAGGGATTTGATAGCGCTGCGGCAATGCGTGATTTCCAAATCGCATACGAAAACCGCAAGGGCAATGAAAAAGGCGCACCTGTGCTGACAATGGTGCGCGATTACAAGTTCCCGTACATCAACCCGATTGCTAACACACCTGACACCGGCATAGGTCTGTAATCATGCCGTTGCGTAAGTTGGCACCCTTTAAGACGCCGATGCGGGCGGCTGCGTCCAAGACGGCTAGCCTTGCCAACATACCAGCGCCTGTGGGCGGGCTGAACCTGCGCGATCCGATTTCGGAGATGGCGCCGACTGATGCGGTCGTGTTGGACAACATGATTCCGCGCCAGAACGGCGTGCAGATGCGTCAGGGATACCAGATTCACGTTGACGATCTTGGCTATGAAGTCAAGACGTTGATGTCGTACACGGCGCCTAACTCCAACGATAACAAGCTGTTCGCCTGCGCTAACGGCAACATTTACGACGTCACGACGAGCACGCCAACGGTGGCCGTGACGGGCACCGGCAGCACCGACAACGTCTGGTGGTTCACGCAGTTCACGACGCCTGCGGATACGTTCCTGCTGGCTGTCTCGCCTGGGGCTGGGTATTACACCTACAGCACGACCAGCGGTTGGGTGCTGCGCATGCCTTCAGGTTTGCCGACGACAACGTTGCGCACGGTGTTCGTCTGGAAGCAACGAGTGTTCTTTACCGCAGTCGGTGACGCACATCTTTGGTATTTGCAAGCCGTCAACACAGTCACGCACGCATCGTCTGGGTTCCACATGGGCTCGCTGCTGCGTAACGGCGGCTATCTGTCTGCTGGGTTTAACTGGACGCTGGACGCTGGCGTCGGCATTGACGATCATCTGGTCGTTGTTGGCACCGAGGGCGACGTCGGCGTCTGGCAAGGAACAGACCCAAGCAGCGCCAATACGTTTGCGCTGCGCGGCGTCTGGTACATCGGCCCGGTGCCGAAGTACGGCAAATATTTCAGTTCGTTCGGCGGCGACGTCATGGTGCTGTCCGAGCTCGGGCTGATTCAGGTGTCCAAGTTGGTCAATGGGCAGTTTGTAGACGCTGACCCAGGCCCGGTGCAGAAGATTCAGTCGGTCATCAATCCTTTGGTTACGCAACTAAAAAACACCATCAGTTGGGACGTTTTTGTTGCGCCGTCTGATGACGTACTTGTCATCCGGCCACCTCAGCAGCCTACGGGCGTCTACCAACAGTTCGGCATGAACATCAACACCGGGTCATGGTGTACGTTCAGCAACATGTCGATGGACTGCGCTGCGGTGCTTGGCGG
>JBBAPZ010000041.1:6359-10865 GCA_040400605.1 Candidatus Sericytochromatia bacterium
ATGCTGGTCGAGCAGGGTGGAGTCATGTAATGGCAACGTATCGCAGCAGTTTAATTGAGGCACTGCGTAGCCGGCCGCAGGAAACGATGCCCATGTCGGCGGTGTCGTTTTTGCCGAATCCGGTAGTGAATGCGGATCCTCCTGCGGCTCTGCGGCCAACGCCAGCACGCGGCGGCATCTTTAACCCAGGCAAGTTGACGATGGCGCCAGCCGTCATCCAGCCTCGGCCTCAAAGGCAACAAATTCAGTTGCAAGAATTTCTTCAGATGCTGCCAAATGTTGGCGAGGGCGGTAGAGACGGCGACGGCCAAAGCGATGGAGGGTATGGAGGCTATGGAGTCGGGCAAGGCGTCAACACAGACCTTGCGGATTTTGGTTTTTCCTTGATGGCGTATGGCGAGGCTGGCAAGGGTATCGCGCCTGGGAGTTTGCTTGCGGGCATTGCAGGTAACTACATTGCAGGCCAGCAGGCCGATGCAATGGGCAATGCAGCCAACGCGTTGGCCTCGATGCAGCAAAGCAACTTGCCGGGTATGTACTCTGTTTCCGACCTTAATGGCAACGTCTACAGCATGTCCACGCCAGATAGCATTGCTGCGGCTGACGCGAGCATGTTTGGTGGAATGGATACAGGCGGCTATGCGGCTGCGGACGGTGTTGGCTCAAGTGGTTTTGATAGCGGCGGCTGGGGCGACAGCGGTGGCTGGGGTTGGTGAGTGATGTTGCATGAAACTTGTCACCGACCAACCAGGACAACCGCCCGTCATCTGGGAATGGATGAACCGGCAAACGCGTCTGCCTTGGTCAAGCGATCTGCGGTGCATCGCCTCCATGCGCGAGGATGGGACCATTGCGTGCGCGGTTGGATTCAACGCATGGACGGAGCAATCGTGCTGGATGCACGTTGCGTTCGATCACGCGCATTCACTCACGCGGCAGCTTTGGCGAGCCGCGTTCGAGTACCCGTTTATTACCTGCGGGAAAACGGCCGTTTACGGTTTGACGCCCAAGCACTTGAATGAGGCGTTGGCGATGAACGAGAAACTTGGGTTTAAGCGAGTTGCTGAGACAATTGACGCAGTCATGTTTGAGATGCGAGCCGACGAGTGCCGTTGGCTTAAAGGGGTGAATCATGGGCGGTAAAGGACGGGCTCCAGCAGCGCCTGATTACGTCGGCGCAGCGCAAGAGCAGGCTGCAGCGTCGCGTGAGGCGACGACGACGCAGAACTTTGCGAATCGGCCTGTGATTAACACGCCGTTTGGTTCGCAGACTTGGGGCACGCAGGCGGTCACTGACCCTGCCACCGGGCAACCGGTGACGCAGTGGACGCAGAACACAACGCTTGCGCCTGATCTGCAGGCGGCGCTTGATGCGCAGATCGGCACGCAGTTGGGCCGCAGCCAGTTGGCTGGCGGTTTTATGGAGCGCGTCGGCCAAGAGTATGCGCGGCCGTTTGACTGGCAGAACTTGCCGCAGATGGCGCAAATGAACCAGCAGACGCAGTTAGGCACGGGCCTGTCTGACTACACGCCTGGCCTGCAGACTGACGTCAACGCACGCACCGGCAACGTCTCTGGCGGGTTTTCAATGGGCGCCCCGCAGATGCGTGTTGATCCGATGCTCGGCGGGTTGCGCACTAGCACGACCTCGACGCCATTGGCTACAGGGTTTGACCCGATGACTGGTGCGCTGTCACGCACCGCGCAATCGGAATCCGTGCAGCGTGGTCTGATGACGCAAGACAACCCGGCGCTGCCTCAGTTTGACAGCAGCTATCGGGACACCGTGGCGCGTTCTCTTATGGAGCGCATGGTGCCAGTGCATGAGCGCCAGCAAAATCAGCTTGAGACGCAACTAGCCAATCAGGGTTTTACTGTTGGTTCTGAGGGTTACAGGCGGGCACTGGATGAGTTGCAGCAACGCCAGTCCCAAGAGCGCTATAACGCACTCGATACCGCAGGCCAAGAGGCACAGCGCTTGTTCAACATGGGCATGGGAACGCGGCAGCAAGCGTTTCAGGAGGACGTCACTGGTGGGCAGTTCTTCAACCAAGCCGGCCAGCAGGCGTTTAATCAAGGACTTGCCGCCAATCAGTTCCGCAACCAAGCCACACAGCAAGCGTTTAATCAGGCCCTGGGCGCCAATCAGGCATTCAACCAAGCGCAAGCGCAGCGGTTCCAACAGGACTTATCAGCCAATCAGTTTGCCAATCAAGCGCTGGGGCAGGGCTACCAGCAGAACATGGGCGCGGCACAGTTTGGCAATCAGGCGCAGCAGCAGCTTTTCGGGCAGTTGATGGGGCAAACCGATCTTGGCAACCGCGCAGCGGCGCAGCAGTTCCAGCAAGATTTGGCGTCTCAGCAGTTCCGCAATCAAGCTCTTGGGCAGGCGTCGGCGCTCGACATTGCGCGGATGCAGGCGCAAAACCAAGCGCTTGGGCAGCAGCAGGCTCTCAATCAGCAGTTTGCCGATCAGCAGAATCGTCTGCGTCAGCAGGCGATTGCCGAGCAGCAGATGCGTCGTGGCATGTCGTTGAACGAGATGAATGCGCTGCTATCTGGTCAACAGGTTCAGATGCCTACGATGCCGTCGTTTACTGCGGCTGGACGGGCCGAGACGCCTAATATTCTTGGCGCAACGCAAATGGGATACGACGCGCAACTGGGCGCGTACAACGCACAGCAGGCGGCAGGGGCCAACACGCTGGGCGGTCTGTTCTCGCTGGGTTCTGCGGCACTTGGCAACCCGTACGGGTTGTTTGGTTTGGGTGGGAGGTAAGCCATGAATGACGACATGATGTTTGAGTACCTGTTGCAGATGGGCGCGATGCGCCCTGAAGAAATCGAACTGATGCGCAAGCAGAAGCAGATCGACGCTCTGCGCGGCAACGCGATGGAGGCTCCGCAAGGGCAGATGGTTGGCAAACACTATGTGCCACCGTCATTCACGCAGTACGCATCGCAGCTCGGGCAGGGCTATATGGCGGGCCAGGCGCAAAAAGCCCAGAAGGGCGCGATGGACGTATTTACCCAGAATCAGGCTGATGAGCTCAAGAAACTGCGCGACAGGATAGCGCAGCAAAGAATGATGCGCGGCATGACTGGCACTGGCACTTACGACCCGTACAGCCAGTTCGCAATGCCTTCAAATACTTAAGGTGATGCTATGGCGACCGCCGTTCCAAGTGCAATCCAAGGATACGAAGAGTACTTGCTTGAGCAGGCGCGTCGCCGCCGCATGTTGCCGCAGGCCATGCAGCAGGTCGCTCCCATTGTTGAGGACTACAGCGACCTAAACAGCATCTTGCCGAGCGCCTTGACGCGGCAGATGAACCCTGACTTTGCCGCGTCGGACATTGATGCTGCAGCGCCGGCGGCACCTATGATGCCCGCGCCGGCTCCTGCGGAAGCGCCGCAAACTCGAGCACTTCCGCAAGCAGTTGAGGCTGCGCAGTCGACTCTGACCCAGAATGCCCAGGCTGGAGATGCCGTGGGCGGCTACCGCCAGCGCTCTGCCGATATGTACCGGCAGGCAACGGAGGCAATGGGCCAAGAGCCTGACATGACGGCTGCGCAGAACTACATGCGCCAGCGCTCTGGACAGGGCGATATGGCGATGCTGAACGCGCTGGCAGCGCAATTTGCTGGCGAGCGGTTTGAGCCAATTCAGGCGAAATACCTTAAGCGTGCCGCCGCAGCGCGTGAGCCCATGAAGGTCGGGCGCGGCATGGTGACGCCTGACGGCCAATTCATCCGCGACGAGGGAGCGGCGCAGGATCAGCGCGTGCAAATGCTGCTGCAGCAGGCCAAGGCGTATGAGCAGATGGCGCTGACGGCCGAGACTGAGCAGGAGCGAGCGGCGGCGCGTCAGGCGCAGAAGGCAATTGAGAATCGGTTGGCAGAGGCTGGGCTTGAAATCCGGCGCATGAACGCTGTGACGCAAGGGATGTTGGCTGGCAGCGGAATGCTTGGCGTAGGCAATGCACAGCAGATTGGTTCTGGCGGCGCAGGCGAACCTATCATGCGATCGCCCAACGGCAAGCTATTTACTTGGGATGCAAACGGGCAACCTGTTGAGTACAGGGGGCCGGTCAATCCGAAAGCGTCTTCTAGTGGACCGACAGAAGACCAGAGCAAAGCGGCTTCATGGTTTCTCCAGGCCGACAACGCACGCAGGAATATTGAAAGCATTGTTGCCAAGAACCCACGCGCCGCATACCCGACTGTCGTTGAGCGCGTTGCTGGAGTTACGCCAGTCTTTGGCGAAGACATCGCAAATGCGCTTCGCAGTGAAGACAGGCAAAAGTTTGTGCAGGCGGCGAGCTCAATGTCTGAGGCTTTGCTGCGGGCGGCTACTGGCGCGGGGGTCAACGAGAGCGAGGCGCGGCAGAAGGCGGCAGAACTGACGCCGCAGCTTGGCGACAAGCCTGGTACCGTCAAACAAAAGATGGATGCGTATCAGGTCTACATGGATTCGCTCAAGGCCCGCGCTGGGCGTGCGCTGCC
>JBBAPZ010000042.1:0-10705 GCA_040400605.1 Candidatus Sericytochromatia bacterium
ACAGATTTGATGGGGCGAAGGGTTGCGATGCGTGCGATCGCCTGTTCGACCTCGGCAAACATCTCGGGGCCGCCGTGCCCTTCCGACGCGATGACGATAAACTCGCTTCCGGGCCACGCCTGATGCAGATTCCAGGCAGTTAGCATCGGCGAGCTCACATCATAGCGGCCGTGAATCAGCACACCGGGAATGCCAGCCAGCCGCGACATCCCGGTTTGAATCGCCCCGTCGGCGATAAAGCCTGTGTGCTTCCAGTAGTGGATGACCAGCGTCGCGAAGTTCAGGCGTGACTCAGGGTCCTCGAAGAGCGGCATGGGCTTAAACGCAGGATCGAGGGACACGTGAACGTTTTCCCAGTCGCACCAGGCATCGGCGGCGGCTGCCCGCACATCCGGACAGGGGTCCAGGATGCGCTCGTAGTAAGCATCTATCAGGCGCTGCCCGGGCTTACGCCCACTGGCATGCTCAAACTGCGCCCACTCCCGCGGGAAGATGGCCTGCATGTGTTCCGTGAGCCAGTCGATTTCGAACCTTGTGGTCGTGTTGACCGCTGCGAGGACGATTCCATCCACCCTTTCAGGATGCGCCTGCGCGTAGGCAAGGGCGAGCGTGCAACCCCAGGAAACGCCCAGCAGCAGCCAGGATTCAATCCCCAGGTGCACACGCAGGGCTTCGATGTCCGCAGTCAACGCTTGCGTGTTGTTGCTTGCGAGATCCGCTCCCGATTCAGCAGCCAAGGGCCGGCTGCGCCCGCAGCCGCGCTGTTCGAAAGAGACGATCAGAAACCGGTCGGGGTCGAAATGACGGCGATAACCAGCGCCGATGCCACCACCCGGACCACCGTGCAGGTAAAGGGCCGGCTGACCGTGCGGGTTCCCGGAGGCCTCCCAGTAAATCGTGTGTCCGTCAGTAACGGATATATGGCCACTGGTAAATGGCTCGATGGGAGCAAACATGCAAAGCCTCCTGCTTGGCGACATCAAGGGTTCAGTCTGGCAAACCGGCAGCCATATTGTAGCGCGTCCTCAGAGAGAGGAGGAGGGACTGCTGTCAGGCGCGCAACCTCTGCAGGCAGTTTCATGGGGTGCTAAGCACAACCGGGGCGAAATCTCTGAGGATCGAAATCTTCATCTCTGAACACGACTTTAAATTTAAATAGGTTTTAAGAATGTTTGTGTCCCATCCCCCGATAAGGGAGTGTGTGCGCAAGGTGTTAGTCAAGGCGAAGGGAAGTTTTAAATGACGATTGATGCGAAGAATAACCAGCCCGCAACACGCTGGGTGAAGTGGAACATCGACGACACGCTGAAGAGCAACCCCAGTGCACGCGTCTACAGTATTCCTCGTGGGTCTGAAGCACGTGCAGCGAAAGCTGTGCGGGATAGTGGCCAGGATGTCGTGCAATTCAAAATTGGTGACGATTCGTATGTTTTGACGGGTCGGGGCCTCAATCCGCCACCGGAGAGCCTGGGCATTCACGCGAAAGACGTTGTCATGAAGTTTAAGGGAAAGCAGGGCATCATGGGAACTCCGCTTGATCGGCCAGGCACGGTTTCAGAAGCGTTTGGTCAGTCCGCCGACCGCTGGCTTAAACTCACTCTGCTACCCGGAGTTATCCTATGTCTTTCAGCATTTAGTAGAGGGGCATCGGGAGGAGGAGCGGGGTCCGCTTACCAATTTATAGCCGGGTTGGTTGGTCCGTTTATCGTGGCGGGTGTGGCTGGTTTGCGTGGTGTGACTCAGTGGCAGGCAAAGAAGGACCAGTCACTAGACCCGAAGCTGTTCGTGCCGGTCGCCAAGTAGACTATTCACGTGGCAATCCACCACGCGACGCTGGGTTGTCAAGCTTTTTACTTTCGTTGCGAAAAGGCTGCTGGTAGAAGTGTGCTGCGCCAGCATCATGGGCGTACAGCCCGCAAGTGCGAAGCGAATTGAACGCTGAAATCAAGCACAAGCAACAAAGTGCCGGCCTCATCGCTCGCCTGAAGTCAACGGCGCATGTGCCCGGAAGTCAACCAACCCCATTCAACGGCGAAGCGGACACCCAGGTGGCAGCCGCGCCCAATCTGGCGGCCATTCGCCAGTCGGTCGAATCGAATGGCAACAAGGCCGTCACCACCGTTGCGTTGCCACATCTCAATCACCTGCTGCAAACCTGCCAAACCGGGCTTCCGTCAGAGTATGGCTTGCTAAGCGAGACACTTGCACCTGCCGCCATGTTGCTCTGGATTAACGGTGATACGCGCCAGGAGACTCATCCATCCCCCACGTCAAAACGCTACGCTTTATGGGCCCCCCACTGTTAACTATACCCGCTTCCGTTTAGGGGCTGCTGCATATGTAGCAGGAATCTCCTCGTGCAATCGGTTTTTTCGCATCAGCCACTTGATTGACTGAGCGTGTTGAAGCGGTTGCTGTTACCATCCGATTTGGCCCCAACCTGCTCGCCAGATGTGTGTATGAGCCACTATTTGTCTGTCCTGAACACCCTACGACGTCCGATCGAGCGGCTCGTCATGCAGCACCATCACATGCCCGGCAGAAAGCGCTTGCATCGCGTAAGCCCGGCCTTGCTCATCACTGAATTCGACCTCGAACACGCCGGGCGCCGGTTCTTCCCCCACCATCCCCACCTGACCGCGCATCTCAAATTGTGTTGACATTTGTGGTTAGCTCACTTACGGTCGAATCAAAGAGGTGGGGCGAGTACCTTTTTGGAGGCGCAAGCGCAACGCCATCCTGTTTGTGGTCAAGCCAGACCCGTTTGATGACACGAAGGCCCCTGATGACGCGCGTCATCGAAAGACTGAGGCGATGGCGGCACGGTCCAGAACCTGGTATCACGACTGCACCAGTTGAGGCACAGATGAGCGAGCGTGAACCATACACGTTTGATGACCCGCCTGATGCTGCCAGGGCCGAGTCGGCGATCGCACAGGCCGACGCCAATCTGACCGCACGCGAGGCGTACGACACGGGTGAGCAGGCCGTTGAACACCAAAGGAAGGCGGACCCGTACAAACCGGAAACTGACAAGCCCCTGGCCCCGGAGAAGAGCTGGGCCAATCGCGCGAAGCCCTATCGCTCGCAGCGCAAAACGCGAAAGGGTGATCGGATTGGGCACCACCATGCTCAACTGCTGAAGACCGGTGCCCCTGCCCTCAGTCGGGCGGCTCATCACCTTTTGCGCTTCTTTGGGAACATGGTGCACACCTTTCTGCGCCACTTTTTGAACTGTCCTTCCGAAGTGTTCTCCTTCCTGGCGATGGTGTTAGAAGGGTTGTAAATCCGCGCTTTTTAACGGGTAACGAATGGGGTGCTCGTCGTGACCCGTGAACAATGTGCCAGAGGCCGAACAGGACCTCGCTTTCGTGCGCAACCTGGTGGACCTCACGCGCGAACATGGCGAGGACATTCGCTTTGGTTTGTGCGATGGCGTCACGGCGGTGGGGATGCGCAGCGCATCCGTGTTGCCTGGCGCGTGATGCCGTCTACGGCGCGCGAGCAAGGGCGGCGAACAGTCGCGCCCCATATGCGTCCACAGATAGCTACCGGCGCTTCTCTGCGATCGCCTGCAACACGTCTTGAGCCAACGCCCCACAACTCGCCCTTACCAATTCCTCATTCTCAAGGCCGGTAAGGGCGCGCGCGACCATATTACAACCCGCCGCGAGCGGTGAAGCAAACAGCTGATGCAACAATTGGATGGCATCGGCAGTGACCGTCGCGGCAGTGCTTTCATCCCATAATCGAGAAAACCGAACGGCAAATTCCTCTGGAGCGATCGCCAGGAACAACCGGTAGACATCGAGCGCATCCTTGTCAACCAACCGTCGAGGCTGGTCAATCCGTTCGGCAATTTTGTGAAGCTTGGCGATCAGCAACGCCGCTGGCCCCGCAACCCAGATATCCAAACTGCGTTCATCTGTAGGGTCCAAAGCCGCGATGCGGCAGCGTACCTTATCAATTACCGCTGCTTCCAAGCCCCTTACCCACCGCGCACACCGGTCACCATGCTCCCCGAGTTTAGCCGAACGGCGCCCCTTCGTGGCGAGCGATTCGGGAACAAGCAGGTCCACTGGCACTGAACGCCCGCCCGCCACCTCAACCAGCCACGTCCCGACCATTCCACTGCGTTCACCGGATACGAACCCCTTACTGCACAGCATCTGTTCCAGCAGTGGACGATCCGCCAGGATACGTGGGTCCAATGCAAGGTCTGCGTCAGCCGTGTAAGGCGCAACCGCCAGGGCACCAACGAGGACAAAGGCGTCACTGTGAGCACCAAGCGCAAAAAGCACGTCTAACAGTGCGCGCCGCGCCTCAACGTAGACCTGATCAGGCGCGCCAGACATCTTTATGCTCCTGCATCCATCCAATCAGCGCCTCCGCTTCAGCAGGCCCGCGACCTGGGCTGTTCATCAAATCCACCGCGACCTGACCCGGTGCCGCATAAACCACGCCGTCTACCTGCTGCGTGCGCTCAAAAGGGGCAACCCCCTTGGCCTCGATGATAATGACGTTTCCAGTCGCCTCGACCCGCTTGAGATTCAAGCGCTCGGCCAGGCTCCCTGCATCCTCGGCATAGACCATCGCTAACCGCGGCGCAGCAATGGGCGCCAGACGCGCCGCAGCCAGCGAACCCGTCACAGCGTACGTCAAATCACACGATTTCAGTTTCTCAAGCAGAATCGGCAACCCGCGTGGCTCAAGAAAAAGTCCGTGACGATTGGCTTTGAGAAAGTCATAATCACAAGCCCAGCGCCGAATCGTACCAGCCCAGTCGTTTCCCTCTATTCGCCCCTTGGCGCTTCGCTGTACCAACCCCTCGCGGTCAAGAAACTCTATCACCCTGGCCGTCGTGCCAAGCGGCAACCCCGCGCGCAAGGCCAGTTCCCGCACACCGAGCGGCGGTTTGAAGTCGCACATCGCACGCACGACACGACCTGCCGCATGGCCCTTGAGCGTGCTCAATGGCTGAATATCGGCCCAGGGGTTTTTCTGGGCACCCTGAGCCTCAATCAATACAGCAGGTCGATCCAGCGCAATTCGCATGTTGCCGGTTGCATCCGCGTAACTGGCACCTGCCTGACGCAAGCGGCGACGGGTCTCCTCGCTCAAAAACGCCGCTACAACCAGCACTGGCCATTCATCCCTCATCTCCTGAAGAACTTCTGCCACATCCCTGGGGTCCAGCCTTTCCACTACCCGCACCACCAAACGCCCTTCCGAACCATCCGGCCCCTGCAAGCGGATAACATCTCTCGGGTCACGCGCCAGTGCGATCGCCCAGTTTGGCGGCGTATAACCACCAAGACGCGTCACCACATCCTGCAATAACTCTGTTCCAAATTTTTGAGCGTTCCGCATGACATGGAACAGCATACTCTACGGAACGACGCTGAACAAGTTTTGTTCCAAAAATAACGCTGTTCCGCTTAAAACGGAACGATGTTAAAAGTAGAACACTCATTTGTGCCCCGAATGCCATTGGTACTGTGTCCCTTTTTTTCCGCTGGTTCGTCAACGAGGTCAGTTGCTGTCAAAGCCCCTGCTCTACGTGTTAGCGGGGGTGACGAATGCGATGTGCTGCGTTCAGCTTCGACCGAAGGCCGACGGCGTAACGAATGAGGCGTCCGCGCCGCTGGTTGGTTCATCCCGATCACTGCTCCTCCACAGCATCTGCACCAAACGCGCAACAATCCTTGGCGTGTGACGACTTCTACGACGCGCGATCAAGCGGCTCGTAGTGAAGCACCATTAAATCCTCAGCCGAAAGCGCTGCCATCGCGTAAGCCCGGCCTTGCTCATCACTGAATTCAACCTCGAACACCCCGGGCGCCAGTTCCTCCACAACCGTCCCCACCTGACCGCGCGACAATCCGCGCTCCGGGAGGTCCTGAATCAAAGCCACAGCATCAAGGAGCTGAATGTCACTTTTCATCGAACACGCTCCAACTACAACACGTAGCAACTGGTAAGTCTGGGAAAATTTTCACCCGTCCGGACAATCCAGCAGCTTCTTACGCTGACATCCCGCTCAGGACCTCTTATTGCGAAGTCTACTACAAAACGCTGGCCATCTAAATCCTGCTCTGACGGAACCGCCTCTTTGGTTTGAGCAGCGTCCAGCAAAATTCTTTTCAGAACATCCGCGTGTTCAGCGCCCAGCTTTAAGTACGAAGTCGCCCTGGTACGTATTGCCAGACACTGCGATATCCCCCACTGATTTGCATCAGTGGGGGATAAGCTTCAAATCAGGACCAGATAAGCCTCAGGCGGTGACGGGTGGCTCCCGAACAGCATCAAGCTGTCTTTTGAATTCCTCCAGCAACAGGATTGCCCCCTTGTTGGCGAGTGAATATTCAACAGCCGCCACGATGTAGGCGTGTGGTGAAACACCGACCCGTTTTGCGTTTTCAATGATCGTGTACATCACGGCGGCGTTTTCGGCCCCGCGACGGGAGCGGGAGCCATAAAAGTTTTTTCGTCCCAATACTGGCGTTCGTATTGCCCGTTCCGCGGCGTTATTGTCGATGTTAACCGCCGGGTTCTCAAGGAAAATCCGCAAGCCTGCTTCAATATTCACCAGATAAGACAATGCCTTGGCGAGCCCGGATGAACTGGGTACGTCCGGACGTGCCAACTGCTCTTTCGCCCACGCAAACAATTGATTGATCAACGGTTTGCTCTGTGTTTGACGCAAGGCCAACAAATCCGCACCGGGCTCTTTTCCGAGGCGCTCAATCTCATAAAGCTCGTGATAAAGCGCAATCGCGTAGCCGCTTTCGGCTGGCCAGTTTTTCTCGCAATCAACGAATTTGCGCCTCGCGTGCGCATGGCAGTTCGCGATTGTGAAACGGGGAGGATTGCCTGGTCCATTCTTGGCTGCGGCTGTGTAACTACTCAAGCCATCGACAATGAGGGTGCCCGAAAAATCACCCAAAAGCGTGAGTGCCGCATCTTTGCTGCGGGAGTCCATGGCGCGGTAAATGGTGTATTGGCTGCCAACCACACACCACGTGTAAAAACGTTCATTGTCGGTATGACCATTGGCTAATACAGCCCACGGGGTTTCATCTGCGTGCAGAACATCCTCTGCCTGAGTGGCCTTCCACATGGCCAAAAACACCGGAAAGAGCGCTGTTTCCGGTAAGTTGCTAGGGCTTGCTTGAGTCGCCTTTCCACGGTGCGTTAAATTTTCCGTGGTTAAGCTGTTTCGCAATAATCATGAACCCTTGGCCATCCCAAAAGAGTACCCGTGCCTGCTTTCGGTTGGCGGCGATAAACAGGAAGAGGTCACCGCATAGCGGGTCACGCCCCATCCCATTTCGTGCCACAGCTGACAGCCCTTCAAAACTTTTGCGCATGTTCACTGGTTTGCTGCACACCCAGATACGCGCCTGCCGATTGATGCCAATCATGACAGCGCCTTCAACAACTGTGCCGCCGTCTCGATGGTTAAACCCTCGACCCGAAAACCACCCGGCGCAATCAGTGACAATCCAGCCGAGGCAGGTGTGACTGTGACTGGCGTGATGCCGGTGATTTCAACGGGGCGCAAGACGGTTGTGGAATCTGCGTCTGCACACCATTTGCGAAACGACTTGTCTGAAATTCCCACCATTTGGCAGGCGACTCGCAGATTTTTGCCGGCACCCAACAAGTCTTCGACTTGAGCCATGAGTTGCTGTTTATCCGCTGCGGGATAGGGGCGTCGAACTGGTGAGACTTGGGTTGGCTGGGGGATGATCCCGTCATTGCGCCACTTGTAATAGTTTGCCGGGCTGACGCCCAGATCACCCGCGATGGCTGCTACAGAGCGCCCTTCGCTTCTGCAACGGCGCGCGATTTCACTAACAATGGCAACCTTTTCAGCCTGCGTGTAAACAGGGGGGCGAGGTGTTTCGGGTTCGTCTCACAGTGTTCTCCTCTCACCAGAACACTATGAATACTTTTTTTCAAGATTTCACGACGGGGTAGGGCGACTACGTACGCATTCCTATGACGAAGAACGGCACTGCCCAGACCTTGCCCTTGGAGGCGGCAGAGATTGAAATCTTGAAGCGTCGCAAACGAGATAGTGAGGCGCCTTGGGTATTTCCCGCTAGTCGAAGTGCCTCTGGACACTTCAACAAGCCGGATGCCGGCTGGAAGCGTATCCTCGATCGCGCGGGCATCAAGGACCTCCGTATTCACGACTTGCGGCGTTCGCTGGGGTCTTGGATGGTCGACACGGGTGCCAGCCTCGCCGTGATCGGCAAGGCGCTCAATCATCAGAGTCAGACGACGACCGCGATCTATGCCCGATTGAGCCACCAAACGGTGCGAGAGGCCAAATCAAGGGCTATCGGGGCGATGCTTGGGGCAAATAAATAGACCGATGCATGAGCAGGGGCGGTACTCGCATACGCGATGTAGCTGGTAAGTGGGGCGCCCGGGGTTGAAGCTACGTACCTGCAGGTATCGCCTTGCTGGTTGGCCGCAGGAGCTTTTTCCCATTCTGGCCAACAAAAAAAGCCCCCGTGCAGTGTCAAGCCCTATGCCTGCCAGTTCGCGCTTTTTTTAAGTTTTCATGCTAGAATTTTGCAATTCGATCGCAAAAGCTGACACTTCTCGTCAGGTTATGAAATCAAATTGCAGATTTCGCACATGAGCAAGAACTCCCCTCCATCCTCCTCCTCCACCCTCCAAGCCTTCACTGACCAGCTGCAAAAGTCCGGTCGGTACACCTTCGAGCGCCAAGAAGCCCTGTCGGCACTCGGCACGACTGCGTTAGGCCTAGAGGCTGCCGCGCGCCGGCTCGCGGAGAAAGACCGCCTGACCGTACCTCGACGCGGCTTCTACGTCATCGTGCCCATCGAGTACCAGACCGCGGGCGCGCCGCCTCCAACCTGGTACATACAAGACCTAATGGTCCACCTGGGCCATCCTTACTACGTCGGCCTTCTCTCCGCCGCGGCCCTCCATGGTGCTGCCCATCACCAACCCCAGGAGTTCCAAGTCGTGTCCGACGCCACGTTGCGCCCAGCCACCGTTGGCCGCAGCCGCATACGCTTCTTTCGCAACAAGCACCTCGCCGTGGTGTCGACCATCCAGGTGAAGACCCCCACCGGGATGATTCGGGTCTCGACGCCCGAAGCCACGGCAATCGATCTGATCCGGTATGCAGAGAGCGCGGGACATCTCGGAAACGTCGGCACCGTCTTGGTCGACTTGGCCGAAAAGCTCGACGGCACGAAACTGGTCGAATCCCTTGCAAGCTACGCCGAGCCCGGTGTGGCTCAACGTCTGGGCTACTTGCTCGAGCTGGCCGATGCGCCCGACGTCGCGGCACCCATTGCAGCCTGGCTGAGCAAGCGTAAGCCCCGCATGATCCGCCTGCGCCCCGACCTGGCGGCTGACGGCGCCGTGCGCAACGACCGCTGGCGCCTCCTCATCAACGAAGACATCGAGGTCGAGACGTGATCCCGCGCGCGTACATCACGGCATGGCGCGCGGCGGCCCCCTGGGCCGACGACGCCCAAGTCGAGCAAGACCTCGTACTCTCCCGCGCCATCGTGGAGATCTTCAGTGATTCGCTCATTGCCGGTTCCCTCGCCTTCCGGGGCGGGACGGCCCTCAACAAGCTCTACTTCGATCCTCCGGCTCGCTACTCTGAAGACATCGACCTCGTGCAGATCGCACCGGGGCCGTTGGGCGACGTCATGACGGCCCTGCGCAACCGCCTCGACCCGTGGCTCGGCGCGGCCAAATACAAGCAAAGCGAAGGGCGCGTCACCCTGACCTACCGCTTCGAGTCCGAGACACCGCCCGTCACGCCGATGAAAGTGAAGGTCGAGATCAACACGCGGGAGCACTTCACGGTCCTCGGACTCAAGCACGTCCCCTTCGAGGTCATGAGCCCATGGTTCGCCGGCCGGTGTGAGATTCCGACCTACGAGCTGCCGGAACGGCTCGGCACCAAGCTACGCGCGCTCTACCAGCGCCGGAAGGGCCGAGACGCCTTCGACCTTGCAATCGCCGCCGATCGATTCCCCGGGCTCGACCTGGCCCAGATCGTCACATGCTTCGAGCGGTACATGGACCACGGTGGCACGCCGGTCTCCCGCGCCGAGTACGAGGCGAACATCGCGGAGAAACTGGTTAATGCCGCGTTCTTGGGAGACATCGGGCCACTGCTGGCGACCAATGCCAACACCTTTGCATTGGCCGATCCCCGCGTCGCCTGCGAGTGGATCGGGCGGGACCTCTTCTGCCGACTTTCAGGCGAGCCCTGGAAGGGAAGCGCCTAAGCCAACTTGTGCTCCAGGTGTGGTCACCGTCGCCCACCATGCGGGCAAGTACCACAAAGTCCGGTGCTGCCCCCAAAAGCCGCCCGCCAGCTCACATTTCGCCATCGCCGAAACTTTCGGTTTCATGCTTTCTCATGAACACTGGGTTTCAGGCTCTTTGTCGCTTCGGGCGTCTGAACTAACGTGGGGTCCATTGGTACCCCACGCTACTTCATACCAAAAGGAGGCGACCGTTGAAGATCCTTCAAATGCCCGACCTGCTCGCCCTGCTGGGTGTTAGCGGGGGTGTAAATCCGCGTTTTTTTGGTGGTTGCAAATTGCGTGTGCAGATTTCATAGCCGAGATTGAGGTGCCGCGCTCAGCGTTGACCGGCAGGTGTCGCGTCATTGTCACAATGGCAGTAACCGGGG
>JBBAPZ010000043.1:0-10003 GCA_040400605.1 Candidatus Sericytochromatia bacterium
AGCCCTCAGCCATCCAACAACACCATCGTCTCGCAGCGTTACAAATGAGTTCCAAAGGTGTGTCGAAACCATTAATATTGAGTTAAATCAAGTACGCACCTGTCCTTGCAAGGTGTCATCAATGCGATCCAGGCAAGATTCCTGCTACTGTTTGTCATTGATGATTGGATGTTGGTTCGGTTGGTGTGGGCGATCGCAACCTGAAGCCGCGGTCACGTCGGTTATGTTTGACGTGGATGCGGGGATAACAGAACCAGATAATGGAAGCCTGCGGTTTTCGTTGTTGAGGGAATGATGCGGCCGTATGGGGATCACGTAACCACGAGTGTGATCCCGGTGTGTGATAGCGGAGTGACCGTGATGCCGTCGCGCGCGATTGGATTGACGCTGATGGTTTTCACTTCAAGGCGCGTGGTGCGTTCATTGCCGTCCCACGCTTCATTCGCAAAGGGCAGCCTTTGTTTGTTGTCGCTGGCGATGATTCGCGATCGACAACCCGTGGTCAGGCATGTCCTCAAAGGCCACGGCGGCGTGCCGTGATGAAGCCGGCACTTTTTTTGATGACCTTCTCGTACCGATAACTTTCGAGGTCTTGGAGCAGATCCAGGGTTTTACGGCGCTCTTTCAGCACTTCGAGGGTCTGGGGCAGTTGATCAAGGTATCGCAGGATATTTTGCAGCACTTCATGGGCAGCGGCGAATTGATGCGCGCGCAGGTGTTGGATGGTTTGCTGACGTTCACGCGCCACTTCGAGCAATGTCACCCATTCCCGCACCTGATGATGCACCGGAAACTCACTCAAACGGGCTTGGGGAATGAGCGGCAATTCGTAGGTCCAGTGTTGAACGACACGGGGCGCGGCTTCGGATATGTCGTAAGCAAGTCTGAAATGGATCAGCGGTCCTCCTGGAAACCCATTGGCAACAGCCAGTTTGAGGACGATCGTCTGTGGCTTGCCCCCCATCAAGTTTGGCAATTTGAGGGCACCATTCGGCAGGGTGTCGAATTCATTTAAAACATCCTCGATGGTTACGCCCGGTGCGCTTTCGCAACGCAGGCTGACCTTGCGCCCCGTGTGGGCGTACAAACGCACAGCCAGATGTAACGCGGAGTCAGAATCTGCGACAACAGCAGGAATGGAGGGTAGAATCTCATGGTCAGTCATCATCAATCGATCCCTGGCAAAAAAGGCGGTTGAACAATCTTGCCCGATTATAGAATTCAATGGAAAGGGTTGGGTTACTGTGGCCAACTTGAATGACACCACCAAGCGCGTGCTGGATGGCTTTATGCTGCTGGATGAGCTGACAGGCGAATCGGTGTCGTTGTACATCCAAAAGGACGAGTTAGGCATTGAGACGGGTGCCTCGCCCGTTTTTGCGGAGCTTGTTTCGCGGTTGAACGGCATCAAGCGGGGGCTTTTGTGGGCCGATGAGTCTTGGGAATCACTGCTTGCGACGGCCGCGCAGGTGGAAGCGTTTGATGACTGCGTGCGCATTGAGGCGCCGAGTCACGTGCCGCTTCGGACGCGGGTGACGGAGTTTAGTCGGCGTTTGGCGTTGGTGGAGCGTTTGCTGACGGTGAAGTCGGGTGAGGCTTTGACGCGGGAAGACATTTTGACCGGTTTGTTGGCGGAGGTGACCTTGTGGTCGGAGATGGATGTCAGGGATTGGTTGAATGAGGAACGGCGAAAGATCAGTGACGGGCGTTTGACGGATGGCGATCGCCCGGAGGTTCGCAAGGGTTGGGATGAGGATCATAATGCGTTGTTCAGTGTGCCTTTGCCGTCCATCACTGGTTTGTCGGGGCCATCGTTATCCACGGATGTGCGGGCGATGCGCGAATTGGGATTTGGGTTTGATCCGCATCCTGAGCGTGTCTCGCGTCAACCGTATCGCCTGGATACCCAACGCTTGCCGTTATGGGTCGGGGTTGAGGAGGCGGAAGCGTTGCGAAATGCCTGGAACATTTTGCGGGAAATGAACATTTCGGATGCGGACGTTTTGGAGCGTTTGATGAGTCGGGTGCCCTCGGCTGTTCAGGCGGGTATGGCGCAGTGGGATTTGGGTCGTGCGATGGTGGGTGCGGGGGATCCGGTTGATCCCAAGGTCTTCGAAGCGCTGCGCCACGCATTGAGGCGTCAGGCCAAGACGATGACGATTCGTTACTTGAGCATGAGCAGCGATCAACCCAAGCGTTATTACATCGAAAACCCGCAGATGAACTGGTTTGAGGGACACATGTATCTGTTGGCACATTGCCCGGGGGTGAGTGGGGCCAATATCTATGAGAAGAACCGGGAGTTTCGTCTGGACCGTTTTGTTAACGCGGATGGCATTGAGCCGATTGAGGTCAAACCCAATGCGCCGAGTACCGCCGAGTTGCCATTCTTTAAGCTTAGGTTCCGTGCCAAACCGGACCTGGCGGTGCGATTCAGGACGGGGCCGGATGGTTTCAAGGTGCATCAGCCGGACCCGGATGGGTCGTGTCTGGTGGATGTGCAGGAGTTTACGTGGTTGCGTGCGGTCAGGCGGTTGTTGTCGTATGGGGATCGCATCGCGCCCATCGGGCCCGACTTCGTGGTGAAAAGATACTACGAAACCCTCCACAAAATTGCCTCCGAGGCCCCGATACGGGTTTAACAATCATCCACCACAGCCACTGGTTGTTTGTTCGATGTTCAGCGACAACGTCACCGGAGTTCAATCATTGTATGCGTGACTACCGGCGCACTTTAGCCACAAGACCAATGCTTCATCCTGAGCGCGGGTTGATTGGATGCAAGTTTCCAGGATTTATCCGTCATCGCCCAGCGTGGTTCGCGGTCAGTCTGTTGCATCGGAATTCTGAATCAGTGTGAGCGATGCCAAGAGTTGTTGCTTTTGTTGCGGGGTCAGGCTCCGATACGCTCTGATGAGCGCCCATTCATCAGGGTGCATTTCGATGCCGGGTTCGTAGCCTGCCCGGCTTAGCAACTCGTCGGTGGGAAGGGCATAGGCTTTGGCGAATTTGACGATGGTGACGTAGCTTGGCACGAAGGGTTTGAGCGATCGCCCATCAATCATTCGCTAAACCAGTCAGAACACCAGCGACACGCAAAAGCCGGTTTCAGAGCGTCGTGACGCGGGAAGATTAAAAAGAGCCCAGCGCTGGTTCGTTGTGGTTTGGCTTGGATACGGTGATCCGCTTAAACAAGCTCAGGTGAGGGACTGTCACGCGTGCAAAGACGTTGGTTGCCTGTTGCGATTCTGGCTTCGGTATTGGTAGTGGGTGGCTGCCAAGAGCCCGGCGTGGCGCCAACGGTCGGCCAGGCGATCAGCAATCCGGCTCAAAAAGCATCGGTATCTTTCTCTGTAGCGGTTGGACGCGCGGGTTATGCCCTAAAACAACTCGGTGGTTATAAAGTGGCGGATGTGGCACGCATCAATGCGCACGTTCACAATCATATCAGCGAGATCAACGCGCCTGCCTCTTCCCCGATGGCGAGTGCGTGGAATGTGTTGCCTGCCAACGGGGTTTTCAGTTTTACGCTGGGCAACCTTGATTACGGGACACGTTACTGGTTGCGTCTTGAGGCAATACGTGCAGACGGCAACGTCATTGGGGTCATTGATGAATATTCGCCGAAAAGGGATAGCCCCAAAACCCACACGGGTGCCAACAATCAGCGTTTCCAATGGTTTGAGACGCTGGGTGCGACCCAGAATCAGCTTCAGGCGCCCGTGGATGTGCTGATCAAATTGGCGGACACCATTTACTCGGGACAGGCGCCGGCGCACATTGGGTTCATCAACGGTGGCATTGCGCCTGCGGTAGGCCCTGTGACCATCCTGACGCCGCCACAAGGAAATGCGTCACCCACACCCACCCCAAGCGCCTCAACTGAGGCGACACAATATGTTGTCTCAACCCTTGCGGGCTATGGTCCTGAAGGTTTCGTCGATGGAACAGGTTCACAGGCGCAGTTCTTTTATCCGTTTGGTGTCGCGGCTGATGCCAACGGTCATGTGTATGTGGCAGATGCCGATAACCATAGTATCCGCAAAGTCAGTCCGCAGGGTGCCGTGTCGACGCTGGCGGGTGTCGGCTATCCAGGTGGTGCGGATGGTTTGGGCTTCCAACCCGACGCAAAGGCCTCGTATCCGGCGGGTTCACAGGCTCAGTTCTCCGGGCCGCGAGGCGTGGCGGTGGATGTAGCCGGCAACGTCTATGTGGCGGATTCCGGAAACCATCGCATTCGGAAGGTTACGCCTGATGGCACGGTCAGCACGCTGGCGGGCTCGACAGAAGGTTACGCGGATGGCGTGGGTTCGCAAGCGCGGTTTGCGTATCCAGTTGGTGTGGCGGTGGATGGTTCTGGGAATGTCTACGTGGCGGACCTATGGAATCATCGCATTCGGAAGGTCACCCCCGATGGGACGGTAACGACACTTGCAGGCTCAAATGATGGCTATGCAGAGGGCACGGGGACAGCCGCCCGGTTTGCTTACCCATCCGGCGTGGCAGTGGATAACGTCGGTCAGGTCTACGTCGCGGATCAAGGCAACCACCGTATCCGCAAAATCAGTCCTGCCGGTGTCGTCAGCACCGTGGCCGGGTCAACGTCGGGTTATGCGAATGGCGCGGGTGACCAGGCCCAGTTCGCCGACCCCACGGGTGTGGCGGTGGATGGTGCGGGGAACGTCTATGTGGCGGACAGCGCCTACACGGTGGACCAATTGATTCATCATCGCATCCGCAGGGTAGGTCCTGGCGGTGTTGTCAGCACTTTGGCGGGCGCGACGGAGGGTTTTGCGGATGGCGTGGGCACTCAGGCCCGGTTTCATGGGCCATTCGGCATCGCGGTGGATGGTGTGGGAAATGTCCTGGTGGCTGATACGAACAACCATCGGATCCGCCGGGTCAGTCCCATTCGTTGATACAAAGCCGTGTCGTGCGTGTTTTGATTGACTTTGTTTGAATCAATGCAAGATAAATCATTAAGCTTGAAAAAAAAGCGGGTTAAAACAAGCACGTGAGCATTGTTATTGACGATATTAACTCCAGTTAATACGTGTTTATTTGCTACAGGGAGATTGACCATGGCCCTCAATGTGAACCCGGCAAGTATTCCTCAGGGGGGCGCGCGCGTCGCGGCTTCGACAGCGCAACAGGCCAAGTCGGGCGAAACCGTTACTGGCGTAACACCCGTTCGAGACAGTGCGAATTTTGGACAAAAGTCTCAAGTGTCGGGTAGCAAATCGGATGTAAATTGGCACGGCACAGTCACGAATGGTTTTTTTGGTGGCGTGATTGGCTTGGTGACCGCGTATGCAGTGAAAGCCCAAGGCCTGAAGGCGTGGGGAATTCTGGGTGTAACAACCGCTTCCATGTTGGCCCTCGGTCATTTGTATGATAAAGCCACTGCTTTCTTGTCATCGCGTAACGCCTGAGCGATGTTAATGGTGCCGTAAACCCGCATCAATGTCGGGTGCGGCGTGTTGTTGTCTCAAATTGTCGGCACCGGGCGTGCGCCTTGGTATCTCACTGGCAACGTCAGGTTATTTCTCCAGCACACGCTCGATAAATTCCGACTTTTCTGCACGGTAGGTGGTCATGGCGCCGCCCTCATGGCGCTTTTTAAGTGCGTTGTAAGCCTCAAGCATCTCGGGATGATCCCGCAGATACGCGCCGAACTGTTCAAAATCGTCATACGGACCACCCGCGACCACAAGCTGTACGCCCAGAGGGGGTTGGGTTCTGTCATCCTTGAAGGATGCAAGGTTGGCATCGTGGGTACTGCCCTCATTGAGGGCCAAATGGCGGGACAAAACCTGCCTGCTGGAGGCAAAGTCGCCTGCTGAAACCCTCACCAGAATGTCCAGATCCCCTTTGGACCAGGCCCCTGGCACTGCTGATGAACCAATGTGAATGATTTCGGCGTCAGGCAACAGTTGTCGCAAGCGTCGCGCGTGGTGTTCAAAGGCGTTTGCAGCCTCGCTTTGATAAGCTGTCGGTGCCAAAAAATTGACGCGTTCCAAAGCGGCTCCTTTTGTCGTTTTAATGTTTTGAAACATTCACAAGCCAGTGTTCAGGGAATCGGAGACCACGGTTCTCGTTTGCACAAACGAGAAAAAATTGACCGGTTTGACGTCAGTTTTTTTTTCACCATACCGATAACACGTGTGCATCGCAAGTTAAAAATTGAATAAAAAGGGGTTTAAGAATGAAAGCTGTTCGCCGATTGCTGACATTGGGAGCGGTTGCTACCGTGATGGCTGGCTGTGGCGTGGGTACAACCACTGTGCAACAAGCCGCGGGGCTTCAGGCGAGTGCCTCCGGAACGTCTCGGATCGATCCTGCCAAGTTTGCAGTGCTCCCGTTTGAAACGCTCAGAAAGATGCATCGGGAGCCCAACGGTGATTTGCGCAAGGAGTGGGTCGGCAAGCGGGTTCAGGTCAACTGTTTGGCGGAGTATCTAACACCGACCGATGAATACACCGGTATCAAAATTTTGCTCTACTCAGCCACAGACAGGAAAGAATCGATACAGCCCATTGATGTCACACCAGGTCTTTTTTACTTTCAATCCAGGGAAAAGAAAGAAGCTTGGCTCAAAGAGCGTGGATTCCTCAAGCGAGTGTACGACACCAAACAGGAGTTGCCACCGGTTACGTTGTTTGGCCAGGTTTTGCCTTCGGCCAAGGATCGCAACGAGACCTGGCCCAAGGTGTTGGATTACCTTGCAGTGCGGCGTGCAGACGGCAAATTTTTCGGTCTTTAAAGCGGTTTCAGGCGCTGGCATATCACGCCAGCGCCTGACTGATTTTTTGGCCCCGGTTCATCGTGTTGACTTGGGTGTTGACACCGGAATGTAATCCGTAAACTCATGTCGGGATCAGTGTTAACGCCCCAGCAGGTGGCATAATGACCGCGTGCAATCTTAGTTCGAACCGTGAACACGCCAAGGGTCGCGAGACTCCGACTTAACAGTAGGGACTCCGTTTTTTTTCCAATCGAATTTCCCGGAGTGGAAGGCGTCAAACGCCTCCCTCGTGTCTCGGCCCTTCTGCCGGAGGGTTAAATAATCATAGCCCTGTTTCTCTATGACTGCACCGTCAACAAAGTTAGCTTCAAGGTCTCTCGGTAACTTGCGAACTTTACTGAGATCCGAATAGGCAACGTTTGAATGTTTGATCCCACCAAGATCCGCTAGCCCCAAAAGTTTTGAATTATCCAGGTCCAATCCCTTGACATTTTCGAATATGGCGCCGCGAAAATTTGCCTTACTAAGGTTTGCGCCAGTGAAATCTACATTAACGAGGCGCGCACCCTGGAATCGCGCACCATATAAATCCGCTTTTACGAAACTGGTATCTTGGATGATTGCGCCGTCAAAGTTGTGACCACGGAAAACTTTTTGCTGAAGTCTTGACCAGTCAAGGTGAAACGACGGTTTTGAAGCGAGGGTTGTACAGCCTTGACAAGTGCTTGAGATATTGGCATCTAAGGTTCTCCTGTTCAAGCGGTTCTGAGTAACACTTGATTTAAACTGGCCAACATGCTGAAATTCTCGATAAGAAAGTGTTAAGTTTACGTGTCTGGGTGTTAATCTCTGGAGATCTCGCGCCAATTGTACAGTTGCCCTTGAGCAGGTTGACACTTTCTGTCGCGATAAATCCCCTTCAGAACCCTACCGAAGGAGGGCACCACAATGCCCGGTTCAGGGAAGGTCTTGCAATAGCCTGAGATCGAGGAGCGATGTGGACGGCCTGATCGTCGCACGGCTGATGAGCGCAAGACGGCCGTTCTGGATGTCGCCTGACACTGCTATTGAAACGTACTTTATCTGGTATGTCTGTCACACACCATATTGGCACAAAGGGCTTACTTGCCGGGTTGGGACATCCCCAAGATGCAGCCTGCCTTGTTCACCACCCATTTCGGCCTGGTGAGTGATTTTTTATCCGAGTGCTTCACGCGTTTGCGTTTGAAGAACCGCATGTCAGCGGTTCACGGGCGGGTGTATTTCGGTGGTGCGTTGTCGGGGCGTGACATCAACGGGGTGAACAAGACGGTGAGTGGTTTGTTGAAGTTGCTGTATCCGGACCCGGAGGCGTCTGTGCCGGATGAAGACCTTGAGTGGGCGGTGCGCTTGGCTTTGGAGGTACGTCGGCGGGTTAAGGAGCAGCAAAAGCGTATCGGTGCGGCGCAGTTTTGGAATACGCACTTCAGTTACACGCTGGGGGCTGAGGGTATCGAGAAGTTTGTGGCGGAGCTGGCGGTTGAGAAAAACGCGAAGACCTTGTTGATGCCGGTGTCTTGCCGGCGGCAGCTTAATGACCTGTCCGACGAGATGGCGACCAAGCTGGACATCGAGTTTTACCAGGACGCGCGTGACGCGCTGCTAAAGTCACTGGCAGACTGAACCACTTATCGAGCAATCTGGACGTGGCTCAGTTTGAATCGGTCGACTTGGCCGGCTACAAACCGCGCTTCGTCTCTTGGTGGTGTTGTTTTCCGCTTGCAAAGCTTGCGGCCTTCGGTCTCGGTTTGCGGGCGAGAGTCATTCAGCCACGTACAGGCATCAAGAACGTGGATGATGGCAGACCAGACTGGGAATCGAGTGATCGCCAGTGAGAGTTTCTCGTTTCTTTGATACCCCATAAAATCTGCAAGTGCTTGAAACAGTGTTTGGATTCCTGTTTCAGTGCACCCCGCCCGCAAGCTGTTGCCAAGCATCTTGTCGGTCGAATAACTTTTCCTGACAAGGTTATAACTCGATTTCCGGGATTTTTCCATCAACTGTCGACTGCGCATTTTCGATATGGGCAGGCGTGGCCGACTGGTATCAACGGGTGTCGGGGCTACTTGTCGAAGGTACGTTTGGTCACTTCGAGGTTAAAATCCTCGGGAGTCCAGTCACCAAGCCAGTCGCGTAGTTCCTCTGGTTCTTCGAACATGTATTGGACACCGGTTTCAAAAAATCCGAGCAGCATCCAGTAGTTACCCATGCCACCGCAGTCTTCGGGCGGGAAGGCACGTTGACCGTCCAGTAAAGCGCGGTCGAACTGTTGCGGCAGTTCAACCTTCGCGACTCGCATAACTTTGTGTACCCAGTTATCGCCGAAGTCATAGATGTAAAGGCAGGTTTTCTTCTTGTCAAACCAGGCGGATAGGTTGACGCGTCTGGCGTCAGCTTGCGCTTTGACATCGACTCCGTTGTAGTTGGGAGTTTTGGCGATGGTCTCGCCTCGTGGCTTTTGTTGAAACGCGAACAAATGATAATTGAGCCAGCCGCAGGCATCCTGAATGGCTTTGTGCAGGTCATAAAAAGTCAAGTCTGCACGCAGTAGAAACCGACGCCAGACGCGTGGCTCGGCTTCTTGCAGGCTCACTTCAAACTCGTAGTAGGTGTGCATCACGTCTGCCATTCGCGCGCCCCTCGTTGCAGTTATGATGGGAGAACAGAAGTTGCGCTCGGTGCGCCACGTGACTAGCCACAGTGGTTGAGCGACAGTATCATATGCCGACCTTCGGGGCGATCGCAACCTTCAGACCCTGTGCGGTGTGTTTGACAATGGAAAAGTGGCCCACTTTGATCGAGCAATCGAGGCCCACCCTATCGATGTTTTTGGTTTCGGTTACGTCATCTTTTGACCTCCCGCCGGGTGATGTTCGGCGACAATTAGAACTGCACCCGCATGGCATCACCTGTCTGACGTCAATTAAAATTTCCTACGAGGACGCCTTGCTCGCCAGAGCACGCTCCTCACCTTTCTTTTCCGCGGCCTCCTTCACGCGGTAGCTTTCCACGCCGGCCAAGTCAAGGATCACTGAGTGGTGAACCACTCGGTCAACCGCCGCCATGGTCGTCACGAGATTCTTGAAAATCTGGTCCCATTCTGAGAACACCAGATTCGTGGAGATGACGGTGCTACGCCGCTCGTAGCGCTCCGCCAGCAGCGTTGTTAATGGTGTTGTAAATCCGCACCTTTTTGGCAGTGCAGGGCTGTTACACCCC
>JBBAPZ010000044.1:0-9672 GCA_040400605.1 Candidatus Sericytochromatia bacterium
CCCGTGCGGCTTCTTCAGCACTCCGATCAGGCACTAGCCGCGCGACAATCTTGCCGCGACATTCGATGGTCAACTCCTCGCCAGCCTGAACGGCCTTCAGATAGGCAGGCAACGCGTGACGAAGTTCTGTCACCTTGACCCGACGCATGGCCACCTCCCATCTGTATCACTACACTGTACACCGCACCAGTGGCGGATTCAAGGCATCAACGGGTGTTAACGACCGCAAGCGGGGACTTGGAATCAAGCATCGGCTTGTCGCACTCGTCAATCAATACAACGACACGTTGCTTTGATAACCTGTGCAGTTCGCGCAACCCGCCGGTTACTGGCCGCCTTTAAGCAACTTCTGGTTGCAGGCATGACAGTTATGCTCGCAGACGCAAGCGGAGCGCCATTCACCTGTGGCCCTCGGGCTCCCCAGCACGGCCCTGGCATGCGCACCGACCAGCAGGTATTCAACCCCCGCGTCGGATAACGCGTGCAACATGTCGAGGAAGTCGGGTGTCACCGGGGTCCGCTCCTTTGAACGCATATGCCGTGCGCGTCAGTTGCCAGACGGCCATCAGCCGCTCTTGTGGGGTGGTGCCCGCCCAGTCATTGGGTTCAGGCTCACCGAGTTTTAGCTTGCGAATGCGGGTCATCAACCCATTATACCTGCCAGTCAACGGCATTGGGATATGGGTGAATGCCGGTACCGTATAACGGCCCCGAATGCCTGCTGTTTTCAGTGTGCCACACGAGATTTGATGTGAAGTTTGGTGAATCGACAGCGTGTCGTGCCTGCTCGCGCTTGAATCCGCGTTGCGACACGATTGTTGCGCGACGCGCGCGGGCGATGCCACCGGGCAGGAGGTGTTTCGCCTGGCAATTGTCAAAGGTTTTAAACTCACGATGGTATCCAGCATCGGCTTCTCATACTCATCCACCAGGATAACCACCCGGTTGCCAAAACGTGTCAAGTTACAGCAAGCGCGCATGCGGGTGTGGAGAAATTGGGGTGTTGGGGCTTGTGTCGAGTGCTGTCCCGACGATCGTTTTGACCAACAGGAGAGAGAGTGACACAGCCATTGTCGAACGCATTGCTGGTGTTGTCGTATCGCAACCAGGCAATGCGACAGCACCAGGCTCGCAAGGAAAAAATACGACCGTGGCCCCCTTGTCTGTGCCGACACCTGTCCTGGGATCAGATACGGCTGAGGGTGCCTTGCGGAGAAAGAGTCCCTCTGGTTTATCTCTCCCGCCAGCTGAGGCATACCGCCTGCCACTCTCGATATACCACCCACCGTTAGGTCACCCGGCGACAGTGACGTCACAAGCAGCCCAGGTTTACCCGGCGCCGGTTGTCCGTCGCTCGGCATTTACACCTCAAGGGCCATCCAATGATGAAGTGACTGCGTCTTACACGGCTGCGCCGGCGCAGCGCCTGAAATCTGCGGCCGAGGATGTTCTGAGTCGCTTGAGTCCGGCTGACAAAGGGAAGTCACAGGCGGTGCGAGCCGCGATCAATGCGGAAGATCCTGCTGCCCAGATGGCCTACGATACGTTGCTGGCCAGCGGAAAACTCACCGCCGGCGCGCGGGATAAATCGGGTCGCTTGCTGCTTGACGCTTTGGATGATGTGCGAAAACGCCATGGACTGCCTCCTTATATTTTGGGGGATGTCATTCAGGAGCTTGCGGATCCCGTGTCAATTGGGCAAGAGGGTCAAGAAACCTGTGCGCCAGCGACGGCGCAGATGTATCTGGCGCGCGAAAATCCGGTTGATTATGCGCGCATAATGGGTGACCTTGTGACGCGAGGGCAGGTAGATCTGATGAATGGAACGACCGTTAAAATGGCACCGGGCCTTCTTCCAGTACCGAGCAAGTCCGCAAACGCCGACTATCGCACCGACTCATCGGTTGCGTTCCAGGACTCAATGGCCTGGTATTATTCCTATTCCGGCCAGACAACCCTGGATGTTAATGCGCAACTAGCAATGATGCGGGATTTAACTAATCTGCAGTGGGAAGGCACAACAGATGCGCACCTCGTGCATCAAATGCTTGAAAAACGCAATGATTTGCAGGCGTTACCTGAAGTCAAGGCTTATCAAAAGGCGTACCATGCTGCTAAATTGTCTGACCGTGTCCTGGCCAACGCCATTGCTTCTGGTTTGGAACCCTCAAAAATCGAGGAATTATGGGCGGATGGCGAACGGAAATGGGCTACACTCGATCCGTTGGTCAAAGTGATGCGGCAGAAACATTTGCCGGCTGTTGCCGATGAGTTGGTTCGCGTGGTGGATCAGGCATTGCAATCAGGCGTGACAAGTGTACCAATTGGATTTCTCGCCCAACAAGAGGGGCAACTTGGCCGCCACGCTTCACTGATTACAGGCGTGCGTGTGACGCCAACTGGAAAAAAAGCATTTATTGTGACCAATCCCTGGCGCGAGGAGCAGATATTGAGCGAGGATAATCTCAGACGTGTCATTCATCGAGTCTCTGTGCCCAAACCACTTCAAGCGGGTACTTAGTGTAGGCGTGACAACTGCTTGGCCGGAAAACCCCTGATTTCTTGCAATTTGTTTGACCAGGAAAACTTTCGCAAACTTTCTCCTACATTGAATGTCTGTTTTATCAGTGTCGCCCGTAGCATTGTTCAGCAGGCTGGTTATTCATCCTTCCTAGCCTGTTGGTTGTCGGCTGATCAGTCAAATTAATTGTGCTGAAACTGATTATCTGGGCCAAAACCGGGTACGATCGCTGAAACAATGGTGGACAGATTGACTTGGTCCGGTGTGGAGCTGGGCGTACGGGGTAGGATAATGGGCAGCGATTACAGGCTGGGCTATCCCGCGGCGGTGGCAATCGCAGGGGTGGTCTCTCTGTCGGTGCTTTCGTGCGCCTTTACTCAGCCGAGTGGCCGACTCGTTACCAGTAACAACGCGATAAAACTCGGCGTTTTGTCTTCATTTTCCGGTACAGGAGCCAGTACTGGAACGTTGAACGGCGTTGAAATGGCCTTGGCCCGCATCAATACGGCGGGTGGGGTTCTTGGGCGGCCGTTGGAGCCGGTCGTTGCTGATGATCAATCCAATAAGGCGGGGGCTGTTCAAGTCAGTGAAAAGTTGCTGAGTGCGGGGGTTGTCGCCGTGGTGGGGCCCAATTCCAGCAGTATCACGCGTGAGGTCATCCTGAGTCAGGCTGCGGTAAAGGGCATTGTGTTCATTTCACCATCGGCGACTGCGCCGGGACTGACTGATCCCGCACAGGTCAATACCAACGGATACTTTTTTCGGACAGTGCCACATGATGCCTTGCAAGGCAAGGTGCTCGCTTCGCGTGCCTTCAAAAAAGGGTATCGCAATTTGGCTGTGATTCATGTGAACAGTGCCTATGGCAACGGACTCGCACAAGTGTTGAAAACTGATTTTGAGGCAAATCCCGGGATGCGCGCGACGTTGATTCCGTATCCGGAATCTGCAGACCCCGCCAGCAGCTATAATGAGTATGTAAAACAGGCTTTGGCGCTCAAGCCGGATGCGATTGTGCTGGTGGGTTATGCCGGAGAGGGCAGCGGTATCATTAATGAATGGCTGTTGGGTCGTGCGGATCGGACCACCCCGTGGTTGTTTGCGGATGGTTTGCAAAGTCAGTCTCTGGTGAACAATGTGCGTGATCCGCGTGTGCTCGAAGGGCAAGAGGGGACGGCACCAGCCATTGATCGCGAATTCATTCAGGAATTCAGTGCGCGCTACGATCGTCAACCCACAACGGGCGCGGCAGGCGCATTTGATGCCACCATGTTGTTGGCGCTGGCCATCGAGGCAGCCAAGAGTACCGAACGTCGTGACATTCAAACGAAGTTGAGAGCGGTTTCCGGTCCGGAAGGAACCCGTATACGACCGAATCAGATTGCGGAAGGATTACGTCTGGCACGCGCCGGTGAGTCGGTCAATTACGATGGCTTCGCTGGAAACATTGACTTTGACGAGCGCGGTGACGTGACATCCGGCAATTATCAAATCTGGACAATCAAAGATGGTGTGGTCACGCGTACTGGCGAAATTATAACGTTCTGAAATGAAAATTTGTGTGTGACAACTTCAAAAAGCCTGCCAAACAGGGATGCATTGCTTTCAATGTGAGCAAGGGACGATTTTTGACGGAGATTGGCCCATGCGTGTCTACTTAAGCAACGCGTGTCAAAAATCTCCAAATTTCATCGTTGGGTTACATTGTCTTCATGCGGGTTACCGGGATCGGCTCAGTGTTGAATATCGGGAGAAACCCGGAAACGGATTCTTAAGTGATCACACATGGAGATTGGCCAGTCCATCGCAACCATTGCGCGTGTCCCCCTGCCAATGGTGCGGATCAGTCACGTTCGAATCGCGCGGTGTTGGCGCTGGTCAAAAGGGTTTCTCTTCAAGCATCCTGCCGTTGATCATCAAGATGATTTCCTGGTATCTGCTGCGAAAGCGTCAGCAACCGGCACTTCAGATCATTCATAAATGCTTCTTTATCCGCATTAAAACTCAGGGCGTCACCAATCACGACGTCAATGAACAGCGGAAGCGGAATGCGGTTCCCCTTTGCCATTACCTTCTCTGTTCCCCGCAACCAGATGGGAATGATCGGGACTTCTGGCACACTCTGACTCAGATACCACAGCCCTGATTTCAAAGGCGACAGCTTCCCCGGTTCGCCCCGCGTGCCCTCCGGAAAGAGGATCAATGTCTTGCCCTCACGCAATGCCTGTTCACACAGCGCCAGTGGATTGGTTTCACCACCTTTGCGAGAAATGGGGATAATGTTGAGAATATTGAGGGTAAACCACGCCAGGTATTTGTTACTCAAGAAATAATCAGCGGCAGCGACCGGGTGCACGTCGAACTGTCGCTGTAGCGGAAATAGCGAAAGCAGTGCGAAGACATCCATATGACTGTTGTGATTCGCAACCACGATCACAGGACCGTTTTTCGGCAGTCTCTCACGATGTTTGACGCGCAGCCCTAGCCACAGCCAAATGAGCGGCCAGACGATGCAAAGTGCAAATAACGTACGAAGCAATCGTGTCATCATCGGGTTTCAGTAACAAAAATAACGAATAAGGTGGAAGAAGACCGGCGCGGTGAAGATCAGCGAATCCAGCCGGTCAAGGATGCCGCCATGCCCGGGCAACAGCGTGCCGCTATCTTTCACACCGATATCACGTTTGATGGCAGACATCACCACATCGCCAAAAAATCCGGTGACACCGATTACGAAGCCCATCAACAGACTCAATTGCCACTGTAACGGCGTGAGCAAAGGACCCAGCAACAATCCCGCCAATGCCGTCGTCGCCACACCACCCACCAAGCCCTCAAGCGTCTTGTTCGGGCTGACCGTCGGCGTGACCTTGGTGCGACCAAGCGATTTGCCCCAAATGTACTGAGCGACGTCGTTAAACTGCGTCAACCCCACCAGAAACACCAACAGCAGCGCGCCGGTCTGCTTACCATCCGCAGGCAATACCAGCAAATAGGCCACATGGCTCAAGGCAAACACCGTCGTCATCAGACTCCAGTGAAGCTGGGCCGCGGTACGTAAAAACCCCTCCGTATCGCCTGCAATCACCATGCGCGCAGGTAAAAACAAAAAAACATAAACTGGGATAAACACGACAAACAGGCCGTACCAGTCAATACCAATCAGCCAGTAGTTAATGGGGATGGCAATAAACATCCACAATAGCGGCATACGGTCGGACTGCCGCGACGGCACCAGCGTCAAAAACTCTTTCAGCGCCATAAAACTCATCAGCCCAAAAAAGGTCAGTGCCAGCCATTGAGGACTGAGAATCACCAGCGAAAACAGCACGACGATCACCCACCACGTGCGAATGCGAAGCGTCAGTTCCTGCCAGTCCTTGTCCGGACGCCGCAGCACCAGCAATCGGTTCACGGTCGTCGCGACCAGTAACAACGCAAAAATGAACGCGAGAGACTTTTCCAACAGCATCAGGTTGCTCCCTCATCACGCAATGCGCCCCGGCAGCGGTTAATGACCGTCCACAGCATCAATACAGTGGCGATCGTCCAGACAACATTATTCCACTGCACAATTGGTGGCCAGATTGTCAACAGCAGTCCCCAGGCACCGAACACCAACGCCCGGTCACTTTTACCGAACGGTCCCGCATAGTTGCGTACACCGTTAATGGTTTGCGCCAGTACGCCACAATACTCGGTCATCGCAGCACAGAACAACATGGCAAGAACCAGTGGCGCGTTACTGTCTTGCAACAGTATAAAAGGCAGGTAGAGCGCGACGTCGGAGAGCACATCCCCAGTTCGTTGAGAATGGCTCCGAGACGTGATTTTTGGTTGCATTCACGCGCCAGCATGCCATCCAGTGCGTTTAGCGCCATGCGCACAAACAGCACGATGGGGAGCAGAAAGAACCAGGCAGGATCGGGGAAAACAAACAGTACCGCGCCAGTGATAAAAGAGAGGGCCATCGCCAAAACCGTGATGTGGTTAGCGGTGACGTGGTGTTCGTACAGCCAGCGCATCAATGGGCGCAAAAGCGCCTGAAAAGCAGGCTTGATCTGATAAAGCGTCATTCATCCACTCTCTTGCAATGATGGATTCTGCAATTGTTTGCCAAAAAGAGCTTCTGGCAAAAAGTCTTGTACCCTGAATCATCGTCAATGAGCGCCAACCATCAGATTGACTGATTGTTCGTCAAAAAATCGTTGTAACTTTGTCGCACGTAACACCCGAAAATCGGTCTGCTTACCCTGGCGTCTTGTTTTCACCGTTGCCGTCCGATCGGTGAAATTGATGATTGGCCATGGGCGCGCGAATTTGAGCGAGATTGGGATTGCCCAATCTTCATACCGATCGCCTCAGGCAATTGCCCAAAAATTCCACGATTGGCGCCAATGCGCGCAGGTTTTGATGGCTGGTCAGCGCGACGTGGCAAGAATCTGGTTCAACGTCAATCCTGGCACGGGTTTGAAATGTGCGACGTTTCCCGTAACGAGTTCAAGCCCATGATGGATAGCCGTGGCAGCAATCTGAAGGTCCGAATCTTCAAGCACACAGCCCTGTGTTTCGAGGACAGCACGGACGCGTCCGAATACTTTGGCAACCGCCACGTCATAGGGCAATACAGTCACGTTGGGTAGCAGTCGCTCCTCGATATATGTCAGATAGCGCGCCGCATTCGAGCTGCGATAAGCCCCCTTGTAAAGCTCGCCCAGCGTGACGGCGCTTGTGTATTGACTCTCCAGTGGAATCTCCTCGACCCAGCGCAGGTAAGCCTCGATTGGACGGGGGCGCCATAGCTCGGAGATGGCATCGGTATCGAATAGATACGACACCGTGGATTACTTCAACTCAGGTACAGATCGCGAGCCCTGCCGACGATGCCCACTCAAGGCATCAAGAAAGTCATCGGCATCGGGCAAGGTGCCCGCGAGACTTGCCAAGCCACCTTTGGGGCGCGACGCTCTCAATCGACGGATCTCATCGAGATCTAAAATGGGTACCAAGGCAGCGACCGGCTTACCATTCCGGGTAATGACGATATCATCGCCACGTTCAACGTCATGAACGCATTCGGACAATTTGGCCTTCGCCTCCGCAAGGGATCGATGCTTGAGCATGGTGACCTCCTTTAACTATATCGACTATATTGACCATATTGTTTTGAGTCAAGGTGAACTTGCTGCAAACACGTGAATGATGACTGCAATTTTTTGCGGGTTCGTGTCCATCGTTGACAACAGAGGGTCATCGGTGCGAGGTTCGTTGGAACCCCTCCCGACTTCCGCGAACGCCTACGAAATTTGTAGTTTCCATACAGATTCTGATTGCTCAAGAGAGCCATCAGAGCAATTCAAACGTGAGCCTGTGTCAATCGCCAGTCACGTCAGAAGATTCCCGTTGATCCCTGATTAAAAGGAATCTGTATCGCGCTGCAACTGGCTGCCGTCAGCCTCTGTCAGCGGGTTGTTTGAACCACGCCAGTGCGATGGTTTCCAGTTCGTTGATCAGCGGACTTTTTCCATCCATGTAAGCTTCGGGAGCGTCAGGATACGCACTGGCAAGCGCAAGTTTTAGCCGCCCGTACGTTTGCGCCTGCTCCGGGTGTGCACGAAGGAATTCTCGAAAGGCAAGGTGTCGTTTCCAGAAATCACTGTCCCACGCCACCATATGAATGTGATGGGTGCGCTTACCCGATTGGATCCGCCTCAAAAAACGCCGTTCCGGCATGACGGTTTCAAGCTCGGACATATACTCATAACCGAGACCCTGCAATGGGTGAAGCAGCAAAGCGGCGTGTTCCAGGGTGTCAAGCCCGATCATGATATCAATGATGGGTTTCGCCGCGAGCGCAGGCACAGATGTGCTCCCCACGTGTTCCAAGATGAACCTCGCCCCACCAACCGCGCGCAAAATGCGTTCGCACTCCGCCTGATACGCCATAGGCCAATCAGGGTCATAAGAAACCACCGCAATGCGATCCCACGCTACACCCAGCACCACGATTCTACCCCCTCAACTCATAACAAGCCGTCATCAATACGAGACTACAACATCGTGCACCCTGTCCCCCGACGTGTTGGCGCAAGGACACTCACAACCACCCGGTTGCCCCAAATTCACCACCCAAACGTGCTGCGCAGCGTGGTGAAGATACCAAAATCGTTGTTCAACACCCCCGGTCGCGGCCGGGTATCGTATTCATCAGCGGCACTCAGCTGCAAAGACAGACCATCCGTCATTTTCACCCTCACAAAGGCTTCACCATAAAGACGGAGATTGGTGATGTCGTGGAAGGCCGGACGGTAGAATACATCCGCTCCAACACTGGTGGTCGAACTGACCGGGATCGCGCCATAAAGGCGTGCATCCGCGCGCCAGACATTCGTCATCGCACCATCCTGGAACCAGGCGTGTTCGATCGTCGGCCCGAGGCTCACCAGCAGGTTTGAAAACAGTGGCGCACCAAGATGATGCAGACACACCCCCGTCGCCTCGGTGGCACGGTAGTTGAGCAGGATGGACTGGTCCCGGGAATGGGTGGTGTAGGCGTACAGGTTCACATTATCCTGAAGACCGTAGGCATAAAGCAGCGAGGCAGCATGACGATTGACCGTCACTTGGTTCCCCACCTGGGTGAACAAATTGCCGATGTTAAGAAAATACTGATGACGATCGTGGTTGAAGTTGAGGTCAAGGCCGCCACTGAGCGTGGCGAATTGCGCATTGCCGCCCAGATAAACCCCTGATAGCGAGGCATCAACACCAAAGGTTTTCCAGTGGGGCCGCAGCTCTGGTGGTGCCGGCCGGGTGTCCGAACTGCTGCCAACCGGCAATGCGAAGGCTGAGCCAGCAGACCACAGCGTCGCGGTTAGCAACCAGCCACAGACGGCAGACAATCCCACGAATCTTTGCCGGTTTGATGCCGTTTTGGTGACAGGAATCCTTGCAGGGTTGTGTGAACGCAGACTTGTCAGTGCCATGGTCATCCTTTCGCGGTTAGCGGGCGGTTCAACAGCGTAGCGACAACTTGGCTTGCGACATCCTTGGGAACAGCCAATGATAGCGGTGCTTAGTTAGTGTTACCCATTTTTTTGGCCTTGCTTCGACTTTGGTAATCTGACCTTCCGGATTTGGTTTTCCGCGGG
>JBBAPZ010000045.1:0-8958 GCA_040400605.1 Candidatus Sericytochromatia bacterium
ATTTTTTGGCCTGTACCGACGACATAAGCGCGGTACCAGGGGGCGATCGCCGATGTGGCGGCATTCCAGGTGGCTACAGGGTGGATAATCGTCTTGAGTACGGCACCAATGGCACCCACCGTGAATTGAACAGCCTTGCCGATGGTTTGGGTTGTCCAGAGCAATGCTTGGCCCATGGCTTCGGCGGGGTGGGTGATAGCCCAGAGTGCGCCTTGGAGGGTGCGAACGAAATGGGGCCTGAGCATGTCGCGGTAATCGAGCATAATCAGGCTCAACTGCCCCATACTGGCCCAGTTGTAAGCCGTGCGCAAAATGGGAAGACCCGGGAGCATCCAGAGACTCATTTTGAGGGCTGCGAGGCTGATGTCGACCGTTTTTCGTGCGCGTTGGCGCGTGGTGGTGGTTGGGTCCATAAAGACCCGACGGGTGGCGATCATTTCTCCTGTCAACACGGCGAAGTCAGCAATGGGCAACAAAAACCTCATCACTCGCCACAAAGGGGCACCCACAGCACGCATCAACCAGCCTTGCTCGAATGCATCAATGCGAGGGGCAATATTCGGTCGACGACGCAAAATGTTCAGTGTACCGGCACCACCCACCACGACACCTTGTGCGCTAAAAACGGTGCCGGCGCTGGCGCGCGCAAGCTCTTCCAGCTTTGCCAGGCGTTGATCCGTATTGTAGGCGTTGTCATGAATCATCGTTTTGAGTTCGCGAAAGCTGGTTGCAGCGCGTTGTGCAAAGCGGGGCAGGGCGACCGCCGATACAACCGTGCTGGAAACCGTGAAAACATCCCCCGCCATGCCAATAAAGCGTTCCTCGGGGGCCGACACCTGCAACCCAGCTTTTGACTTGACATTGCGATATTTCAACACAACGTCGGCTGAGTTGCTCACCCGGGCAACACCCTGGGCGCGTCGCGCGTTCTCAGCTGAGATCGCCAACTCCGCCGCGGCACGCGCCGTCTCAATGGAACGCCTGGCACGCTCTCTGGCGATCGCCCGCTGTTCTTCGGTCATGACTGTTTTAAGCACAACCTGTCTCCCGGATCCCAAACCCCTGAACGTCTTGTCGTGCCAGCCCGTGCAAACTGAATTAAGCGTAATTTAAGTTTGTTTAAATAAATCGTAAAAGTTTGAAACTTTTGCGAACGGGTACACGGATGGCAACCGAGCACTGTTTGAAGCGTAAGGGGAGCGTTTGATGGGTCTTCAATTAATTTGGGGCACGGCGTTCATCGTGTGTCTTTGCATCGAGATGATGCTGATCAACTTTTCCGCGCTCGCGCTCGCGATTGGGTGTCTTGGCGGGCTTATCGCGGCGACTGTCGGACTGCCAGTGGTTGCTCAGGAGGGAGTGGCGATCGCATTGGCGGGCACGTCTTACCTGACCCTAACCCCGTACTTGCGTCATCGCTTCACGCCGCGCTGCACGCCCACGGCGACGGATACGATCATCGGCTCACAGGCGGAGGTGGTGGAGGCGATCGCCCCTCCCGCACAAGGCAAGGTCAAAATGGATGGGGTCATTTGGCAGGCACGATCCGAGCAAAGTCATGAACCAGGTGCCCATGTCACCGTTATCGGGCTTGAAGGAAATCTTTTGACCGTGGTGTCGATGGATTTGTAGCTCACAAGTCGCAGGTTACGCCCCATTGGGCTCAACGAGCGTCCGTGGTCTTGATGCCCGGCAAAATGTATCGATGAACAGTCGTTAAATCATCGTCATGGCGATGTGCCAGCCGCTTGATGTTATCCAGTGACGCATAGGTTTTTGTTCAACACATCAGGCACTGACTCGTTTGTTATTGAATCACAGCCAAAATTCAGTCAACAATCAACGCGTTTCTGTATAGAAAGCAACCCATGGGTCGTTACATCAAACCTACGCAGTCAGTACGAAAACATCATTTACAACATGGGCTTGAATTCAATATCAGCTGAAACTTGATTGCCAAGTGATGCGTATCTTTTAATGCTGCACGACACGTAATACTCTGTGATGCGACGGCTGTCCGCTTAAAGGTTCTAATGGTTATCATTCGGCGCCAACCTGATTGAAAGCCTGGACACTTGGGTACAGACCCCCTCGGAATTGCAGATGTTAGACACCTATCTACCTTTTATGGACAGATTCTGTTTACAACCCGCAGTCTCAAGGGAAAAGCGCATCTTCAGTGAATCACAACTGGTGACGCAAGCTTTGGCTTATTGGCATCACAGTGGTGAAAGAAAGGACCTTGCAGTGTTTCTGGCAATTTTTTTTATCGCGCTCGTTGTCATCATCGTGAAAAGTGTCGTGATTGTGCATCAATCCAATCGCGCGGTGATTGAGCGCTTTGGTAAGTACCAACGAACCTTGGAGCCAGGGATCAGCACCATCACGCCTTTTTTCGATCAAGTGGTTCACCGCTTTGATTTGCGGGAAACCCTGCATGATTTCAAGCCGACGTCGGTCATCACGAAAGACAATGTGACGGTTCGGATCAACGCCATCACGTACTATCACATCACGGATGTGAAGGCAGCGGCCTACAACGTGCAAAACTTCGAGAATGCGATGGAACAGTTGATCATCACCACATTGCGGAACCTCATCGGTGAAATGGAACTGGACGAAGTTCTGAATGGCCGAAACGCAGTGAACGCGCGCCTGCAAGGCGTATTGGATGAAGCGACACACCGCTGGGGCCTCAAAGTCAGTCGTGTTGAGCTCAAAGAAGTCACTGCGATGGGCGATGTGGCGGATGCCATGGACAAACAGATGGTGGCAGAACGCACCCGCCGTGCCCAGATTTTGGAAGCGGAAGGTTCGAAGCGTTCGGCAATTTTGCACGCGGAAGGTGCCAAAGAGTCGGCCATCTTGAAGGCGGAAGGTGAGCGTGAGGTGGTGTTGATCCGCGCCAAAGCAGAGGCAGAAGCGCTCATGGTTGCTGCTCGCGCCCAACAAGAAGCCATCAAAACCATCATCAGCGCATTCGGCCACCAAGCAGACGAAAAATACCTTCAGCTCAAAATGCTCGAGGCTTTGCCCAAAGTCGCAGAAGGCAAAGCCTCAACTGTTTTCATTCCCACCCAGTTCGGTCAACTCGCCTCTTTGGCATCCGTCGCTGGAGAAGCCCTGCGGGCATCGCAACCGCAAAGCCCCGCATTGCCATCTGCCCCCCCCTCACCCAGCACCCACTCCCAGCGCATGTGATCACGCAGTTGCACCAACCCGTTCTGTCTTCGTATCATACTTACTCTTCAGCCACAGCCAACACATAAATGAAAGTTAATTAAAAGTTAGCAGACGACCGCGAAAGATTATCCGATATTCCGCTGATAGAACTCGTGTCAAGCCAAGCGTGATTGAGGGTGATCAGATGTGTGCCAGGCCATTCACTGTTGGGGTCAGCGTGACTTTGTTGTTGGTGACCTGGAGCTGTGGCTCGCAACCCGTGTCAACCGGTGCACCGCCACAGATTGGCGCGCGCTCACGTGTTGAGACAAACGTTGCCCCGCAGTTTCCGCCCGGCGCGGGAACCCCTGCGCGAACGCCGGATGTGGTGGCGGCCCTGCAGGGGTTATCCCGGGTACAACGGGAGGCGGGGGGATTTATCGCGATGCTCGAAACGGTGGACAAAGGGCCAAAAGGCACCGATTCACAGACAGTTCGATTGCATTTCAAGAAGCCTTCCACCCATTTTTCAGAGGTATTGCGTGGTGAGGGTGTGAAACAGGGCATCAAGGTGATGTGGCGGGGTGGGGAGACGGCCAAATTGAAGCCGACGTTTCTGCCTTTTCCGGTCGATAAATCCTTGAATGATGATGCATTGAAGTCGCAGAATGGTTGGACGTTCAAAGAAACCGATGTGCCGTCCATCTTTCGTTCGGCGTTGGATCCGGCGGCTCAGATACGCAGTCTGGGGGTACAGTCGCCGGCGGGCAAGCCGTTGACGATGATTGAGATTCGCTCGACGTCGATGGCGCCGGGTGTGACGCACGAAGTGTTGGGTGTTGATCCCCAAACCGGCATGCCCGGCGCGCGCCTGTTGTATAAAGGTCAAACCCTGATGTGGCGCATGTTCATCAAATCGATGGTTCTGCGAACACCAACCGAAGCGGAAATGAGTTTGTAAGCTGTCTTCGCCTCTGGTAGTCTGGGAAGCATGCAAGATTTACCATCCCTGATTGCCCGTGAGCTGTCTTTGCCGCCAAAACAGGTAGTAGCTGTCATTGCTATGCTGGACGAGGGGGCGACCATTCCATTTTTGGCCCGTTACCGCAAAGAGGCGACGGGCGGGCTCGATGAGGTTGTGCTGCGCAAGCTTCAGGATGCCACCACGCGGGTGCGACGTTTGGAATCACGCCGCGAGGAAGTGCGTGAAGCGTTGCAGCAGCAAGGTGTGCTGAGTGTCGAACTGGAACAGGCTTTGTTGACGGCCGATTCACTGGCACGGATTGAGGATCTGTATTTACCGTATCGCCCCAAGCGTCGCACACGTGCTGGTGTTGCGCGTGAAAAGGGTCTAAAACCGTTGGCGGATCACTTCACCCGGCTCCATCACGACAAATTGATCGATGTCGCACAGCGCTTCGTCAACCCTGAAAAAGGTGTTCCAACGTTGCAAGACGCGGTGGCTGGGGCGCGGGATATCTTGGCGGAAATGGTGGCTGAGGATGCGGGTGTACGTGGCCGTGCGCGTGTCATCGCGTTGAAAGAAGGGGTGCTGTCAGCGGCCAGGTTGCCCAAAGGTGACGATCCCCAAGGTAAGTACACGGCTTACTATGACTACGCGGAACCAGTGGCTCGCGTGGCACCTCATCGTGTCTTGGCGTTGGATCGTGGCGAGGCAGAGGGTGTCTTGCGTGTCAGCGTTCAGTTGCCGGAGGCTCGGCTGTTGGCGTTTATGCAAGAAGCCATCCGCATCCCCAATCCAAGTTGGCGCGCGGAGGCTGATGCGGCAATGGCGGATGGTCTCAAACGCTTGCTGATGCCAGCCATTGAGCGCGAGGTGCGCGACGTTTTGACCGAAAAAGCGCAGGCGCATGCCATTGAGGTCTTTGCAGCGAATGTGAAGGCGCTTTTGTTGCAGCCGCCGCTCAAAGGCCGTGTGGTGATGGGCATTGACCCTGGCTTTCGCACGGGTTGCAAGGTGGTGGTGGTGGATCCTATGGGCAATCCGTTGGGAGATGGGCTCACGATATATCCACACGAGCCGCAAAAGCAATGGGCGCTGGCGATCGCCACCCTCCACGAATTGATTGTGCGTCACGGTGTGGATGTGATTGCCATCGGCAATGGAACGGCCAGCCGCGAAACCGAGCAACTGGTGGCGGAACTTGTCCCTGGCACACGGGTCGAGTATGCCATTGTCTCGGAAGCGGGTGCGAGTGTGTATTCCGCATCGGAAGTGGCGCGTGAGGAGTTTCCGGATCTTGACGCCACGCAGCGTGGGAATATCTCGATTGCCCGTCGTTTGCAGGACCCGTTGGCGGAGCTTGTGAAAATCGATCCAGCAGCCATTGGGGTAGGGCTGTACCAACATGATCTGGCAGAAAAAGCGCTGGCCCATGCACTCGCCGGGGTTGTGGAAGATGCGGTCAACCATGTGGGGGTGGATATCAACACGGCGTCGGCTTCCTTGCTCACGCACGTTGCGGGCCTCAACCGCAAGGTCGCCAAAGCGATCGTGACCCACCGCAGCGTCAAAGGGCCGTTCGTGCGCCGAGAAGCCATCCAGGTGGTTAAAGGGCTGGGAGGCAAAACCTTCGAGCAGGCAGCGGGTTTTTTGCGCGTCATGGGTGGTGAAGAGCCCTTGGATGCCACGCCCATTCATCCGGAGTCTTATCCGGCAGCGTGTCAGTTGCTGATCACGTTGGGTCTCAAGGCTGACCAGACTTTGCCCCAGGCACTGCGGGCGCGCCGGAGCGGGTTGGATGTGGTGGCGTTGGCCAGGCAATTGGGCATTGGGGAGCCGACGCTGATTGACATGTTGGATGCGCTGGAGCGTCCGGGACGGGATCCGCGTGAGGATCTGCCGGCCCCGCACCTGCGCAGCGACATACTCAAACTCGCAGACCTATCACCTGGGATGCGTTTGACCGGTACGGTGCGCAATGTGGTGCCGTTTGGCGCGTTTGTGGATATCGGGCTCAAACACGACGGTCTCGTCCATGTGTCGGAGCTCTCCGACACCTTCGTGCGGGACCCCTTGCAGGTGGTCAACGTTGGCCTGGTTGTGGAAGTGGAGGTTTTAGACGTTGACAAAGTCCGCGGCCGGGTGTCGTTGAGCCGCAAGCGCGTGTTGCAAAAATCTGCCAATCAGCAATAAACCGTGACTGCCCCTTTGTGCCAATATGGACCGAGACAGACATCGTATAAAGGTACCTTCAAGGGGAGAGCGTCTCGAGCACTTCCATCAAACCGGCTCGTCTGTCACTTGCGCTCCCGCTTTGCGTTGCCGTACTATCGCAAAAAAGCAGGGGAGGCTCGTGTGGTGCGACGGTTGGTCAAGTGGGTGTTTTTGCCTGTAATCGTGGCCGATTTGGGTGGTCAAGCCCACGCCACGGAATCACAGGCATTTGGTCTTTACCTGAGCAATCTCACAGGCTCCGGTCTGAGTTACCATCGACAAATGGAATCGGGTTGGGGTTACCGTATGACGGGATTGGGGTGGGCGCAGGGAAATGTTGGCTATATCAACGTGGGTGGTGCCATCACCCGCGGACTGGATCGCCGTCAGTGGGGCCAATTATATGGTTTGCTGGGTATAGGCCTGGCGATGGATGCCTTCGCGGGCACTGCCGGGCTCGCACCGGCTTTGGGCACGCAATTGAACATGGCTTCGGGGTTGGGTGCGAGTTGGGGGCCTTTGTTTGTTGAAGCGGGTTTTTCCGTGTTCCATAATCCTGCGGGATTTGGGGTGGGACCCGCGGGTGGTGTGGGGGCAGCGTGGTGGTTTTAGGACGTTTCATCGCTTTGCTTGGCATCGTGCTGCTGGGTGTGTACGGATGCGGACCACGCATGACCTGGCCCGCGCCGGAGTTGCGTGCGTTGCTTCAGTTTGTTGCATACACACCAGGCGAATACCTGTCGGAGCGTCTTGGTAACTCAGACGCCGGCTTTTTGGGAATCGGAACGCGACAGGGCTGCCGTGAGTATCAAGCAAACCAATCACTGGACGATATTCAGCAATTTTACCTGCAACTGGGACGGCGTCACGGCTGGACGGTTCAGTCCAATCGGAGCGTGGGCACCCAGATCAAAGGAGAGCCAAGTATTGTGCGTATCATTAATCTGAGTCGTCCACGCTACAATGTCGATGTGCATCTCAGCACCTTACAGCAGCGCTTCGAAGCATTCGGACCATTGATGACCTCGCCCGCCACACCCGAATCGCCAGCGCCCGGTTCCCAGGAGAGCCGCGCAACGCCACCCTTTTTCCTGTACCTGGTCGCAGCCATTCAGTCTTAGACCAATCGCTGAATGGCCTGTCCATCATCACAGTATTTGAGCCGGTCGCGTTGATGCGGCCCTGAACACCACTTTCGTCACGTTGCTGTCGCGGTACGCTGATCTGAATCAGCGAAATTGGTGTTTCCCGTCTTTATCTGGCCGTTTGCGACAGACTGCAACTGGGTACGCGACGGGTGTCTGGTTATTGTCAATCACCTAAGGTTTTGCGCAAGTCGTCGCGTCAGAACTGGATGGAATTATTGTGACAAGTGTTCTTTGTCGGGGTTGGCGGTCGTTGCCGGTGAGCGTTGTGTTCACCTTGGGCGCGTGTCAAACCGCCGGCGGAACCGCCGGACCGATTGGTCTAATCGGTAACCGGGTTGATCCTGTACAAACCAACAGCCTCATCGCCCAAGGAGGGGGCAATCTGGTTGCTCAAGGTGGTGACAACTTTGTGTTGGTGAGCGGATTTGCTCAAACATCGCAGGGCTTGAACACGCGAACAAGTGAAAATCTCATGGGTCTGGATGGTGTGTCACGCCTTGATCAAGCGGGGGTCGCACGGGAGCGGGATGATTACGGATTGCTGCAGTTTCCCACTGGTTTAAAGATTGTAAACGGCGCCGAGGTCTACCTGACGGGTTTGCGTGGCGATCCCATTGCAAAAGCGGAATCAACGGTACTGGATGAACGTGGCCGCTATGTATTCAGTGTGCGTAAAGGATTGACCTTTCTGGTCGCCGTGCGTGCGAGGCTCACGGGCGATCGCACGTTGATTCCCACTGCACCGGTAAACAACCGCATATTAACTACGCTCGCCAGTTCAGGGCTTGAGACGAATCGCCACGATATCAGTTTGGGAAGCACACTGGCAACCGCCAAAATCGTGCAAGACAGTGGCCCTTTATTTTCAATCGACCCACAACGAAGTGCTGTTTTTTTCGAAAAGTTTAATCAATTGGCACCGGTCTTCGATAATGCCCTACAAGACGCTCGCAATGAAAAAGCCCGTCAACAGATCATCGTTGCATTGCCAATGGGAACGCAATCCATTGCCAAGGGGACCGCTACACCGACGTTTTCCAACAACCCACAACCACTGGCGAGCCTGGTACCAGTCAGTGTTGCGATGCAGACCCTAAGCCAACTGGTGGACATCGTGTTCACGGACAATGCAACATTAAAATCCCTCATCGCGGTTGTCAAAGCCGGGGTTATGGCAGCCAGCACGCCCGTTGCCAGTCTGACGTCAGAACCAGCACGGACTTCGAGCGCAACCCAGGGTCCGGCGCCAGCGGTCGCGACTGCTACGCCCACGCCCGGCGGTACCATCTCACCGAGCGAGCGTGTGCGGGTTACAGATTTGGCGGGTCGGACGAAGGGGGCTGCCGATGGCACGGGTTCAGCAGCGCAGTTTTTTTCGCCCCAGGGCGTGGTGGTTGACCCGGCAGGCAACCTCTACGTGGTAGACCACAACAATCATCGCATCCGCAAGGTCACCCAGAACGGCGTGGT
>JBBAPZ010000046.1:0-8808 GCA_040400605.1 Candidatus Sericytochromatia bacterium
GTCGCAATTGATGTGGTCAGGGAGGTGCTCGTGGATAAAATGACCGGCAGACGCGAAAAGTGATGCCGGTGTCCGGGTGTACCGGACGTATTGGGAAAAAGAGATAGATTTGCAGATAACAAGAGAAAGCCGTGGCGGCCCTTCGGGGCTGCTGCTGCGGGTTTCTGGATCCTTCTTTTTTTTTAGGTTTTTTGGGTCGGCGCGTGTGTCGAGAGGACCATCCATCAGATTGACTGATTGTTTGTTAAAACTTTTTGACATTCAGCGGTCGGTGGCATCGTTGCGTGGTTGTTTGCGTCATGATGGTGCCGGAGTCAGGCAGCCCGAACGGTCAGTCTGACGGTTCTGACGTTGCGTTTGTGAAGACTCCCTCGCGGGAATATGGGCCCTTGTCTGTTGAAAAGAGGAGCAAGTGCCGTGCAGGTCGAGCCATGTTTCATCGCCATCAAAGAGACCGAGCAAGAGGATGTCGCAGATTGGATATCGTCCGAGGTTTGGCCCTTTCACAGCAACCAACGCCCGACACGTCAGCAAGTGGCCGAGGCTTGGGAGCAGGGGTGTTATATCGGCCCGGACGTAATTGGTTTTTGGGTCGAGGTGGATGGCGAACGGGTCGGTCTCTTACGGATTCAGGACCTCAGCGAAGGTAACAGCAATCCAACCTTCGATCTGCGGCTGCTTGACGCGGCACGCAACAGGGGGGTCGGTACGGCCTGCCTGCGCTGGCTGACAAACCACGTCTTCGAGACTTTCCCTCAATACGCGCGAATGGAGGGCCAGACACGCGAAGACAATATTGCCATGCGCCGTGTATTCAGGCGCTGCGGTTACGTCAAGGAAGCGCACCACAGGGCTGCCTGGCCCAGTGGTGAAGGGCGTCTGATGGCCTCAGTCGTTTATGGCATTCTGCGCGAAGACTGGATGTCAGGCCATACCACACCGGTAAACTGGGAGGACGAACCCGAATGAAGAACCGTGATTCGAGTAGGAAGATGCATCCCTAGTCAACGTTTATCAGTAAAAAATCGTGATGCAGACCCCTTGCACAGTATGCCGGCGGGCTAAATGAAATGGCTGAACCAGCCTCAAGGCGCCATGTATCTGACGCCAATCAGAATCGCACCTTTGCTCTCTTGGCAGCAAACGTGTAACCATTATTCTTCTGCGAGCCCTGATAAATGCGCATCCATCGTTTCACCTCTCCGCAAGCCAGACACTTCGCGGCCTCATTTTTGCCGTCAAGCTCACACTTCAGTGTATTTTCAGGTGAGACAGCGTATTAACGGTATGACCAATTTTACGCGCAGGTGCGTTTTTCGACTTGCGCGCTGCGGCTTCTTCGACAGTGAGTCCGAGGTGGGCGATGACATTGCCTGCCGTCTCGCTGAGTGTCACCTTTGTCTCTGTGCTATGGCGTCGTCAGGCGTGATTCACCATCGCTCATCCTAAGGGTGCAGCCATCAAAGCGTCATCCTCTTCGCACGTATCAATACCGTGTGCTGGCTTTTTCTTGGGGACGTTCAGCACCGAAGCGGATTACCTTCTAAGGCTTCTGCGCAGGCGGGCTCAGGCCTGAACTGGGCGATTGTTAGCGGGGATGTAATGCCGCGTTTTTTCGGGGGTTGAAAACTGTGCGTGCAGATTTGATTGTCGAGGTTTAGCAGGCGCGCTCGGCGTTGACCGACGCAAACCCCGCAGGCAAGAACGACCCGCAACACCACCGCGCCACCTTGACGCAGGCGCAGAGGTGGCACGGTGGCTGACGAGCGCTCTTAACCCACGCACATTCGCAGGCCAGCACAGCCTGCTGTGCAAAAACTCCGACGCCACTAGCAACGGGTGCCGGCCAAAAGAGTAAACGGTCAGTGGCGCAAACAATGAAGCGACCGGAACCACCGAAAAGCAGCGGCGGAAGCCGGTGTCTCACTTGAGTCAGCCGAGTCGCCGGTGCCCGCGAAGGGGTCCAGTGAAGCGTTGGCTCTGTGCTTCAGGCAGTTGATGACCCACTTTGCTGGCTGTCAATGTGCGCAGGGCTGTTTTGGGCGGGCCTGGCGGGTATACTGAACCTGGCAAAGTGGGATGATCATCGTGACGTTCCATCCGTGGGGCTACCGTTGGTGGTGGTACGCGCTGCGCGCCTCGCTGAGGCGATAGGAGAATTCATGGACCGAGGCGTACTTGCCCCCATCGTCCAGACCATCGTCACGACCGCGCTGGTCGTGATGGCGCTCGCGGGGGTGTCGCGCTCCGCAGCCCGGCGCCGCCACCTTGCGACCGGCACGCCGGCGCGACGTATCCTCGCTTACCCGCGCTGGGTGGTGGGGCTCGGGCTGGGATGCGCGGTGTTATTTTCCACCTTCGCATGGTTCGCCTGGCACGCGCATCCCTCGCGCGGCGGGCCGATGGTCGCCCTCGTCTTTATCGGGTTTGGCCTGCTCGGCGTCGTGCTGGTCATCTCCGTGCTCGCAGACACCTTCGTCGTCGACCAGACCGGGCTAGAGCGGCTGCGTTTCGGTCGCGCGCGACGCATCGCCTGGGGCAATCTCGTGCGGGTCTCGGAGCCCTGGGGCGGGCCCGGCATCCGCCTCGAGGCGCGTGACGGCACGACGCTCGAGGTGGCCGAGATGGTTGACGGCTTCGGAGTGCTGTGCGACGCGCTCCTCACCAAGGCCCCAGCCGACATGCGGGTGGAGGCAGAGGCCTCCGCCTGCGTCTTGAAGGGCGCGACCTTGACGCCCGAGCCGTTGCAACGGGCCTATGCGCGCTGGTTCGAAACGGAGGAGGCCGAACCCCCGCCGGCTCTGTCACCGGCCGACCTCGCAGTCGCCTTGGGGCGCGCCTTCGCAGCCCGCCTGCTGTGGTCCCGAGGGAGCTTCGTTCCCTTGGAGGCCCGCTGGACGGTCGCCGGAACGCCCCGCATCTCCCATGGCGAGCCCCGCGGCGAGGACCCCGGTTACGCTGCGTTGCGCCTGGAAGGGCGCGAGGTCATCATCACCACCGACGAGGGGACGTTCCGGGAGAGCCTGGACGACTAAGTACGTGCTCCCGCGCGGGCCCAAGGTTCGGCGTCGTGGCCTCGAAATCAGGCCGCCAAGATGGTATGCAGTCAGGTCGCTGGGGCGGTCACGGCGAGCAGCGTCAGGCCCGCCATTAGGCGGCAGGGCAGCTGAGGTTCACGACGTGGTTCCTTGACTTTGAGCGGACTGGGATGTACCTGTTCGAGGCGCGAACATTGCCGTGTTGACGTGGGCGGTGAGGGCTAAGGACGGGAACCGGCCCGTCGGCGCAAACAGCCAGTTCACGTCGATCCACGATGCGCGTCGCTCGATACTGGTCAACAATGCTTAACCGATAATTAGATGAGTTTGGGAGGAACGAAAACGATGGCCATCATCGCATTGCGTCTAAGGCAGGGTATTGGGCGTGCAGTTCGGCGCATCGGGCCCGCGCAAGAACAATTAGCGAAAACGGCAGTATGACCTGGTGATCGGTGTGCGGCCAATTCGCTGGAGGTGTGGTTGAACGCTGCGGGAGCGAAGCCTGGTACGCACGGCTGGTATCAAGATTTATATACCCGAGGGGATACCGCTGTGCCAGGGGTTCTGGCAGACATGCGCAGGGTCGTCACAGCAGGTTTCAGGGACACCGAGGTCAAACCATATGCATATTATACGCCCGACGCATCCTGGCTTCGTAATGCTCTGAAATTGATCGGTCACAATCACCCCATCTGGCCTTTTAATTGAGCAAACGGGGCCCGCCGTCGGCCGTGGTCTTACGCCTGGACGTTCCGGGACTCGGTGCGCGTCGTCAACAAATCTTTACGGTTCCCTGCCGCCGGGGCTGACCACCACCGGCCGTTCCCAGTCGCGATAGTCGATGACGACGCTTGCACGCAGTTGTGGCGTACAACGCGCCAGGTATATTCGTTGACCGTCCACGTAGCGCCAGTTTTCGGGTGCCGCTGGGTCCGGTGAACATCCGTCACGTGTGGCCATGCGGGCAACTGAGACCTCGAAGGGTACGGCCAAAAAGATCGAGAAGTCCCAAACTGGGCGCAAAGTTTCCCGGTGCAGAAAAATGCCGTCGAGCAGGAGCACATCACCTTGGCGGGCGGTCTCCTCGGGCGCAAGCACGGGCGCGTCCGAGCGATGGTCGAACGCAGCCCGGCGATAGCGTCCCGAGCCACCGGGCCCAAGTGGGCCCAGCAGCTTGGTGTGCAGGGCCGCGTAATCGTATGAGTCCTCGAAGAACCCTTCGGGTGAGTGGCGCCCGCGACGGTAGCGGGCTTCGCGCGGCTGGTGAAAGCTATCTACGCTGGCGCGAATCGTCCGCCGGCCGAGGGCAACAAGCCGGGCAGCCAGGTCGTCAGCGAAGGTGGTTTTACCGGCACCGTCAACGCCGTCTATCGCGACGCGCAGGACGCCGGCAGTGGGGATGGCGTCAATCAGTTCGGCCAACTGGACGAGCAAGGCGTGGCGCACGGGCGCTAGAGCTGGATGAAAGGCTGGTGGCATGGCGTTATAATAGACTGGGGTGCTGCTTGTGGCAACGCGAGTCGCAGTGGCGCCCGGGCTATGGCCAGTGCTACACCCCGTCGATGCCGCCCCGCGAGGCGCGGTGCGTAGACTTGGCCGGCGTGGAAAGCTACCGCGTGAAGGAGGCCGCGGAAAAGAAAGGTGAGGAGCGTGCTCTGGCGAGCAAGGCGTCCTCGTAGGAAATTTTAATTGACGTCAGACATTCCCAGGTGCACCAGGCATCGGCGGCGGCGGGCGCACATCCGGGCAGGGGTCCAAGATGCGCTCGTAATAAGCATCAATCAGGCGCTGCCCGGATGTGCGCCCGCTGGCACGTCCAAACTGCGCCCATTCTCGTGAAAAGATAGCCTGCACGCGCTCCGTGAGCCAATCGATTTCAAACTTTTTGGTGGTGTTGACCGCTGCGAGGATGATCCCATTCACCCTCTCGGGATGAGTCTGCGCGTAGGCAAGGGCGAGCGTGCAACCCCAGGAAACACCCAGCCGCAACCAGGTTTCGATTCCCAGATGCACGCGCAGGGCTTCGATATCCGCAAGCAAGGCCTGTGTGGTGTTGCTTGCGGGATCCGCTCCCGGTTCCTTAGCCAAGGGCCGACTGCGGCCGCAGCCGCGCTGCTCGAAAGAGACGATCAGAAACCGCTCCGGATCAAAATGGCTACGATAACCAGACCCGATGCCTCCGCCCGGACCACCGTGCAGGTAAAGGGCCGCCTGACCGTCTGGGTTCCCGGATGTCTCCCAGTAAATCGTGTGCCCGTCAGTGACCGGCAAATGGCCAGTAGCGAAGGGCTCAATGGGAGCAAACAAGCAAAGCCTCCTGCCTGGCGGCATCAAGGGTTCAGTCTGGCAAACCCGCCAATATACCGTCCGGCGCCGCTTGGGGCTAAGCGCACCCACGGTGGTCTTTTGATCGAGCAAACGGGACTTTGGTCTCGCACTGATGTTTGCGCGACTCGGTGCGCGTCGTCATCAAACAGCGACGGTTCCTCATCGCCGACAGCGATCGTCGCCGTGGGCCAAAGTGGCGTGGGGGGCTGAGGGTGGTTTGGTTGCGCACAAATGCTTGGATAGGGGAATCTGAGTCCTCGGAATCAGGTTGGGCGAGTGCCGAGGGTAAAAGTATCAAGGTTGGTGAGGCACAATCTGCGGTGGGCAGGATACTGTTGCCAGACCCACCACAATGCATCTGCCAGCGTTATCTGATGGATATTGCGGGGGCCCTTCAGAAAAAAAGCGTGAAATCGGTCGGTGAGTTTTTGGTAGGAGACTTGGGCATCCACTGACCGTAAACGAATTATTTCCTCACCGTCCGGCAACCAGTGCACCAGTACAGTGAGATTGTAACGCGCGCTCCGCAGTTGTTCCGGAGTCAGCATGGCACATGGCGAGAGGGGTCACAGTGGTACTGGCGAGCGATAAAGTCGAAACCCTGACCCAGGCAGACTGAGCACGCAAACAGGCTGTCACAACCCACCTACGCAACAGTCCCAAGGTCTCCACCGCCCACTGAGCCCAGCCATCTGGCAATGAGCGGCGGTAGACAGAGTCAATGAAAAACCAACCAAGCGACCGAGCAACCGGTGGTTATCGACGTGCAAGAATTCCCTCGACCGTCAACTTCCCAAACCAAGGATTAATCCGCTGCTGTCCATCGCACGACCGCTGCAGACATTCACGCCTCTCAGCGGGTTCATAGGGGGCTGAGCACAACCGGGGCGAAATCTCTGGGTCGACTGAGTGAATTAACTAAAAATTAACGAAAGTCCGATCACTAAAACACGTACAAGCAGGTATACATTAAAAGTATACAAATTAAGAATTACGGTATAGAATACTTTTGTTGTGGATCCGCAATGTTCATGAAGGAGGTTACTCGTGTCGAAGTCTTTCCGTTTTACGACCTTGGTGTTGTTGGTCGGTGGTTTTTTGTCTGCTTGCACGAACGGCAATGGTTTGTCCCAGCTGATGACGCCCGGTCTGGACGTATCAGTCAATGGGATTGCGAGTGAGGCACAGCCGTATTCGCTTCTAAACGTGGCATCGAGGCAGGTATTGTTCCGTGACGGTTTCGATTACGCTTCGCAGGCGAAACTGGACAAGGTGTGGGCCAGTTCGACGGATTATCTGGGACCGATCCCAATGATTTACCCGGACCCGACCGCGTATCAACTGATTCAGCCTGGACTCAGCAAGAGCAAGCAGGCCGTGGCTGCTGGTCGGGATGGCACTGCATTCAGTGGCAACCGTTTCATGTTGGCGTTACGTCGGACGTTCACGGAGTCACGGGGCTTTGAGGGTTCAACCAAGCGTACGTTGTCGTTCCAGTACACCCCGTTTGTGAATGCGGAACCAGTGGTTACGCAAAAGCTGCGCCCGGTGACGCAGGTGCCAACGGCACCGTTGGTACTTGAGGCGAGTCAGTCAGATGGGAAATGGGTATCGTTGTGGGACTCGCGTCACGCGCCGATGCCTGCCATTTATCCTGCTCCGACTGAATTGGCTGCCGACGTGGTGTTGCCTGCTGGAAATGTGAAGATTCGCTTTGTAACCGTGGCGACAAAGAGGGGTGAGGTGACACCGCGGATCGATAACGTGTTGGTTGTGCAGAATCGCACTTATGGTGGTCCGAAACCGAAGCCACTGTACTCGCGTTAACCCGTAGGTGTTCCGCTTTGGGGGGGGCGCTCCGATGCGAAGTGACAGCCCCCTAAGGAACGCGGTGATCGGTTGCTCAAGCTTTGGCTGTTGATGAACAACAACCCGCAAGCGCCGGATCTATTTTGGGTGTGCGACACAGTTTTTGAACAAGATCCGATGCGACACGGTGTGGAATACCAATCAGATAATCAATTGCTGCAATAACGTGCACTCACATCGAACGCCAGACGCAGCGGGATCGCAAAAGGCGAACCAATGGTGATGATCGCGCAGATTGGCTCACGGCTGAGTGGGTCGAAGGGAAAGCTGGCCAGCGATCGCCAGCAAGCTCGCTCCTGCAAGTGCGCCAAACAACGCCATGCCGCCGCTGATCGCAGCACCCCACAAGGCGCCCGAAGCCACTGCCACAGTCGGCAAGAACACCCCGCCAAAAAACCGCAAGGTCAGACCGATGGGCGAAACTGGCTCTCCGCGTCGGATATGCAGGATCAGATCACGTCCATACTCCCACAGCATCACCGCTGGCGGGACCGCCGTGAGCAATGCCGCCCCCCACGCTGCGCCCATCGCCGGCGCTCCGGCAACCATCCCCAAAACTGCTCCTGCCAAGGCACCCATCCCCGCGATGACAGGTGCGAAATCACGCAACACCCGGATATAGAACCATCGCTCCTGCTCGATGTGGGCCACGCGCACCCCACCTTGCTGATAGTGAGGCACCGGCTGCGACGCGACCGACAGCCAGGCGTCAAGCGGCATCGGTAACGCGACAGTGGGTGCAGGTGGCAGGGAAACATACCCGGATTGGGACGGACTGCCAGGCTGAAAGCCAGGGCCAGGAAGCCCCATTGTGGCGAATGTCACTCCTTGCGTGTACAAAGTGTCCACAAACGATCGCCCCTTTTAAAAAAACGCCTGAGCATCGCGCCAATCCGCTCCCGTGGCGGACACTTCATCCGCACTCAGCAACCCTGCGTTGATCGAAACAACAACAGCCGTCGCTTGCGCTTCTTGTGTACCGGCGATGCTGTCATTTCGTTAAGTTTTAGAAATGCAAAAGAAAAACTTGCTTTAACAGAAATCTTTAACCGAGGGCAGACATAACCGATGTCTCAACTTATCGCATCAGCCCTGATAACCGTGAACGGTTGTCACCACGTGTACAAGCGCGTCTAGCGTCACAGCCTGTGATATCATACGCCTATGGGCGATATGCAGCGCAGGAATCTCCCCATCGGGATTCAGACCTTTCGTGAGATTCGTGAAAATGGCCACTATTATGTGGATAAGACCCCGCTGATTCTGCGTCTGATCAAACAGGGCAAAACCTATTTCCTTTCCCGCCCGCGTCGCTTCGGCAAGAGCCTGCTGCTCGACACCATGAAGGAATTGTTCGAGGGCCGGCAAGAGCTGTTCACGGGGCTGCATGCGGAAAAGAACTGGGACTGGTCCGTGACGCATCCGGTGGTGCGTTTGAGTTTTGGCGCCGGCGTGCTCAAGACGTCCGAGAAATTGGCGGCAAATTTGCACAAGCAGCTTTCTCGGCTGGAGCAGGAATCCGGTTTGAAGCAGCGCTTTGAGCATGCGGGAGAGCGCTTGGCTGACCTGATTG
>JBBAPZ010000047.1:0-8402 GCA_040400605.1 Candidatus Sericytochromatia bacterium
GTAAACACCCCCCGAAAGTTACACTCTGCTGGACCAACAAACCGTGACTACCCCATACCAAGCGCGGCAAGAACAAGGTGCCAGGCAAGAGCTTCCATAGTTTCAGGCATACCATGGTTACCAACCTCGAAAGCCGTCAGATCGCCGAGAACGTCCGCATGCGCATGGTCGGCCATGCCAACGCCAACGTCCACCGAATCTATTCCCATGACGATTGGAGCGCTATAACCTCTGCTATAAACGGTCTTCCAAGTCTCAGTGCCTAATTGCGAAGGACGTCCGCCATTTTGTCCCGCTTTGTGAACCTTTCAAACGAACGTCGCTGGACCAAAAAACCGTGACAATCCCAAAGATGGCTAGCGCTTAATGTAGCACCATTCTTCATCAATGTATATTCGAGTGGCTAGCAGAGGTGGTTTTATAACTGAGCAGCGGATTTCCCCGGGTCGTTTTTGAAGAGTCAATTCGGTCGCCTTAATTACTAGGGATAGTTTATTTGAAGGGGTGTTTATTAAGGAGTGCTGATGCTGGGCTGGGGTTTCGATTATTGTGATGTGTCCGTTGAGAATTAGGTAGTCCTCGCTAAGCACGCCATCTGCTGATAAGACGGGACTGACGTGAGACCACTTCCCGTCGATAGAAATATTTTCTGAAAAGCCAGTGGATGTTTGTCGGAACGTGCCATCTGGAAAAATCGTGAGAGTCAGGGTTGAATCGTTGGTGTTTAAGCACGTGTAACGCCCCGGGATGTCGGAAGCATTAGGCGCGAGCAGCTCAGTGAGCATATTCATGCTTTCCTGTAAGATGCTTACTCTTGATTCTTCCGCCCGCATTGAACGGTAGGCTGAGAAAAATAGCATAAGCAGTAAAAGACATCCTAGCACGCGCAGCGACAGCGATCTATTTTTTCGGTCCATTCGAATGTTTGCGTTATGTTTCTTCCTGGTGGTTGAAGCTTTAAATTAATTTGTAGGTTTATGGCAAAGTTCGGAAGTTGTAAGGCCAGACTATAATCAAAGCCAATCTCATCTGGCATGTTTCCTACGGCATGGTAAAAGAAGGAGTGCGTTCCAGCGACATTTTTGATAACAAATGTAACGGTGCAGTTGGAGTTCCGAGTCGCTGAAGCATTACCGAATCCACCTACTTGGAAGCCGGTGCTACATGGTGAACCGATTGTCTCTTTGAAGGCCTTAAATGAGCCGTAGTTGAAATTGTAGACATTAGAGCATGTTTTGTAAAATTCGTCGCGGAGCGCTTTTGCTCCAGGCGAATCGATCATCTCTTTCTGCTGAATGTCGTTGTCTTTGTAGTTGACGGAAGGATTCCCCATTCCAAGTGCCCATGTTATCAAGAATTCCAAGTTAGACAGGCAAGTCAGGCCCGACACATCAGACTTAATTGTTGGGGTGTTATCTGCAAAAGTGGAGAAATTAAGCCCGCCAATTAGCCCAATTGGGTCGCAACTGATCCACCGCCCAAGCACAGGATTATACCAGCGATACCCCATCTGGTAGAGGCCGGTCATGTCATCGCGGATCTGCCCCTGGAAGCCGACGTCCACTCCGGTGGGGCTCTCCGTGACTTGGGTGCCGTCCGGCGTCATGCAGGTCATCTCGCCGAAGGCGTCGTAGTTACGCCGCTCGAGGACGTTGCCGTCCTCGTCTAGGATGGCCGTCACGCTTCCCATGGCGTCTGAGGCCACGTAGTAATCTGTTATGGGCATTGGGGTATGTGGAATGATGTTCGCCAAAGTACGGGTGCCAACTTCTTTTAATATTTCATATGCGAGGGTGGGTGGGGTCGACGGGTGCGTTCCGGCAAATCCTAAGGCTCTTCCCGGAGGCCGCAGCGGCCTTAGCTAGGCCTTTATTGGCATATTGACCAACGCGTGGGTGGACCCATATTATACCTAGCCCGGGAAGAATAAGGTGCCCGGTAAGAGCTTTCACAGTTTTAGGCATATCATGGTCACCAACCTGGAGAGCCGGCAGATCGCCGAGAACGTACGCATGCGCATGGTCGGCCATGCCAACGCCAACGTCCATCGGATTTATTCCCATGATGATTGGAGCGCCATAACCTCTGCGATTAATGGCCTGCCGAGTATCAGTGCTTAGCCGACATGCATCGATATTGGTTTGGTTCATTCTACCCGATTGCAGGTCGCCCCGGAAGTTGCTCGCTGGCCTTCGATGTAGCTAATTAGTTTTAGGCCAATGTGGAATGAAGGACGCCGGACCCAAACTAAGTTATCACGGGAGCATTTCCCTAGATTTGATTCAAAAATCCTTTATCTGATGTAAATGTTGCGCGAATTCGCCTGAGGCCTTCTTGCTCAGTCGGCTGGTTATGGTTTCGAGGACCTTGTCTTCGAGGCTTTCCCATCTGCACCTGCATAAGAGATGGGCGTCATGTATGCATATAAGTAGAAACATCGCAGCCAGACCTTTGGCTTCTGTGAAGTGTTCGCGGTGCCATCCATACATGCAGCAGATGATTTCACGCATGTCAAACAACGTACCATGGTCGAGGGACTCTCCTATCTCGGCGTGAAGGGATTTCCTGATGACTTCACGAGGGACTATTAGTTGTGCGCCGATTGGGCTTAGGAAGTCTTTGATGCTATCAAGCGAATCTGCTATCTTATTTTCAATTAACAACGCGTCGATCGAACCTCCGCAGAGTTCTTTTCCGTATAATCTGAATATGGCTCTCATGCGTCGGCCTCGTCGTTGACTATTTGCAGCAGACATCTTTGCATCTTCCGAAAGCTGTAGTAACTTGCATTACTTGTTTGATGTGTCCTTGCCTGGCTAATTCTACTCCCGCTTCTTTACTCCCTTGCAAGAACTCATCACAGGATAATTCCAAGAAGCGATTTCTCGCAATCAGTTGCTTCTTCCAGCAAGCCATATTTTCACACGCTTCTTCTTTTGGGGTAGAAGGGGTGCACCCAAAGCAGTTTCCTTGCGCCTTCATTTCTTTATGGATCTTTTCGCACTCTTCGGCGCGTTTTTTAAGTCTCACCTCCCTTGCTTTTGCCCACTCTATCCCTCGTTCGGCCGTCGCGATTACTTCCAGGGCTGAGAGCACTTGAAGAGTGCTCATCTTGAATTGGCTTTCTTCGGCTATGATCTTTGTTGCGGATGGCGCGGATGCTGTTGTTGGGATTGCGTCAAGTCCTAGTGAGTCGGCAAAGTTTGGTGAGTTGTTACTTGCATAGCATGCTAGATTTGTTCCGCCAGATAATCCAATCGGATCACGACTGAGCCATCGTCCGAGCACAGGATTATACCAGCGATACCCCATCTGGTAGAGGCTGGTCACGTCATCGCGGATCTGCCCCTGGAAGCCGACGTCTACCCCGGTGGGGCTCTCCATGACTGGGGTGCCGTCTGGCGCCATGCAGGTCATCTCACCGAAGGCGTCGTAGCTACGCCGCTCGATGACGTTGCCGTCCTCGTCTAGGATAGCCGTCACGCTTCCCATGGCGTCTGAGGCCACGTAGTAGTCTGTTATGGGCATTGGGGTCTGCAAATATTCTATGTAAAGGACACCACTGTCAACGTCTGTGGTCGGCTAATGTATTATTGTAAAGGCACAGCATCGGGGTATCCACAATCCTATGCGCCCCAAACTGCAGACGGTTTCCAGGCAATTAGGTCAGCGAAGCCCGATGTCCTTTTGCGGGACGGTCAGGAAAGGTTCACGAAGGGAAAAAGCTCACATCGTAGTGGCGATCTGCAGTCACGGGGGAGGTCGCGAGCGGCGTGAGGCGGTTCGGCGGACCTGGCTCTCGCGTCCAGCGAAGGGTGTCAGCCATTTCTTCTTCGTCGGCCGTGGCGCAGACGTGACCGGCGAGAATGACGTCGTGGTGCTGGATGTAGATGATGGCTATGGTTGCTTGCCGCTCAAGGTGCGGGAGGCATTTTCCTATGCCTTGCGACACTATGACGCCGATTGGCTCTTCAAGTGCGACGATGACACGTATGTCGTGTTGGATAGGCTGTCGTCCATCCCAAGCTCTAGGTACGACTTGATCGGGGATGAAAGCGTCGACACGAGAGGTGCGCCAAGCGGAGGAGCCGGGTACTTCGTCTCCACGGCGCTTGCGGCCAGGATTTGCTCTGACAGGACGTTGCCAGCCATCGGAGCGGAGGACTTGGTGATTGGCCGGGCTGCCGCAGCAAAGGGTGCCCGCCTCGCCTCCTCGACATTGCTTTGCAAGGCTAGGGCGCGGCTTCCCTCCTCGGTGAACGCTCAGGTGAGTTGCCATTGGTGCAACCCGCTCGCCCTCGGCGTCGTGCATGATCTGATGATGCATGGGGAAGGGAGTGTGATCCGTGCCGTCCACCGCGCCTGGAGGGACGACGTGTTCCTCCTGAAATCTGGGTACTTCGCGCGTAAGAACGGAGGCGCCATGGGACGCTGGATCGAGGTTTCGCCCGGCCTGCTCCAGATGGACTGGTTCGATTGGGACAGGGAATTCTTCATCCGGTCAGGTGAAGCCTACGTAGGACCTGTGGATCAGGGGGTAAGCAAGACGCAACCAGCAGCCTCAAGGCCAGTTAAAATCCCGCACCTTCCAAGCCATTATCGCCATACCTTGGTTATTTCATTGGCCAACTCTGGGAGGAAGGCGCGCGCCTTGGCTCGGGCCGAGGAATTCAGCCATGAGGTGGTCTGGTCTCCCGGCGTCCTTGCCGACCCCGCCAAGATCACATGGCATGACATCAATGGGATGGAGGCGTACTTTTCGGATAATTACTTCCGCAGCAGGTATATTCCGGCTGCCATAGGTTGCCGATTGGCTGGATTGGCTGCCTTTGAGAAGGGGGTCGAGCTCGCTGAGGCCGTCCCGGGTGGCGTACGTGGCTTCATGGTCTGCGAAGACGACTTCATGCTTAAGGATCCGGAACTGTTCCTTCAGTGCTTCAAGGATTTGCCGGAGGATGCTGACGCGCTTTGGCTCGATACCTCTTCCCTGAGAGCGCCGACTTACGACCTCCCTGGGACTTGCCTGAGGCGCATCATGGGAGCAAGGGTTTGCACGGCTTTCTGGCTTTCTGTGGCGCACGCCAAGGAGATCATACCCAAGCTGAGGCGGAGCAACTGCGAGTGGGACCTCTTCATGGAAAAGCAGATGCCCGGCGCGCGCTATTATGGCCCCAGGACTCCGGTGTTCAGGCAGTCTGGCGAGCTATCCGAACTCAATTGGCCCTTGCGGTTAGATGCCTAATGAAAGTGTGGGCGGGTTTGAATGGCTTCTGTCCCTGTGAGACCAACATGCCCAAGGCCTCCCTGGGCACATTGGTTGAGGGACTGCGTTTTTCTGCCGGCTTCAAGGCTCCGATGAGTTGCCGATATGCCCGTCGACCGCCGAGCGCATATGCTAATCCAGATCGCCTTCTGGCCACAACTCTTAACCGCCCCCTGAAATGCATGACGCTGGACCGAAACGGCATTATCCCATGGAGCAATATTATTCCCGTGTGAAGTTCGCTATTAGCAAATGTTCGCGATCGCCTGTCCGCTTTCGGAGCAACACTAATGTGGCTGGGTCATTTGTAAATTGAATCGAAACCATCTTTCGCCGCTCATCGTTGTTCCATTTGATTTCAGGGGGGATTGCTTCAAACGGGTTTGGGTCGCCTTCTTTCATCCAAGGAAGTTCGAGCCATTTGCTGGACCATTCATTAATCCCAACCCTGCAGGAATCTCGATTTTTATTGAAGTGGATTTGAAGGTGTAATTCAGATTTATGAAGTTCAACGTGTCCGGCGGAAAGGAGTGATGGTGTCGAAGGCGAGTTGTCACTTTCCTTGCTGAAAGAGTAAAGTTCCACTTTGTACTTCCCGTCGGATGCGGGCATGATGTCCCAGAAGACGAACCTGGAATTACTTTGGGCGAGCTGTAGTGCGCAAAGTAAGACTAGTACTAAGATGGAAGCTGCGAGGCATAACCCCACGACCTTAGTTCTAAATGGATTGGCCATCTATTTTCAATGCTTGGATTAACACTTCGGTAGGCAACCGCTTTTTACGGTGATAAAAACCTCGTATTCTATTGAATTTTGCTTGTAAATAGATACCCCAAGGCCGAATGCTGGCGTGAATTGGATTTTATCTAGAAAACTGCCAGCTTGGGCTCCTCCTAGCTTCACCCCGAAGGGCGCTGTCAGGCCGATATTGCCGTAACTAACTTCTGTGGTGACCGTTACTTCGTAGGTTTTTTCCATAACATACAAACATTCTCCGCAAGGTGTCAGTTTGCTCGAAGCCAACTTGGATTTGCAGTGTATTCTGTTGAGGTCGAATAGATTGATTCCTACGCCGAACTTTATGAGTTTAACACCAAAGATTCCTCCGGTCCCTATCCCGATCATGCTGAGAAATTTGGGGGCGAATTTGTCTGCCAGTTCGTACTCAGGATTTCCAATCTCAACATTAGCGCATGAATCGTTTGTGATAACATCATAAGTTAGCGTCCCGAACTCTCTAATATGTGGGGAGTTAATTTTGCTCTCTCTCGTTACCTTTAGGCCTCGGCTATCTGATAGATTTGTTGGACGGTTGTGTACGAAGGCTACGACGTTCTCTCCTCCCAATATGCCAATTGGATCTCTGCTCAGCCATCGCCCCAGCATTGGGTTGTGCCACCTGTAGCCCATCTGGTAGAGGCCGGTGAACTCGTCTCGGATCTGACCTTGAAACCCGACGTCCACCTCGGTTGGGCTTTCCGCGACAGGGGTGCCGTCGGGCGTCATGCAGGTCATCTCGCCGAAGGCGTCGTAGCTGCGGCGTTCCAGGACGTTGCCTTCGTCGTCCAGGATAGCCGTGACGCTACCCATGGTGTCGGTCGCGACGTAGTAGTCGGTGATGGTCATATGCGTCAGGAGAACTTCCGGATGAAGATGACCTCGCCGATGCCGATGGCGCCTCGGATATACTCGAATTTAGGCAAGGACATGTCCGCTGGCCTCTTCGCGACCAGTTGCCACGTGTCGCTCCAGAAGAATAGGGTATCCGAGGTCCGCAGTCGTCGGAATAATCCGTCGTATTCATAGGTGCGGGTGATTCCGCCGGCGACCTGGTTCTGTACCATCCGGTTCCAGGCGTCCCAGATGGCCGTGGTCGGCGTTTCGGTCGTGGAGTAGGAGAGCGGGAACTTGGTCATGTTGCCCGCCGCATCATGGGCTACCTTGGCGACCAAGCCGTCGATCTTGACCAAGGTGTTCGCAGCATCATGGGCGCGTGTCTGGTCGACCGTGACGACCCCAGCTTCTTCCCTGATGTATTGAAGCCAATTCCCGGCCGGATCGTAGTCGAACTGTTCGGTTTCTGACGGGATGCCTGCGATGCCCGAGCCTGACACGTTCAGCGTGCCTTTCTCGCGGCTGGTCACCTGTTGCAGGAGGTCGTGCCCGTAGGCCTCGTCCTGGCCGGTTGGGCCTGCCGCGTTCTTACGGAAGCGCCTGAAGGACGACGGGGTGTAACCATACTGGAACAGGTCGATGCCCGTGCCTCCGACATTCCACGGCATGGATTCAACTCGGCCAAAGCGGTCGAGTCCTCCGGCCGTATCCCCTGCGTCTCCGGTGAAGCCGGTCATGTCCATGCTCAGGTCGGGTTTAGGCATGCTCCTGGTCACGATCGTATTGGCGCCGAGGTAGGTGTATGCTGCGGCTGTCAGGGCTTCGTCCGGCAGGGTCACGGCCGAGACGCGACCGAGCATGTCGTCGGGTGAACTATCGAACCCGTACGAATAAGCGATGTTGGTGCCGGCGGGGAGAGTCATCGACGTCCTGCGGAGGGTTCCGGTCGCACCGTCTGCGTACCCATATTGAACGCGAGGACTGAAAGTCGTGCTGGCACCTCCGGATTGCTGGATGTCCGTGGTCATTCGACCGTAACCATCGTAGTCGAATGCCGACTGGTTCGCGACGGTACCATATTGATCGAGGCTGGTGACCATGTGCACGCGGCCAAGTTTGTCATAGGACGTGGCGATGGTCCGGACGGCACCGTCGATCGAGGGGGCAAGTGTCGTGACGTTATCCGCAATGAGCCTGCTGAGCGCGTCGTAGGCATAGACGTGGGTGGTTCCGGCTTGGTCGACCATGCTCTTGGCCTGCCCTTGGATGTTGTACTTGTATAGGATGTTTCCGGGTAAGGCGGGCGCAGAGGGGTCGAGCGCCTGCGCGCTGTCCGGCATGACGTGTTCGCGCAACAGGAGGGTGGAGGCGACTCCGCTATCCGAGAGCGTCGTGCCGTAGTTCCAGCGGTAGACCTGGTCGCCCGTGACCGAATTCTTGAGGATGAACAGGCTTAGGTTGCCGTCCAGATTGTAGGTCATCTCCGTGGTCCTATCGGAGCCTCCCGATGGAGCCGCTCCAGTCC
>JBBAPZ010000048.1:0-8086 GCA_040400605.1 Candidatus Sericytochromatia bacterium
GAAACCCCAACTGCGCCTGAGCAGCCGCCCACTCATCCAGAAACGCCTGCGAGAAGTACGACACGCCATCTGAAATCAAAATGACGTCCGCCTCGCCCGCCCGACCATCCGGTTGCTTCAGGCACCCTGCCGCCCAGCGTAACGGCTTTTCGAGATCCGTACCGCCTGCGTACAAAAAGGTCTCAACGAAATCAAGCACTTCGGAACGCCGTGCCGCCCGGGGGTCCGAGCGGCAGCGGCTAAAGGAGCCGTCATTGTTATGTACGGGAAAAAGGGGGTGATTATTGGCTATCTACCACGGTGGGTGGTGGGCCTGAGGGTGGGCAAGGATCGCGCTTGGTGTCACGGTAAAGAATGTTTGGCCGCCAATCGTGAAGATTGTTTGGCAAGGCGCATCGATGAATAAGTTGACCCTGCCTCCATACCCACTCGGCGCGTGGCGCGTTGGCTGTGCGGATGGGCGTCCTTGCGTGTCGGTCAGGGTTGCTGAATCTTGCGGATGCGATGGTTTTCTCTGTCAGCCACGTAGATATTTCCAATGGAATCTACCGCGACGCCAGTAGGATTAGCGAACTTCGCGGAGGCACCCGTGTCATCCGCATACCCCTGTGTCGACCCCGCCAGGGTGGTCACCACGCCCGTGGGACTCACCTTGCGGATGCGATCGTTTTTTCTGTCAGCCACGTAGACATTCCCGGCAGCATCCACAGCCACGCCAGTAGGGCTACTAAACTGCGCCGCGGCACCCGTGCCATCCGCATACCCCTGTGTCGACCCCGCCAGGGTGGTCACCACACCAGTGGGACTCACCTTGCGGATGCGATTGTTGTCTCGGTCAGCCACGTAGACATTCCCGGCGGCATCCACGGCCACGCCATGAGGTCCCTCGAACTTCGCGGCGGCACCCGTGCCATCCGCATACCCAAGTGTCGACCCCGCCAGAGTTGTCACCACGCCCGTGGGACTCACCTTGCGGATGCGATTGTTACCATGGTCAGCCACGTAGACATTCCCGGCGGCATCCACCGCCACGCCAAAAAGGTTATCGAACTGCGCGGCCGCACCCGTGCCATCCGCATACCCGGGAGTTGACCCCGCCAGGGTGGTCACCACACCCGTGGGACTCACCTTGCGGATGCGTTCGTAACCATGGTCAGCCACGTAGACATTCCCCGCTGCATCCACAGCCAAGCCTACTGGCAAGTTGAACCGCGCGGCGGTCCCAGTGCCATCTGCGTTCCCCGCCCCTCCCGACCCCGCCAGGGTCGTCACCACCCCTGTGGGACTCACCTTGCGGATGCGATGGTTGCTGTGGTCACCCACGTAAACATTCCCCGCTGCATCCACAGCCACGCCAAATGGATATTTGAACTGCGCGGCGGCACCCGTGCCATCCGCAGATCCTGGTGTCGACCCCGCCAGGGTGGTCACCTGAACGCTGGCGGGTGATATTGGTGCAATTGATGGCGTCGGACTCGGAGTCGGGCTCGGCACGGGTGCTAACGTCGGACTCGGAGTCGGGCCAGGCGCCAGAGAAACACCCGGCGATGGCTCAGCGTCAGGCCGAAGCGACGCCACCGCATCCGGTTGACTACGCAGCGTAACAGCCAGCGCTTCAGCCTCCTTGGGCACCTCTGCCACCTGAGATGCCAAAGCGACGAGGTCAGCCTTCAGCTCCGGAGCCTGCGTCTGGAGGCGCTCCAATACTTGACCATTCTGCTCAGTCAGGGTGTTCACAAAAGCCAGTCGGACATCCGCCACACCAAGTCCCTTCGTCAACGTGTCAGCGGCACGTGCCAGCTTCGTCTCGTCGACGGTGCCCCACAGGGCGCCTGCTTTGGGCTTTAAGGCCTCAAGGGCGATCGTGCTGGCAACAGAGACCGTCACCGCTGCGCTTGATGCAGCCAGCGTGGCGACCCGGATGTCCCCCTTGGGTGTTGGCAATTTAGCCTGCACGGTGTAGGTCAGGCCCTTGGGAACATTGGGAATGCTAAAGTTACCCGCTGCATCGGTCTGGACGGCAGGCAGGCTCCTGAATGGCGCACCGCTTGCGTCTGCGAGCACAACTGTCATGCCCTCAACCGGCAGTTGCTCAAAGGCGGCCAGTAACCGGCGGGTTGGGCGCGCGAGGCGGTAGCTGCTGCCATTGTTGCTGATAAGACCAGCCGCATTGTTGCTGATTAAGCTAGCCCCGTTGGCTATCAGCCCGCCACTATTGTTTGAAATCAGGGCACCACCCGCCTCACTGACCAGCCCGGCAGGCAACAGCACCCGCCCGCGGATGGTTATTTCAGCCAACCGACCACTGAGTCGCGGCGTGGCGATTGTATTGGGTGGCGTGGGTGGGGTTTGGTTCACACAGGCGATCGCCATCACCGCCAGCACCAGCAACCAGGCACTGCGCCCGCGACGAAGCAAACACATTCTCAAGTCCTGGGGCTTCGGCATCTCATTGTCTCCTGGTTTGGCGGCAATTTGGCAAAGGTCAGCGCCTTGGGTCTCACAACACAGTTATACCCATTCTCAATTGGCACCTCGTCACTGTTGCCATATAATCAGTCACTGCAGCACGATGTCGCGAGCCGCCGCAATCCTGGCCTACCACTCATCCGGTGACAGTGGCTTTTCCAAAGCAACGAGACTTGACTCGGTTTCAAACTCTGGTTTCATGAGATCATGAAGTCAGTCTTCAGATCCGACGTCAACACCAAATATGGATCACATCCTGCCGACCTTACCCGGAAAAGATCATCTGATGCGGATAAGCGGCATTTTTAGAAATTTTGACCGGACTTCCTGATGCTGGTACGGCTTTAAAAACAACACTTTGGCTTCAGTAAGGCGATTGTGATCTTCCACTCAGACTACGACAACGTGTCAAATGAAGCCATTGAGCGCTTCATCGACTCCGTGCCGATGGGTCGCCTCCTCACGGTCGGTGAGGATGGCATACCACATCTCGGGCTGTTTAACTTTGTTTATTATAAACAGCGTATCGAATTGCACCTGGTCCGACGTGACGAACAGTGTCTCGATCTCAGTCTTCGCCCACGTTGTATTTTCGAAGTGGATGAATACCTGACCAGCATTCCGAGCCACTGGTTGCATCCCGACTATGCAGGCGTTGCGACGTCGTATCATCGGGCGGTTATCCTGGAATGTAACGGAAGCTTATACAGTGATCCGGCTACGCAGGTCGCGTATCAGACACGCTTGCTCCACAAGTATCAACCCGAAGGCGGCTACCGTACCCTGAGTGTGGATGATCCGCTGTATCGGGGTGCGTGGGAACGGTTGTATTCGGTTGGCCTGGAGGTGACAGCGTGCCGGATCAAATTCAAGCTGGGACAAAATCGTACGGAGTCGGAAAGGCGCACAATCGTGCAGCGGCTCAGACAACGTGATGACAGAGGCGATCGCCACGCGACGGATCTGATCGAACGAAGCATGGTGGGGATACATCCGTGATTCGCCCTGCCGACGCCCGTGATGCGGATCAGATAGCAGATGTCATCATACGCACCTGGCGAACCACCTACACAGGCATCGTGCCGGATGCGTACATCGAGAGCATGTCATCATCTGAGATTGCGCAGGCCTGGCGCGATCGCTTCCAAGATGCCGATTATGGGGTCACGCGCCTGACGTTGGTGGCAGAGGATGAGCCATCCGGTGTGTTCGGCTTCATCAGTGGAGGACCTGAGCGCACAGGTGACCCGGATTTTTCCTGTGAAGTTTACGCCATCTACCTATTGCAGTCACAGCAAGGAGTTGGTACCGGTGCTAAGCTGTTTGTTGAACTGGCGCGGTGGTTACACACGCGGGGCCACCAATCCATGCTGGTCTGGGCTTTGGCTGCCAACCCTGCCTGTGGGTTTTATGAGACCATGGGTGGGATGCGATCAAGAGAGAGAACCCATGATACTGGTGGCGTGAGCCTGCCAGAGGTTGGCTTCGGGTGGCGATCGCTCGCGATGTGCGATCGACTGCACATTCCGCGCCGCACCTGAATCACGCCCGGCACGTCGGCCAATTCCCCATCAAACCACGTTAGTGAACAATTTGTGGCGCTCCATAGCGGCTCAAACCAACTGACAGGAAGTCCGGTCAACACCTTAAGGTCGATCACCGCATTTGCCCCAACCCAGCCGCCGCAACAGACATTGTGAGTGTGCGACATTTTCTGCGACGAAACTGCTGCGCCACCCAGATAACCTTGCGAGCACCAACACCGGCAGCGTAAGCCAGAATCTGGCCGAGGTTCTTGTGGTCAGATTCCGCCAACTGGTTTTCGATGACGACTTGGTGATCGCCATCGGTGCACAGAATATCCCGCTTGAAGTCGCCCACCGAGTGTTCGGTAGCGACCAGTTCGCGCTCGCTCAGTTCACATACCTCAGCCAAGGTGTCGAGGTTCTCGGGTAGAGCAAGCCACGGGGTAAACTCGCCTGCCTCGTGCTTCCACGCTTCGCGCAGCGGGACGCGCTGGAGTTTGCTCAGTTGCTTCGCAAGGCTGGTCATAAGCGTGTCTATCCTGTTGGCGTCCGAAGGGGTAGGACGAAAGGGATGGGCGCCAGGCAAGGCCCCGTAGGCAAACCGCACGGCTGGTTAGGTGGGCCTGTGACAGGTCCAGTATACCCGCAACGGCACCTCCGCCGACGCCTGCTCACACTCCCGGGTTCTGTTGAGATGGCGCCGTGGCACTGCGAGCCGTTCTTGCCTGCGCGGTTTGTGCTGGTCAGCGCTGAGCGCAACTGCCAAATCTCGACAGTTAAATCTGCACACACAAATCTCAACCCCCGAAAAAACGCGGAAACGATTGTTTGGTAAAATGAATCACTTAATGTCACAGAGGTTCCGACCATGCCGGTCCCAGACTATCAGGCCCTGATGTTGCCGCTTCTTAAGGCCCTCGCCGACGGTAAGCCTCACGCCTACCGCGAAGTACGCGATCGCCTTGCCAGCGATTTCAAGCTCACACCCGATGACTTAGCCGTCATGCTACCCAGCGGCAAGCAATCTGCCTACTCCAATCGCTTCGGCTGGGCGAAGACATACCTGTCGAAGGCTGGGCTCGTTGCGACGCCCAGCAGGGGCATCCTGTTGCTCACCGCCGAGGGCAGTAAAACGTTGGCGTCAAACGTCGTCCGGGTCGACAACGCTTATTTGCGACGCTTTCCGTCGTTCACGGAATTCCAGTCCCCAAAGGACAGCAACGGCGATCGTCAGGTTACCGAATCGGTCGTGGCGGACGCAGATGGGCCCACCCCCGGCGATGTCCAGCAAAAGACCCCGGACGAGGTCATCGACGCTACCTACGTTGTGTTGCGGCAGGAACTGGAAGCTCAGCTACTTGAGCAGGTCCGGGGGGCCTCACCCCGATTCTTTGAACAACTGGTCGTCGATCTGCTAGTCAAAATGGGCTACGGCGGCACCCATGAGGACGCGGGCGAGGCGATCGGCCGGACCGGCGACGGGGGCATCGACGGCATCATCAAAGAGGATCGGCTGGGCCTCGACGCTATCTACGTCCAGGCGAAACGGTGGACCAACACCGTCGGCCGCCCGGACGTCCAGGCCTTCGCCGGCAGCCTCCAGGGCTTCCGGGCCAGGAAGGGCGTTTTCATCACCACGTCCACGTTTTCTGCTGAAGCCCGCGATTTCGTGTCTCGCATCGACACTAGGATCGTGCTAATCGACGGCAAGACATTGGTTAGACTGATGTTCGACTTTGGTCTGGGCGTCAGCACGGTCAAGACATACGAGATTAAGCGCATCGACAGCGACTACTTCGAGGAGGCGTAAGCGCAGGCTGAGCCGGGCTCTGAGCCAACATTTGCTGGCACACCTGTCGACGAACTGGTTTCGGTTTTGGCGATCGCATTACCTTATCGTAAAATGTACTCAGAAAGACACCCTGAAAACCGAATATCCTTTTCTTGCACATCCATTGGTGACACGGGCACCGTGTACCAGCAAGGCGTCAGGTTTCTTTTTTTGCGAGTCTCTCGCCGAAGACCGCACCAAGATTAAAAGATAACAGTGACTGAGCGACCATGATGCGATCCTTGCCGCTCCTGAGGTCCGTGAAGGCGGTTTAGGCAGCTTTGACATGGTAAGATACGTGGGAAATGCAGGCCTTAAATCGCCGCGTAGCGAGTGCGGAAGAACAGCACTCGCACACCGGCTCTTCTGTGCTGCGGTATGGTGCGGAGTTGGGGCTATCCCCGCTGACACCGGGGGCTGATGACGGGTTCGACATCCTGACTGGACTGGGACCGTTCGGCGTAAAAGGTCGCCCTGGCACGTATTGCCAGACATTACGATATCCCGCACTGATTTGCACCAGTGCGGGATAGGCTTCAAGTCAGGACCAGATAAGTCTCAGGCGGTGACGGGTGGCACCCGAACAGCATCAAGCTGTCTTTTGAATGCCTCCGGCAACAGGATTGCCCCCATGTTGGCGAGTGCATATTCAATTGCCGCCACGATGTAGGCGTATTGTGAAACACCGACCCGTTTTGCGCCTTCAATGATCGTGCACATCACGGCGGCGTTTTCGGCTCCGCGACGGGAGCCATAAAAGTTTTTTCGTCCTCGAACAAGCCACGCGCCTTGTCAAACAATCTTCACGATTAGCGGCCAAACAATCTTTACGGTGACACTGTGCCAGCCTGCGTATGTATGCGCGGGTTAAGCGCGCAAATTCAGCATGCACAGGCGTACGGCGATCGTGCGAGCGCCAGCGTTCCGGGGCCACTCGGGGTCTCGTCGTGGGTACCCATGGTTGGGGGGCGTGTTGACTTTGGGTGTGTGCAGTGATCGCACGGGTGGTCGTTGGGCTCGCTCGTCTCAGCGTCGTACCACCAGCTACACCGAACAGCCGATTCAAAATGCCAAGGTGTGAACCAGCACCCGAAACCGGGTACGAAGTGACGGGGCATTGTACCGGAGTATGCGACCCTGGTCGCGCGCAGCCATGCCGGCGCCGAACCGCGAGTCGACATTCCCGCACCCGAACAATCGACACCTCGCACCAGGCAAAGACAAGAGACCGCGGTGATAACCACAATGGGGACAGTAACAAGATGACAGCAGCCACCACCAAGGTTTACCTCGCGCGTGCAGGCGGCAGCGGCGAGGATGAAAACTACGCACTCGACAATGGCGTTGCCATTATTCGCTACTCGGAATACCCGTCTCTCAGCGGGGCTGCCAATTACGACGCGATACTCGCCCTTGTCAGAGCCACCACGCCGGACCTCAAGGCGCGTGCGGCTGGCAACATCGCCGGGCAGCTTTGGGCTTTTGCCATCGGCATGAAAGAGGGTGACATCGTCGTTTTGCCCCGGAAGCTGACGTCCCAGGTGGCATTAGGGCGCGTCAAGGGGCCTTACAGGTACGAGAAGATTGGTGACACGATGCGGCACATTCGCCCAGTCGAGTGGGTAAAGCCTGACCTGCCGAGAACCGTCTTTGAGCAGGACCTGCTGCACTCCTTTGGCGCGTTTATGACGGTGTGCAACATCACCCGGAACAATGCCGAACAGCGCGTGGCAGCCGTCCTTGCAGGCAAGCCTGATCCAGGCAAAATACTGGATGCGAAAGTGTTAAAACCTGAGACGATGGTCAGCAACGACGATACGGTCGGGTACGATTTGGCCCTTGCCGCGCACGATCAAATCGTTGCGCACATTCAGGTGCGGTTCCACGGACACGCCTTTGCAGAACTGGTCAACGCCGTGCTGATGGCGGATGGTTGGGTGACCAAACTGTCACCGCCGGGGCCTGATGGCGGTGTCGACATTCTCGCAGGCCGGGGGCCGTTCGGCCTTGATGCGCCGCGGCTGTGCGTGCAGGTAAAATCCCAGAACAGTCCTGCGGATGTAACGACATATCGGACGCTGCAAGGTTCGATGCAGACCTTCAAAGCCGAGCAGGCCCTGCTTGTGTGCTGGGGCGGGTTTAACAAGGCCGTGCTCAACGAGGCCAAGCAAGGGCACTTCACGGTTCGGCTCTGGGATAGCCGTGACCTTGTCGAGGCGGTTTATCGCACCTACGAGAAACTGCCTGCCGAGATTCAGGC
>JBBAPZ010000049.1:0-7854 GCA_040400605.1 Candidatus Sericytochromatia bacterium
AACTGGTTTGATTATCCCGCGCTCTATGCCGATCTGGCTGCGCGGATTCCCGATGGCGCAACCTTTGTCGAGGTCGGGGCGTGGGTCGGGCATTCCGTCTCATTCTTCGCGCAGGAGATCAAGCGCCACGGCAAGCAATGCCGCATCGTCGCCGTCGATACCTTCCGGGGCGAGCCGGGGGATGCCCTACAGGAAAACACCGCAGCGGCAGGGGGCGGCACGTTTCGCGCATTGTTCGACGCTACGCTGGTCGAGGCAGGCGTGACGGATATGGTCGAGGTTATCGAAGGCGACAGCGCCGATTCCGCAAAGCACTTTGCCGATGGCGGCGCATGGGGAGTCTTTATTGACGCCGATCACGCGACCGAATCTGTGCGCCGGGACATCGCCGCATGGTTGCCCAAGGTTGCCGAGGGCGGGGTGCTGGCGGGTCACGACATCGACGCACCATCCGTAGCCGCCGCCGTCACCATGCCGCACGCCGTCTGTGGTCGTTGCTGGATCAAACTATGAAACGCGCCAAGCTGTCTATCCTCATCCCGACCATCACCCGCCGCTCTGACGTAGCCGAGCGTCTATTCCGCAGCCTTGAAAACCGCATTGGCGACCTTCCTGTTGAGTTGCTTATGCTGCGCGATAACCGCTGGCAGAATATCGGGGAAAAGCGCAATCAGCTTCTACGCGCAGCCACGGGCGACTACATTGCCTTTCTTGATGACGATGACCTTTTGCTTGAAGGCTACTTTGAACTTGTCCTGCAAAACGTAGATCACGGCGCGGACGTAATCACATACGACCAGTGGGCCGTGGTCGATGGCATGGAGGGACGGATTAACTGCCGCTTGGGGCAGGAGATGGAACCATTTCGCCCCGGTAGCGTAACCAAGCGTCCGCCGTGGTTCTGGTGCGCGTGGAAGCGCGACCTTGCCGCCGCCTATCGCGTTCCCGAATCCTTTGTCGATGCCAACGGTGTGACGCATCACGAAGACGTTCTCTGGCTGCGGCACTTATGGGTCGAGGCCAAGACGGAAGCGCATATCCCGCAAGTGCTGCACCGCTACCAATTCGACAGCGCCAAAACGACCCTTCAGAAACCATTGACAGAGGCGGCGTAGCATGGCCCTCGACACCGCACGGCTCGCCACCGAACTCGACAGCATTATTGCCGACCTCCCGGCAACAGTGACGTTTGGGACATCCACTTTCTCGGCTGCGGTCACGATGGCAACCACGGGCGCGGACATCGAGGAAGGCGGATTTATGCCGAGCCGCGATGTCGGTCTGCACGTTAAGTCCACGACAACAACCCGCTCGGTCAAGGTCGGCAGCAAGCTCGACGTTGCCAGCCAAGGCGTCACGACCACCTATCGCGTTATCTCCGTCGAACGCTCGCAAGACGGGCAAGAACTCATCTTCTCATGCCAGAGTCATCGCCGTTAGAATATCAGTCGATCCAACGCCGCGCGCCCGAACCGCTGGAAGAAGCGGTCGAAAAAGCCGTAGTCGATATGATCGACTTCAACCTCCGCGCCTATGGCTGCGGCGAGGTTGCCGTGACCCGCGCCGATGTCGGCACCGACCTTGAGCTTCCTGCCGTGGTTGTCCGCGCGGCCCGCCTGCGAGAGTCGATCCCGACCGGGGATGTCTATGAGGTGCAAGTTGCCGTCTCGGCCATGACCTTGATGGACAAGCTCAACGACAGCGACCCGATCCCGGAGGAATACACGGATCGCCTGTGGTCAAATCTGGTCGCCATCTTGGAAGACCCGCAACTTCTGCTCGTTTTGCAAGGATCGCGCTCGTCGGTCACTTGGCACGGATTAACCCGCCAGAGCGGGATGGAGTTTTCCCGACAAGATCGGCATAGCGCCCGCACACTGCGCTTCAACGTCCACGTTTCTCGGCTGGCGTAGAGGTTGACAGAAGCGGCAAGGCATGGCCGCTACTATCGTTTCTTCTTCCGCCGCTACGTCGGTGGTTTTCGGCGCAACCGCCGAAACCGGAATCATCATTAACAGCTATTCCCGCGCGGTTAGCCGCGAAAAGGCTGAAGTGATGGACAATGACGGCGATGTGATTGCCGTCAGCTACTACAAGCCGACCGCCGCGATTTCGATTGCGGGAACCCTGAACGGTTCGACCGGAGTTGCCGCCGCCGCCCCCGGCGTGGCCCTCACGCTCAACAGCACGACGAGCGGAAGCGGCATCACGGGCGGCAAGGTCATCGTGGATTCCGTCACCCTTAACCAGACATCGGAAGCGTTTTCGGATTTCTCGGTCGAGGCCACGCAATACCCCGAACTCTAAGCCTCTTTCATAACGCGAGCGCGGGCGCGTAATCCCGCCGCACAAATTCAAATATGAACGCCAGCGAACAAATCACTAACGACGAGGTTTTTCTTACCTCGTCCACGCGCCTCGCCACGGCGCTTTTGTCTTTAGGGCAAAGCCTTCGCCGCCCGCCCTGCACGCGCCAAGTCCGCAGGGACGGAAAAACTATCGTCACTTTCCTTTTTGAGACGGGGGAGTGCGGGAAGATTGCCGCGCGTTGGATGCAGATTGAGCAGCAAGACCCCGGCAGCGACACGCCCGAAGCCCTTACAGCGCGCCTCAAATGGCTGCGCGAGATTACCGCCGACAACGAAGCAATCGCCACGGCCTACGCGGGCGCGGCATGGCGTGACCTCGCGCTGATGATCGCCAAAGCCACCCCGCGCATGGTCGAGATCCACGGCCCGGACGCAATGGGGTTCATCCGCGAGGACGCCACGCCAGAAGATATCCGAAAAATGCAAAGCAGACTCTAAATCCTATGATCGAAGAACACCTCACCGACGAAGAACAAGTGCAAGAACCCGCACGGCCCGAACTACTCAAGACGGCCATGCTCACCAAGGGGCGCAAGCTCGGAGAACTCACCGTGCGTCCACTCACTGCCGAGACGCTTTCCTATCTCTTTGAGGTCGAGAACTTCTTCATCAAAGGAATGAAGGGGGATCGCGTAAGCGCGGCCAATGCCAACGCCATCTGGTCAACAGGCGAGTTTGTCTATATCCACGCAGGCGACCCGGACGAGGTTGCCGAGTCTATCTGGTATCGCTCCGAGTTTCGCGCCAACGTCCGCAAGATGCTGTCGGGGCCGCTCAACGACCCCGCCGTGCTGACTGCCGCCCTGCCAATCATCGAGCAGATGGTCGGCGAATACTTTGCCGCGCAAAGCGAGGTTGCCCCGCAGGCGGGAAAGACCGGAATCAAACGACCGGGAAAAGCGCCCGCCCGTCATGGCAAGGAAGCTACGTCAGCTTGATCGCCAGCAAGACGGGCTGGAGCTTTGATTACATCCTGCGCCAGTTGCCCGTAGCGGCGGGCTTACAGTTGATCTTGTGGCACGACACGGCTAACGGCCTGCGTATGCGCTGGTCTGGCGCAATGAACGAGGGCGGGGGAAGGGTGGACATTGCTGCACAGATGAAATCAACCCTCGCCAGCGCGTATGAAGATCACAGCAATGACTGATACGAGCGACCTTCGCGGTCGCTTGGCGATTTGGTCGCGTCTTGTCGGCAAAGAGATGGGCGAGGGGTTGCGCCAGTTTGCGCGCGTTGCCTGCGAAAACCTTGCCAACACAACGCAGCCTTACAGCGGGAAGGATTCTTCGGGCAAAAGCGGCAGCAAATCCGCACAAGCCTTGGGAGAGAAGGCGGTCGAAGTAGATGTCAGCAAAGTTTTTTACACACCCGAACCCTACGGCGGCTTCGTCAATGCGCTTTCTGAGATAGCTCACGAATCTTTTTCCTATCGCGCTGCCCGTAGCAAGCGGGGCTTTAGCGCAGACGAAGCGGCCCTCAAGTTCACGAATCGCGTCAATGGCTACGCTGCTTCGGGCAATACAAAGGCGCTTCGCAAGCTGGCGGCGGATTTTAACTGGCAGGGCGTCATCGACCAAGTTGATCCCGCATTGCATCAACAAGCCCGCCGCCAGCCTCGCGGAAGGGTTGCGAAGGCTGATAATGTCGGAAATATGTATCTGGTTATTGGCGGCAGGAAGACGGCAATTTCCTCCTACGTCAAACAGGTGCAAAAGAAGGTAGGCTTGACCAAGGCGGGATGGGCAAAGTGCGCGACCCTTATTCCGCTCAACAGAGTTAGCTCGGCCACGCGAGGGATACCGGGATGGGTCACTCGAAACATGCCTCGCTCAAGCGGTCACATTGTCGATGCCTCAAACAATGCGACCAACCCCAAAGTGACCATGACCAACGCAACACCTTGGGCTTCGCAATGTATCACGCCAAAAGAGGCAACAGAGTCCTTGGATATAGCTCGCAACAAGTTCGTCGAATACATGAATCGGCAGATCAAATACGAACTGCGGCAGCAAGCAAAGTTGAGAGCGGCCTAACAAGTAAAACATGGCCGATGTAACAACAGTATTTGCCGCCAAGGACGAGTCTTTCGCCAAGACGGTCGATAATCTGCAAAACAGGCTCACGGGCTTTCAGTCGCAGACCTCCTCTTTCAGCGATAAAGTCGGGGCGATGGCAGGAGCGTTTGCGCGCTTTGCAGGCCCGATTGCCGCCATGAGCGCGGCATTCTTCGGAGCAAGAAGCGCGGTGCAGGCATTTACGGATGCTGTCAATGTCGGCGGCAAGTTGGCCGAGTTGTCGCAGCGAACCGGGGAGTCGGCGGGCAATCTGGCAATCCTTCAGCGCGCCTTTGAAAACGCAGGCGCAGGGGCCGATGCCGTGGGGCCGATGCTTAACCGCTTACAGCGATTCATGATTGAGGGAGCGGATGGCGGCAAAGCGCAATCAGAAGCAATGAACAAGCTCGGCATGAGTTTTTCCGACCTTGCTGGCAAAACGCCCTTGGAACAGATGCAGCTTCTGGCGCAACGGATTTCCGCCTTGCCCGATCCCGCGCAACGCTCGGCCCTCGCTATGCAAATTTTTGGTCGGAGCGGCGGCGAACTTCTCCCCTTGCTTCGCAACATGGGTTCCGAAATCGACAACGCCCGCGCGCAGCTTGGAAGCTACCCAGAAGCTGTAGATCGCGCAGCCAAGGCTCTCGACGGGATTGGCGACAGCTTCAAGGCCATTACAACCAAGGCCCGCGAGTTTATCACGGGCGCGTTAGTCAACATCGCCCCGGAGCTTGAGCGAGCATTGAACACGATTAGCAAAATAGACTTCACGCGCCTTGGAATAAATTTATCCGATGCGTTTTCTAAAGCATACAATTTCTTCCGTGGTTTGTGGGCTAATCCTGTGGAAATTTTCAAGCTTTTGGGCGACTACCTTAACGCCACATTTCGCCAAGCAGGCGACAGCTTACTATCGGCATTTCTTACAGCGGGCAACGCCCTGTTCAATTTGCTCAAAAACATCGTGAACTCAGGCGCGTTCACGCAACTTGGCAACGTGCTTGCCAACGCTTTTTGGTTGGCAGTGTCGAAGTTCAATCTTGCCATGTTCGACGCTATCGAAAGCGTTGTTAAGTTCTTCGGCAGGCTATGGAACTCCGTTACAAGTCAAGGTGTTCAAGGCTTGGCTACCAAGTTGCTTGATGTTGTTCGCTTTTTCGCAAGCGATTTCATACAGGCAATGACCAATCCCGCCGCCTTCATTGCTAACAAACTCGCCTCGGCCCTTACGGGTGCGACCAAAAGCTCCTCAGAGGAATACCGCTTTGCCTTTGATAATGCGACCGGAAGCTATATCGCAAAAGCAAGGGCGGGCTTAGAAGCGGTTGCAGAGGGATCGGGCAAAATGCTTGAAAAATCGGCCAGCGCATTTAGTTCGCTCATCGTAGATGCGGCAGCGAAAACGGCAGCCAACGCCAAGATCGTTGAGGTCAATCTATTCGGAGGCGCGCAGGCTGTCGCCGCCGTTAATGAGAAGGTGGCGGCTATAGCCGAGGCGGGTGCCAAATTTCGCGAACCGATGCAAGAGTCCACCGAGCTTTCCGAGCAGATCAAGGAAGACTTAGTGACTCTGCCTAAAAGTGGCCTGACGCTAAAAGAAGCTCTTTCTAAATCCTTTCCTTTGGCCGCAATGCTTAAAGACGAGGCTCGCGCAATGGCGCAGCAAGGCCAACTGTTCGCCTCGTCTATTAAAGACGCCAAGATTGACGCCAAGGCAACAAGCGACTTATTCAATGGACTGAGCGACCGCATGAGCACGGCGGTCAATGCGACAAGCGCAATGCTCGACAAGATGCGCGAAGCGTTCAGTTTTGGGCGGCAGACTACGCGCGAATTTTATGAGAGCGCAAAGGCCGCTGGCATGAATATCAATCAGGCCACGAAAGCCGCAGCCGATTACACATCTCGACGCAATCAAGCCGACAATGACTTGATGAATTACCACAACAGGATGCGCATTGCGGAGAACGCCAAGGACAGGCTGATGGCAAGGGCGCAGGACTTAGAACAGCGGGGATACGCCAATGCTGCTTTTAAGCTAAGACTAAGAGCCGAGGCGGAATACGCAAAAAAGCTTGAAACGCTGCGCCCCGAATTAGAAAAGGCAACAGAAAATGCCAAGCGACTCATGAAAGAGGGCGGCGAGGCGATTAAGGGTTCAGCCGAGCCAGTTGGCAAGGGTGGCGCAGCGGCAGGGAGCGACATGAAAGACGGCGGCGCAGCGGCAGGCAAAAGCATCACAGAAGCCGCAGACGCACTCAAGGGCGTGGTTGATAACATCAATCAGCAACTTGCCTTGGAAAAAACCCTCCAACTCTGCAAAGAATTTTTGCAGTCGATTGACGAAAAGCTACCGCAACACGCCCTTGTCTAATGGCTGCAACCCTACATATTGCATCGCGCTTGACGAGCCGCCGCTTTGTCATTCTTGACCAAAGCGAATCGCAAGACCCGAACGGACTCGTCACTGTCAGTGTGACGTATAGCGTAGCGCCCTCGGCGACAACCGACCTTGATCGCCTGTTTTATCTCGACGCCCCGCCCCCGGTCTTTCCTACCTGCACTCAAAAATCAACGCTGCAAAGCACGCAGGGGCTTTACCTCTTGGAGCATTCGGTCGAGAAGCAATTCGGTCTGTGGACAATACAGGCAACCTATGTCGGGGCGCGCAACTTTATAAGCGGTCAACGGCCATTCATTACAAGAGACGGCGAATCGCGCGTGACTCCCGCAATCCGCATCGAGGCGGGCTACGATATCACGCCAGAAGAGGAGCCGCGCCAGATCCCTCAATACGATACCGTTATTGTGCGCTTTGTCGCTCAAGTAGTCACGACCGAGCTTGCCGGGGTGGGCGCAGGATGGTTTGACTTGGAATCCACCGAGCAAACTGCCGACAGCCTTATTTACCGTGTCGAATACGGGAACCTTGAGCGCAGCAAGCCCGATGTGCGGACGCGCTTTACCCTGCCAGCCCCCAAGGTGCTGCTCGACCGATTCAAGCCCTACGTTGAGGTTTCGACCAACGTGCGCAATGTGACCAATGCCGTCATCGTTGCCGTCACTACGCGCAATATCGTCTTCGACCCGCTGGCCTTGGACAATGCCGTGAATCTGTAGGCCATGTCTGCCGAACTGCACAAGTTTGCCGAGGACTTAAAGCAACGCCCGCCCAAGGGGAGCAATGCGCCCCCGGTCGGTATTCGCGCCAAGGACTTGGACGAGAACTTTGCCAAGGTGCGGCTGATCGAAAGCGACAAGGCGAATCCAAAGCCCTACGAGGTAGTCTATACAAAAGAAGGCACTCGCATTGAAAACATCCGGGCCGTGCCAGACGGGGAGCATGACGGCGACATTCTTTTCTGGAAAGACAGCGAGCGCAAATGGAAGGTGTTCCCCGCCGTTCGTGACAAGGACAAGTTGCACGTTTT
>JBBAPZ010000050.1:0-7838 GCA_040400605.1 Candidatus Sericytochromatia bacterium
CGCTCGAACCTCACAGATTCAGCGCGGCGCGCAGGCCATCTTTGAGCGGCTGCCATTCAGCGGCATTCAGGCGTCCCAGTCACGGTGCCTCACTTGCAACAAAGTCACCGAGTGTCGCATCCCACCGTACCGGCATTCCAGCAGGTTCGCCTGCCGGCCCCCAGTCGAACGGTTCCAGGCCTTCCAAGCCGGAAGCGTCTGATTCAAGCCATGCCACATCCAAAGCGCCCAGGTCGTCCGCTTCGGCTTCGCGACGCCGAAGGCGTTCCGCAAGGTCGATCACCACGGCCAGCTGTGCAGGCTCCAAATGACGCGCTATATCCGCCAGTCTCTCAACTTCACCCATCACGCCCTCCTAATCGCAATGACGCGATATGTCGCAACGAAATCGACGACTACCCCTTAACCGTGTTCACCACCCAGCAAACAACAGCCGAGTTTACGTAACGATACCTGCGGCTGGCATACCTGAATGAAAAATGGACGGCACTTTGCCAGTCATGCGATCAAACCCCTCAAATCAAATGAAACACGAAAATCACGACAATACAATACGCCCCCTCAGAAACAAGTGACCATACACGATTCAAATGTTATCGTGCGGGCGCCAGCGCGGAAGTCGGGGGCGCGTGGTTGGCGATCCACACCGCACACAAGGTGGTCACCATGCCAAGCACCTGCGTCACATCCGGTTTTTCGTGCAGAACGAAAATGCTCAGCGCCAGCCCGATTACCGGGATGAGCAGCAGGTAGCTGGCGGCAGTACCCGCGCCAACGAGGCGAATGGCATCGTAAAAGAGCAAGAATGCGGCAACGGTGCAGGCCAGGCCCATAACCGCGATAACGAGCCAGAAGCGCCCGGAGAGGCTGAGCCAGGGAGTTTGCGCCAAGTCTTGGGCCGCGAACAGTGTCATGAGGGGCAGACCGAAAAGTGTTGTGTAGGTGGTGCTCGCCAGGGGTGAGAAGCGCCCGGCGGCGGCGCGTCCGAGCAAGGTGTTAGCGGACCACATGACCGCAGACCCAACAAAGAGGGCGTCGCCTGTGAGGCGGTGGGTGCTCCCTTGCGTGGTGGTGAGGGGGATATAAAAGATGAGGGTGAGCCCGATGAGCCCGATGACAAACGCGACGAGTCGGCGACGGCCGAGGGGTTCACCGAAGAGGTAGGCGGCGAAGAGGGTGGTGAGCAAGGGGTTGAGGCCGGGGCCGATCATCGCCCCATCCGACGCTGGCGCCAGTTTAAAGGCCGTGAAAACCAGCCCATTATAGATGGCGCCGCCTATGATCCCCATCCCGATCGCAATGGTAAAATCGCGCCCCTTGGGCCACCAAGCCTGCGGCTCGCGCAGGCTAAGCAGCACCGCCAGCACAACGCCCGCTGTCGCGAAGCGCAAAAAGACAACAACAAACGGCGTCGCCTCCGCAACGGCAACCTTGCCAAACAGAAAAAAGCCGCCCCACAAGAAGGTGACCAGCAGCATGCGCCAGGCAGCGCCCACGTGTGGATGGCGAAGGTTTGCAGCGACGTTGAAAATGACAGGAGCCTCCGACTATGCGACGCCCCCCATGATGGCACAGCCTACCCACACCCACCAGCCGGTTACCCCTGAATTCGGGATTGCAGCCAGGCAGTTGGCTCATTGGCTCAAGGGCCGCCTGGTTTGTGAGAGCATCGGCGGCGCGTGCCAGGCCTCACATACGGCTTGCCAATATCTCATTTTTGAGATAAACTAAACGCGATGGGTTGGACAGTCGAGATTCTCAATGAAACGGTCGCAGCAGAACTGAGCGGCCTATCGGTTGACTTGCGAGCCAAGTTTTATCGTATTGCGCAATTGCTTGAAACATTTGGTCCGCATATTGTCCGAGAGCCTTATGTCAAACCCTTGGAGGGGAAACTCTGGGAAATACGAATGAAAGGGCGAGACGGTATTGGGCGGGCGGTATACATCGCTGCCAGTGACCAACGCCTGATTGTGTTGCTTGCTTTCATCAAGAAGACCCCGAAAACGCCGCGTGGCGTTCTTGAACTGGCGTACAGGCGAGCGAGGGATGGAGGATTGCTATGACGATTCCAGCAAAAGATCTGCATAGGGATTGGATGGAAGATTCATCTTATCGCGACGCTTACGAAGCGATTGCCCCTGAGTTCGCGATTGCGCGCGAGCTTATCGCAGCTCGTGTCAAGGCTGGTCTGAGTCAGGCAGAAGTTGCCGAACGGATGGGAACGACTCAGTCTGCCGTAGCACGAATCGAAAGTGGCAAACAAATGCCTTCGACAAGAACACTTGAGCGCTTTGCCCGTGCAACCGGAACGTTGGTCAAGATGTCGCTCGTACCAAACGTGACACTCCCCACGCCCAACACCTAAGTCGTGTTGACTCACAGGGGCGGCCATTGCAAAGACCCTTCACGAGCGGTCGCCGCAACGCCCTGCAGGTACACAATCCCGGCGTCAAATTGCTGTCGCGCCCAATACACGTGATAATGGTTAGAACGACATAAAAAGAAGCGCACAGCGCCTCGCGGGGCGCTTTTAGCAACACGCGATACCTTCAAGCGAACGATGGTCAATGATGTACGAAAACTTGTCTGACCTGCTTAAGCAGATTGCCTTGGGCGAAGACTCAGTGCTTGAGCTCAAGTCAGTGGAATTCAGCGGCTTCGATGAACAAATCGTGCCGGGAACCTCTGTCAACGACCTGAACCCCAAGCGCTGGAACCAATTTCGGACTGCTATCTCCTCCAGGGTCGACCAGGAGTTTCTCGAGAAGATGAAGCTGATTGCCAAAGACGACGACGGCGTCACGCGGGCGACAGTCAGCGGCCTTTTGATGACCTCGGATGCACCGGAAGCCTATCTGTCCAGCGCATTCATTCAGGCTGTCTGTTATCGCGGCACGGAGCGCAACGCCGCGTATCAACTGGACGCCAAGGATATCCGAGGCGCGTTGGATGAACAGATTCGGGACGCCTGCAAGTTTGTGGAGAAAAACATGCGGGTCTTCGCCACCAAGGCGCCTTATCGCATCGAAACGCCCCAGTTTTCCATGAATGCGGTATTCGAGGCGATCGTCAACGCCGTTGCCCATCGGGATTACGCCATTTACGGGTCCAAGATTCGCCTGCACCTGTTTTGTGATCGGCTGGAAATTTTTTCTCCGGGCACCATCCCCAACACCATGACCATTGATAGCATCTCGGAAAGGCAATCGGCACGGAACGAGTTAATCAGTTCCTTGCTGGCCCGTTGCCCAATGAATGTGGACGCCATCGGCAGCCAGCGGAGCTTTATCATGGACAAGCGCGGTGAGGGGGTGCCAATCATCATCACCGAAAGTGAAAAATTATCGGGCAAAAAACCAGTTTACCGGCTTCTGGATGACGCCGAGTTGATGCTGACGATCTTTGCCGCGCAATCACCCCACCACGACGACTGATTCAACGCACAGTCAATCGCTTTGAACCACGTTCATTCGAAAAAAATGACGTGGCAACGTTTTTGCGCATCAAATGAATTCACCCGATTCAAGTTCCGAATGAAATGGGTCGATGAGTAGGGGCAGGGGCCCGCGGTGCGGCGTCGCAGTGAGCAAGAGGTGGTGTCAAAGATGGCAGGCAGTCTGATTGAAGAAGCGCTTGAGGCACTCGAAACCGGCGATGCGCAAGGGGCCAAAGGGTGCCTGCTGGAATTTTTGGAGACCCATCCCCGTTCGGCGGAAGCGTTTAACCTGCTGGGGATGGCGTGTTCGGACCTGGATCAGTGGGATTTGGCCCTGGTGGCGGCCGGGCAGGCGGTGCGGCTCAATGCCACGGCCGAGAATTATTATCAAATGGGGCTGATTCTTGAGGTCTTGGGAAACTACGATTGGGCCGAGCGCTTTTACCGAACGGCTTCGCAGGTGAATCCTGACCACCCGTCCGCGCGCACCAGGCGCTTGGAAGTGCGCCGACAAACCACGGAGTTGACCACGTCGGAGGCGGACTCGGCGGTGTTTGAGGCGTTGTTGGCGCTCGCGACGCCAACGGTGAGCGTGTGCATGATTGTGAAGGATGAGCGGCAGTATTTGCCGCGTTGTTTGGCTGCGTTGGCACCGTGGATGCAGGAACTGGTGGTGGTGGATACCGGCTCAACGGATGGCACACAAGCGGTAGTGGCTGTGTTTGCGGCGCAGAACCCGGACCTTCGGGTGGTTCAGGCGGCGTTTGAGTGGTGCGATGACTTTGCGGCGGCGCGCAATGCGTCTTTGGCGTTGGCGACGGGCGAGTGGGTGTTGGTGGTGGATGCTGACGAAGCGTTGGTGGTGGATGATGCGGCGCAGTGGTGGGCGAATTTGCGGGATCGCACCAAAGTGGCAGCGATGATCACCCGTGAGGAGTTGGGTGACTCGGATGAGGTGACGTCGTATGTGCCGGTGTTGCGCCTGGTGCGCAATCAACCGGGCCTGCGGTACACCGGTGTGATTCACGAGAGCATTGATGATTTTGTACAGGAGACGGGCGAACGGGTCGCGCCGGCGGAGGCGTTTTTGCGGTTGCGGCATGCGGGGACGCGCAGTGATGCGATCGCCGCCAAGTCAAAAGTCGCGCGCAATTTGCGCTTGACCAAACAGGGCGTGTCCAAGGAACCCGAGTCGTGGCGCGCCTGGTTTGACCATGGGCGCACGCTATTGTGGGCCGGTCAAGCTGAAGAGGCCCAGCAGGCGTTAGCGCGCGCGGAGGTGTTGGTTGAGGACTTTAACAAGGTGTCCGATTACTTTTTCAACCAGTGGATGCGTGTGTTGATTGACCTGTTTCATGCTCTGGAAATGTCAGACGCGCGCTTGCGGGTGTTGGCGCGCGCCATCGAGCGATCGCCTGACGAGGCGTATTTCAGGCTCGTCCGCGGCCAGATGCTGATTCAGAAGGAGGATCTGGAGGGCGCCTTGAACGACCTGGTGGCCTTACAGGGCATCAAAGGGCAGTTGGGCGACGTATTGCCGCATATCGGGAACGTGCAGGCAACGTGGTATGGGGAAGCGCAGCTATTTGACGGCGTCGCCAAGTTAATGGAAGGCGACGAACAAAAAAACCGTGTAGTGAGTATCTGGTATTTGTGGGCAACCTTGCGCTTGTTGCGCGACGAACACGATGAAGCATTAAGGCCAGCTCTCGAAGCTTGTCGGTTAAAAACGATGGCATCCTCCTTGGTGCTAGTCGGGCAAATTTGCCTTAAAAAGTCCTGGCAACGCTGGGCGGAAACCTGTTTTAACTTCGCCCTGACACTCGAGCCGGAGTGTGAGCTGGCTAGAGCCGGATTAAAGGATATCAACGCACACGTCGGTGACGTGCGTGAGCCAAATGAAGATTGGGAGGCGGCGCTGCGAGCCATTTTTGGATGGTTGCATCCGACAGTGAGTGCCAGTTTGATTGTCAAAAACGAGTCGCGATTTATTCGGGATTGCCTAGAAAGTTTGGTCGATTGGGTGCAAGAAATCGTGGTTGTGGATACGGGATCCACGGATGACACGATGGCCATCGTTGCGCAATTTGCAGACAGCTACCCACAGATACAGGTCAAGACCGGTTATTTTGAGTGGTGCGACGACTTCGCTGCTGCTCGTAACGCGGCGCTGGCCCTTACGACCTGTGATTGGGTGCTGTCAATTGATGCAGATGAGACGTTGTGTGTCGCCAATCGTGACGAGTGGCTGGATAGTTTGCGCACGCGGAGTGTTGGCATGTGGATGATGCGCATTGCGGGTGTGCCAATCCTCGATGAAGATACGGTCGGGTCGGCTTTGGGCCGGTTGTTTCAGCGCCACCCAGACTTGCAATTTAGAGGCCGCATCCACGAAGACGTGGGGCACGCTGCAATCGAGCACCAGTGGCTGGTTGCACGCGGGAACGCCGCTCACTTCTATCACAGAGGCTATGTGCCATCGTTGATACAGGAACGGGCCAAAGGCCAGCGCAACCTGAATTTGGCGATGGCAACCCTCCGCAGTCGTCCTGACGATGCAAAGGCTTTGTATGAGGTTGCGCGGGCCTACCTTGTTTGCGGAGAACACGAACCCGCGCTTGATTATTTTCGGCGGGTCTACGACAACAAAACGCTTTTGGGCGCGCTTGCAGAGCCACATTTTGTGTCGCTGATCCTATTTTTGCATCGACTCTATTGGGACGAAGGCAGATTTGATGACGCGGCGGCGGTTGTCACCGAGGGCCTCAAGCGACTGGCAGCCCCGGATCTTTTCGTCGCGCGTGCGTTGGTGCGATCGCGTCGCAACGACTGGGTTGGGCTTCAGACTGACATGAAGGCGAGCCAAGACCTACACGCTGCAAACGGTACGGGTGATGTATTGGGCTGGGGCGCAACCAAAGTAGCCAAAGATGTGATGTCTGCGGTCAAAAATCGCACATTGCCCACACCTGCTTACGATGTGTTGCGATGGGGAGATGGGCTACTTGGTGTGTCGCAACCCGCCGCGGTGGCGGTCAGCGCGTGCCTGATTATCAAGGATGAGGCGGTGGTCATCGAACGCTGCCTTGCAAGCATCGCTGATTTCGTGGATGAAATCATCATTGTTGATACTGGGTCAATGGATGACGCCTATGCGTGCATCCGTCGATTTTTTGCCAAGCAGCCCCAGCTAGCCATCACATGGGCGCGCTTTGACTGGTGTGATGATTTTGCGAGTGCACGCAATGCCAGTTTGGAGCTGGCGCGCGGGGAATGGGTTTTGGTGATTGACGCGGATGAGTGCCTGGAGGTGTCTGACCCGGCGGCCTGGCATGCGGCGCTGCAGGAGCGCAACGGGTATGCGATCGCCAACTGGAGCCGCTTGCGGGATGGTAGCTTGGAGCAAACGCCCTTGGTGAGGCTGTTTCCAAATGACTGGCGGTACCGCTACCGCGGCTTTATTCACGAGGATGTTACCCCGGCTTTGCGCGAGCACGGCGTTGAAATAGTAGAACTGGCAGGTGTCAGCTTTCAACACGATGGGTACACGGCTGAGGCCATTCAAGCCAAGGATAAGTGGGGCCGCAATTTGAAACTCGCAGCGAAGCAGGTCGAGGCGACACCAGACAGCCCCAAGGCGTGGTACGATCTGGCTCGCTCTTCGCTGATGTTTGGCGATCGCGATACCACGCGGGCGGCTTTGTCCAAGGCAGAGGCGCTTGTTGAAAAGGGGGTCGCCGTGGGTTCAACTCAACGGACAGCGATGGAGCGTTTGCGTGACACGCTGGAGCGATCGCCGCTTGTGACACCATAAGCCAACCGATTCGGTGCGGTGTCGCGTGCTGTCGCTTTTGACAAAACGTCACCTAACCACAAATCTTTGACGCGTGGCGATGAACAGTCGTTTGATTGAGATCAGAATCTTAAGGAGTTTTTTGTGTCCGAGCAACCCATCCTCTCGATACTGTTGCCCACCTTCAATCGTGCGCATTATTTAAGAGAATGCTTGGACAGTTTGCTCGACAACACCATCGACTGCGAAATCGTGATTGGGGACAACGCAAGCGAAGATGGCACAGCGGAGTTGGTGGCCAGTTATCAGGATCCCCGGATACGCTATTTTCGGCATGAAAAGAACATTGGTGCGGGTCCGAATGTTAACTCGCTGCTCGACCGCGCCAGGGGCAAATACGTTTCGGTGATGTGCGATGACGACAAAGCGCTGCCGGGCAATTACGAGCTCAAAGTTGGCTTACTTGAGAAGCATCCAAAAATTGATCTGGTGTATTCGACTGTTTCCATCATGGATGAGAGCGGCCGCGTTTATCCATCATCACCGGTGTATGGCAGGGCTGCCTGCAGCTACATCGGTGGTCGCGATGAGTTTCAGGAACTGATG
>JBBAPZ010000051.1:0-7835 GCA_040400605.1 Candidatus Sericytochromatia bacterium
GTAAACACCCCCCGAAAGTTACACTCTGCTGGACCAACAAACCGTGACTACCCCAGGCACAACCGCCGAACATCGCTCACAGGCTCAACGTCTCACAAAAACTAAGGGACAAATCTGCCTCTTCGAAAACTCAATACATCAGAATTTAATGCCAGGACCATTGTTTGATCACCTACTTTCGTTAAAGCATACGCCACGATCATAAAAGAACCATTGCAATCATCAGATGGCACCAGCTTCACAAGCGTCAATGAAGAAGGGAGCATGAAGCCCCGACGAGCATCGCTATTTTTAGCCAAATTAATTTCATGACTGTAATCAGTTTCACCACGCACGTCCATTTGTAAATTCAGAGAAGAATTACTCCTCAATGCTTCAGCAGAAAGGCCTCGTCCTAGTTTTACGGGTGCGCCGCCGAACCATTTATTTCCATTGAGTTTAACCACACTCGCCACGAGATCTCCGGGGCGCAACACATTGCCATTCCGGACCCATAGAAGAACTAGGCCATCGTCACTTAATGGGACAACAAAACCAACAGCCGGAAACTGGCAGCACCCACCAGAGCACAAATCATCAAAAGAAGAACGACATCCAACGACAAAAAACAGTGCTGCGAAAATAAATCTCATTTTTCAGACATCCTAGGGAGTCTAGATTTAGGCCTAAAGCTTTCTGACCTGTGCAATAATTCATCAGAAACTTGCTTGGCCTTTGCACGGCACTGCTCTGACTCGCATTCATTTATGTGCTCCATAACGCATCTCGCTTGCAACTCATAAGCATCCGCCTCGGTCCTGGGAGAATCTTTCGCGGAGGCAAATGCCGCATGAATTCCATCGTTTGACTTATCACACTGAACTCTTGGATCGTTAACATGAACCTGTTCATGTGCCAAAATGCACTTCAAGTGAATTTCAAGGAAATCCGCAACCAAAGTCCCCTTATAGTCCTTCTTCAATTCATTAACTGGCAACGAACAAGCATATTTTTTGCCACCGCAACAGACAGTTAAACCAAGCGCTCCCGGTTCCTTATCAAAAAGCCCCTCCTTAATCGCTTCAGCACATGGATCATCGCAGCAGGCCAAGCCAACAATATCGAACATGCTAAATGGGTTATTAGCGCAGAAACAGACGTCGTTCACACCTCCAGACAGACCAATCGGATCACGACTTTGCCACCGGCCAAGCACGGGGTTATACCAGCGGTAGCCCATCTGATAGAGGCCAGTGACCTCGTCTCTAATCTGACCCTGGAAACCAACATCCAAACCAGTTGGACTCTCCGCGACGGGGGTGCCGCCGGGGGTCATGCAGGTCATTTCGCCGAAGGCGTCGTAGCTGCGGCGTTCCAGGACGTTGCCGTCCTCATCCAAGATGGCGGTCACGCTGTTCATTGCATCTGTGGTCACGTAGTAGTCGGTGATGGTCATCGAAGTTAGGGGTAACTTATCCGGCTGACCCGCACTGCCAACTTCTAAAAGAAAGCAGGGGGTGACGCTGAAGATCGTGGGCGACTGCAGGGGCCGATAGTTGTAGTTGGGTGCTTCGTCACACCAACTCCTCATCTAAAGCCAGGCGAAGCTACTGCAGAATCAGCTCCTCGCTGGATCAGCCCGTTCGAATGGACAATTCAGTATCGCGTGAAAGGCGTCACGCAACTGTCCGACTCATTGGCCTATGCGTTGCAAATACCGCAAGAAAAAGACTCTAATGGACCAATAAACCGCGATCATCCAAGAAACTACTCCAATTGTCCGGCAGGCACCACAAGGCCCGTTTCTCCGTATTTATAAACGCGGATACCTCGCTTTAGCAAAATTGATTCCGTCAAATTAACATCATCAGGCACCAGTACTAGATTTATCCTATGTACGCCTGCCCTACGATATACATAGCCCACCTTCTGCTTGCACACTGTAACATCGTCGACCATTACGGACATCATCTCGCCATGGTGCGAATGCAGAAATTCCTGGACCGCTTCTGCACTTTCAAAAACAGAAAGGTTTAACACGAAGCTGCCCGTGCGGACAATCTCGACCTGCTCCTCGATGAAAAGAACGGCCCCATCGTCACAGCTGAATTTCACCGAAGGCCTCCCGGATTTTGGGGCGACCGAACAACCCGTCAAATACAAGAATAACGGAACCAAAAGAGACCAGCGCATATAATTAAACGCTCCAAAGGAAACTCTGGACCTTCATCTGAGGGTCGTTGGGCTTAATCCCTCTCTCATAGTCGCGGTATTTCTTCAATTTTCCGCAAGGCTTATCCCAATATGTAACGTCTGCGCTTAAAATGCGGAACGGCTTGGATTCCCTTGGAAACATTAATACTGTCACATTCCGCGGCCCTCCGACCCCTGCTTCAACAACAGTATACTCTTGGACGGGCAAGGACATCAAAAGATCAAGTGTCACGACGCAACACCCGCAACCAGGAGCAGACTTAACCTTGGAATTTTGCCTCGCCTCAATACAGGCCAATGGAGACTCACCCTTTTCAAGCCTAATTATTGTCATCATTACTTGAGTCTCTTCCATGCTGTAGAGAAAATCACGGTAATTGTCGAGCAGGCCCATCGCGCCTGACATCACACCTTGCGTAGTGCGTATGCCTTGATTTTTCTCACGTGACTCACGAGTGCTAGGCATAGTAACACCTGATCCGACGGGATTTTTTTGTTCATAGGGATTATTGAATGACAAACCTGTTACATCCTCGTTATCCAAAGGTTTATTGGCGACAAAGCAAACAAGCGAGACACCGCCAGCCAACCCAATCGGATCTCGGCTCAGCCACCGTCCAAGCGCAGGGCTATACCAGCGGTAGCCCATCTGGTAGAGCCCTGTAACTTCATCCCTCACCTGCCCCTGGAAACCAACATCCAAACCGGTGGGGCTCTCCGCGACGGGGGTGCCGTCGGGCGCCATGCAGGTCATCCCGCCAAAGGCGTCGTAGTTACGGCGCTCCAGGACGTTGCCGTCCTCATCCAAGATGGCCGTGACGCTGCCCATGGCATCTGTAGTCACGTAGTAGTCGGTGATGGTCATAAGGGGTAAGGTGTGCTCAGGGAGCGTATGTCATTCTGGGAGGTTTCCAATTTCATCGAAGATCCGCCCCCAGGTCTCGACCGAGGCGGCACGTCCAGCCAAGATAGCTAGTCGCTCCTTGGCGGCGGCGGCCATGTCGGCGCGCATATTAGGCTCGAAGGCCATCTGGCTGGCTCGGTAGATGAACTCCCGGGGATTAGAGCAAAGCCAGCCGGTCTTACCGTGCTCTACCATCCGGCGCCACCCTCCCCTATTGTCGACGATCAGGACGCTACCGCTCGACATTGCCTCCAAACCGACGCGCGGCCAGTTTTCGGTGGTGTCCATAGGCTGGAGGATGATTTCGCAGTGGCGGTAGAACTCCTGCTGGGAGCATTCCTTGTGGTCCTTGGCCGCACGAATCCAAGGGTAGGGTTTGCCGACCTTGGCCATGGCACGGTGGTCGAATCCTAGGAAGATGCCGCGCTTCAGTACTGGAGCCACGAAATACTCATAGATGTGGAGGGTCGACTTGGCGTACTTGTCCGCATCCTGACGGGATACCCGCCCGCAGCCGAAACAGTCCGTCGGGCGTGTGGCCACGAACGGAAACAGGCTGTTATCGAAATAAGGCTGAAACCAGCAAAAGGCCGCCCCGGACCCCGGATTGATGGCCATCAGTTTAGCCTTATGGTCCTCCAGTACATCTTGGTTCTGGTAGATGAACATGGCGATCTGACCTGCCGCCATGGCCTCCTTTTCCTTGGGGAAGAGCCAGGTCATGCAGTTGGCGAACACCGTCCGCGAGGTCCGCAAACGTATCTCAGACAATCGCTTCAGGAACTCCGAACTGCAGAACCCGAAGACGGGATCACCCTGGGATACCGAATCGAAGTTGTTCGCCGAATGGACCTTCACGCCGCGGGCGAGCATTTCTGGGTAAAGCGGTTCATTTACCCACCCCTCCATCGAGGGGATGAGGTTAACCTCCAACCCCATGTCCAGCCAGAGGACGATTTGGTGGTGCAGTTCCGTGGCGGCGCCTCCGTAGAGACCGGGGAAACCATGGACGAAGACTTTGCGGATTCGGCTCAAGTGCTTTACGATTCTTTTACGTTTAGCTTATACAGAACATTCTATTTGTAGGGACCTAAACATGGCAATAGAAACCGCCCATGCCCCAAGACCCCACCTACCCCTATTCCGATTCCTCCGACAGCAGCTCCTCCGACAGCAACTCGAGCGATAGCCAATCCTCATCCGATTCGGGCTCGAACAGCTCTTCCGACTCGGGGAGCTCGTCGGACTCCGGTTCATACAGCTCCTCGGATTCCGGCTCGGGTAGCTCATCCGACTCCAGTTCAGGAAGCTCGTCGGACAGCCAATCGTCCTCCGAGTCCGGCTCAAGCTCCGACAGCCAATCCTCGTCCGATTCCAGCTCAGAAAGTTCTTCAGATTCTAGCTCGGATAGCTCCTCTGAATCCAGTTCCGAGAGCTCCTCTGAAAGCTCCTTCAGTTCAAGCAGCGAGTCCTCGAGCTGCTCGCTTCCCGATTCGACGAACGCCGTGCCGGCCCCGGCTAAGCCGGACTGCGAATGCTGTGAATGCTGCAGCATGGATCTAGACTCGAAATCCCTTAAACCCGTGCGCTTCGGCGACGGACAGATCATCATGTCCGAAACCGACCTCGAAGGCGGCGGCAACGGCATCCCTTGGGCGCATCGGCGCACCTACGGAAATCTCCTTTCCCGCAACGACGTCGGCGTGAACGGGAACAGCTGGCTGGTCGAATCCCTCGGCTATGTGGCCGCATCCGGAACCAGGCTCTGCGTGGTCATCTCCCCGCAACGCAGCGTCTGGTTTGAGCCAGCCGCAGGGGGAGGCTATGCCCCGCAGTTCGGAACCCATGCTACCCTGTCGATCAAAGCCACCGGAGAAGCCACCTACTTCGACGAGGAAAGCGGCACTACCTACAACTACGCCTCCATTTACAGCGCAGATCCGGCCGCCAGAGGCGCCTTGCTTTCCTTCACGACCGCGGGCGGAACCTCGCTGCTGATTACCCGCGATGCCGCGTGGCGCGTCACCCGAGTCCAAACCGACGGGGACGTGCCGACGGCCTACGATTACGCCTACGGCCCGAACGGGAAATTCGAAACGGTCACGCAATCCGTGGGCGGGACGCCTGTGCGGCGGGCGGAATACGCCTATCACACCGGCTACACGCCTTGGGGCACGGCCGGAGACCTGTCCTTGGCCACGGTCTCGGAATGGCAGGACGGCGTCTGGTCGGTCCTGCGCCGCACGGCCTACCGCTACCACAAGAACTACGAGACGGGCGGATTCCCGCACGCGCTCCGGACGGTGCTTTCCCCCACGGGATGGGACCGCATGGTGGCCGACGGCCTTGACCCCTTGACGGCGACCATCGAAGAAACCGAAGCCTACGCCGAAAACGTATTCACCTACGATTCCCAGAGGCGCGTGACTTCCGAGAAGGTCATGGGGGCTCAAGGCATGTATGTCTTCGCCTACGAAACCAGCTCGTTCGCCGAAGGGCCCAACAGCTGGGCGACGAAGACCACGGTCACCAACCCTGACGGCACGCAGAACATCGTCTACGCCAACATCGGACGTCAGGTGCTCCTCAACGTCGCGGTATCCGCTTCCGGCGATGAGCAAAGCATGACGGCGACGACCCTGGACTCGCAATACCATGTGCTCTTCTCGGCCTCGCCCATGGCGGTAGCTTCCGTCTCCGAATCCACTCCCCTGCCCTTCACGCTAAAGGACGACGAAGGTCTGATCACCGAGCACACCTGGTACGGCGCCGCCGACGGGGAAAAGGCCGGGCACCCCAAGGGAGAGTACCTCCGCCGGGGCACTTCCAACTCGAATGGCACCCGGACCCTTATCCGCGAGACGGACTACGTGGTGCGGACGACTTCCGCCGGATCGGTTACGCTACCCTCGACGAAGACCGAATACCCCGTGGCCGGCGGCACAGGCGTCACCACGACGACCAGCTACGACTTCTTCTCCGACACGCTCCAGCCCAGCATGATCACGACGACTCTGCCCGCTGTGCCGAGCAGCCAGAACGGCGACGGCGTGGCCTACTCCAGCCAGCAAGCCTTCGACGACCAAGGACGTCCGACCTGGGCCAAGGACGCCCTCGGCGTGATTTCCCTATCGGAATACGACACGGTAACCGGAGCCTTGGTCCGACAGATCCAGGACGTGGACACCTCCATCGTGAGCGGCGCCCCTTCTGGATGGGCAACGCTTGAGGGCAACGGCAGGAACCTCGTCACGGATATCGCCAACGACCTCCTGGGCAGGCCTGTGCTGCAACTCATGCCGCTTTCCGCCGCCATCGTGTCAGGCACGGAGCGTTTGGTGCGTCAAGCGACCATGACCGAACGGCTGGTCGCCATCCGCGAAGAGCGGGTATGGAATGGCTACCTCGAAGGCGAAGGCGCTTCGGCCATCTTCACGCCACTTTCGAACGTGGTTTCAACGACCACGAACGCGGCCGGCATGGCGTTAAGGACCATCACTGCCAAACTACCCGAGCCCGGCACGTCCTACGGTCCCCTGCCCATCCCGCAGGACCGCTGGCTCAAACGTTCGGACTATTTCATCGACCGCCACGACCAGGTGGTGGCGACGCGCGTCTATCATCACGTACCCGCGTCCGGAGATGGGCTGAACGGCCCCGACTTCACCCAGCAGGATTCCGGCTATGACTCCATGGGGCGCCAGGTCTGGTCCAGGACCGGCGGAGGCACGATTCTCCGCAAGACCTTCGATTACCGCGGCCTCACGCTACTCGAGGAAACAGGCACCGGTCTCGCCGACGGGACGTCCGATAACCTCGTGACGACACTGGAATACGGGTACGACGGGAACGGCCAAGTGGTTTCGGAATCCCGCCCTGTCGACTCGGGAAGCGCACCTCGGGTCGTGGACTACGTCCGTGACTGGCGCGGCAGAGTCATGCAGACCTTGGCAGGTGAGTCCTACGCCGAGAGCGTGACCTATGATAACCTCAACCGGGCGACACGCAAAGACAGGACCGACGGCGCAACAGGCGCGCTCCTTTCCCGAATCGATTCCGCCTATGACGACCAAGGTCGCCTCTACAGGACGACGCTCTGGAACGTATCGGGAGGATACACGAGCAACCCTGTCACCGGAGACATCTGGTACGATGGCCTAGGTCGTCAGATCAAAACCAGGGCCCTGGGCCAGAAGTCCTGGACACGCACGGAGTTCAACAGCCTGGGATGGACAGTGGCCAGCTACTTCGGATACCCGGTTGACGGCGTGCTTTCAGGACCGGCTGGATCCGTAACCGGCGACTACGTGGCCGAACAGACGCTGAGAGCCTATCGCGACGATGGCACCCCACGCAGAGAGACCTCGTTCAAACGCCTGCCGAACGTCAGCGGAAGCGGACCTCTAGGCTGGCCAACAGGAGTGGAAACCCATGCCAGAGCATCCGTGATCGGCATCTGGGCCGATCCGCTAGGCCGGCCGCTGGCAGTAGCCGACTACGGGACGAACGGAGCTGAGAACCTTGCCCTGCCGGCATCCATCCCTACCCGCTCCGACTCCATCTTGGTAACCTCATATCTACGGAATCCCTCCGGGGACGTGGTTGTATCGACCGACCCCTCCGGCACCATCACGCGTATCGAGTTTGATGCGGTTTCCCGTCCCATCAAACGGATCGAAGCCTGGACTGGAGCGGCTCCATCGGGAGGCTCCGATAGGACCACGGAGATGACCTACAA
>JBBAPZ010000052.1:0-7642 GCA_040400605.1 Candidatus Sericytochromatia bacterium
CAGGGTCAGGATCGCCGACATTCATGGTCCCGTGCAGGGTGAACTGCTGGGCGGTATCAGTTCCCGTGATCGAGAAGCTGACGAACTTCACGACTTCAGGCATTTGGCCTTCGTCTTTGGTGCGCATGCCATCGACGTTGATTTCATAAGTTGCAGTCATAATTACTCCTTGTTTTCGAGCGCAGTCAATCGGCGCTCCAGTTCTACCACTCGTTCAGCCAGCTTGATTGCTGCCACGAGAGCTGCGTTGCCGTAGGCCACAGACAGCATACCTTGCGCGTCCTCGATGACTGCATGAGGCATCACGGGCTGCAGATCTTGCGCGGGTACACCGACCTGCGTCAGGGGGGTATCGTGGTCCGTGCGGTCGTAGACGCCAGCCTTGACCTTGGCGAGCTGTTCCAAAAAGTCTGGGGCCAACTCACGCCAGTTGGTCTTTAGTCGTGCATCCGAGCTACCCGCAACCGTCGTCGAAGACAGCGCACCAGTACTGGGGTTGAAGGTAAGCTTGGTGCTACTTATCTTCTGGGGCAAGTTGCCGGACGTAGACGAGACAAAGGTTACATAGTGTGTGGAGTTCGTCGTCGTGTCGTTGGTAATCGCCGTGTTCGTTGCGTTTGTAGCGTTAGTGGTAGACCCAGAGCTACCAGTGACGTTGATGCTCCATGTGCCAGAGGCATCGCCCCCCGTGCGAGTGGGTACGTTCAGCGACGCCCGGAACCCTGTGGCGTTGTTCTTGCGGATGTAGTTGTCGGTGGACGAGTAGAAGATCGTGTCTGTGGTCGCCCCCGACGCGCCGTGCGACATGTTGAAATACTCGGCAAAGCCATAGCGGCGGTAGTCGTCACCGTTGCCATCCCGGTACACAATCGTATTGCCGGTCGCAGATGTGGTTGGGTTGTTGTAGCCACTGATTGACCCTGCAGTGCCCGAGACGTTGATTGACCAAGTGCCAGACGCACCTGAGCCAGTCAGGGAGGGGCTATAGGAGGTGTAGTTGCCTGCGTGAAGTGCGACGTTCCCGCCGACATAGAGAGTGTTTGCTACTCGTACGTGGCTGTCGCCGTTACCGATAGAAAACAGCTCGGACGGATTCAGGTACGGATGGTCGGCGTAAAATCGCATGCCGCCGTAAGACGTGCTGGCGCCAAATTTCATGCCCGTGTGGAAGGCAATTACGAGGTCCGGGTAAGGGTGCGACCACGCGCCAGCTTCTTGGTAACCCCACTTGTAGTAATCGCCGGTGATGCCACTGTTGCCGCCGATTGCGGAGCCGTTAAATCCGACGGTATAGACCAGCCCAGTTAAAGACCCCCCGCTCAGTGGTAGGGCGTAAGAGCTGTAGTTGCTCGTAGTCAGCCCACCAGAGACGGACCCTGCGCTGTCGGCGTAACCTACGTGAGTATCAGCGTGCCCGGAGTCACCGCTGTAGCCATACAGCCGCCAATACGAACCCGTCCAATAGGTCTGCACGCTGTAGTCGCTGTTATCGTCGCGGCGGTACAGCCGCGTCACGCCACGAGTATTGCGGGAATCGCTGTTAAGACTAGAGTTATTGGTTGTCGTAACGCCGGTCGAACTGGTGAGGTACCCGCTGTCGTTCGTAAAGCTGGAAACAGCAGTGGGCCTACTGGTCACATTCGTCCACGCAACCGAGCCTGCAGAGCCAGTGACGTTGATGCCCCAAGTTCCGCTGGCTCCACCGCCAGTCAGGGTGGGGGCGTAGGAGTTGTAGTTGCCTGCGTGGAGGACTTGATTGTTGTTCTGTGTGATCGCGCCGACGACGTTCAACGCGCCCCCTGTGGTCAGCGTCATTACGTTTTGAACTGCAACGCTGTTGTACCAATTCAGCGTAGTGCCGCTGGTGTCTACATAGTTCCACCACAGGTTAGCTCCGCCCTGCGCCCAGTTGTACCCAACTTGGCCGCTTCCAGAGGATGTTCTGTTGGCAACGACATACGCGCTGCCAGTACTAACCGTGAGTCCTGCTACGGTGTAGCTGTTGGCGGAGTTCAGCGCGTTGGCAGTAGACGCAGTCGTCGCTGTTGTGGCAGACCCTGCGGACGTGGCAGTTGTAGCCGTAGCAGCGTTACCGCTGATGCTGATGCTCCACGTACCAGTGGCGCCTGTGCCAGTAGTCGGTACGTACGTGCTAGTGTCCAGCGTCCAAGTGTCGGTGGCGGTCTTCTTCAAGAACCCGCTCGTGCCGGTCAGCGCAGCAATAGCGGTAAGGTCGGCGTCAAGTGGCTGACCGTTGGTGATTCCATACCCAGCAAGTGTGGTGGGGGTACCAGTGATAGACGACCAAGCTGGTGTGATGTTTACAGAAGAAGCAGTGGTGATGCGCCCCTTGGCGTCCACGGTAAAGGTAGCGACCTGAGTCGCCGAACCATATGTAGTCGCCGACACGCCTGTGTTCGCCAACGTAGCAGTGCCAGTGGCATTGCCAGACCCGTCAAAGGACGTAGACCACGCTACATCTCCAGTAGAGCTGATGGTCCTCGCGGTAGCCAGCGCAGACGCCGTTGAAGCATTGCCGCTCAGTGGGCCAGAGAAGCTATTGGCCGTGATGACATTGCCGCTGAAGTTGCCAGAGCCATCGCGCAGAACAACCGTGTTAACTACGTTCGACGCTGACGAGTTCAGCGTGACTGTGAACGTGCTGTTGCCTGCCTGATCCGCTGTGAACGTGGCTGATCCGCTGATGCCAGTGCCCGAAGTGGACATGGTCAGCGTGCCATTGTTCGGGTTGGTCAGCGTCTCCCATGACGTGACTGAGCCATCGGTCTTGAGATACTTGCCAGCGTTGCTGGCCTGTGGGGGTAGGAAGCTTGCCTTGACTGCTGCGGATGGCGAGCGCACCTCAGTGACGTGGAGGTACTGAAGGTGATCGTCGTTGCCGAGACCAGATAGCCCGCTGTGGGCACTTCCGATGGTGGCAGCAGGCGAAGCAGCCACAAGGTTGCGGATGTCAAAGACCTTGGTAAACCGTGCCTTGATTGTGTTGGCGTAACTAGAACTGCACTGGAATACGATCTTGTACAGCGGGCGGAATTCGACAGACGGAAACCCATCTAAGTTGAGGCTGCTCCACTCGATGTTCTCAACCTGCCCAGAGTTGCTGTCAGCCGCCTGTCCCATGATCGCAACCACAGGGTACGTCAAGTTGTTGGTGGCAATGATCCAGACGGTGGAATACTGATTGTTGGGAACGTCAGTGAGCCCCCAGACGCCTGCTGCCTCGGTGTTGTATCGAGGAGTGGCGGTGCCTGCCTTCAAGACGAAGTTCGTGGGCGTGTCACGCACCCAGCCAGTACCACTGCGGTACAGCACAGGGATCAGTGCCGGACCTGCCAGATCCTGTTGCCATGTGCCGGGTGTTGGGCTGTTGCTGCTGACGATGTCAACTTGCAAGTCCTCATCAAAGAACGTGCCGCCGCCAAGATCAAACTGCGCATCAGCGTCCGAAGACCCAGTGCCAACGATGGTGTAGTTGCTGATGCTGAACCCGTTGGCGAGCGCTGCCCCGCGAGTGCGGTGCAGGTACTCGTGAGTCTGCCAATCGAGGGTGACGCCATGCCGCTCATCAGCGAAGAAGGAGGCTTGCTGCGTAACCGAGTTCCACGCGACATACGATGTCGGCGCTTCATTCTCGAAGTCGAAGTACGACATGCGGGTGCTGAGAACACCTGCGTCAGTGAAGAAGACGTAGTGAAGCCCAGTGGTATCCGGGATCACTACGGTCTGCGCGGTCGTGTACGTGTACTTGGTGCCTTTGCACCACACATCGAACGACGTAACCGCAGGGGCGATGCTGACGGTACGTGTACCGGCGTTGAACGACAGGACAGAGTCACTCTTGTCGGCGTGCCCCATGGGCTCGCCAGTGACCATGATCGACTCGTTCAGACTTGTGAAATTGCCATCGACCTCCGCGTTAGTGAGCGGGGAACCCTTGACTAAGCGGAGTGTCAAATCGGCCATCTATTTCACCTCAGAATCAGCTCACGGTGATGGTCCAAGTGATGGACATAGCATCGTCCACGCCCTTGTTGACAACAGAGAACACCGTACGGCAAAGCATTGTACCGCCGGACGATGCATTGAACAGCCCTGCTTCAACAACAGCACCAGTGCCCGTACCTGCTGGGAAGCTAGCGACGTAGGTCACGACCACACCAACCGCCGTGTCCGTAGCCAGGGCTACACGACCAAGCTCAGCACCAAGCGCGGTATTGCCTGCAGCGGCAGCAGTGCTACTTGCGCCAATCGCCATGTGGCTCATCTCAGTGGGGGTACCCACCATGCGAGCGGCGATGAACTCCTTGCCGGTAGTAACTACGAGGTTACGAATTTCACGAGATTCTTTGACAGAGCCATCCTTGTTGAATAGCTGGATCTGCACGTTACCCGTGACTTTGAGATTGTCATTGATCATTTCAGGCTCCTTAAAAAAGCGTTTTCACGCCTACATAATCCTCAGCGAAGTAGCTGATGTCGCAGTAATCCTGCGTAATGAGATACCCGCTGTCGGCCAAGGCTACTTGATCGACCAAAGCCTTTGAGGGCGCTATGGTCGTTGCGTCAACCACCATTGTGACATTGGATACGCCTTTTGAGAAGCTGTACACAGCGCCGTCGCCAGCGTCAAATCCATCATTCATGGCGACGCCGTCGCCTAGAAGTTTCTGTACGAACCTGATGGCGTCGTCCTGCGCGAAGAACGAGTCGAGTACCGTCTTGTGCAAAACAGTAAGCACCGTGTCAGCCACCGCTGCAGAGTCGGTGACTGGGCGGCTAAACGCCATGCTATAAAGCTCTGAGACGGCGTAGGAATCTGCCAACGGACGAGAAAAGCTCTTGGCTACGTTGTCATTGGTTGTGTAAGTGTCAAAAACAGGGCGGCTGAAGCTCATACTCCGCTGCTCCGTCATGGTCACAACATCAGCAATAACACGTCCAATAGACAGCACGGTGGCGTCGGTAAACCCCTGCGTATCGGTTAGCGTACGAACGTAGATCAGGAGCTTGGTGAAAACCTCTGTCAGGGAAATAGTTTCCTGTATCGCGGCTTTTTCGTACTCAAACCGTGTAGCTGACGACACAGACACTGCCTCTGCAAATGTCTTGGCGAGTGCAAACCTGAATCCATCAGGGGTAGCTACGAAGTCAGTTACGAGCTTGAACCTGCCGGTAACGTCCAGAGATGTAGTCACGCCCAAAGCGATGTACGCAACGGAAGTGGCGGGTAGCAGGTATGTGACGCCGACGGATGGCGCGACGGAACTCACGCCGACTATGGGCTCTACGGCGGTCATGCTGGCGCTAGCCAGCACTGATGTCAGCGCGACATTCGGATCAACGACAGCGACACTGACTCGTGGCCTAACAGCAGATGTCGAGGCAGCAGTAGTGTTGCCCAGGACATTGATAGCCATTAGAAGTCCTCACGCACCTTGAACTTCAGCAGGTCGTAAACAGTCTGAATGGTTGTGTCAGAGAAGGTGATCTCGATCTCACCTTCGTAGTCGCCGGGGTCGCCCTCAAGCATCGCTGGGGCAGACGCCGGAAAGAAAGTTACTTGCCCGTTGGGGCCGTCGGTAATGGAGCCAACGACTGTAGCAGTAAGCGTGGTAGCACCAGCAGCACGGAACTTCAGCCGAACTGTGCAGCCAGTCAAGTTGATGGCGTTGCCGGACGTGTCATCCGTGATGACGCACACCAACGCAGGTTTGGTGTCGCCCTGAACAAGTTTGATCTTCTCAGCCATACCAGCTCCTTACGCAGCGGGACGCATACGCACGCCCATCTCTACACCACGCATATCTCGAATCCGTGCGTCTGTAATGGCCCGCTCGTAGACAGCCCGATGAGCTTCCGACAAAGAAGGATCAGACCAATCCTTGCCAGGAAGCCGCGCCAGACGCCCAACAGTGCCGCTAACCAGCACGTCGGCCCAAGTCTCGTATATCCAATCCTCAACCCCCGAGGCGGTACGAGACGGCTTCAAGACAGCGGTCACGGTCATTTGCCCACGAGCAGTTGGGGTAGGAAACACCTTGATCGAGCGATCAGCGTACATCCAGAACTCACGAGGCTCGCCGGTCTCACCAAGCCGCTCCGCAGGGATAAACCGCAAGTCTGTCCGCTCAAGCTGCTTGCCGTCATACACCACGGCGATAACGTCCTCTACAACCGCTTCTGCGTCGAGGTCGTACTCGATCTGATTCGGTGCCAAGTAGATCGCGTCGATTTCGGTGCGCCACAGATAGGTTCTGGCAAAGAAATCTGCAGATACCTGCGCCAAGTACGTACGAATTGTGGCGCGAGGACACGCCCGTAGCATTGGCTCAATGAGGGGCAAGAAATCATCCCATACCTTAGCCATTACGCAACTCCCGGCTGCGATGCAGCATCAGATTGGCCCTTCACCCCGAGAGCGTTCTGAAAGGCTTGAAAGTACGCAACTGCACGCGCAGAGCCGTTCGCCACTTCCGCATTCTTGCTGAACGCCCGATACAAGACGTAGTCAAGCAAGGCGTTCGCAAAGCTGTCGTCGATGCGTATAACCTCTGCGGTTGCTGGATTCGAGAGTTGCTCAGAAGTGAGTGCGTGCGCGATAGGCACGGCGGCATACGCCACTTCCAGCCTAGCGGTCGAGGCTGCTGGAGGGTACACCAAGATGTCTTTGGGGGTGCGAGGATCGAGCGTGTACAGCTCAATGTTCACGGTCTGTGGCTCAGAGAACCACTCTGGGCGCATGCTGTCTATGCTCTCACGAGAAGATAGCCGCACCCTGCTTTTGTCGGACGTAGCCGCTGTGTTGCGGTACACCTCGACGACGCGGATCGCGCTTGAGAACGTGGTTGTGATGGTCTGGCGAGGCCCAGCTACGCAAGCGTACTCGCCAACCAAAGTGTTTGAATCAGGGCGTAGATTGACTGTGTCCCGGTAGGAATCATTCAACCAGCCCTGAAGTTCGAGAAGCGACCACCGTGTTCCGGTAGCGTCTTGAAGCAGCGTTTGCGCCTTCGATAGAACGTCTACAACTTTAACGGTAGCCATGGTTTACCTCACTCTTGCGGCACTTCCGGCGCAACTTGCTCCGATTCTACAGCAGCAGGCTTGGCTACACGAGCAGGTTTTTTCGTGGGCAAATTGGACTGGATGTCCGCCTGTGCGCGACCCTCATCCGTAAAGACCAGTTTGCCGTCCGCGAAACGACCAACGATAACGCTCACGCCATCAACGGTCACGCGGGCTTTGTTGGCAAGAATCTGACCGCCCATACGGTCAACAAGTTCGTAAACATCCATGCGAGTCTCCTAGAAAAAAGGGGGGCCATCGGCCCCCCTTTGGATACCTGATTATCAGGTAAGCGCGCCGACCTGTGCAAGGACCAGAGCTTCGGGCTTGACAGTCTTGCGACCGTACACAGCCAGACCACGGACCAGATCACCGAAGTCGGTCTGGTTACGCAGAGGCTCAGTCTTGTTGACGGTCATGGCGAAGGACATAGCAGCCTTGGTGCCAGCGACCATCGTACGACGAGCCTTGGCGCTAGCCACAGCACCGCCGGTAGACGGGTCGGTCAGACCAGCCACCAGAGCCTTGCCAGCAGCGCCACGCGGCAGCAGGTTCG
>JBBAPZ010000053.1:0-4694 GCA_040400605.1 Candidatus Sericytochromatia bacterium
CTACCAATCCCGCACCCGTGACCGAGGGCAATTCACTTGCTCCCTTGGCTGGTATGGGGGTCGCCCTTGGCTTGGCAACTGCCTTGACTGCCTAAAGCGGGGCGACAACACGCCAGAGGCCAAGGCTGCTCTCGATGCCCGCGCAGACAAGGCACACCCCGCCAATCGCCAGCGTCTTTCGGGGTGCTGCGACAGAGCAGATCAAGCGTAGCCTCCTTTGACACGGCACAAGCGGCATGGCCCGCCGCCTGTATTTGGACACTGACGCTGGCCGATTCGTCGAAGGCGTCAACAGTAGCATACCCGCCGCTCTCGACAACCTTTTCGAGAACGATGCGGCGAGCTACGAACTTTATTTCCTGCAACGCGATCCGACCGGGGCGTTCCTTTACGAAGCACGGGATTTTGGTTCCAAGTCGGTCAAGCTGCACATCGGCCCGAACCCACCTTCAACCGCCACGGCCTACGTTGTTCAAAACACTTGGACAAACCTTTCGTCCTACGTCTCTGCTACAATCACGCGCACAACTACGGGAGGAACCGCCGCCAACGAGCAGCAAAAGCTGTCCCTCTCCCCGGACGCTCAAAGCGGCACGTTTGCCCTGACGATCCCAGCGCGGACAATCACGCTTACCAGCGTCACGGCTGGCCTTTTCACAACCAGCGGAAATCACGGCCTTGCCGCCTTGGAGCCGTTCACGACAAGCGGGATGTCAGGCGTGACGGGCGGGTTGGTAAGCGGCGACACTTACTATGTCGCCAGTGTGGTCAACGCCACGCAGTTTCGCGCAGCGGGAACCGCCACGGCAACGGCAGTCGTTACTTACGCCGCTACAACGGCAGGAACCATTTCAACCCTTACCGCTTCGACAGGTCTTGTTTCCGCTCGCGCCAACGGGGCGACATTGCAGGCCAGCTTGGAAGCGGTTCCTTCGGTCGGAACGGGCAACGTGCTAGTCGTTGCAATACCGGGGCGCGAATACCGCATCGGATTCCAAGCGGCCAAGGGGCAAGTCGAGCTTCCTGTTTTGACCGTGGCCGCATCGCTTGTTCCTCTTTACGGCAAAACGGCAACGCTGAACTTTTCCACCGTGCAGCTTGCCGCCGCGATTAGCGGTTCCGCCAGCATCGACGCCACGCTGGAAGTTGAAGCGACCGAGGGCGGCATTGTCGAGACGGTCGCACAAGTCCCTGTGACGCTGCGCAATGACGTTATCACAAGCGGATCACCGCTCCCGGTATCCACGACAACGGCGACATTTTTTACCCTGCTTTCGCCTAACAATACAGTGTGGGCTGTCAGCGTTGATAACGATGGCGTCTTGACCACTGAAGACATTTCCTAACCATGCGCCACCTCCTCGCCCTCCTCGCCGCCGTCCTTGCCTGCTCCGTGCCTGCTCAAGCGCAGACGCTGAAGTCGCTCATGTATAACACAAACGGAAGGTTTGTAACCGGAACAAACATTTTGACCTTTAGCAACGCAATTCAATTTGCAAGCGGCGATGTTCAAATTTCCGACGGCGGCATGATCCGGTGGTCTGGGTCTGATCGAATTGAGGTCGAAACCTACACGCTTCACGGCGGATGGACGTTTACCGAACCAGATTATGTGCGCGGTCAACTTGGCTTTGCGACCAACCTCAACACGCTGTGGACAGCGACAAATGTTCAAATTGCTTTCGACGCTTTGAATTTGGGCCTTTACCCCGACGAAGGCGGATCTCTCGTTGGCGCGGCGGCGGCGCTGTGGGATCAAACCCTACAAGAACCGGGACTTAGCATAGTAGATGGCGACCCTATTTTCGGCTTTGCAGGCTCCAACGCATGGCGCATTGCCCTTGGCCTTGGCGTCAGCAACATTGTCACCTTCGCGGGCATAACAAACAACGGCGACATCACGATTAATAACACCACTGCGACCAACGGCGTCCTTTTTATCCGCCGCACCAACAACGAACCCTTCCTCGGCCTCGCCAACCTCATCGCGTCGAATAACGTCACCGTCAGCAACGAAACGCTGTTTCGCGTGGGCGTGGCCGAAGCTACCAATCGCAGCGCACAATTCGGATTCCGCTCGACTAACACCAACGGCAGCGGCGTGGCCGTTTTTTCGGTCTTTGGCTTTAACGCCCTCATGCAAATCGGCGCGGACGCCTCGACCAATGCGGTGATCTATTCGGGCGGCGGAACCAACAACGAGGTGATGACGCTGATTCGCGACGGTGCCACGGAGTTCGCGCGGCCCCTGCGCTTTTCTACCAACGCCTCGACAAGACCCGCCACTAACGCCCCGGCGAACACAACCAACGTGGCCGCATGGGTCGAAATGCGGGTCGGCACCAACAGCTATCGCGTCCCGCTTTACCAATGATCTCGGAGCTTTCAGACTTTTTCACTCGTCCGACCGTGGCCGTCGCTTCGTCCATCGGCTCGGTGATCGTCTCGCTCTTGCCGCACCTTGAAAGCGGTATGAGGCTTGGAACGCTTGGCGCGGGACTTTGTATCGCGCTGCTTGCGCTGCGGAAAGCATGGAGGGACAGACACAAGTGAGCGCGTGCGATTGCTGTAATTCTTTAGACCTTTGCATCCCTGCCGGGGCCAGTTTTAGCAGGGTCATCCGCTGGAAGGCAGACGGGGCCAACGTGAACCTTACGGGTTTCACCGCACGGGCGCAGATCCGCCCCACATCGGCGAGCGCGACCACGACACTTTCCCTGACCACGGAAAACAGCCGCATCGCCCTCGGCGGCACGGCTGGCACCATCACGCTTGTGATTTCCGCAACGGACACCGCTGCGATTGCCGCAGGCCGCTACGTTTACGATTTGGAACTTGTAAGCGCAGGCGGCATCGTCACGCGCCTCCTGCAAGGCATCGTGACCGTCAGCGCCAACGTGACTCGATAACATGGCCGACGAAATCATCATTGAGACAGTTTCCGCCGAGGTGATCGAGGTCGGCGTCCCCGGCCCACAAGGCCCAGCGGGTGCGGCTGGCACGGGTCTGGAAACACTTACGACCAGAGGGGACACCCTCTATCGCGGAACAACAACTGGCGAGCGCCTCCCGATTGGCGCGACAGGCCAAATCCTCCGCGTGAGCGCCAGCGGCATCCCTGAGTGGGGTAGCACCCCGGCTTCGGGCGTGTCTTCGGTGAACGGCGTGACGGGTGCCGTCACGCTGGACGGCTCCGACATCGACACCAGCGGCAACGACGATTTGGCCGCTTTCGTCACCTACGAATTTGCAGACGGCAACGGAATTTATTACCCGCTCCCCGACAGCACGCTTAACAGCAAGCGGGTCTATCGAACGACCACAGGCCACCATGTTTTCTTTCAAAGCCTGCGCTGGCACATCACAGATGGATCTCCCATCACCGCCAACATCATCGAATCAAGCGGCGATGACAACGCTGCGTGGCCTTGGCTGTCCGCTTGGGACGGCTCCATAGAAAAAGCGCAACTTTCCACCGTTGTTGGCCGCGCCCGCAACACTTTCCTTTTCGTTGGCGACAACATCCCGACTACCAGCGTGAGCGGGCTTGCCACGGTTGCGGCGAGCGGTGACTACGATGATCTGACGGGCAAACCCACCATCCCCACCACCTCCACCGCCACCCCCAGCGCCCTCGGCACAGCCGCCGCAGGAACCTCGGCCAACTTTGCGCGTGCGGATCACGTTCATGCCATGCCAAACGCATCTTCTTTGCTATCGACAGGAGCAGGTGAGGGCGATCTTCCTGTGGCGCAAGGAGACGGAAGCATAGCATGGCAAAACGGAACGACTTGGGCGGGGTTAAACATAACCGCGCAAGACATTGGCGCGGCTTTTGATTCCCACACCCACGGCAACCTAACCAACGACGGCAGGGTAGGCACGACATCGGGCCTGCCGCTCAAGACAGGCACGGCAGGCGTAGTCGAAGCAGGAGCCTTCGGCACCTCGGCAGGGCAGTTTGCGGAGGGAAATCATACTCACGCCGACCTACACACACGCAGCCACGCCATCACCTCGACCTCGGATCACACCGCAGGCAACCACAAAATCTTCTACTCCAACGGCAGCGGCGAAATCGTGGAACTTGCCTTGGGCGATTCGGGCAAAGTGCTGACCTCCAACGGCACGGCGGCGGCTCCGAGTTTTGCGGCGGGCTTCAACGCAGCCTCCCCGCCAGCCATCGGCAGCACCACGCCCGCCGCAGGAACTTTCACCACGCTGACGGCCAACAACGGCACGCTCGCGGCGAGTGCGCCTGTGCTGGATTTGGCGCAGACTTGGAATGCCAGCGGTGTGACGTTCACGGGGTTGCGGTTCAATGTGACCAATACGGCGAGTGCAACGGCGTCTAACATTGCGGACTTTCAAGTCGGAGGAGCAAGCGTCACTTCAATACGTCGTGACGGATCAATTCGTTTTGGGACTTCGGGAAACATCGCCCTGTTTAGCACTCCCAGTTTCTCTGTCACCAGCGGCGCAGGTGGCGTGTGGATGCAAATTGGAACAACTTGTGGATTTTCCGGTAGTATAATTCCTCGCGGCAATTTGCAGATGACCGATGGGACTGGTAGTAATCCGGCAATTCTTGATCGTGATGCCGCTGACATCTTGGCGCAGCGCAATCTGGCGAATCCCCAAACCTTCAGAATCTACAACACCACCGACGCAGGTCTGACGAACCACGAACGCGG
>JBBAPZ010000053.1:4794-7461 GCA_040400605.1 Candidatus Sericytochromatia bacterium
ACGCAAAAGATCGGATTCTTCAACGCGACTCCCGTAGTCCAGCAAGCCGCCGTGGCCGACGCCACCGACGCCGCTTCGACGCAAGCGCGGCTCAACGACCTTCTGGCGCGGCTCCGCACGCTCGGCCTCATCGCCACCTAATCTTATGCTAACAAATCCTAATCCCATCACCACGGAGCCTGTTCCCGCCAAGGTCTACGACAAGCTCCACTTATATTCACTCGTCGCCATGCACCCGACAGGCGACAGCGGCACGATCACGGTCGAGTTGCTGCCCGCTACGGCAGACGGCGAACTCGCCACTGGCGACAACGTGCAGCGCATGAGTTGCCCATTGTATCCCGCGCTCAATGAGGTTCCCGAACTTGCCGCTGCGTTTGCGGCGGTTCTCGCGGCAATCCCTCCAACGCAGGCATGGCTCGCCGCGCAAACAACGGAGGAAGCAGTCAATGAGTAAGCAAGTCACGCTGACCGAAGAGCAGGCCAAGCTGGTCATGCAATGCCTCGACCTCGCGACCAAGCAGGGCGGGCTGAATGCGGCAGCGATGATCCTTCCCGTGGCGCAAGCTATTGAGAGCCAACTGACCAAGCCCGAAGCCAAGGAGTCCGCAGAATGAAGCTCGACGGCATCACACTCCTCGCCGCGCCTGACCCAGACGCGCAGCGGTCGGATTGGGCGGCTTGTCCGTATTCGTTTGCAGAGGCGAGTGGCGAGGCCATCGGCGCATTGCTGCAATAACTTCCCCTCCGGGCAGCTTTGGCAACCGGACGCAGGGCCGCTCTACGGGGCGGCTCTTGCATTTTCTGCGCGCGAATGGCGAACAGGGCAGGCTTTGACACCCGCCAAGGGGCATGAACTGGAAGACATCGGCAACGGGCGTCCTCGGCGCACTCATCTCGGTTTTAACTATCGCCAAGGCGATTCTGTCGGGCCAGCCGTTCGACCCCGCGCTTGTTACCGGGGTTATCACGGGAGTTGGCCTAATCTTCGCTGCCGACGCCAAGAAGTAATGCGATTTGCACTATTGGCGCTGGTGCTTCTGCTCACGGGCTGCGCCGGGATGAAGCTCGGCGGCGGATACCGCTTCGACACAAAAGAGTTTTTCCTGACGCTGGAAAAACCGCTTGATAGCGGCCTCAAAAAGTGAACTGGCTAAAAAAGTGCCTGCTGTTCATTCCCTTTTTCAAGGCGTCAAAGGTTGGCCCACCGCCGACCTCGCCAAGCTCCTCGCCCTCGTCCACGGCGAAATCCACGCCCGCGCCGAACACCACCGCAAGGGCGGTGGCATCGAAGCCGAAGTCGCCAAGCGCAAAGCCGTTTCCCGAAAAGCAGCTAAATAGCCCGAACGTCACGAATGGCCGCAGGATTAAGCCGCAGGCCATCGTGTTGCATCACACTTGTGGCAGCTACGCCGGGAGCGTGGCATGGTGCGCTGATCCCGTCTCTCGCGTGAGTTATCACTGCATAGTGGCAAAGGACGGACGCCGCACCGTCTTGGCCGATCCCGACGAACGCGCATGGCACGCTGGCGTTTCGTCCTGGCGCGGTCGGCGCGACCTTAACTCATGGTCGGTCGGCGCGGCCTTTGAAGGCGACACCTATGACCGCGAGCTTGGGGATGCGGAAATGGCGAGCATGGCCGACCACCTTATTCCCATCATGCGCCAATACAACTTGGCCCAAGGCGACATCACCGACCACCGCACAGTCTCACCGGGGCGGAAGGATGACTTGAACCCGAAAGAGTTTGCGCGCTTCAAAGCGTATCTGGCGCAGCGGTTGGCCTAATTTGAGCGCGTGGCGGAATTAGACGCGAGGGGAACAACCCGGAAGTTGAAGGTATCGAATCCTTCCGCGCTCCACATGACTTGTCGAAAAGTGCAAAGTTTTTGAACATATCGGCGGCGATATGTTTAAGGCATCGACATTTGCTATACCCGAAAGGGAGTGGCCGAACGGCGACAACAGTGTTTGTGGTCTGACGGCGACACCGAGCGGGTATAAAAAAGGGGAGGGGCAAATTGTCCCCTCCCTTAACCCGTGGATTTCGACGGGATTGCAACCCCATCGAATCTGATGGGATTAAAGCCGCTTCCGCAAATACACCGAACTGGTGCCAGCCCACTTGTCCGCAGGGCGGTAGAACTTGTAGCCGCAGGAGATGAGCGAATTGATCGAGGGCGAGTTCCAGTGGGCAACGTAGGTCACAAGCTCGCTCAATCCCATCGCCCTTGCCCCGGCTTCACGCGCACGGATTAGACGCTTTTGCAGGCCGCGCCCGCGATGCTTGGCGACAACGCCAGCGCGCGAGAGGAAGCCCAACCCTTTGTTTTCGGAGTATTGGCAAAGCCGCAGGCCCGCATAGGCGACAGGCTCTTTCCCGCACCACACGACCCACCAGAGCGAGTTTTCCAGCACAGGGCGGTGGTCAGATGGGAAGCACTCTTGATCCAGCGGAAGCACCGCCAGCGGCGTATCCTCGCGGTGGATGCGGTAGGTCATTTGAGTCGGTAATGCCGCAGCGCCATGACCCTCTGGCCGCAGACAACCCGGAACATTGCTGTCTCGCATCGGCCTTGCTCGGCGCTTCGACGGATTAACTTTGCCATGTGCGATTCCGATTTGCCGAGGAGGGTGGCGATTTCGCTCATGCGGAGCCAACCCGG
>JBBAPZ010000054.1:0-7198 GCA_040400605.1 Candidatus Sericytochromatia bacterium
GACGGCCCGAGTGACGATTGAACGTGCGATCGCATACATGGTACTTCAATCACCCGTTCTGACAGATGTTGAAACGACGTTTCCGTGGGGTATAAAGCTGACAGCAAGCAAAGGAGACCCGACTATGAACGCCAAACAACCGAAACCGACGCCCGCCACGCGTTCCACCAATGCACCCCGTACGGCTACCATGGCGGCGCTTGAGCAGTTTTCGAGTCGGATTGAGGCCGTTTCCTACAGAATCGAAGCGCTTAAGGAATCCGGTGCAGTCGAAAAGCAAGAATTCAGCGAACTGCAGGATCTCGAACGCTTGCTGGAGTCCACGCATAAAAAATTTGCGGCGTTTGCTTCCGCAGCGTCGGCGCACAAGCAAAACCCTGCACGTTAATGTGAGTGCAACGCGGTTTTACTCAGCGTTTCCTTGAAGTGAGCGACAGTCAGGCGAAGACCTTCTTCCAGTTCAACCCGGGGAGACCAGTCAAGCAAGCTCATCGCTTTTGTGATATCTGGTTGGCGCATCTTGGGGTCATCCGCAGGCAGTGACTCAAACACAATGGGACTCACCGACGCGGTCAACGCCTTGATGCGCTCCGCCATCTCAAGCAAGGTCAACTCGGCAGGATTACCGATGTTCACAGGCGTTGTGGTATCCGAGTTCATGAGGCGTATGAGCCCATCTACCAGATCAGTGACATAGCAGAAGCTACGCGTTTGCAGCCCGGAACCAAAAACCGTGATGGGCACGTTGGTCAGCGCCTGTTTTAAAAAGTTGGGAATTGCACGGCCATCGTTGAGCCGCATGCGCGGACCATAAGTATTGAAAATTCGCACAATTCTTGTTTCGACGCCACGATGACGGCCGTAGGCGGTTGTCAGGGCTTCGGCAAAGCGTTTGGCTTCATCGTAGCACGAGCGATCGCCCACCGGGTTCACGTTGCCCCAATAGGTTTCGGTTTGAGGATGAATCAACGGATCGCCATACACCTCCGAGGTAGAAGCCAGTAGCACCCGCGCCTTTAACACCCGCGCCGCTTCCAGAACATGGTGAGTCCCGAGGGCACCGGTTAAAAGCGTCTCAATCGGCAACTCCGCATAATCTTTGGGGCTCGCGGGGCTCGCCAAATGATAAATCTGCGAAATCGGCCCCTTCACATGAACGCCGGAAACAATATCGCCTTCGACAACCTGCAGTGCCGGATGGGTGACGATATGCGCCAAGTTGTCGCGAGAACCCGTGACAAAGTTGTCATATGCGATCACCTCATAACCATCTTGCAACAGACGTTCGACGAGGTGCGAACCAACAAATCCCGCTCCCCCAGTGACCAAAACGCGCATGAGAAAAACTCCTCCAGACTCTTTTGGCGCTGTGGCACGGCAATTGTCACACGCTGACACTACAAATTTACCACGCGGCTTCCAAACTCGGCGCACCAATCAATTCGTCAGCCCGAATCGGCTGCAACGCACCGGCGTCACATGGGCAAACGCGAAGCGTGAGCACAAAGGTGTTGTGTTTGACCGACCAGCGACGATGCCAAAGGCGTCAAGGCAAGCCTACCACCTGACGGTGAATTGAATGATGCGCTCAAGTTTAACGCGCCGCAAGCTAGCAGTCATTGGCACCCTTGCCTGATGCGGTGCACCCGGATGCACAGGATGACAAAGGCGCATGATACAATCCAGCACTGACAAGACTTTGTGTCACTCATCGGCCGTGGCCGCGTGCCCGCAGCAATTGTTCAAGGAAAACCGGTTCTTGCATGCACTTTCATCACATCCCGTTAATTGGCCTTTCCAATCATCATAGGAAGCACATCCTGGTTCTTGCAGGAATTTGGTGTTTCTTGGGCTTGGCCGAACCGGCATTGGCGCAAGCTACCGCCAGGCCGGATACCTATGGGCCACTGCCCCCTGGTCCGGATGCCTTGAAAAAACCGCCCAAGCGCGAACCGGCGACACCGACGGCACGCCCGCCTGAGCAAAAATTTCGCTTGGCGGGTATCACGATGCGGGGCAATCAACGTATCTCAGATGAGCGAATGCTTTTATCGCTTCCCTTTATGGCGGGTGAAGATATTACGCCATCCGCCATTCAAGACGGTTTGCAACGCCTGTACCAGATGGGATATTTCGCGGATGTGAAAGCGGCCTTTGAGTCATCGCTGATGGGGCAGCGCGTGGTCTTCACGGTGGTTGAAAATCCGGTTTTCCAAGGCATCCAGTTTGAGGGCGTCACCAAGCTGAAGGCGCAGGATCTTCAGGCCCTTTTCGCGCCGATGCGGGGTGACATCCTGAATTACAACATCCTCAAAGAGGGCATCGAAAATATTCAAAAGCGCTATGCGGAGGCTGGGTATCCGTTGGCACGGCTGGCGGATATGGGCGTGAGTCCAGATGGACGCGTGAGCATTCGAATCAGTGAAGGACGCATTTTTGCGCTGAAAATCGAAGGCAATGATGAAACCAAGGACTATGTGATTTTTCGCGAGATGACGACCAAAAAAGGTGAGGTCTTCGACGCTAACAGCATTCGCGCCGACCTTCGCCGGGTGTTCAACCTGAACTTCTTTGAAGATGTCAACCTCAAATTCGAGGCCGCCCCCTCGCAACCGGAAGAGGTGGTGGTCATCGTCGTGGTGAAAGAGAAACAAACAGGATCCATCAATTTGGGGGCAGGCTACTCCACCCGTGACGGTATTTTAGGCATGTTCACGGTCAAGAAAGACAATTTGCTGGGAACAGGGCAACAAATTGGTGTGGACCTTTCGATCAGTCAGCAAATGCGGGTGGCCGGCGAATTGACGTATTTCAACCCTTGGATCGACCAAGACCGCACGGGACTTGGCGGCAGTCTGTATATGCGGCGCTTCAACAACTTTCTGGCCGACTTCCGGGAAGACCGCATGGGTGCGAGCATCAACCTGTCGCGGCCCTTGTTCGGCTCCGCGTTACAGACACCCTGGCGCGGGATGGCCAGCCTGAAGGCCGAGCGCATCAGCACCTTTGACAACATCTGGTTCGGCGGCAACCCCAAGCCGCGTTACAGTGATGGAAAAGCCATTACGCTGGATCCCCAAGGCAATGACGCTGTGGTGGGCGGTTCGTTGGGCATCAGTGTGGATACACGGGATGTGATCCAGAATCCGACCGAAGGGTGGTTCAACACACTGAGCTTGGAACCGGGTCTCATCAACGGTTTTTCGCCCATTTTACGCAGCACCGGCATGCTGACGTGGTTCTATCCCTTGCCCGGTGTCCCTTGGGCGCCTCGGGAGCGTGCGACGCTTGCGATGAATGCAAGGCTTGGTCTCATTACGGGGGCGCAAGTACCAGCCTATGAGCGATTCTTCTCGACCGGGCCCTATTTGATTCGAGGCTGGCCGGAATTCGTTAATCCCACCATGCCTATCGCGCAAAAGTACGGCGCCGGTTTTTTTCAGGGCTCCAATGCGTTTGTCAGCTCGCTTGAATACCGTTTTCCGGTTTTTAACATTCTCTCTGGGGTTTTCTTCGCAGATACCGGGGCTTTCTGGGATGATACGTTTAAACGGGAACTATGGCATTCAGGTTTTGGGGCCGGGATACGCCTGAATACCCCGATGGGACCGATTCGTCTGGATTATGGCCTCAGCGGCGTTGAACCCGGTCAGTTTCACTTCAGTATCGGTCAAAAATTCTAACCGGCTCTTAAGCGACAAGGAGAAATCAACGATGGTCAAGCATATCGGGATGGTGGCTGCAACAGTATTGGGGATGATGGTAACCGCCTCGCCTGCGTGGGCCATGAGTGTCGGTTACGTCGATACGGCCCGGTTACTGACGTCTTATCAGGGCGCTCGCAGCGCGCAGGCGGAAATGCAAAAAGAGCTGATGGCTTACCAACAAGCGTTTCAGGATCGACAACGCAAGGTTGCCGAAGCGCAAAAGGCGGGTAAACCAGCGACGGAGTTGCAGCAAATGACCGAGAAGTTTGAGAAGGAACTGGCGCCCCTCAAAGCCAGGGCAGCGCAGCTTGAGCAACGCCTCAGTGGTGATGTGAAGCGACAGGTCGAGGCCAAGATTCAGCTCATTGCAAAAGCAAAAAAGTTGGACCTGGTACTGGACAAGGCTGCCTGTCTTTATGGCGGACAAGATATCACGGACGAGGTTATTCGCGCGCTTCGGTGATTCAAGACCGCCATGTCAAGCGCCCTTGATACCGCAGCCATCATGCGATGGCTGCCCCACCGCCCGCCTGCTTTGTGGGTCGATCAGCTCAGCGACTGGGAACCCTTCGCTTTTGCCATCGGAACGAAACACGTGGGTGTCGACAACCCCTGTTTCAATGGTCATTTCCCAGCGGATCCCATCACGCCAGGCGTCTGGGTGGTAGAAGCGTTGGCGCAGGTCGGCGCACTCCTGTGGAACCTATCTCACGAGACCCCCGGCCAAGTCATCTGGTTTGCCGGTGTTGATGCCTGTCGTTTTCGGCAACCCATCAAACCGGGGGATACGCTGTCCCTTTTGGTCAAGGGGCTGCGCACAAGAGGCGGTTATGGCAAAGCGCAGGCGATCGCAAGCGTTAAAGGCGCGATGGTCTGCACGGCCATTATCAGCCTCGCGGTCCCCAAAAAAGACCAACATTAAAAGGATACGAGCGTGCGAGCAGTACTACAGCGGGTGTCAACCGGTCGTGTCTCCGTAGCGGGCACGGTGATTGGCAGCATTGGGGTCGGCTACGTCATCCTGCTTGGCATTCATCACGCCGATACAACCCAGGAAATCGATTGGTTGATTCAAAAAGTTACGACCTTGAGAGTCTTCGCCGACGCGGATAACCGTTTTAATCGCAGTTTGCAGGACGTTAATGGCGCCGTTTTGCTCATCAGCCAATTTACCCTTTATGCCGATTGCCGCCGAGGGCGGCGGCCCGACTTTCGCGAGGCTGCGACACCCAAGCAGGCACAAACGCTATATGATTATGCGCTCAGCCAGTTTCAGGCGGCTGGTATTCACGTGGAATCTGGCGAATTTGGGGCTCATATGCACGTCGAACTGGCCAATGATGGCCCGGTGACCTTGGTCCTTGAAAAATCGTTCAGCGAACCACGCGAGGAGGCGCCATGCTGAAACAAAGCACCCTTTTTTCGTTACGAGCAGCTGAGACCTTCGTCTTTGCAAACGGAACGCCATGGCAACAGGCCTTTTGGCGTGCGTCCTTTGGCTGGGGGCCCGTCGAGGTTTTTCTGTTTGAGCTCGAACCGTTCTTTCGCGACAACGGCGCTTGGGAACCGGCCTTCGCACAATCCAATTGCCCGTTGGAGGCGGCTTGTCTTGGCCTGATGCTACTTGGAAACCTGAATCTGGGGGAAGATGTTTTTGATATCGGCCCGCGCGCATTTGGCTGGATTGCCTCCCAACAAGGCACCGATGGCCTCTGGTGTTCACACGATAATCCGGGACAAAGCAGGCGACACACGGTGGCCCTCGCCAATGCACTCAAACACAACGGCGAGCACGAGGAAGCCGTTGCAAAAAGTGTCGCCGCCCTGGCATCCGACAACACAGCGACCTTCACCGAAGACCCGATAACCGCTGCCCACTGGATGGCCCTTACTCACAACCACCGCGATCCCCACGTTTTAACGGGTCATCAAGCCGCTTATGACCATCTGACCCAACAGATTCAAACCCCATCCATCACCCCTCAAGACGCTTATCACGCGCACATGATGGCTAAACGCTGCCACCTGGCAACCCACGATCCCATTCGCGATTCTGCATGGAAAAGGCTTTTGGGCGCTCAGACTGCCGATGGCGGATGGCACGATTCACGCGGCACCTTTTTTCGCGTGCTCACCACACTGTTTGCCGCGCGCAGCGTCGTCTCGCGCTAAAACCACGTCTGCGTCAGCCGCCACGCGGGCCAATGTGTTCAGGTTACGGCCAATGGCGGTGTGTCCGATTGACCACCATGCTCAACCCAACCATCAAAATGACGGATTGTTCGTTAAATGCCTGTTGTATTCCTACCGTCGTAGCACCTGTCGTCAGGCTGATCATCCGTGCGTCCGCGTCTGGTGATTGTCGTCTGATCAGTGAAATTGATGGTTTCTGGCATCAACTATCGGATTGAAAATGGCCGATTTGTGGTATCTGAGAGATGTTCAACCTTTGTGAGAAAGGAAAGCGTGTGCAGTCCACGAATGACGAAACCACTCAGATTGAACTGTGCAGTCTGTGTGGCGTGAAGGTGCGGGTTCACCCGGACAAATTGCATAGTGCGCACTGTCCCCGTTGCAGCGCACCGCTGGGCGATCCAAAGGTGACCCGTGCGTGTCCTGCGTGTCAGGTAAGCAATCGGGTGCTGCGCACACGCCTGCTCCGTGCGAATTGTGGAAAGTGTCGTGAACCGTTGAGCACCGAGGCGGACCGAACACGCGAGAACATCATTGCGGATGCATGCGGAATTCTTGAGGAAACATTATCGATCCCGGTACTGGCTGCCCGAATGACCCGTCCGCGGTCGCTCTTTGAACTCATTGCGTGCTTTGAAAAGCTACCGATTATGATTGGTGACGCGGGTATGCTGGTGCAGTTTGGACCTGAGCGCAGTCGCTTGACACAACTGGCACAAAAATTGAAAGGCATCGTTGAACAACTGCGTCCACTGTGCTTCAAGGACTCAACTGTCCTCTTCCACGGTGAAGATGGCGATCGCGATGTCCTGGTCACCCAGTATATGTTGCAAGAGGCGTTTGATGCCGCGCGTATCCACGGGACCGGTTGGCTCTTTTTGCAGTCACTGACCAAATCTCAAACATCACCCCATGACGAGTTACGCTTTGCCGTCGATGTTTTTGCAGCAATCATTCAGGGGTTGACGCGCGATCTCAGCTTGAACGAAACTGCGAACAAACCGAAACAAAGCAGCCTGATCAATGACGTGAACACTGCTTTTACACATGCCATAGAAGTTTGGTTGCCACGTCCCATCAAGTTGCCTGCCGTGCAAACGATCGCAACCTCGCGCCTTAAAGAGCTGCCGTATCTCCGCGAGCTTCCTTCTTTGCAGGAACCAAAGTTCAAGCACGACGTCTTGACCTACTTGGCACTGACCACCACGGTAGTTGCACGCGTCGTTTCCCGCCACAAGCTCGCCGCGACGCCAACCGAAGGCTGGCAACTATTTAACGATTGGCTCACAGTAGAACAG
>JBBAPZ010000055.1:0-7180 GCA_040400605.1 Candidatus Sericytochromatia bacterium
ACCCCTTCGGGTCACCTGAAATGCATTGCCCACCGGCAAAAGGTCAATGCGCGCCCCCTTGTAAAGCCGCATCAGTCTCGCCAAACGCCGATCCTTGCCAAGCCACTTCGCGATCGCACACCAAAACGCCCGCACCCGAACCGAGGGATGCCCTGACACCACCCGCACCAGTCGATCAACATTGACGTGCGCGTGATGGATGCCAAGCCAGGTGACCAGCACGCCCAACACACGCAGGTCTTGCCCCTCCATCCCTACAACCGATGCCTGAAGCAGTGTGCACTCAATGTCCGCGTCAGCCTCTCCGGTGGCAGCGAAATTGAAACCGATTCCAACCAGTCTGGCGGTGAGGATCTCTGCGGGAAGCGCATCAACTGAAAACGCTGGACGATTAAATGCCATACCCGAGCCTCTGTCGCAATTCAACCAATGTGGCTCGCACGTGGTCAGGCCAACCGGGATGCGCATCTTGATCGGCCACCCACGCCAAAGCGTCATCGAGTTCCTCGCTGCTTGGGCACATCGCCAGACAATCTACCCAATCACTTCCGCGATCGCAAAGAGCAAAGAGCTTGGTCCTGAGCAGATCCTCTCGCCCGAGGGTCATCAAAACCACCGTCTAGCCCTCAAAAGCGGGAACAAGCCGCTGCTGCCAACCGTCAGGCAAGACCTCGGTCAGTTGCATCGGGCCATTGTTGAGCCAGGCAACCGATTGTTGTTTACATCCGCCTGCCTTTGAAACCATATTGAAACGACCTTCACAACAATCGTGCCTTGAATCAGATGAATGAGGGCATTGGTTGCCGTCCTACCGTGGTCTGCCTTGGATGCTGCAAAATGATTTCACCCAGAACATCGCTCATGAATCACTCAGGAAGTCCATTTTTGTCACATGGCACTGCGCTCAAATCTGAGAACCTGAGAACCTTGAGGCTTGCAAGCTTATGTGAATTATCACATAACTGGGGACAATGAATACGGGCGATGGATTGCAACCAAAAAACTTGTCTGGGTTGGCTCTTCAAAAAAGATTTGTCCGAGTTACCCAAAGACATCGTCCGAAAATTTGGCCAAGGCTTGCGTCTGGTTCAGCTTGGAGGCATGCCGCTAAACGCAAAAGTCTTGCAAGGATTTGGTGGGGCCAGTGTTCTCGAACTTCGGATTCACGACCAGGTCGGCACCTACCGGGCCGTCGATACCGTGAGATTCTCTGATGCGCTCTACGTTTTGCACGTCTTTCAGAAAAAAGCGCGCAAAGGTATCGCCACTGACCAGCACGATATCGAACTGATCAAATCACGTCTGAAAGATGCACAAACCCATTATGCCAAACGCGGCACGAGCCAGGAGGCTTGAGATTATGAGTGACACCCCGGACATCATCGCAGCGAAGGGCCCTAGCATCTTCCACGACCTCGAATTCGAGGATGCAGACGAACTGCTTGAAAAAGTCAAAATTGTTCGGCGTATCCAGCTCATCATGAACCAGCTGGGCCTGACGCAGGCCCAGCTCGGAGAAGCCATCGGCATGCCCCAGGGAGAAGTCAGTCGATTGCTGAGAGGTCGATTGGACCGATTTACCTTCGACCGCCTGTTTCGCGCACTTCGTGCATTGGGAATACGGGCGGTGGTGGTGCTACCAGATGAGGAGCAAACCACGGCTTAGCCAGACACCTCTGATTTCAAGAAGATTCCGATTCGGTGGGTTGGGACTTTCTGGTCTGTGAGGGTCTCAAGCCATGTTCTCCCCCTGCGCAACGACCAAATCGTTGTTTAGCAGACATGCAACGTCCAAAACCCGCCTTGATGCACCGACTTCGTGTGTGCCGGTTGCTTGAGCCAAATACGGTCAGCCATACCGCGTGACGGATATAAAGTGCCGGTGTTAAAATTCCCGTGCGGGGTTGTCATCCTTCAATTTCGCTGCTTGTTTGTTAAGTGTCATTCACATTTTGCGGCCGGTAGCGGCATGGTTTGGTTCATTTTTCGTCACGGCGCTATCGCCGCACGCTGGTCTGACCAGCGAAATTGATGGTTCTGGGACGTTGTCACATCTGGGCAGGAGTCGTGCATGAAAGTTGGATATGTCGTGCTCTACGTGAGCGACGCAGAGGCTTGTCGCCGATTCTGGATTGAACAGGTTGGCATGGTCGAAAAGCGCCGGACCGCGGTCGGTGACCACACGATCGCGCAGGTTGGGTTCTCGGACCAATCATTCGCCTTCGAACTCGTCCCACTGGCGCTAATGAAAGACAACCCGGATGGTCTCGACTTGGCGACGCCGTCCGTGTGCTTTCACGTTGACGATCTGGAGGCGATGCGCGCAAACCTGCTGTCCCGTGGCGTCGAGGTGACCGAAGTAAATGAGCACCACGGCACAAAAAGCTTCGCATTCGCTGATCCCGACGGTCACTGGTTTGCCGTCACACGCTAACATGCCGGGAACCGTTCCCTGATCTCAACAATCCCGACCCCAAGCGTTGGCAAACCGCAACTCCGCTTTCGCCCTCACCGTTCGCACGCGACGTGACTGAGGGGTGATCCGACCAGGCGACTGCGACCGCACGGAGTCCATTGGCCCATGCGTATCGCAGCAAGCCCCGTGACGCTTCGGCTTAGGAGTCTGCCTAGGTGAGTGCCGCCTCCGGCCGATGTATCGCGTGGTGCCTCACGTACCTGCCGAGGTCGCTTTTAAGGGCGGCTCTTCGATGGCACGTTTGCGCAAGCGAGAGTGCCTTGTCAGCACTGCAATCACAAGCGTCAGTCCGAGTGCGGCAATGGCAAGCGTCAACCAAGTCGGCAGCCCGAGTGGCAAAAGCAGATACGCCCCAAAGGAGAACAATGCGCATAGCGCCGCGAAGGGCATCTGACTGGTGACGTGGTCGAGGGTCTTGCAGCCGCTCGCGAGGGCACTGACGATGGTGGTATCCGAAAAGGGGCTGCAATGGTCGCCGAAGGTGGCGCCACCGAACACCGCACCGATAGTTGCCACCACAAGGCCTTGGGTCTCTGCCACACTGAGGCCACTTTGCTGACAAGCCAAAAGACCAGCCGGGAGCACGAGTGGTGTGAGCAGTCCCATGGTGCCCCAAGAGGAACCAGTCACGAATGACATGGCGCCAGCCAGGGTGAAAATGACCGCCGGAAACACTGTCACGGTGAAGCCCGTGCCAAGCAATGCCAGAAGCGCTTTGGCGGCACCCAGGTGATTGAGTATGCCACCCAGTGCATAGGCCAGGATGAGGATGAGCAATGCAGGCAAAACGGACGCAGCACCTTGAATGGCGGCGGGCCCCACTTCGTGCCGCCGATGTGCAGGGAAGCACAACCAGGCGGTACCTAAGGCCAGGCTGGCGCCAAACACGAGCGCATAAGGCCCACCATCCCCACTGAATGCTTGTTGCCAGCCATCAAGGTGTCGGATGTCGGGTGGTTGCGACATCAAGAGCGGAAATCCGATGATGATGGCCAGAATCAGAACTGCGAGGGGAATGATCACGACGCGCTGAGGATTAGCGCAGCAAGCGGCGTCATGCGTGGTCGACCCGGACGCTGCGGTAACGGTGAAGCGCGCCATGGCGGCGGGTTGGTAGCGCAGGGCGATCGACAAAGGCACAACCCAAAGCGTGAGAAGGCAGTATGGATTGGCGACGATCGACTGGAAATACAATGCGTAGGGTGCGGCTGAAAATGGCGCATGTTGGGTGCCTTGGGCAATCAGAGACAACTGGGTTGCAATCCACGTCGAGATGAACGAGACACAAGCAACCGGCGACGCAGTGGAGTCAACGACCCAAGCAAGGCGCTCACGCGAAATGCCTGCGCGATCCACCAAGGTGCGTGCGACACGTCCGGTCAACAGGCTGCTCGCAAGGCCGTCAAAGAAGCAAAGGAGTCCGGTGAGGTAGACCACACCCAAGACCCGGCGATCGCTCAAGACCCCCGCGCCGGCGTGACGCAACAGCAAGGCTTCAAAGCCGCGTGATGCCTCTAAAATGCCCGCAAACGCACCCAACATCAGCGTGAAAAGTACCGCGCCAATACGCCACGGGCCTTGCAGCCCAGGGAAAAGGAAATCCGCAAACAGGGTATGCCACAGCGCGATGGGATCGGCCTGAACCACAACCAAGGTACCTGCCACTACACCACACGCCAGGCCGAGGGTCGCCTCTTTAAAAAACAAAATGCCGATAAACGCGGCAATTGCTGGCCAGAGAGCGTGAACCAGACTGCCAGACAAGTGCGCCACACCAACACTCACCGCCAACAGCACCATCAAACCCAGCGTTTTAAACACAAACGTCTCACCCTTCGCCGCCTCGGAACAACACACAGTCAACGATAACAAGCGTGACCCGATAGCTTCAACCCTGCCAGACACTTTTACCCCAGCCGCGAATGCTGTTACGATGCCTATTTGAACACCGTATCGTGACAAACACCCAGTACTGGTTTTGTGGATCAAGTGTTTGTCAGTGCCAGGGCGGTTGTTTCAACTGCCGGATTTCGCGTGCTCGACTGTCTGATGTCCATCACAGATAGTGTCATCAGTTTAAACTATCGAACAAAATGGGAGGGGCGAACGCCCCTCCCAACGCGACATCGACCCTTTCCCCGTTACTTGGCGCCTTGGGCCTCAAACGTCAAGTTCAGCGGATAAACACCGTTACGCTGAATCGTGATCTTTTCCAATGCCGTGAGTGTCAATTGGGTTGCCGACAGACTCAGATTCTCGATGTAAGCTCGTTTCACTTGGAAACTGGCTGGATCATCGCTTTTCAGACGAACGAAGAAGTCAGCATTCAGGGTGTTGCTATCGTTCCCTGGCCACCTGTAAATCCGATCAACCCCATCAACCACGGTTTCCAGCACCAGCGTAGAGCCAGTGGCAAATGGCACGCTCGGACTGTTCATCGTCATTTGCAGCAAGGGACTGTTCTTGGTTAGTCTCAATTGTGCGACAGGATTGTTGGCGCCTACCGTCATAGTCACCGCATTGCTGAGGTTGTTTTGATTGCCCTGCGGATTGGGGTAGTTGTAAGTCGCCTGTATACCGATGGTAAAGCCATTGCGCGCAATGTTATTGGCGCGGCCAGGATTGGCGCTGCTTCTGCCCCTGACCGGCTGCGGGGCTGTATCGTGAACAATGTTATCGTAATAAACTACGTAATTGCAATAACACGAACCATTCCACTCATGACCTCGGCGCACGGTCTGGTTGGTGCCTACCGTGAAAGCATCTGCGCGCTCTTCGAAAATACCCCGGAATTTGGGTGCACCTTGAACATCGATCTGCTTCGCCTCGGTCGCGACGCCATTGGTGCGCTTGACCACCACCCACCAATCAGGATTCTCAAACTGCAAGACCTTGCCATCAGCCAAGTTGAACTTCACCTCGGTCCACGTATCTGTGCCCACCGTCGTCGTTACATTCTGGTAATCGTTAATATCTACCCAATTGCCTGACGGCAGCTTGATGGCACTATACCTGCCATCGTTTGTTTCTATTGAATACGGCGCATACCCATCCTTGCTGATGGTGCGCGTCGGCCTCGGTGTTGGCGTAGGGATAGGCGTCGGTGTGGGACATGCCTCGCTCGCGCCCGCTGTCACCATTTTTCGAATGCGATTGTTACCAGCATCCGCGATGTAAAGTGCGCCTGCGCCATCAACCGCAATCAACGCTGGCGAACTCAGTAGCGCAGCAGCTTCCGTTTCACAGCCCCCGTCAGTATCGAACGCTTCCAAGGTTGTCACTTCATTCGTGGTGGTGTCGATCTTACGGATCCGGTTGTTGGCCGTATCGCACACGTACAGGTTACCCGCACTGTCTTTCGTGATGCCATTGGGGAAATTAAGTTTGGCGGTCCCAGGCGCGCCATCCGTACTACCTGCAGCCCCGGGCACTCCGACCAGCGTTGTGACATATCCTGTCGTGGGAGACACTTTACGAATGCAATGATTCCAGTCAGTGACCAACAGGTCTCCGTTATTATCTATCGTGATGCCATTCGGGAAATAAAACTTGGCAACGCCTGACGCTGGCGTGATCGTAATGTCCGTGCCAACCGTATTGCCCGGACCGTCCTCAAAGCCCGTCGCCCATCGCGACCCCGACAGCGTTGTAACCACACCATCGGGCGTGACTTTGCGGATGCAATGGTTTCCGTAGTCAACCACGAACAGGTTGTCTGCACTGTCGATAGCGATACCAGTGGGAAAGTTGAACCGGGCTACGTTCGCTGGCCCATCAACAAATCCGCCGATCCCAGTCCCAGCAAAGGTGGTTACCTGGCCTGAAGGACTCAGTTTACGGATGCGATGACTTGAGTGTACCGTACCTCCAGCCCCGTGCTCGACAATGTAAATGTTGCCGTTGCTATCCATTGCGATGCCCCGAGGCTCATTGAATTGCGCCGCGGTGCCAACACCGTTGGCAGTGCCTGCAGTCCCAGTACCTGCAAGTGTCGTCACCGTTCCATCCGACGTGATTTTACGGATACAGTGATTCCTGCGATCAGCCACAATCAAGTTGCCAACTTGATCCACAATCACGCCAAATGGTGAGTTGAACTTCGCAGCAGCCCCGACCCCGTCTGTCAGGCCCGCACTCGAACCGGCCAGCGTTTTCATATAACGCGGGATAGGCACCGCTGTCGACTGCACACGGTACGCCCCGGTCTTGAAAGTCACAAAATCCTCCGCTGTCTCACCTTTCACGGATTCCCAGTGACTCACCTGCGGAACGGCGGCTTGCGGTGGCGTCAGAGTCACCCAGTGCGTGCTCGTCGGAATGTTGCGCGCACCCAAATTACCGAATCGCACGGTTGGCTTGGAAGGGTTACCCGCAACTGACGACCCATCCGCCCATCCCGTTTCACCGGTTGCGAGATCACCGTGAAAACCGATACTGCCCAAGTAATCCGCATCTTTATCATGGTCTGAAATCCAGCGCACTTCGGAGTCAACATTGTACATCGCCTGAGGCGGCGGCGGCGGCGTGTAATCGCAAAACGCCTCGATGCGACTATCCCGTTTGAAATTGGCAGCGCTCTTTGAATCAATCGGCGCCACGCCTTCTGTCATGATGCCGCGACGGGAATTTTTAAAGGGATCTTCCGGTACGAAATCATATGGAATCGACTCCACACGAGGCCCCTCAACCGGCATCTCAATGTTC
>JBBAPZ010000056.1:0-7038 GCA_040400605.1 Candidatus Sericytochromatia bacterium
GAATCTGCTTTACGCATTGCTTTAAACAACCACTCTGCCCTCTCCCAATCCTCATGGGTATCGATATCTTGCACGCGGTGCCTGGGCAGTTTCACTGGAGTTGCGCGACTACTGAAGATTGGAATTTGGCTCAACCAGGCGGCCGCTTTACCCCAGTAAAACTGGCCAGCATCGTGCCAGGCCTCTTCCAAGTCTTGTGAGCGTGACTGGAAATATTCTGGCTGAAACATTTCGACCTGCTGCGTCGGCGTAATGCGAATAGCCCGCTGTATTGGAAACGGATAGCTTGTGACTGCAAATGCATAATCAAAATCCCCAGCGTGCAACAACTCATATCCACATTGCAGATCGTCGGCAGTCACGAACGGCGCTGTCGGGTATATACAACAAACGTCGTTGACCGCTGAAGCGTTCTGATTGTGCCATTCGATCGCATGCGCGACCACAGGTATCGTGCCACTGAAATCATCTGCAAGCTCCGCCGGCCGAATGAATGGTGTTTCAGCGCCGTACTCCCTCGCAATCGAGGCAATCTCACTGTCATCCGTACTGACTAGGATCCGGTCGAAGCATCCACTCCGAATGGCAGTTTGAATTGACCACGCAATCATCGGCAACCCGCAGAAGTCTTTAATGTTCTTTCGCGGAATGCGCTTGCTACCACCACGCGCAGGTATGACGGCCAGCCTCAAACGCCCACCGCCTCCCGCAGGGAGTTGGCAACAATTTGCAGGTCATCGTCGGTCAGAGTAGGGTGCATGGGAATACTGATGGCCTCACGATAATATCGCTCGGATTCCGGGAAATCCCCCGGTTTAAAGCCCATAGCCTGATAATAAGGCTGGGTATGAACAGGAATGTAATGGAGGTTCACCATAATATTCTTGGCTCGTAGCGATTCAAAGACTTCCAAATGACTACGTGTCAATTGATCCAAACGAAGTCGTATGACATAAAGATGATACGCACTGTACCCATCGGGATGCTGCCAAGGCAGTGTCAGGGGCAAATCGGCTAACAACTCACTATAACGCTCGGCAATTTCGTGCCGCCTCGCCACATATTGAGTCAAGCGCGTCATCTGACTGACGCCCAATGCCGCCTGTAAATCCGTCATGCGATAATTAAATCCTAAAGCCACTTGCTGGTAGTACCAAGGCCCGTCCATCGCGTGGGTCATCAAAGATGGCTCACGGGTAATTCCGTGACTGCGCAGCAATCCCATTCGTGTCGCCACTTCATCGTCGTTGGTCAGGGCCATGCCACCTTCCGCTGTGGTGATAATCTTGACGGGGTGAAAACTGAAAACCGTGATGTCACTGTAGCGACAATTACCGATGGGTTCACCTTTATAACGACCGCCTATGGCATGCGAGGCATCTTCAATAATTTTGAATCCGTATTTTTGGCTCAAGCTGTGAATGGCAGACATATCACAAGGCTGCCCCGTGAGGTGAACCGGCACAACAATTTTTGGTAGCCGTCCGTTCTTTTCCGCTACCCTGAGTTTCTCTTCGAGCCTGAATGGACAGATGTTGTAGGTGCGCGGGTCGATGTCTACAAAGTCCACCTGCGCCCCGCAGTACAGTGCGCAATTGGCGGATGCCACAAACGTATTTGGGGACGTCCATAACCAGTCCCCAGTCCCAAGCCCAAGTGCAAGACAGGCGATGTGCAGCGCAGATGTCGCGCTGTTCACAGCTATGGCATGCCGTGCCCCTGTGTGACACTGCACACTCTGCTCAAATTGCGGAATTTTGGGGCCTTGTGTCAGATTGATCGACTTAAGCACAGCGACAACCGAGTCGATGTCATCCTGTGTAATATCCTGTTGCCCATAACGAATCACGTGGAGTCCCTTAAGTTAAACACTGAAGCACAAACACCAATTACTGACGACGAGCAGTTAAATAATAATGCCTGTACGCGACGCTCTTCCAAATCAAGATCGTCATAAACGACATCACCAAAGCCTGCGGAACCGCATTGATGCCATTATAAACGCTCAGAATCAGGACCGATAGGATAAACACAAAAAAAGCGGCAATGTGACTATGAATGATGGGACGATCCTGCCCCGCGCCGTACAATGCAATGTGCGGCACCATAGAAACTGCATTGATGCCGGTTGCCAATAACAAAACCGGATAGAGTGCGGATGCGTTCAGGTAACTCGCCTTGCCGATCCAGTGCAACAAAAATGGTAGCGCAAGCCAACTAACCAGGGCAAAACAAAACGTGAGCGCAACAGTCGCCCGCAATGTTTGTTTCAGTTTGGCATGCGCAAGCGCAATTTGGTGCTCTTGGTAAAGTTTAATAAACACTGGATAAGCGAACGACAAAATACCCGCGTCCAGGAAGGCTTGCAGGCTACCAGCCACCCCAATGAAAAACACGTACGCGGCAACAACCTCAATCCCCCCCAGTGCGTCGAGCAGATACCGGTCGAAAGTATAAATGCCCCGTAGAGCCAGTGTGGCGATCAAGAATGCAGTACTAACACCGACTCCGCGTCTGACCCATTGCCAGTCAACCGGCTGCCGCCAACCACTTACTCCCAGGCGGTGAAGTGCGTACACCGCAGCAAGGGCCGCGGCGATACCAGCCAACGACCACAGCAACATGACCACCCGCAAATCGCGATTTGAGGCATCGACGTGCATCAAGCCAATTATCGCCAACGCCCAACTACCCTGCCGCACAAATAACACAACGCTTGCCGTGAGCTGTTGCGACAATGCGACAAGGAGTCTCGACATCTCTTGATTGAAATGTTCAAGAACAAGCAGCGGTAGAAAGAAAAACAGCATAAAGGTCGGCCAACCTGAATATGATGCCAACAATACGTAACTGATAGGTAAAAACAGGCAATACAGAAGCCCGGACAAGGCCGCTTGACCTTTTAATAACTGTCCAACATCAGCCAAGGGCGTTCTGGCTGCCTCGCGTGAGGCATAGGTGTAAAAATCCAAACCAACAAAATAAATGCTATAACCCACGGTCGCTGTAAATAAGCCATAGTAACCAACAGCCGCAGGGTCCAGATACTTGGCAAGAAAAAAAATGAACAGGAAACGGGTCGCAAGGGTCGTGCCGTGCAGGCCAACATTCAGAAAGCGGGTTGAGCGACTAGCCAAAGGGCGTTCCCCAGTCAGTTGTTAATTGGCGAGGTTTGCAGCCGTCAATTTGCTGCTGTCGTTAAGTTGGTTTTCGTTAAAAACAAGACCGAGACGACGCCCACGCCCATTCCGATCAATAAACCAAACAACGTGATTAACGATCGCTTGGGCTTCGACTTCTTCTCCGGGGCGATCGCACGGTCAATCACCTGAAAGGCCAGCGTCTCCCGCGCTTCCTCGATGCGTGCCAGCTCCATCTGCTGCGTCAACATCTCAAGCACCTTGCCCTTGGTCAGCAAACCCCGCTCAATGTGCGCCAACTGCAACCCCAGCTTGGGCAACTCCTTGAGCGAGAAAAAGCCATTGCCTTTGCCAGACTCCAACGCCTGCACCCGCCCGGACAGTTCCGCAATCTCCTGCTTCAAGCCCACCACCTGCACATCTGCCGTGCCGGCCGACCCCTCCAACAGCTTCAACTCCATCTGCTTGGCCACCAACTGCGCCTGAAACTGTGCGTATGCCTCTACCGACGCCTTGGCCTGCTCATCCAACGCCACAATCTTGTGCCGCTCCTGAAACACCTTGCGCTGGTTCTCGAACCCCTCCAACTCCCGCGTTACTTCCGCCACTTGCTGCTCCAAAAACTTCAGGTTGCGCTTGGCAGAGGTCAGCGTGGTGCCCTGCAAAAAATGGTTCAATTCCACCAGGTAGGCGTTGGCCAAACTGGCCGCTGTGTCGGGGGAGAGTGCGTCGGCCTGAATCTCGATGAGATCCACCTTCTTCCCTTTGCTCACCCGCACATTGTCTTTCAAAGACGCCACCGCATCCTGCATCGTCGGCGGCTCCGCCTTGGCCTCCAGCCAACCGGACGGCTTCCATGCGCGGGTCGCCGCATCCCAGCGATCGGCAAACAGCACCGGCAACAAATTGTTGCGGGTGATCACCTGCTCGGCCACCGTGCGGGACTCCAAAATCGCCACAAACTTCTCTCCCGGGGTTGAGCCACCACCCGGCAAGCTGATGGGCAAATCGCCCATGGCGGACATCATCGCAGCCATGCGCCCGCCGCCGCTGCCGGAGCTTTCGAGGGGCATCAACGAGGCGCGGGCGGTGTACACATTGGGCATCGCGAAAGCGATCGCACCCGCGATCGCACCCCCCGCCAGCGTCGCCGCCAGCAAGGTCCCCTTCCGCGCCCACAGAGTCGCTGCCAACGCCGCGAGGTCGATCTCATCCTCCGCCACCTGCTGGAGCGCTTCTTTATCCGTCATGCCCCGCTCCATCCCTAACGATTCAACACGCCCCACAAAAGCGCCGCCGAACTGGTAATCTGAAACATCGTCCCGGTGATGTCACGGATATCCCGAATGGTCGTATCCACCTTCAGGTTCTCCGGCACCACCACCGTATCTCCCGGCTCCAGAGGCAAACGGGCCAACCCACCCCAAAACAAAAAGCCGTCCCCCACCGTCTGCCGGTTGTACACACTGCCATCCGCCCGGATGACATAAATCCCCGAGGCGTCCGCCGCACTCGTCGGCCCACCCGTCTTGTCCAGGTAATACTGAAACGGTCGACCCTGCTCCAACGCCACCGCCGTCGGGTTGTACACCTGCCCCAACACAACGACGGCATTTTGCATCGGCGGCAAGGTCAACGTGTCCCCATCTTCGAGGGTGAGGTCCTGCTCGCTCCCCGGATTGGCAAGAATGCTCGCGATGTCCACAACCATGCGGCCCGAGGCCTGGGTTTGCAACAAGGATTCCAAAAACTTCTTGCGCTGCTCCAGGCTGCTCCTGTCCGCCTTGTCCCCACCTTGATTCAGCGCCTTGGCATCCAATTCTGCACTCAAGCGCACCACTTCTGCCTCAGTCTTGAGCCGAATCTCCTCGATGCGTTCGGCCTGCCGCTTGCGCACCGACTCGCGGGTAAAAATAGCGCCTTTTAAAAATGCGCGGACGGTCAAGCCACCGGCGCGTGCAAGCACTTCGGACAGGCGTTCGCCCTGCAAAAAGCTCAAGGTACCGGGTTGGGCCACTTCACCTTGGAGCGTGGCGGTGAAGACGGGTTTGTAGTCTGCGACCTGTTTGACTTGCAGATAGTCGTCGGCTTGCAGGAGCAGGTTGTGTCTGGCATCCCCTTTGAGGGCCTTTTCGAGGTTGATGGTCACGCGTTCGTAGACGGGACGGTTGTCTTTGATGCGCGTGCGCGCCAATTCGGCGGTGCGGCGATCCGCCGTCTCCTTCAGGCCACCCACCAGCGCAATCAATTCCTTGACCCGCATGCTCGGCCGCAAGTCTACCACGCCGGGCTGCCGCACCATCCCGGCGACGCGCACGCTGGGTTTGTCCTGCACTTCCCAGCGGCTGTACACACGGACGGTGTCGCCAGCCTGCAGGGGCAGGGCTTCCTTGCCTTGCAGGGTGCGTCCCAGGTTGAATGGGATAATCTCGATATGGTTATCCGGTGGGCTCACCCGCTCGATGAGGCCCATGTCCATGTACGCCTCTGGTTTGATGACGAGTTCGCCATCCAGCAGGTCGCGCGCGGTCATGTTCTTTTTGAGTTCGTAGAGGCCGGGGCGGTAGACGTGTCCGTCGAGTTGGATGCCGTTTTTGACCAGGGGGATGATGCTGTGGATCTGCACGAGATCGCCGTCGCGTAGGCGTACCGCGTCCAGTTGTTTGGTGCGTTGCAAGTCGAGGTCGAGCACGGTCTCATACTGGTTCTGTTCGTAGCGTTCGATTTGCACGTGCTGGGTAAAGCCGCGTGGGGTGATGCGGCCGGCGAGGCGCAGGGCTTCTTTGAGGTCGGTTGAGCCCTTGAGTTCGTAGATGCCGGGAATGCGCACGTTACCGGCGACCGCGACGAGTGGGCCGACATCTGGCACCACCAGCACGTCCCCGGTGAGCAACTGAACATCCCCTTGGTTATCGCCGCGCAGCAAGAAGTCGTAGAGGTCGAAGCGACCGACCACCTTGCCTTGGCGCTTGAGTTGAATGTTGCGCAAGGAACCCTGTTTGGTGGGGCCACCCGAGGCGAGCAAGACGTTGGTGAGGGTGGATAGCGCACTCACGGTATACGAGCCGGGGCGCTGGACACGGCCGACGACGAAGACGCGAATGGAACGCAATTTGGCGAGGCGCACGGAGAGGCGCATTTGGGTGGCGCCGCCTTGGATGAGGTTGCGCAGGCGGGCTTCGAGTTGCCGGGGGTTGAGGCCGGTGACGGCGACGGGGCCGACGTTGGGGACGACGATTTGGCCTTCCTGGCTGACGGTGAGGGTGTATTCGCCGCTGCGGCGGGGGCTGGTTGCGCTGACGAAGATTTCATCGCCGGCGCCCACGCGGTAGTCGTCTGGCACGGGGAGGTTTTCGGGGGCTGTGAAGCGCTCGCGGCCGGTTGCGAAGAGGTCGTAGCCGAATTGGGTGAGGGGCGTGCTCACGGCGTTACCGAGGCGCTCTGCGATACTTTTTTCAAACTCGGAGGTTTCTTTGGATACTGGCGGGAGAGGTGCCACGGTCGTATCGCTGGTATCGGTGGTTGGTGACTTGCTTTTTTGTTCGCCCGCCGCGTCCTGGGTATCGGTTCCGTTGTTAGTGGGCGTGTTTTGGGGCGATCGCCCTGTTTTGCTTTCGCGCATGCGTTGTTCGACGATGGCGCGTTGGGCGGGGTTGAGTTGCTGCAGCACTTCGGGGGCGACCTGCATGGGGGCGCCGGTGCCCGTGGTGCCGGTGCTGGTTGGGCCGCTGCCGGATTCTTGGGCGCGGACGGTAAGTGGAGTGCCAAGCAGCAGGCTGAGGCCGAGTGCGCTGGTGATGAGGGCGTGGGTGCGGGTGCCACGGGAAGGCGTGAATGACGACATGGGAGTGATGTTAGCGGATTGTGTGTGATTCGACAAGGGATATCCGGTGTTGTG
>JBBAPZ010000057.1:0-6978 GCA_040400605.1 Candidatus Sericytochromatia bacterium
ATGCCCAGCCTTGGGCCGATCCCGCCCGTTGTGATTTCTGCAACCCTTGAAACAGAAAACGACGGGCTTGGCTGAGCGCAGTGCGGGCCGGGTTATCGCCGCAGCAGGTCAGCGCGTGGATCCGCGCCATGTATGTCGACGCGGTGGAGTGGGTGGAGTCGCCCAACACTCTGGGCATGGCCCAGCACGCCAACGGAGGGGGCTTCACCAGCAAAACCCACGTGGCCAGCAGCCAGTACATCAGCCGCATCAGCAACTATTGCAAAGGCTGCCGGTGCCCACCCGAATGCGCACCGGCCCCGACGCGAGCACCGTGACCACGCTGTATGGGACTTTCTGATCCGCTACGCAGCCGACTTTGCTATGCTTCGAACACAAGCCAGCACTAGTTCCGGTCAGAGCGCATTTCCCAATCGTCTAGACTCTACTGAGAAGTCACCAGCAAGTCGAAGGCGTTCCGGTCAGAGCGCATTTCCCAATCGTCTAGACTGCAGTATTGCCACCCCACCCAACGTGGCTAGTTCCGGTCAGAGCGCATTTCCCAATCGTCTAGACTTGCGGCGGCCATGCTTAAGCACCACCCCGGCGTTCCGGTCAGAGCGCATTTCCCAATCGTCTAGACTACCTTGTATGCCCGTTACGTTGATGCAGCAGTTCCGGTCAGAGCGCATTTCCCAATCGTCTAGACTGGACTTGAAGGTGATGGTGTTGCCACTAAAGTTCCGGTCAGAGCGCATTTCCCAATCGTCTAGACTAAGGCGGCGCTTCATACCGGTGGTGTTCCAGTTCCGGTCAGAGCGCATTTCCCAATCGTCTAGACTGCTGTTTCTTTCACCCGCATGATGTAGCCCGTTCCGGTCAGAGCGCATTTCCCAATCGTCTAGACTAGATTCGAGATAAGTCGTTGTTCCATAAGGTTTTATTGTTCCTTTATCTTGGATAAATGCCAATTTATCCGAACAAATCGAACTGGTCGGGCGTTTTTTTTGCAGGTTCCTCGCGCCTGCCTTGAAAACTAATGATCCGCTCGTACTGCTTGTCTGTCATTTGCAAAACGTTTACCTGACCGCCTTTAGGCAGGGCAGCTTCGACCTGTTTGCCGTATGTTTGGAGCTGTGTGTAACTGGTGCAAAAGCGCATGTATACACTCAACTGTGCCCTTGAAAAACCCATATCCAGCAAGCTCAGCCTGAACCTGGTGGCTGCAGCCCGCTCTGCAGGTTCCACAACTGGCAAGTCAAACATGACCAGCATCCACATCAAGCGGTATCCACTAAGCATTGCTTTTCACGCATCTAAATCTGAGATACTGGCCAATGGCACACTGGGCAATGGCAAATCTAATAATTTACGCTCGCCGAGCAACACTTGCGCCAATGAAATGGCGAGTCTTTGCACTGCAACCAACACTGGCGTTCGTCCCGTGTCAGTGGCCAAATCAAGATAAAGGCATTGAACCAACGCACGTTTGGTCTCGTGCGTAATTTCACAATGGCCGTTAATTTGCAATTGCCACACGATGTGGTCAACGACTGGTCGGAATGGCTCCATCAAATCATCCACCAGTCGCATGGCGTTGTTGTCGTGGCTGTGGTGCAATCCCATGCTGGGGTGCAAACCAGCAGCGACGACCGCCCTTGCAGTGGCCGCTCTTAGCACGGTATAGCCATAGTTAAGTAAGGCGTTGATGCCTTCCGCTTGCTGGTCACGGCGAAACAAAGAGCCCATGAGTAAGCCCCAATATTTTCTAGCGCCCTGTGCCTCGATGTTGTCGGGGTCACCACTTCGCACTTGTTTTGCCAACATTTGAAGGGGGGCTGACGCAGCACCAACAGCTTGTAACACTGCTGCTTGGTTGAGTAACTTGGATCTGATGATGGACGCCCAAAGCTTTTTGCGAGTTGGCAAAGTACACGCAATTTGTGCCTCGAACCTGTGCGCTTGCTGATGATGCCCGTCGATGGGCCAGAGCATCCCTACCACGTTGTGATTGGCGCCGCACAAAACAAATGGCGCACCACGCTCAGCCAAAGCAACAAGTAAATTATTGGTGTAACTCAATCCGTGTGCATTAGCAATCAAAGCAGAAATGTCGTCTAACGGCACTCGCCCGATTTCTTGTCTATCCAAACCAGTGCTGTTAACCAGCATAAATCCCCGGTACACCGATAAATGCCTTTTATCATTCGAGACTTCGACAATACGGTTGAGCATGGGGGTTTCCACCGATCAACATCTATGCGCAACTGGTTGGATCACAATCATTGCGCAGGTCCAGAAACAGATAGGTCGCCAATGGGTGACACCGTTACATGTCTCCCGCATGCCTTTTGTAATGACCCGGCTACTTTGTATGTGTAGCGCCAACTTCCTGCCTTGTCCCGGTTCCGAGCATCAGCGTTGGCTTCTTGATGTGAAGCTAATGTTAATTTTCCAGTCGAATTTATGGATGAAATGCGCAGAACACTGGGCAAGTCATTTGACATTAATTTCAGACAGTCACCAATCATCAAACGCATGATCAACGGTTTGCCGCTCATGCTTTGCCTGGGGTTTCGAAGTTGCGCAAGTCCATTTTTTTGCACGTATTGATATGCCTCAAAAGTAGAAATTACTTCGCCTTCCCATTTGCCCTTTTCATTGCAAAAAATCTCAATGCAATAGTTACTGTCGCCCTTATAGCCTTTGTATGGCTTGGGATCGCCGTTGGGCAACAACCCATGTCGAGCCGAAGCACTGGAATCACTGAACTCAATAACCTTTAGTAATGCAATCTCTCGGGTACGCTCACCGTCTATCATTTTGCGAACCTGCACTCGACCTGATCCGAGCAACCCATAGGCCGTGTCGTTATGCATCGCCCCTTCATGTCCATGGTCTGGCTTATGGCTAACCCATATTCGGCTTACTGCGCGATGCACATGATCTCGGTAATTCGCCCATGGCAAGGGCATAGTCTCCACCAATTTGTTGAGTTGCTTTTCTCGCGCACTTGCGCTGGCTTTTGCAAAGCGTTGCAACATGCTTTGGTCAGTTACTCCGACCACACAGGCGTCGACCGCATGGTGACGGTGGTCGTTGCGATTTTTTTCGCCTTGTAAACCCAAGATATCGTTCAACCCAAACTTTTGCCGCAGCATGGCCGTCATCCGTCCAGGGATTACACGCGTACCCTGCGGACATATCAAACTCATATATTCAGTAGCAACACGACTGAGGTATCGGGTGTCATTAAGTGCACGTGCCAAAAAGCCTTTGTCTTCACGCAACCATTGCTGATAACCGTCTGGTGCAAAACGATAACGCTTGCCTTTTGCCATTAGGCTTGCCCGAGCCAACATGTCTTCTGTTTTCCACCCTTGCGCCTCAAAGTCATTCGCTGCTTCAGCAGGGGTACGGTTGCCCTTGATTCGGTTAGCCTGCCTTAAGGCAACTGTCTTGTTATTCAGTGTGTCGTCTAAGGTTTGCGAGAACGGCAAAATGTGCTCAATTTCAACTTGTTCGCTGAATAGCATTTGGACACTAATTTGCACTCCACTGTATGGACAGCGCCTGTCAGCAGCATTAACGCTTAGCTCTTCCCAAAGGATCATTTTTTGCAAGTCAGCAATTCTGACCCGGTCTTCACTCGTGCCTAGCAAGCATGAGATGTCGGTGCGCATCCGCTTGTTTCGATTTTGATTCTCGGTTTGGTTTTTCTGATCTAAACGACGTTGCTCTTGTGTTTGTTTGAGATCACGTGCCAACTCCACCACCACCTCGCTGGGATGCCCATATCGTTTGATGATGGCGTTAACCACTGTTCGCACTTGGTTTAAGCCAACATGAACAGTAGGGTTTGCAATTTTTCCGTACCGCCTTTCGTCTGTGTCTTCAGGCTTGCCAGTACCAAAGCCAACGTGGCGCTGAAGGTATTTACCGTAATAAGGCAACTCGCATAAGACTTCACCTGTGGCTGCGTGATTTATGTGACTGTGATGATCAAACCCAGCAGCTACGACCGCTTTGTCAAAAGTTACGACCTCTGCCTGAAGACAAGGCAATATCTTTGCTAGTGCTTTTGCACTTAAGCTCCCATAGCCCTCTGCTAATGGCACATTGCATATTTGCTCGGCTTTGATAGCGTCTACACCCGTTTCTTTTGTAAGCCAATCTATCAATACTGCTTCGTTTTCTTCGGTGAGCAATCGCATAACAATTGCATCTTGTTGCGCTTGGTTAATTTCATTCCATAGCGATCCAAAAAACTCTTGCTTGGACAACATGACACTGGTGGCATTGCCTTTCAACTCCGTTCGCTTTTCATCTTGAAGGTTGAACTGTCCTGAAAAGCCAATCAATTTTTGAATCTGTGTGAAACTCCGTTTTTGGTTTTTTTCGAGTGCATTTACCAACTGATTGCGCTGACTTATAGAGAGGGGTGTAGCAATTAAGTCTTCCTGAAGCATGCGCAGATTGTTGACCTCTTGATATATTCGAAAACGTTGCTGGCTGGGTAACGCCATCGGAGCTCGTTCTTCATCAGGCATTAACGTACAACGACCAGGCTTAACTGGTTTAAGTGGGCGCTGATGAAGCAAACAGTCTTTGAGTTCCGCGCGAGCTGTTTCGTGGAATAGTGCGGGATTGAGTTCACTTTGCTTTGCCCACAGCGCATCGAACTCATCTTCAATCATTGCCCGATCAATGTAGAGGTCATAACTCTTTTCGATTTTAGATTTGCCGTCTTCTTTGATAAGACGGTTTTCACGGTAACGTGCCCTAACCGATAAGCCTTTTTGATGGCGGCCATTCAACCACTCACCCACAGTTCGACATCCTGTGAGTTGCATGGCTTCGCGTAGTTGACCAATTGCTTTTTTCAGTGCGCTACTGTCAGTTTCTTTCTTATCGGTTTTTCGATTACTTTTAAAACCGCGGCGCTGGTTGATGTGAAAAAGTGCACGGGCAAATTCTTCAGGCGGCAGAGCTTCATCTAAACCCTTTGCTCTTAAGGAAAACGGATCTTTCAGCACTAATTTTTTCCGAACAACTTCATCCTCTGGAAAAAAACCGTGGCGCACCAACGTCACCATCATTCGACTCTTTCGTTTCAGAAGTCGATCACGACGTCGGCGCATGGCTCGGGCTTCACGGCGAGTTACCGCCAAAGATGAACCATCTTTTGGATTGCGACCATCGCTGAAAATACGAACTCCAGCCTTGATCACTGCACAAGTTTCGTTTTTTGCATTCAGACGCACCAGAGCCCAACCCAGTGAAGTTGAACCTAAATCGAGTGCCAGTCTGTAGCGCATAGTGGGCGCAATCGGTTTAATCATTTAATACCCCTTAAATGAATACCATTGTGCTACAATGAGGCCACATTTCGACGATTGGGAAATGCGCTCTGAACGCTAACAAGCCGAAAGATGCACCAAATGGAAAGGCCGCTACATGCGGCCTTTCATCTTTGTCAATCAGCAATTGATCTTCTGATCCGACTCTATGCCCGCTTGAAGAGTCGGTGGTACAGACGCGCTGACCACAAGCCCAAGTCATCGAGGTAGGTGAACACCACCGGAATGACCAGCAAGCTGAGCACCGTGCTGGTGAGCAAGCCGCCAATCACCGCAATCGCCATGGGCGAGCGGAAGCTGGCATCGGCCGCGCCCCAACCCACGGCAATCGGCAACATGCCGGCGCCCATGGCGATGGTGGTCATGACGATGGGGCGTGCGCGCTTGTGGCAAGCGTCCAAGATCGCGTCCCAACGGCTCATGGGCGGCACGGCCGGCTGATCGCCTTCGGCAGGTTTGCCACGCCGCGCCTCGATGGCGTACTCCACCAACAAGATGGAGTTTTTGGTGGCGATGCCCATCAGCATGATCAGGCCAATCAGCGAGGGCATCGAGAAGCTCTTTTGCGCAATCAGCAAGCCGACAAAAGCGCCGCCCAAAGACAAAGGCAACGCCGCCAAGATGGTGACCGGGTGCAAAAAGCCTTTGAACAACAACACCAACACGATGTAAATGCACAGCACGCCAATCAGCATGGCCAAACCAAAACTGGCAAAGAGCTCGCCCATGACTTCGGCGTCGCCCACCTCCACGATCTTCACGCCGGGGGGCAAGCTTTGCAGCGCGGGCAACTTTTGCACGGCCAGCGTCACATCGCCCAAGGGCACGCCCGACAACTCAATTTCAAAGTTGATGTTGCGCTGGCGGTCATAGCGGTCGATCACGGCGGGCCCGCCCGCCACCTCAATGCTGGCCACTTGTCCCAGCATCACTGGCCCACGGCTGCCGGGCACCATCAGGCGCTCGAGCACGCCCAGGTCTTTGCGGGCATCGCCTTGCAAGCGCACCACGATGGGCACTTGCCGTTCAGACAAATTGAGCTTGGGCAACGCCGCATCGAAATCGCCCAAAGTGGCCACGCGCAGGGTGTCGCTGATGGCGGCACTGGTCACGCCCAAATCGGCGGCCTTGGCAAAGTCGGGGCGCACCGCAATCTCGGGGCGCACCAAGCTGGCGGTCGAGGCAATCGAGCCCAAACCGGGAATGGTGCGCAAATCGCGCTCGACCGCCATGGCGGCGGTTTGCAGTGCTTGCGGGTCTTCCCCGGTCAGCACCAAGATGTATTTTTCGCCAGAGCCCCCCAAGCCCACCTTGGTTCGCACCCCGGGCAGCTCTTGCAAAGCGGTGCGGATGTCGCTCTCAATCACTTGCTTGCGCGGACGGGTGCCGCGCTCGGTCAGTTGAATGGTGAGGGTGGCCTTGCGCACCTCGGCCATGCCGCCGCCGGCAAAAGGGTCAGTGCCCGCACTGCCACCGCCAATGGTGGTGTAAACGCTTTTCACATCGTTCACCGTCATCAACAATGTGCGCGCTTGCTCTGCGCTGGCTTGGGTTTGCGACAAAGTCGAGCCCGGTGGCAACTCGACATACACCTGCGTTTGTGAGTTGTCATCGGGCGGAATAAAGCCCTTGGGCAAAA
>JBBAPZ010000058.1:0-6412 GCA_040400605.1 Candidatus Sericytochromatia bacterium
GGGTGTAACAGCCCTGCACTGCCAAAAAGGTGCGGATTTACAACACCATTAACAGCTTGTCCTCCCTTTGCAGTTCAAGCCGGAAAACCTGATGCCGAACAGCGGACGCGCAGTCATTGATGTCAACGCAGACACCTGAGTCAAGCACCGTTCCCGGGTCGCTGAGGCATCATCCTGGTGGGTATCGAATTCCGCCGCGAGGAACGCAACGTGGTGGAATTCGAGGTGGCTGCGGGCTGAATGTGCGCCCCCTGACCAAAGAATCCCAGGCTGTTCTGGCTCGAGGGTGCGATCCGGTGAGCCAATGAGCGATAAACCTGCTTTCTATCGCTCATTCTTTGTCATAAAATGAGCGATAGAAATGGAGGCCATCCCTCATGCGATGGAATTGGCAGCAAGCGGATTGGCCACACTTCATGTATGACCGTGCCCGATTGCAGGACTTTGAGAGTCAGTTGATGCTGGGTGCCGGGTTGCTGTTCGGCGCTGTCAGGCATCTGGGCGAGGACGATAAAAACCAGTTAGTCGTTGAATTGATGGGCAATGAAGCTTTCAGCACATCTGAAATTGAAGGCGACATCCTCGATCGCGACAGCCTTCAGTCGTCGATCCGTCGTCAGTTTGGTCTCTCAAGCGACAACCGGCAGGTCTCGCCTGCAGAACAGGGCATCGCCGAAGTCATGGTGGACCTGTACCATACCTTTGACGCTCCCCTGACGCACGATACCCTGTTCGCGTGGCATCAGATGCTGATGCGCGGGCGTCCAGACCTGAGGGATGTCGGGTGCTACCGCAGTCACCCGGAACCAATGCAGGTGGTTTCTGGCCCAATTTACGCACCGAAGATTCATTTTGAAGCCCCACCCTCCGATCAGGTCATGGCCGAGATGGACCGGTTTGTGAGCTGGTTCAATCAAACCGGTCCTGGGCAGCTTTCCCCACTGTCTGGTCTGACCCGTGCAGGCATCGCGCACCTTCACTTTGAAAGCATCCATCCTTTTGCGGACGGCAACGGGCGCATCGGTCGGGCGATCGTCGAAAAAGTACTGGCTCAGCATCTTGGACAGCCAACCCTGATTGCATTGTCTGATACCATCCGTCGCAACAAAAAAGCCTACTACGATGCGCTGGAGCAGGCCAACAGGCACTGTGCCATCACAGAATGGCTGGTGTATGTCGCGGACCTGCTGCTGGATGCCCAGCGAGAGACCCAAAGGCGGCTGGTGTTCGTGATCGAGAAAACCAGGTTCTACGACAAATTACGCGGAGCATTGAATCCGCGACAGGAAAAAGTCTTGGCCCGCATGTTCCGTGAAGGACCAGACGGCTTCAAAGGCGGTCTGAGCGCCGATAATTACATCCGCATCACCAGGACATCACCGGCCACCGCCACCCGTGACCTGCAGGACCTCGTCAACAAGGGGGCCCTGGTGCGTCGTGGCGAAAGACGCTACGCACGCTATTTTTTGATGCTGGGTGAGTGAATGTGTGCCCGACGATCGGGTGCCCGCAGCTCTGGGTCGGCGCGAACCACTTCCAGTGGCCACTGAACACACCGTGGCGCGTCGTCATCCCAACCGCCTGGGCCAGATAGCTAGTCACTTTGTTCTGACAAGCCGGAGCGACGTGTTTCAGATTGACACCTGACCTGTTTTTAGACTATATTTGGCCCTGTTGGGGAGCGTAAATATGAAGCTATCGCGCCAAATCAAACCGATCAGTTACCTAAAAGCCCATGCCGCAGAAATCGTGCGCAACATGTCAGGGCAGGGTGAACCCCTGATCATCACCCAGAATGGCGAAGCCAAGGTCGTGATGCAGGACATCGAAAGCTATGAGCAAACCCAGGAGACCATGGCGTTGCTGAAGATTCTTGCGCTCGGCTTGCGTCAGATTGAGGAAGGCAAAGTCCAGCCTGCCGGTGATGTGATTCGACAGCTTCGAGACCGGAGTAAGGGTCGCTGATGACCTTCCGGATCTTTCTGACCGATGACGCGTCGCGGGATCTGGAGGATTTGTACAGATACATCGCATCTCATGACGCGCCGGGAAAAGCGGATGACGTTCTTGATCAGATAGAGAAGGCCTTTTCGAACCTCTCTGAATACCCGGAACGCGGAGCCTATCCAAAGGAACTCCTAGCCGTCGGGCTTCGTGAGTACCGCGAGATCCATGTCAAACCCTACCGCATCATCTACCGGGTCATGGCCGAATCGGTCTATGTCATGATGATTGCAGACGGGCGCCGCGATATGCAGGCATTGCTGCAACGTCGTCTGTTACAGGCATAATGCGCCAGTTCCTGTTTTTTCCCGCCGGTTAACACTGCTGCGGTACGTCACGTTCCTGGTGTGGGTGTTGCGCTGCCGATCGCTGTCGAACCCGGTGTCCCGCGAAACGGCTGAACGGACAGCGGGTGGACTGCCAGGCCCTGCGACCCGCAGCCCCCTCAAGGTGTCACCCCTCCACGTCAAAGATCACGCTCATCGGGCGACTGCCAGTGTGGCTCCGGTAGCGCGCCCGACCGTGGTACACGAAGGGCGCCGCCTTGCCCTGGTGCAATTTGGCATCGCGCACGAAGAGGTGCAGGTCGATGCCCAGACGCGCGTGCGCGATGATCTCCTGGCCCCTCAGCGAAGACGGCGTGGTCGTATTTTGTGACTGCCAGTGAAAGGTGTGGGCATCGACCCAGTAATCGTGATAACGGTGGTCTTCGCTCGAGCCCTGCTTGTTGAGGGTCACCAGCAACACATGCGCCCGGTGCGCGGCCAGTCGGATGTGTCCGCTGTTCCAGTTCCCCGGATTGAAAGATTCACCAAACCAGCCTGGAATCTCGTCGCGCACAAACGCGCGTCCCACTTCAAGCGCCAGTGGCCCAAGCACCGCGTGCAAACGGGCCACAGGCTGCAGACCATCGACGGGCACATCCGCATAAGCCGGATTGAACGCGCGCAGCATCGTCACACCGGTCGCGTCGGTATGGACCTGACGCAACAGGTATTCATGCGCGCCTGATTGGCCCGGGCGCGCGATGACCACCACCTCACCGTTCAGGGATTCGTATCCCAGGTTGGGACGCACATCGAGCAAGAGGTGCGCCCCGTCCCGGATGGGGCGATCGCCCCCATCCATCGAGTGGCCTGCTGCGCGCGCAATGGCGTGCCGCGCCGGATCCAGCACCCCATACCCCGTACCCAGTTGGCGGTACTCGTCGGCATCCAGTCGACCTGCCTTGAAATGACCACAGGCAATGCCCAGATTCGGGAAATACGCCAGACGATTGGCCTCACGTGGCGCGATCGCGCCACGTGACACCGTCTGACTTTGCACACCCTTGCGGCCCTCGTAAGTCGCAAAGCGATAGTCGAGCAGTTCTTGCACCAGGGTCTCGAATGCCGGAAGGTGCGATCGCACAGGCGCGAACGTCGCCTCAAAACACCCCTCCCGCACCCGAAAAAACGCACGCGCCGCCGAACGCTGATTGCCACCCACCCACGCACTCACCGGATTACGCGACCAGTAACGCTGCCAGGCTGCATCCCCACTGAGGTGGTCACCCAAAAATTCATCCAGCAAATCCCCCCGCAACCCCCGCCGACGCTCAAAAATAGCGCGCGAACGCCTCGCCAGTGCCTCCAGCGTCACCGGGCGCGCCCAGCCATCCAGTTCCTGAAAAGCCTCAAGCAAAACCAGCTTGAAACTCTTGGTCAGCGTCGTGGTCTCTAGTTCGCGCAAAAACGCCTCGCACACCCCGGATAACCATTCCGGGGAATCTGGCAAATCCCCCTGTGCCACCACCAGCCCGAACCAGTGGCCGTAAGCTTGCCGGACCCGCGACAGCGAGGCACCGGAGCGATGATACTCAAGGGCGGTCGGACGGCGCCCGAAACTCTCTCGCAAAGCCAGATACGCGCCCTCGCTGCCGGTTTGCGTCCACGATTTCATGAATTCCAGCAACGCGAGATCGCCATTCATGAAACAGCCGGCCGGCAAGACGAGTTGCCCCGAGGCCCAGGTGCTGGCAAACTCGGCGAGACTGCGTTCACGCGCCTCCGGCGAGACCAGGGCTTGCAGCTTGTGAATGAACGACCGGTGATTGCCGACAAAATCCAGCACCAGCAGCCTTGTTTTGCCTTCCGCCCGGCGCAGGCCCCGGCCCAGTTGCTGCAAGAACAGGATTTTTGATTCGGTCGGCCGCAGCATCATCACGGTGTCGATGGCAGGCAAGTCGACACCTTCATTGAAGAGATCCACCGAAAACACGACCTGCAAGCGTCCGTCGGACAGCATGTGGAGTGCCTCGCCGCGGCTCAGTTCAGACCCTTCGTAAACCGCTGCGGCCGCGATGCCGGCTGCCTTGAAACGCTGGGCCATGAAATCAGCGTGCCGGATTGAGACGCAAAAGGCCAGGGTGCGAGACTGCGCGTGCTGCCGCCACTGTTGCAAGGCGTGACGCGCCCGGTTGAGGGTCGCCAGTTTGTTGGTCAACTGCTCCGGATCGAAACGCCCGTTACGCCAGGGAATCTCACGATAATCCACCGTGTCATCCCAGATGCCGTAATAGTGAAAGGGTGCCAGCAACCCGGCTTCGATGCCCGCGAAAAGGTCACGCGTGAACACCATGTTGTCATCACACAAAGAGAGGATGTCGGCTTGATCCGTCCGGTCAGGCGTCGCGGTCAGCCCAAGTAAAAAGCGCGGCTCGAAGTATCCGAGCAAGCGGCGATAGGTGACGGCCGCCGCATGGTGGAATTCATCCACGACGATGTAGTCAAAATGGCGGGGCGCAAAGCGTTCAAGGTGATGGTCCTTGCCCAGTGTTTGCACCGACGCGCACAGGACATCCGCGTCTGCATCCTGTTGTTGTCCCTTGTAAAAGCCAATGCGCGCCTGGGGCAGGATCCGCGCGAAGGCGTCAGCGGCCTGACTCAAAATCTCCTCGCGGTGCGCCACGAACAGGATGCGCCTCGCTTGCAGTGCGACCGCGTCAAATGCCGCCAGCCAGGTCTTCCCAAGCCCCGTCGCCATCACCACCAGGCCCCGCCGGTAACCCGCGTCACGCGCGCCCGCAAGGGCAACCAGGGCTTCACGCTGAATGGCCGTGGGCACAGGTGGCGGCTCCTTGTCAGGCATCACCGCCACTTCCGCGCCAGACAAAACCCGCCGCCTTTTTTCATAAGCGTCAATCCAGTCATGGGTGAGCGGCACAGTGCAGCGGTACGCGAAAAGCTCTTCAAAACACTCGCACGCTTCCAGAAAGCCCGCATCCCCGGGGTATTCCACGCGATAATTCCACTCAAGACCTTCCGTCAGTGCCTGTCGGGAGATGTTGCTTGACCCGATGAAAGCCGTGCCCGAAGCGATGCCCTGACCGGCATCACGCGTGAACAGATAGGCTTTCAGATGAAAGCCACCCGTTTCGGGTTGGTACATCCGAACCTCGGCGCCACAGGCCGCAAGCAGCATCAAGAGGCGCAAAGCCTCCGGGTCCGTCACATCCAGATAGTCACTGGTCAGAATGCGCACGCGCGCGGGCGCCCGACGCCCGTGCCCCACAGGCAACGCATCCGCATCGACCACGGCGGCATCGCGATCCGATGGTGCCTGCCCGGCACGCAAAGCGAGCAACAGGTCCGGCATCAGCAAGCGCATGCCAGCCACTTTGACGAAACTGACCGCAAAATCGATCGCATCCGCGCGCGCGATCGCAGCCGACAACTGCGGCAAAAACGGATTGGCCCTCGACACCGCCACCAGCCGCGACGCCGCGCCAGCCTGGCGGGTCAACAAAGCATTTAACCACTCATCCGAACTTCCTGGTCGTGCATCCGGGGTGATCCATATCTCGATGACGCCCAAATCAGCCAACCCATTCAACCACCCGCGCAAACGCGACGCCGTCGCGTCCGTGAAATGCCGTCCCCACCCATCCCGACGCTCGCTCTGACCATGTTTCATGCTCAGATAAAACACCCCACCCGGCCTCAAGGCCCGCCACAACCGCGCCAAAACATCAGGCAAGGATGCCTCCGGCACATGCAGCAAACTGGCGCACGCCCAGATCCCATCGTAAACAGACGCCGTCTCAAAGTCCTCAAAGCGCACAACCGATACCGGTTGACCCAAAACCGCCTCGGCCTCCCGCGCCATCGCAGGCGACGCATCACACGCGTGCACGCGATGCCCCATGGCAACAAAAGCCCGGCTATCCCGACCCGACCCGCAACCCGCATCCAGAATCAGGGCCCCTGCTGGCAACCTGGCACAAAAACGCGCACGCAAGGCCGCCACATCCACCCCGAGGGTGTCTGCCACATACCGCGCCGCCTCGCGTTCGTAAAAATCCACAGTCTCGTTCACGACTCCCAATCCCCACCATGGGCATACCCAGGAGTGGGTCTAAATACGCACT
>JBBAPZ010000059.1:0-6261 GCA_040400605.1 Candidatus Sericytochromatia bacterium
TGATAATCATCCCCCACCCCTAGCGCTGATGTACTCACACCAAGCGCATCACCCTGCTTGACCCGCCGCGCAATCTCCTCAGGGTCAGTCAATCCAATGTTGGCCTGCCCATCCGATAACAAAAGCACCCGGTTAAGCGCACCCGCCGACACAAAGCGGCCCACTTCGCGCATACCCACATCCCAACCAGCCGCCAGCGCCGTGCTGCCCCCCGTGCGAATCCCCTGAATCAACGCCTTGACCGCCTCGGGATCACCAACAGGACCAGACGGCACCACCACCTCGACCTCATCATCGAACGTGACCACTGCCAGGCGATCGCCTGCCTGCAACTGATCGACGGCACGACAGGCCGCCGCCTGCGCCCGCTCCAGCTTCGCACCACCCATCGAACCCGAGCGGTCCAGCACAATCGCAAGATTCAACGGCAACCGCGCAGCCACGGTATTCGCCCTCGCCTGCACCCGCAAAGCCAGGCAAATATGCGACTCCGCATCTGAAGCAACAGCAGCAATCGCGGGCATGACGTCGTAGTCAATCATCTTCTTGTTCTCCTTTTCAACACACACTCCGTAACCATTCACCACACGATAACGAAAACAAGTAATGAAACAGTTGGCTTGGCCAACTTAAATTAGGCTCACAACGAAACGCTCGGCGGTTGCGGGCTGGTGGGCGATGAGATGGCGATCGCCTCACGCCAATCGAATCTGATTTCGTGGTTGATTGCTACGATGAGGCGACAATCAAGGCAGGTTATCGGCAAACTGGTTTGGTTGCCGGTTGGCCGCGATGGGTGCGAAAAACATCCGAACTGGCGCAACGACAACCATTTACAGGTATGACGATGCGGCGTATGTACCAGAGGCAAAGTACGGTGCTAAAGCGGAAAGGGCGAGTTAACCCGCGCAAGGGGAAAACAACCGCTTGGAATCAGACAGTTGTTGGGTGCGCGCCAACGTTTTGAAAAAGCAGCCGGTTTAAAACACCGCGTACCGCAAGATGGTTCCGTTGTCGGCTGCGCCCCAACCGTTTTGTGCGTCAATCATGTGTCGGGCGAAGATTCTATTGACGCCTGCAATAATATTTAACGATTCGTCCCGGCTGAACAGGCGTCACCGCAACCGTTTCACGCCGCTATTACGGTGACCTCAGTGGTTGCCTTAACCGTCACGTCTGAATCCGAGCTGAACGTGATGGTTACCTTGCCCACCTTGGTACCAGTCACAAGGCTTCGCGGACTGATTTTCGCAACAGCGACGTTCGAAGTGCTTCAGCAACCTTTGAAACCCGAACCCAGGCTCCCCGTGAACGTTCAGCCCCTCCTTTGTGCGACGCTTTTATCAAACGCCTCATCGGACTCCAGGCGATACGCGATGTTGCTGAGCGCGGTTTCATTGTTTTCATCAGGGGTCAACTTTTTATAGTTTAGATAACTGACCCAATCGGCCCATAATTCGCTATCCTTCGGAAAAATCCGATCTATTTTTGATATTGAGACAATGCCACCTTCTGCATCCTTTTGAATCACTTCGTATTGATCCGCTCCCACTTCAACCAGGTCACCGGGTACAAAAAAAACAGCCTTGCTATAACTGTTCTCAGTCCAATACGGCAGATGGAAAACAATTCCCTTTTCGTTTTTCCACTTCTTGTCGTAAGGATTGCAGGCCGCCATCATAAAAACAGCGCCATACTGGTTCCTGATAACAAAGGGAATACCAGACAGTACTTTTTGAAAAAGATTCATTTCAACACCTCGCTGCGCTAAAACTGACCCCGTGACTGCACCAAAATAACCGACAAAGACTCACCGTTCAGAGTGGTTGGTGAGTAGAATCTCGGCCTGTTTCATACAACGAGTATGCAATACGAAAAAGGAACCTGAGTTGGCATCGCCAACCAATGGCGCGCGCAGTCGCCGTGGCTGATTGCTTGAACGGGAATTCGACGGTTCACCGCGAAGAATCCTGGAAACCAGCTCATCACCTGATTGGTGAAAATATTCGACCGATAAAATGATCTGGCACAGTGTGTCGGCGAGGTGCCCTGAACCAAGTATCCAAACGGTAATTTAAGCGCGTTCTGATTTTATGACGTGTCGAACCAGCGTTGAACGACTGTGACCGCTTGCCGAATGGCGACTCGAAGTTACCCACTCTGGCGGTGGGCAAGGCACAGATTAACGTTTTCGAGTTGGCATTGACGCACGGATTGATGGGCAGGCATTTGATAAACTGCCGTCTGGCGTATGATGCGCCAAGCACCGCTACGCGAATCGTGCAGAGCCACCTGTAGTGCCTCAGTGATGAGGTGCTTTGGCGTTTTTACTTGGTTTCGGCGGTTACTTCGCGGAAGTCGGGAGCGATGAGGCCGCTGGTAATCGCGTCAAGCGTGGCGTTCGTTCCGACAGGGCTTGGGCTTGAGGGTGGGGCAGTCTTTTTGAGGTCTGCCAGCACTTGTGCGATCGCCCGTTGGGCCGATCGCACCGCACCGTCGGAATGCGTGCCCTCCGTAAAATCTCCGGCCAAATGCAAGCGCCGATGAATGGGTTCACGAATCCGCTGCGACCCGGCATCGAAGCGTGAACGCCCCACCGGCCAACTCGCCAACGCCCTCGGATGATAGCGCACAAAGGTCATTCGTCGAATGTGACGCGCGCTGCCCGGCCATAGCCGCTCGAATGCCTGGTGCAGTTGTTGCTTGATGTGATCCACCGACCCTGTGCGGGCGTTGAAAACCTCAGCGTGATCACCTGCAACCAGCAGATTCAGCAATCGCACAGACTGACTGGCACCATGGCCCTCATAAATGACACCCAAAGGCCCTCCCGACAAAAGGGGCAAAATACTTGCACCATCCCTTTGCCAGAAACGCTCTGCCTGACTGTCAAACAGGACGTGTGCCGTAAAGTAAGACCCCCACATCTGCGAATCAATGGCCTGTGTCACCGCCGCAGGCAACCGCGGCTCACACTGCACCTCATGCAGGCGATACAACGGCATCGTCGTCACCACATGCCGTGCGCGGTACTGACGAAAATCATAGTCGCCCATCCCCATAGCCCCGAGCGTCACGTGATCGTTTGCAACCTGAAGATTGGTGACTGAACGATTCAATTCGACACGTTCGCGACCAAGGGCATCAGCGAGACCCTCCACCAAGCGTTGGTTACCTCCAACCACGTGTACGCTACCCAGGCCGGAACCCGAAAAAATATGCCACTCCGCGACACCCTCCAGCGCAGAGATCCGATCCCACGAAGTGGCGAATTCAGGCTCAATTTCTGCCTGCACCAACGCCAACGCCCGCGACGACAAACCGGAATGGCGACGCATCCACTCCCCAAACGAAACCGCTTGCAACGCCACCAATTCTTTTGCCAGTGGCCGTTTCGACAACTTCGCATGATAAGCGGCCATCCGCTTATCCCAGACCCGATACGCCTTGAACTCAGCAGGACTCAAAACACTTTTGACAAAGTCGAGATTTGACTCACCTGTCATTGAATTTATTCGCCCATTCGACAAAAAACTCGAAAAAGAACTCGGCCCCCGCTCTATCGGCAACTTCAGCGCTCTGACCAAATCAACCGCAGGATTATCCGACCAAAACTCTTCGAGGCCAGCCTCCGCACCCACGCCTTCCGGATAACTCACCGACCGTATCCGCCCCCCAATGTGTGCCGTCGCCTCAAGCACCCGATAACTCAAACCTGCTTCACGCGCGTACCAAGCAGCACTCAAACCAGCCAAACCTGCACCGACGATTAAAACATCATCAGGGGGCATCTCTGAGGCTACACCCGGCTGAAAAGCACCCAGAAAAAATACAAAAAGCCCAAATATTGATCGACGTTTCAAAATCTTAAACCTCAATTGTTAACCCATAGACGAGCCCTGCGCCCATCAATCAACGGCTCATTTCTGATTATAAACCTTAATTGGTAGCCCGCGATCAGGATTAACAACCAGTTATTTATTTGCTTCCGCCAGGAGCGTGTCAGACCAGAGCAGGTCAAAGTGATTGAATGTCATCAACCAATGGCAAAAGTCTATGCGGCCTAACTCGAACGACTTGACCCTGCCTCTCCGGGTGAAGGCCTTCTGGCTAATGTTCGCGTGTCTGGGTGGCAGCGGGTTGTTGCGGCGTGCCCAGTGTTTGATTGGGCACGCCAGTTGTCCAGACATCACCTGACAAAGCAGGCGCTGAAACAACAGTCGTTAACCCCCACGACGGCGCAACGGCAGGCGGCAAGGGCCGTGGTTGCGTCAACGGAACCCCGTACACACCGTTCGCCACGGTTTACCCCTCAACAAACATGCGCATTACAGGAATGCTATCGTCCCGGCTTCTCTGACCTTGGTAAAGGAATTATTAAATAAAGTTATATTTTTGTCTAAACAACGCAAGTTTTAACGAAAATTAACCATATCTTAAATAGATTTAAGCGGTGAATGAGTTTAAGGAGTTGCGTCAATGCGTCTTTTTTCGCTGGTGTTGTTGGCATCGATGGTTTTGACTGGTTGCGGTGCTGCTTCATCGATGGTGGGTTCTCAAGCAGGCGGGTTGTTGATAGCCTCGGGTAAACAGAAGAAGACTGTCAGTTTCAAGCTGGATCAGGCGTCTTATGAGGCAGGTTTGGCGCTGGGGTTGTCCAAGAGCGGGCAAAAATCCTTGCTACCGAGACTTCGGCAGGGCAGTATCGATCGTTTTTCGTTTAATCTGGGACAGCTGCTTGGTTTATTGCAGGGCGCGCTGAACTCTTACAATCGTTTAGAGGGTGATTTTAATGTCAAGCAGTTTAGAAATTTTGCCGAAATCAACCGTGCAGCCATAATTGATGCGAGGGATCTCATCCGAAGCAACAAGGAGTTGCTCGAACACAAGGAACTTGCTGGTGTGCTTGGACTTTTAGAGGGCGGTTTGCGCAGTTTTGATGCGATTTCCGGTTCGTTTAATGTCACGCAGTGGAAAAGTTTCGCGGATTCGAATCGCGAGGTATTGCAGGCGGCGGTCGAACGAACGACTAACGTTGTCAAAGGTCTCTAAACCAACGGTTATACCGCTGTAAAGGCGACAAGCCAAAGTACCGGGGGAACTTGGGTAATCCGTGTTCCCCCGATAGGCTGTTATGCTGTCGTTTTATAGAACCATCATCACTGCACCAGTCTGGAATGACTGAACGTCAATTGCTCATCATCGGGGGCACGGCCCAAGTCAGTCGTCCCAGGAGCCGCCGCCATCTGAGCCCGAATCGTAATCGTCGGCCGCAGTATCCCAGTAGCCCCCACCATCAGAGCCCGAGTCGTCGTGAGCATCAGCAGTATCCCAAGCGCCGCCGCCATCTGATCCCCAAATTGAGACGCCGGCACTATCGTGATCGTGCACAACCATGACCGGTGCATCAGAAAATGACGCGGAAAAATACGGCCGGTGATAACTGGATTGCAGCATCAAGTAGGGCAACGCGCTCGCAGTGTCTGCCCAGGCGCTGGCTGCATGGCCTTGACGCAGGGCCTCGCGGTCCTGCTCGCCATCGACCGTGCGCCGATAAGCCTCAAGTGCATCCGCCGTTTCCAAAATGAGTTCCTCGGCGGATTTCACGTCGACAGGTGGGGTGATGAGCAGCTGGTTCGCTTCGCGCAAGCGTCGCTCAACGGTCGCGTCTGTGTCATAACCATCCGGGGCGCGTCGAGCGATCTGCGCGTAAGCTTCCCGCAGTTCGTCATAACGACGCGTCAAGCGCGCGACCAGCTTGGGCAAGTCTTCATCGCTGCCGCTCAACCCGGAGGTCCCCTCCAAACGATCGAGCATCGTCAACGCAGTCGCAACCTCCGCTTGCAGGCCCGTGATTTGACCCTCAAGCGCTCTCAAAAGGCCCTCTGCGTCCGCTTTACCCTGCTTGCCCCGTTGCTCCGCTTGAACCAGGCGCTCGCCGAAGGCCATTGATTTGATAATCAGTTCGCCGGACTGCCGAGCCAGTGTCTGGTACTGTTTGGCCACTTTGCCTTCGCGGAAACGGCCGAGTGTGTCGACATCGTCGAGGCGCAGTGCTTGAGACACCAGATTGGCATGGTGACCCTTGAGCGCCTTGATTCGCGGGCTGAGGCGACTGATGAGCCGCGTGCGGGCTGTCCACCACACACCCACGATGAGCAATGCAGTAACAATGACGATGAGTAGCAAAGCGAAACCGCCTTTCTGCGTGGGCCCCTGGTGTTGACCCCGTGGTTGAATGGGTGGCGCTGCTTGCGCTTC
>JBBAPZ010000060.1:0-6211 GCA_040400605.1 Candidatus Sericytochromatia bacterium
TCGCTCGCGGCCAGCATGCCAAGCCCATTGCCATCGGTGGTCCTGCCGCCAATGCCCCCGGAACTTGCGGGGAGTTTTGTTTTTTACGAAGATTTCGAACAAGGCATTGCGAAATGGGATACAGGCACCACCAAAACCGAACAAGGGTGGCACTTGTTGCAAGCCAATACCTGTGGGGGGCTCTACACCATGCTGCTGGGCGTAGCCGAGCACAAACCCTTCACCCCGACAGCAAAAACAGTTTATCTTCAACCCAAGGCGCCCATCCCGTTGCCGAAAAACTCCCGTGCGCAGCTTCAATACGACGTCAAGGGCGTAGCCAACCCTTTTGAGGTGATGAGCATTCAGCCGGAAATCAGGTTTGACGGCAAGAACTGGCAAGCAATCGGGGTCTTGATGCAAGGATTTTTGCCGATCGTCCGCACCTTCACAGTTGATCTGACGCCGTTTGCCGGAAAAACGATTGAACTGCGTTTCAAAGGCACCATCACGGCCAACGCGGAGCCCCAAACCGGGTTTTACCTCGACGACATTCAAATCGTGGAACCACGCGACAGCGCCCGTCCTTAAGATTGGAGCGCCTGCGGTAACAGGACGTTTTGCGTGCTGGGTGATGGTTAGTTAAATGGATACGGACGATGCAAAAAGCATCGACCCGTAATCAAGTTTTGGTTTTTAAGGTACGCCCACCGCAGCCAAGCCGCCAAACAAAAAGAAAAAAGGATGAACCGCCCATCCCTCCGAAGGCGGTTCATCCCATTTTATACTTTTCGGTGTATCAAGCTGCTCTCGAAGGCGCTGCGCTATCTCGCACCGACGGGTTGTGCCTGTTGCGCCTCAGCCATAGCTCTCTGTAATTCGGCCATCGCGTCATTAGCTGCATTGATCCCCTGTTGGCCTTCTGCCCCAGCCGCTCTAAACCTGGCTTGTGCTTCCGGATTCGGCGCTTCGGGCGCTGCGGCGCCGCCATTGAGCCGCGCAAGCAGTGCATTGGCTTCAGCGGTCGCATCGCGAATGCCGGCCTGTGCTTGTTTTGCCCTCTCAACCGCGGCTGCAGCGGATCGATCCGCCAAGAGAGTTGCTGCGCGTTGCCGATCCGCCATCGCCGCCACCTGATTGGCTCCGGCCTTGGCTCTTTGCTGCCGGTCATCCTGCAGGGCCGCTGGTTGTCTCGCTTTGGCCCCATTAAACATTCCGACAAGTTTTTCAATTCCCGTCATCACAGCGGGCAAAATTGGGCTGACAATACTCAACGCCGTCTTAAAAATACCGCCTAAACCACCAATTTTACCGCCCATTGCCTGCCTCCTGCTATCCCTAAAGCGTTACTCAGCCTCTCCCCCGGCGTCCGAACACCCTCTCCCTCCCAGTCGAGGAACCGTTTGAAGCGCCACACAGGACTTATACCGACACCGACGCGTGCGCTGACCCGAATCAACAATAACTTGATAATGATTTAACAAAAAACAAAAACATACCGAAAAAAACGTGTCAATCACGGCGATAACCGTTTACACTTTCGACAACCTGTGGATAGATTAAATTCCAAAAACCGGTTCACTACCTGATATGATGGTTCAATACGTCATAAAGTCAAAAAGTGCTTGAAACACCGTTTTGGATGTTTGTTTCAGCGCATTCCAGTAGCCACGACGTGTCAAACAAGCATCAAATGGTGGTCAGCGCGTGGTGATTATTGGATCCGTGCCAACCATTCGGCGCGTACGCCTGCCTCACGAAATCGGCCTTCAACGGCTGTTGTCACCATCGTCGCGCCGGATTTTTGGACACCGCGGCACGCCATGCAGCCGTGGGTGGCTTCGATCAAGACCCCGCAGCCGTGAGGGTTCAAGTGCGCCATCAACGCGTTGGCGATCGCCCGGGTCATACGCTCCTGAATCTGCAGGCGCCTAGCAAAGCAATCCACCAAACGCGCGAGCTTGGAAAGGCCCACCACCCGGCCGTTCGGCAAGTACGCCACGTGCGCAAGCCCGGTGAATGGCAACATGTGGTGTTCACACGTCGAATGAAACGGAATGTCGCGCAACAACACCATCTCGTCATAGCCGTCCACTTCCTGGAAGGTCGTTGCGAGAATCTGCGCCGGATCCTGACGGTAACCCGCAAAAATTTCGCTCCAGGAACGCATGACCCGATCCGGCGTATCCACCAAGCCCTCGCGATCCGGATCCTCACCAATCGCCCGCAAAATCTCCCGAAGCGCATCACGGGTCGCCGACGATCCGGATGACAAAGACGCATCCTCCTTGGCACTCATAAAATACATGGCAACCGTACCCGTCCCTTCCAGCCCCCGATCGGGAGCCTGTCAATTACTCCAGAAACGGTGATCGTGACGGAAATCGAAAAACCAAAGCACCCGGCTCCCGCCGTTGCTGAAAAACAGCCAAACTGCGACGACGGGCCGCCCGGGTCCGCAAGACACGCAACCCAAACATGCCGTATCCACTCAACGTCAAAACAAGTGCCGCACCTGCCAAAGCATCCAAGGCCCAAGCACCCCACTCACCCTTCAGATAGGGCGTGATCACTTCCAGCCACGGTAACGACTCCCGCCTCAAAGCGGCAGGATAAGGCTTAAACTGCCACCCTGCATCCACCTGCTGGTAAAATCCCGCTTCACCCAACGCCATCAGACGCCCGTTGGAAACCACCTGCAACGACACGAGACGATCGCCCGAACGATCCCGCCTCGGACCCGGTATCCAACGCCACTGCCTGCCACCATCATCCGAACGCACGACCTGTGAGTTCTTGGTCAATCCATACATCAAGCCAGACAAACGACCATCCAGCACCAACGCCTGAACGCCTGCCCCCTCATCCCCAAACGACACACGATTCCAATGCGCCCCACCGTCCACGCTCCAGAACAGGCTTCGCGATGTCCCAAGCCACTGCCGCTGCGGCTTCACCGGATCAACCAGCAAAACAGGCGAATCAGCCGCCACAAGCGATCGCACCCCGTCAACCCACCTAGGCAACTGCGCGTGACGCTCCAGCAACCAGCCCACACTGACAACAATCACCAACAACCCCAAGACGGCTCCCAGCATCCGATGGAGACGCCCCACCTCTCGGTTCATTGAAAACCCCACGCCTCGCACCCGGTCACTCCCATATTTAATTAGGATTAAATTTTGTTTATATAAAATTCATCATAAGGTGAATATTTTGAGGTGTAAAGGAATTAAAAACGAAGGCAGGCATACTATGGCGCACCAGGGGCGCATCGTTATGACGGTGCTGACCAGCGAAAGCCAGCCTGTCGGCACCGTCATAATCAAAAATCGGCTTAAACAGAGGTATTCAGGCGCCTGCGATCGCCAAAGCGCGCACCCGCACTGATGGCGATCCCACATACGCCCCGTGCGGGTAAAATGCGAGATCATCACCCAAGGCATCCACATCCGCCAGCAACGACAAGAAATTTCCCGCTACCGTGAAATTGTGGACAGGATACTGTCGCACGCCGCCTTCGTACAACCATCCCTGTGCAGCCAATGAAAAATCGCCGCTAATGGTATTCGTGCCAGCATGCAAACCCTGAAAATCATCCACCACCACCAAAGGCCCCGCTACCCGGTACAAATCCGCCAGGTGACAATCCCCCGCGTCAATGAACAAATTGCTGGGTGCCACACCCAGCGTGCCCTTGTAACCACCCCGTTCACCATGCCCCGTTGACAACACGCCCGCCTTGCGCGCGGTCTGCAAATTATGCAGATAGGCCGAGAGAACACCCTCTTGAACCAAGGTCAGCGGTTGGGAAACAACCCCTTCGTCATCAAAGGGACGCGACGCGAAGCCTGTCTCAAGGCTGGCATCATCTTTGATTCGCACGAGCGGACTGGCGATCGCCTGACCCAGTTTCCCGGCCAGTAAACTCTTGCCCTCCTGCACCGCCCGTGCTGAAAAAATGGAAGCAAACGCTGCAAACAATTCCGTCATCGCCCGTGGCGTCAACACAACCTGATACGTCCCACTCACAGGCTCTTTCGCACCCAAACGTGAAATTGCGCCAAAAACCGCATCACGCGCCAGCTGCTCAGGATCCAAATCCTCAAACCGTCGTGCCAAAGAAACACCGTAATGCGTCTTGTTCTGCCCGGCTTCCGCAACCAATGGGTACACGAGCAAATTGGCCTGACTCAAACGATACCCACCATCAAACCCGCGGGAATTGGTCACACGCACACAACGGGTCGAATCCGAATACGCACAGCCCGGAACCGATGTCACGCGGTTATCCGCAGCGAAACTGGCACGCTCGAGTGCCAGCACGAGATCAATTTTGCGCTGCAAATCAACACCCGAAAAATCAACGCAGGACGGCATCAAGGTGGCCTGCCCGGCAGCAGGTGTCTCAAACAGCCCCGCCCCTTCTTGCGGCTCAACCAATGCCGCATTGGAGGCGGCTTGCTCCAACACCCGGCACAACGCGTCCTCGGAGCGATTCTCCGTGTAAGCATAGCCAACCTGCGCGCCTTGCCAGACCCGCACACCCACCCCAACAGGATTGGAACGCTGAAAACTTTCAAGTTCGCCTTTGTGCGCCCGCAAGGTCAACGCTTCATCGCGCTGGGCATAAACTTCCACGTCATTCAGCCCCAACCCCTGAGCCAAAGACAACAGCGCAGCAACTTCATGCTCGAAATCCACAACCTTTGACGTAACTGACATGCGCGTCTCCTGGCTCACTTGCGTCCACCCACAACAATTTCGCTCACTTTGAGGGCAGGCTGCCCCACATTGGTTGGAATCGAGCCGGAAATGGATCCACAACGACCCGCAGCCATCGCAAAATTGTCACCCACCATCACGATCTTTTGCAAAATATCCGCACCATTGCCAATCAGGGTGGCGCCACGCACCGGTTCGGCAATCTGGCCATCCCGAATCATATAACCCTCAAGCACCGCAAAATTGAACTCACCCGTTCCCGGAGACACTGATCCCCCACCCATTTTTTTGGCATACAAACCATACGTGATGGAGCCGATCATCTCATCCAAACGGCTATTGCCGGGCGCAATGAACGTGTTGCGCATCCGCGACGTCGGCGCAAAACGATAATTTTGACGACGACCCGACCCAGTCGGCGCGTAACCCGTCTTCAAGCCACCCAAGCGATCCACCATGTAACTCTTCAAAATCCCGTTCTCAATCAACACCGTGCGCTGAGTCGGCAAACCCTCATCATCGACAGCCAAGGACCCCCACTCTCCCGCCATCGTGCCATCATCAACAGCCGTCACACACGGATGCGCAATCTGTTCTCCCAACCGCCCCGTGAAGATGCTCGCCCCTTTGGCCACGGACGTCGTCTCAAGCAAGTGACCACACGCTTCGTGAAAAATCACCCCCCCAAACCCGTTTTCAATGACCACCGGCATCTTGCCTGAGGGCGCATAATCAGCAGACAGCATCGTGACAGCCATCTCGGCAGCCGAACGCGCCAATTCTTCAATATTTTGCTCCTCAACCCATTCCCAGCCGGCCATGGCTCCGGGAGATTCGCGCCCCGATTGTTTTTCAACGCCGTCCGATGCGATCGCATTGATCATCAACCGCACATACGGCCGCTCATCCGACAGCCACAACCCCTCTGAATTGGCAATAAATACCCGCTGGAACTCTTCCGCCAACGAGACTTCAACCTGCTCGATGCGCGGATCCACTGCCCGCGCCGCCTGATCCGCAAGCAACATGCGCTCAACCTTCACCGCCTTGCTCACCGCATCAGGATGAATCGTCAACGTATGCCGCGGCGTTACCTCCTGCCTGTTCCAAGGCGAAAGCCCACGCCGCCCGACCGACTCGCGCGGCGCACTCACCTGCTTGGCCAATTGCAACAACCCCTCAAGGCTGCAATCACTCGTATACGCGTAAATGGCCTCAAGCCCATAAAAAACCCGTAAACCTGCACCAAAATCCTGCCCGGACACACACGATTTCACCCGGCCACCCAAGACCTGAATGCTACCAAAAGTCTTGTCTTCAGCGAAAATCTCCGCAAAATCCGCCCCGCGCGCCAAAGCCTGAAGCAACACCTGCTCCACGACCTCACGATCGAGTTCAAATCCCTTTTGCCGCTCCAACTGCTGCATCTGCAAGCCCTCCTTCGCGTGCGCCTGAAATCAATTTTAACACCTTGCTCCCAATTCGGCGCCGCACGCCTGTGTGATGG
>JBBAPZ010000061.1:0-5883 GCA_040400605.1 Candidatus Sericytochromatia bacterium
TGGGGTGAAGATCACCTGTCTAAACACTAAGCCAACCTCCAATTTCGGAAGGTTGAGCGTATTGCACCAGAGCAACGTGGCTTTTCCAAGGAATTCAAAGAATAAAGGTCTTTTTCGTTGCATTGATGCAACAAGCCCAATGGACCCCAATGAAAATGGAGTCATTTATTAATATTTTCTTCAATTAATTCAATGACTTCCAAAGATTGTCAAATCCATCAGATGAATTATCAAAACAGCCACCACAAAGCCCCAGCACCGCACAAGCCGGACTGCTTTACAGTCTAGTTATCCATTTTGTGCAGATTTGCCATGAACACCCATGCTTTGATTTTGGCCGCTGACAGTGCTTTGCGCACGTTGTGGGCCGAGCCGCGTGCCAGCCGCCCGACGCCACAAGCCCCAGCCATGGGCATTGAGATGTCAGACACCGAGCGCCGCGAGGCTGCCGCTCTGATGCGCGTGAACCATGTGGGTGAGGTGTGCGCTCAGGCGCTCTACACCGGTCAGGCCCTCGCCTGCCAAGACCCGACCTTACGCGCACAGCTGGCCGAAGCCAGCCGCGAGGAGACAGACCACTTGGCTTGGACCAAGCAGCGACTTGATGACCTGAACGACCGCCCCTCACTCTTGAACCCGCTTTGGTACGCCGGTGCGTTTGCCATTGGTTATGCCGCAGGCAAGCTGGGCGGCGACCGTGTGAGCTTGGGCTTTGTGGTGGAAACCGAGCGTCAGGTGGAAGCCCATTTGCAAAGCCACATGGACCGCCTGCCCGCAGCCGACAGTGCGTCACGCGCCATCGTGTCGCAGATGAAAGCCGATGAAATCGCCCATGCCCAGATGGCGCAAAAGGCGGGTGCGGTGGAACTGCCCGCTCCTGTCAAAGCCCTGATGCAGGCCGCAGCCAAGGTGATGACGACGGTGGCGCACCGGGTTTGACCCCATCCCTTAAGAGACTTCCACCACCTCAAAACTGGTCGTGATTTCGGCCGTTTTGCCCAGCATGATGCTGGCCGAGCAGTATTTGTCGTGGCTCATGGCAATGGCGCGCTCCACGGCGCTGGCGGGGACGCCTTTGGCGGTGACAGTGAAGTGCATATTGATCTTGGTGAAGACTTTGGGGTCTACCTCGGCGCGTTCGCTGCTGAGCTTGACGTTGCAGCCGCGCACATCGTGGCGGCCACGCTTCAAGATGAGCACCACGTCATAGGCCGTGCACCCGCCTGTGCCGGCGAGCAACATTTCCATGGGGCGAGGCGCGAGGTTTTGGCCACCGTTTTCAGGCTTGGCCGCGTCGGGGGCACCGTCCATGGCCACCATGTGGCCGGAGCCGGTTTCGGCCAAAAAACCCATACCGGAGCGAGTGCCGGCAGCGCCGGTCCAGGTGACTGTGCATTCCATTTTCTTGATTCCTTGGTATTTGGCTGGACCAGAGCGCCAGCTTGTGTTTGTGCCTATGTTACCCAAGCCTGATCAGGCGGAATTTTGACAATTTCTTGCAGTTTAAAGCCCATCACTTGCTGCGATGCAACAAAAAGGCCATTACAATTGCGAACAGTCGTGCTTTTTTGCACACACCCCTTGTCTCCTCCACCCTCTGAAAAGGTGGATTTGCCCCCAACCGCAAGGCTGGGGGCATTTTTTTTGCTCTCGTTGAAAAAATAATAGAAAAATATTCTTTTTAAATCATTTGATGTATAAAACAGGCCACCATTGGATGAGCCTGTACCTTGCTGCACATTTCACTACCCAAATCTGTCTGGATAATTCCCTTGTGGATAGGTGCGATCAGCACCTGGGCTCAGGACACGGTTCTCATCCTCGACAAAGCCCCAGAATACCGGCAATTTGATCGTGTGCAGATCACAGGATCAAGCATTCTGCGCAAAGAACTCACGCAATCTTTGCCGATTCAAATCATCACACGGCAAGACATTCAAAACAGCACCGCCAAAAACTTAGAGGAATTGCTGCATGTTCACCCGGCCATGCTTCACTACAGTCAGCCTTCCAATTTGGGACTGACCCGAGCAGGCTACTCTTCTGCGTCACTGCACGGTATGCCCACTGGAACTTTGGTGTTGTTGAATGGACAACGCTTGGCCAGCTACCCCAGACAAACCATCATCACCACAGAACGCAGCGGGACCGACCTCTCCCAAATTCCACTCAGCGCTGTGGATCGCATTGAACTGCTGACCGACGGCGCCTCATCTCTTTACGGCACAGACGCGATCGCAGGTGTCGTGAACATCATCACCCAAACAGAGCGCAAACAATGGGAGGTAACCGCGCAAACACGCATACCAGACCATCAAAAAGGGGTGGGTAAAAGCCTACAAATCAACGGTGGAATAGGCTCGCTCCAGAGCGATGGCTTCAGCTGGGTGCTGACAGCGGAAATCGAAAATCAAGCGCCTTTGCTTGGGTCAGATCGTCCGTATGCTTCAGCTGGCCGGCACCCTTTGACGCACGGTGGGCGCGCGTACACCACGGACGGACCTCAACTGACGCCAGTGCAATCTGTCCCGACACTGAGCACCAGCAGCAGCACCTCTGCGCCCTTTGGTCGTCTTTGGAATGCGCTTTACCAAGGCGGAGAGTGCCCTAAGCCATATGTAGCTGACCACACACAGCCTGCATGCCTCTACAACCCTTACGCTGACATGAGTCTCTATCCGCGCCAGGACATGGTTCGCTTGCACTCACAGTTGCAATGGGCAACCTCTTTTGGCACCGCGCATGCTGAAATTCTGCACAGCAAAATTGACCAGGAACGTTACGGCATTCGCTGGGACACTTATGTCAGTCGCATCGGCAACCGACCCACCGATCCGGGCTATCAACTGGCGCAAGCGCAGGGCTTCACACCTGGCCAAACCTTTTTACTTTGGCGGCCTTCGGAACTTGGGGCACTGCGTCAGTTTTACCAAGACAAATACACCAGCATCAGGACCGGAATCAAGGGCACATGGGACGACTGGGACTATCAAGCCAACGCAACTTGGTCCGAGAGTTCCGGGACATGGTCCAGAGAAACGGCCACTTACCCCAACCTGGGACGAACCACGGATACAGCGAAGGTGTTAACCAACGACACCCTCTTGATGCCGCTGAATTCACCCGCAGAAAGCAGCGCACAAATGAAGGCCCTGCTGGCCGCCTTGCCCATTCAAGTCCCACTCGACCAAGGCATGACACAGATGCAATCCTTGCAGTTCAATGCCTCCAAGATCATGGGCGAGTTCAATGGTCAAGATATTTTTTTGGGTTGGGGCACCGAGTGGCGTGAGCACAGAGACCGTTACACACCACTTCGATTTGAGCAACCTGGATTCGATGCTTCGCGAAAAATCTGGGCCCAATATGCAGAACTGATTTTCCCAGTGGCTGACCAAGCAGAGATCACGGCGGCTTTACGCAACGACCAATACAGTGATTTCGGCCGCACCACCAATGCCAAACTGGCTGGCAAATGGCTTGTGTCAAATCAATGGCTTTTGCGTGGCTCTGTTGGAACAGGGTTTAGAGCCCCAACCTTAGGGCAAATGACAGAAACAGACATCTTTTCAAGTGCATTTGTATCCAGCACCTGCAGCGATGCACTGAAACAAGTGGCAGCGCAACTGTCCCAGTCTTTGGGTCGTCCGGGAAATTGTGTAAATGATGGAAATCTCTGGATGTCAGGTCGAGGCTCACAAGACTTGAAACCCGAAACATCAACTCAGCAGACTTGGGGCGTGCGCTTTATGCCTTCGGCCAATCAATCCTTGAGCGTGGACTATTGGCGTATCAGCATGAGCAACACCATTCGCCAGTACCCAGCCAATCTGGTTCTGGCCAATCCGCTCCTGAATACACAGTACTTCACGCTCGACCCGAGCGGTCGGCTTGATTTATTGTTACCCATGGTCAACATGGGCTCCTCGGTCAAATCCGGACTGGATCTTGCGTGGCTTTACCGGCTACCGATCGATAACGGTCGCATTCTCTTCAAGCTTGACACATCCCTCTATCTGAAATCGGAACAAATCACGACACCGGGCTCAACTCCCTCTAGCGACTTGGGTCAATACTCCTCCGCATCGGAGACTGTGACGCCGCGCACCGTCAGCCGCTGGACCTTGGCCTACCAACATCCCAAAGGTGCGGTCTCCACCACGCTGAACCGCGTTAGTGGTTACATCAGCGCCCCTTTCTCGGCGAGGGACGTACAAACCCGGCAAATCACCACCATCACCGGCATGCGCATTCCTGCGTTCTGGACTCTGGATGTCCACTCGCACTACAACTTGACGCCCCGCATCACCCTCAAGGCCGCCATCGCTAATCTGTTGAACCAATCTGCGCCCATTTCTTTTACACAAAATACAAGCGCTGTTTTTGGGGTGAACACCAACCTGAGCTCCGTGTGGGGCAGAACTGTCTCATTGAGCGTAACAGTCCGCTTTTAGGCGATCGCCTGCGACTGGGACGGTATCATCAGCTGGTCGTTTCGGATGATCCGTGCGCAAGAACGTCCCGCCCTATGAATTTTCCAAAACTCCGCCCTGCCGATTACCTGATCAAGATCCTCAATGCCCGCGTGTATGACGTGGCCACCGAGTCGGCTCTTGAGCCCGCCCAAAACCTGTCTCGCCGCTTGGGCAACCAAGTGTTGCTGAAGCGAGAAGACCAGCAACCCGTGCACAGCTTCAAGCTGCGCGGTGCTTACAACAAGATGTCGCACCTGACGCCAGAGCAGCTCAAAAAAGGCGTGATCTGCGCCTCGGCGGGCAACCACGCACAAGGCGTGGCGCTGAGCGCAAGCAAGCTGGGCACGCGGGCAGTGATCGTCATGCCCACCACCACGCCACAGGTCAAGATCGACGCGGTCAAGGGCTTTGGGGGCGAGGTGGTGCTGTTTGGCGACAGCTATTCAGACGCTTACAACCACGCGCTGACCTTGCAAAAAAAGCAGGGCCTGACTTTTGTGCACCCGTTTGACGACCCCGATGTGATCGCCGGCCAAGGCACCATCGCCATGGAAATGCTGCGCCAACACCAAGGCCCACTGGATGCGGTGTTTGTCGCCATTGGCGGCGGCGGTCTGATTTCTGGTGTGGCCAATTACATCAAAGCAGTACGCCCCGATGTGAAGGTGATTGGCGTGCAAATGAACGACTCCAACGCCATGATGCAATCGGTGGCCGCCAAAAAACGCCTGACCTTGCCGGATGTGGGCTTGTTCTCGGACGGCACCGCCGTCAAATTGGTGGGCGAGGAAACATTCCGCGTGGCGCGCAACTTGGTCGACGAGTACATGACGGTAGACACCGACTCGGTGTGCGCGGCGATCAAGGACATTTTTGTGGACACGCGCTCCATCGTGGAGCCTGCGGGTGCGCTGGCCGTGGCCGCCATCAAGCAGTATGTGGCCACCCACAAATGCAAGGGCCAGACCTTTGCGGCCATTTTGTGCGGCGCCAACATGAACTTTGACCGCCTGCGCTTTGTGGCCGAGCGCGCCGACGTGGGTGAAGAAAAAGAAGCCCTGTTTGCCGTGACCATCCCCGAAGAGCGCGGCAGCTTCAAACGCTTTTTGGAGCTGATCGGCAGTCTGCCAGGCGGCCCGCGCAATGTGACCGAATTCAATTACCGCATGAGTGACTCGGACAAAGCCCATGTGTTTTTGGGCTTGAGTACACACTCCAAAGGCGAAAGCACCAAGATCACCGCCAACTTCAACAAGCAAAAATTCCAATCCATCGACCTGACCCACGACGAGTTGGCCAAAGAGCACATTCGGCACATGGTGGGTGGGCACTCGGCTTTGTCACAAGACGAACGTCTGTTGCGGTTTGAGTTTCCAAATGTCGACGTACAAGAAATCGGACAGCTCGC
>JBBAPZ010000062.1:0-1495 GCA_040400605.1 Candidatus Sericytochromatia bacterium
TGCTCAACCGTTCGGGCACCGAAACCTTCACCAGCGTGGTGCGCACCAATGAAAAAGGCGAATCGACGGCGGTCGGGTTTTTCCAAGTCATTGACGATGTGATTGCCAGCATGAAAAGCAGCAACGGCCCTGCTTTGCGCCAAGGCATTGGCGAGTTGGACCAGCTGCAAAACAACATGAGCTTGGCCTTGGCCGAGGTGGGTACCGACCAAAACGTGTTGGAGTCACAAAAAGAAGTTTTGGAAGACACCCGCTTGAGCCTGAAAACTGTATTGTCCGACATCGAAGATTTGGACTACGCCAAGGCCATCACCGAGATGAACAAACAAATGCTGTCCTTGGAAGCTGCCCAAAGCAGCTTTGCCAAGATTTCTCAATTGAACTTGTTCAACTACATCAATTGAGCTCAAGGCTAAAGACACCTCGTCGACAACCTCGTTTGAACTATTTTTGCAACTGGTAACGCCATGGCCTCTTCTTCGTCCAATTTGATTTCTGCTCTGGGAGCTGGCTCGGGCGTGGATGTCAAAGCTTTGGCTGAAAGTTTGGTTGAAGCTGAACGTGCGCCACGCAAAGAAATCATCGATACAAAAATAAAGCAAACAGAAGCCAAGATTTCTGGCTATGGTGCGCTCAAATTTTCGTTATCGACGTTGCAAACCGCCTTTAAAAAACTGAACGACACCAGCGACTTCAACTCTGTCACGGCTGCCAGTAGTCAACCCACAGCCGTCGGAATCACCACCAGCTCCAGTGCGACTCCAGGAATTTACAACGTTGAAGTCACTCAACTAGCCAAAGCCACACGTTGGGCAACGGGATCGATTGCGAGCTCGACCACTTCATTGAATTCAGGCTCTTCTTTCGACTTGACCTTCAATGTCAATGGCACCGCAACTGCCATCAGCGTAACCACTGACACGCCCGCCGGGATTGTTTCTGCTGTGAACGCTAAAACCGCAGACACAGGCATCAGCGCTCAATTGATCAATACGGGCAATGCCTACAAAGTGGTTTTTTCTGGGCAAGAAGGTGCGGACAACGACTTCACCGTGACCAGCGCAGCAAGCAACTTGACTATAGACAGCTTTGCCTTACAAACGGCACAAGATTCAGCCTTCACCATCAACGGCATCGACATCACGTCATCCAGCAATACCGTCAGTGATGCATTGGAAGGCATCACTCTCAACCTTTATACGGTCACATCCAGCGCTGCTCGCGTCACGCTGACGCAGGATGCGACGAGCGTCAAAACAAACATCAAAGACTTGGTGACGGCCTACAACGATTTTGTGGACAGCGTCAATATTCTGGGTGATCGCGCAAGCGAGGTGGAAGAATTTGGTGGTGCATTGGCGGGTGAAAGCTTGTTGCAAAGCATCAAGTCCCAAGTCCGCAGCATGATCACCGGTGACTACACTTTGTATGCTGATACCGTCAATTTGACGGACCCTCAAAATTCCAACATCAATGCCGCATGGCAAGTCGGCTT
>JBBAPZ010000062.1:1595-5770 GCA_040400605.1 Candidatus Sericytochromatia bacterium
TCAATTTGACGGACCCTCAAAATTCCAACATCAATGCCGCATGGCAAGTCGGCTTGGGTTTTGATCGTAATGGGAAAATGACACTTGATGAAACCAAGCTGGATACCGCCTTCACTACATATCCAGATGAAATCATCACGCTTTTCACAGCTGATAAAAATAATTTGAGCACTTATTCGACCAGTTCTGCAGGACTTGCGGGCACCGCTGTGCGCAGCATCGACACCATGCTGCGATCCACTGGATTGATTGCCGAACAAACGACCAATGCCAACAAAAAACTGGATCTCTACAAAGACGATTTGCTCAAAATTGAAGACCGCATGACCGCGCTGATGGAGCGCTACATGAAGCAGTTCTCACTCATGGAGAGCATGGTGGGCAGCAGCAACAGCATGCGAGACAGTTTGAAAAGCAGTTTTGAAGGAATGATGGCCGCTTACACCAAGGGTTAATTGTTCTTTGCCAGCTGATACAGCATGACGCACTGAATTTAAAAGAATTCATTTCGCGTCAATTTGAACTCAATCCATTTCATGGATTGGGTTATTTGCGCTTTTCGAAAAAAAATCCTCAAGTTTTTGACTTCGATTCCGATTCCCTTAAAGCCAAACCAGAACAAGCAAGTGCAGTGAGTTGCTTGATTTGGTGTTTGAAGCAAAACACGCTTAAAGGAACGCATCATGACAACAGACATTACCGGCTCTGCCCGTATTCAATCGCAAAGTGCAGCGGCTATGCGTGCACAAGAGTCCGCAGGTGCACGACCAACGCCAGTAGCTGCGGCGGTAGAAAAGAAAACACCGCCCAAAACAGAGGCCCAGCCTTTGTCTAAAGAAAGCCAAGAAGCTTTGCAAGAGACAGTCGATCGTCTCAATGAACAGATGAAAAGCCATATGAGCTTTTCAATCGACAAAGCAACCAACCGAACCGTGATCCAAGTCGAAAACGCCAAGACGGGTGAAGTGATTCGACAAATCCCGAATGAGACGGTGCTGCGGGTTTCGCACAACCTGGAACAGGTGAAGGGTCTTTTGCTGGATGAGAAGCGCTGAAGAAATTAATGCATAAATTTTTTCAAGTTTATGCATCAGCGTCCGATTCACTAACCATGCAGGATGTTTTTGATCTTGCTCTGCAATCAAAACCTCAACCTTAATTGCCACCAGGAGAATCTACATGTCAGTCATCAACACCAACGTTAAGTCCCTCATCGCTCAACAGTCCTTGGCGGTGAACAACCGTGCTTTGAGCAAATCTATGGAACAGCTGTCTACCGGCAAGCGCATCAACAGCGCTGCTGATGACGCCGCAGGTTTGGCCATTGCCAACAAAATGACTTCACAAATTCGTGGACTCGACATGGCTGTGCGCAATGCCAACGATGCCATCTCTATGATTCAAACTGCTGAAGGCAGTTTGAGCGAAGTGACCAACATGCTGCAGCGCATGCGTGAACTGTCTATCCAGGCTGCCAACGGCACTTACAGCGCAACAGACCGTGCTTCTTTGGACACAGAATTCGAAGCCTTGCAAAGCGAAATCACACGCATTTCTGACAAAACCACCTGGAACGGTGTTGAGATCATGGGCTCGGCAGCCGCATCTACCAGTTTCCAAGTTGGCAATGCCGCATCCGATACCGTCACGGTCACCTTCAAAGACATCAATTCTGCTGTGGTGACTGCGTCTGTGGTCTCCACCGACAGCATCAGCACCGTCGCTCTGGCATCTGCAGCTACAACCGACATTGATACAGTGATCACGGCTGTGGACACCTACCGCTCCTCACTGGGCGCTATGGTCAACCGCTTGACTTACGCTGTAGACAACTTGACCAACGTGTCCACCAACACTGCTGCTTCGCGCAGCCGGATCATGGACACCGACTACGCAGCCACCACCACCGAGTTGGCACGCAGCCAGATCATCCAGCAAGCCGCCACTGCCATGTTGGCGCAGGCGAACCAGTCGCCATCTTCGGTCATCTCACTGCTCCAGCAGTAATGGCTTAGGGTTGTTTTGAAATCAATTTTAGATTCGTCTTCCCCTACTTTTGGAGATAGCCATGTCAGTGATCAACACCAACGTTAAGTCGCTCGTTGCCCAGCAGTCCTTGGCGGTAAACAACCGTGCCTTGAACAAAACCATGGAACAGTTGTCTACTGGCAAGCGCATCAACAGCGCATCCGATGACGCTGCAGGTTTGGCCATCAACAACAAGATGACATCCCAGATTCGGGGTCTAGATCAGGCTGTTCGTAACGCCAACGATGCTATTTCGATGATTCAAACAGCTGAGGGCAGCCTGGGGGAAGTCACCAACATGTTGCAGAGAATGCGCGAGCTGGCTGTACAAGCTTCCAACGGAACTTACAGCGCGACGGATCGAGCGTCCTTGAATACAGAATTCACTGCGCTTGAAAGTGAAATCACACGCATATCTGACAAGACGACATGGAACGGGACTGCATTTCAGGGCGCAAGTGCTGCAGCAACCAGTTTCCAGGTGGGCAATGCAACAGGTGACCAAGTTTCATTGACCTTTAAAGATATTGACTCAGCTGTCGCCACATCCTCAACTTTGGGCGGAAATGTCTCCAGTGTTGCTGAAGCGGCTTCATCGATCACAGAGCTTGATACGGCCATCACAGCGGTGGACACCTACCGATCGACTCTGGGCGCCATGGTGAACCGCCTAACCTATGCGGCAGACAACTTGGCCAACGTGTCGACCAACACCGCAGCATCACGCAGCCGAATTCAAGACACCGACTATGCCGCAGCAACCACTGAATTGGCCCGCAGCCAGATCATTCAGCAAGCAGCGACCGCCATGTTGGCGCAGGCAAACCAGAGCCCATCGTCGGTCCTGTCCTTGCTGAAACAGTAAAGATTTAATTCAAATCGCATCACCGATTATTTGAATATTTTTGGAGAATCACATGTCCGTTATCAACACTAACGTTAAATCGCTCATTGCTCAACAGTCATTGGCGGTAAACAACCGTACTTTGAGCAAAACTATGGAGCAGTTGTCGACTGGCAAGCGCATCAACGGCGCTGCTGATGACGCTGCAGGTTTGGCCATTAGTAACAAAATGACTGCTCAGATCCGTGGTCTGAATCAGGCGGTGCGCAACGCCAACGACGCAGTGTCAATGATCCAAACGGCAGAGGGCAGCTTGGATCAAGTGACCAACATGTTGCAGCGCATGCGAGAACTTGCCGTGCAAGCATCGAACGGCACTTACAGCACCACAGACCGCGCGGCACTTGACACCGAGTATTCAGCTCTTGAGAGCGAAATTACGCGTATCTCTGACAAGACAACTTGGAACGGAGTCGCCCTGACCGGTGCCGGTGCAGCCGCAACCAGTTTTCAAGTCGGTAATGCAACTGGCGATCAAGTGGCCCTGACTTTTGTTGACGTGGATGCGGCTACGGGTGTTGCCAGTTCAATTGCAGGTGGTGTTGCAACCATTGCAGCGGCTGCGAGCGCCATCACGCACATTGACGACGCCATCACAACCATCGGCACCTACCGATCCACATTGGGCTCTATGGTCAACCGCTTGACCTATGCTGCGGATAACTTGACCAATGTGTCCACGAACACAGCTGCATCGCGAAGCCGAATCAGTGACACCGATTACGCAGCGGCCACCACAGAGCTGGCGCGCAGTCAAATCATTCAGCAAGCGGCCACAGCCATGCTGGCCCAGGCGAACCAAGGTCCGTCATCGGTTCTGTCGCTGTTGCAGTAAGTTGAAAACAGATCGTCCATGGCGACATGGACGATCTGATTCACGGCCTCTTCCAGGATCTCGGTGGCAAGTTATTGCCACTTGAGTCTTGATTAACGGCCAGTTTCTGCCCACTGGGTAATCCAAATTGTTTATGAACCAACCCTACTGAATTGGCGCAAATTTTGCTCATTGTTGTCACAAGCTGAACAGGAGTGAATATGAAGCTGCAAGTTTTTGTAGGTTGGGACCCACGCGAAGACATCGCTTGGGAAGTTTGCCGCCACTCCATATTGTCCCGCACTGACGCCAGAAAAGTCACGGTGACCCCCCTCGTGCAAGCCGACCTTCGGGCCAAAGGTTTGTACACACGCGACATCGACACACGCGCGGCAACCGAATTTAGCTTGACCCGTTTTTTGACCCCTC
>JBBAPZ010000063.1:0-5760 GCA_040400605.1 Candidatus Sericytochromatia bacterium
TCAGTTGCAGGATGAAGGGTGTTTTATCCACATAGTAGCAGTTGCGCTCGCGCATCTTGGCGAAGGTCTGAATGCCAATCGGGAGTTTCCGGCGCTGCATGGGGGTATCATAACACGGTGAATCGCGTTTTTAACGGCGTGTCACGGGCTTGCGCGCGACCCGACAGAAGGCGCCATCGGGTGCGCGGGCCGGTTGCTACTCGCCAGCTGAACCGGTTCCCAAAGATGCCACCTGGGCTCCAATCTGTGCCAGCAGCGTGTGATCCGGGCGGATATAGCGCCACGGACCGTGCTGGGTGACCACCAGTAAACCAAGGTCCTGCATCAAACCCAGATGATGCGACGCCGTGGATTGCGCAAGGTCTGCCGCTTTGGCAAGATCATTGACGCAAATCCCGATGGTCAGGCTGTCCACAAGGTTATCCGGAAACAATTCGGGACGTTGCAGCAGGCGCAGCAAGCGCAGGCGATCCGGATGCCCGAGCACCTTGAGGCATTTGGCCAGGGTAATGTCGTCACTCATCACGCACACACCGGCCACTGGGGATTTTCCAGGATGGCGCGACCCACCGCAACAAAATCCACTTTCGCTTGCGTCAACACGCTTTGCACGTAATCCAGGCTGTTGATTCCCCCCACGCCAATCACGGGCATATCCACAGCCTGCTTCAGCACCGCCGCGTCCTCCACCAGATAACCTTCACCCCGCTGTTCCCGTCCGCGACGCCAGCCCCAAATGTTGATATTTACAACAACTAAAATTGTTTTACTGACCGCAATTCGCGGCGTCTGGCGATCGCAGTGCCGCGGACAAACGCGATCAGCCGCGCGATCGTGGGGATGGTTCCTTCGGCCCGCCGCACTCCTGGGCGCGAGTGGTCGCAAGGCACTATGCAAGGCCGGCCCGGTGATTGACATTTGGGAGGGCACACGAACGGCCAAGCCTGCGAGTTTGCGATGATGGGCGGCTTCGGTCGCCGTGCAGGCCCGTCACCCGTTTTTCAACCAGACATGATTGAATGACGGGTTCCTGTTGTCGTCGTCATCTTACGAGGGTCACCGCGTGAAACGCCTACTCAGAAATGGTTACAGCATCTCCGATGTGCTGGAATCGGACGCAGATGCCTATGTCGAGCACTTGCAAGAACAGCAGATTCACGATCAAACCCTGTCGCTTCCGCATCCATACACCAGGGCTGACGCGGAGGCCTGGATCGCCCGCGTGACGGCTGAGACCGTCAGGCACGGGCAGAGCCTCAACTGGGCGATCCGGTGCGATGATGGTGGGCTGATTGGCGGTATTGGCATCCTTGACTGGAAAACCGAAGCCCCGGCAAAAGCCCAGATCGGTTACTGGCTGGCCAAGCCCTACTGGGGTCAAGGCATCGTGACCGACGCAGTCGAACAGGTGACCACGTACTGTTTTGATACCTTGAAAGTCTTTCGCGTGGAAGCGGACGTCTTTGCGTTCAACCTGGGTTCGGCACGGGTGCTCGAAAAAGCTGGCTACGCTTTCGAGGGCGTGTTGCCTGCTCGCTACATCAAAAACGGCCAACCGGTTGACGCCAGGCGCTATGCACGGGCTAAACCCCGGTGAGGTGACAGGTAACCCGCAGGCCCGTCCGCAGGGCATACCGCATCTTTCGGCACGTGGCACCGATCCTGCAGGATATCTTGTATGTGCGGCGTGTGAGTAGAAAGCGTGGCCAAAGTATGTCGAAGGCTGATGGTTCTGCGCCTGGGGCGTTGAAACAGGTGTGGCAGTCATTTGGGCTGCCCGGTGACGCGCTTGCGCGCGTGACCTTTGGGCCATCTGAGGGCCTGGTGCCCTCGTCCTTTATGGTGGGGGTGGCAGCGCAGGTGAGTGTGGCTGCTTCGGCATTGATGGCGGCGTTGCTGCACGAGATGAAGACTGGTGCGCGTCAGGGGGTGCATGTTGATGGACGGCACGCGCTGGCTGAGTTCAGGAGTGAGCGGTATGCGCGCTTGGATGGTCGGCCCTTGCCTGATTTGTGGGATGCGATCGCAGGTGCCTACCGGTGCGGCGATGGCCGCTGGGTGCGCATTCACACCAATTTCGCCCATCATCGCGATGGCATTCTTGATTTACTTGGCTGCGGGCATGACAAGGGCGCAGTGGCAGAGCGCTTACTGAACTGGGACGCGGAGGCGTTTGAGCGTGAGGCAAGCGAACGGGGTTTGGTGGTCGCGATGATGCGCAGCTTCGAGGAGTGGGAGGCGCACCCGCAGGGACAGGCGATTGCGCAGCAACCCCTGCTTGACCTGACGCGTCTGGGTGATGCCGCGGCAGTGCCCTTGCCTGTGGGAGAGCGCCCGCTTGCGGGCGTTCGGGTGCTGGATTTGACGCGCATCATTGCTGGGCCGGTTTGCGGACGGACACTGGCCGCGCACGGGGCGGATGTCTTGTATGTGAGTGCGCCGCATTTGCCTGCGATTGAGTCACTGGTGATTGACACGGGGCGCGGCAAGCGTGCCTGTCAGCTTGATTTGCGCATGGCTGGCGATCGCCGCGCCTTTGAAGCCTTGCTCTCCAGGACCGACATCTTGCTGCAGGCGTACCGGCCTGGCGCGCTTGCGGCGCTTGGCTTTGGCCCCGCTGAGCTGGCGGACCGGTATCCGGGTCTCATCTACGCCTCATTGAGCGCCTATGGCACCACCGGCCCGTGGGCACTGCGCCGGGGTTTTGATTCGCTGGTGCAGACCGCCACGGGTTTCAATGACGCCGAAGCGCGCGCGAAGGGAAGCAATGCGCCAGTGCCCCTGCCCGCACAGGTGCTCGATCACGCCGCCGGTTATTTGCTCGCGAGCGGCATTATGGTGGCGCTGTCTCGCAGGGCCCGTGAGGGCGGGAACTGGCAGGTGGAAACATCGCTGGCGCAGGTCGGGCACTGGGTGCGGCACCTGGGACGTGTTGATGGCGGGATGCTCGTGCTGGAGCAACGCCTTGAGGATATTCACGATCTGCTAGAGATCAACGTGACGCCATTTGGGGTCTTGCAGAGCGTGCGTCACGCGGGCATCCTGTCGGTGACGCCTGCTTACTGGGCTTTACCTACAGTGCCTTTGGGGTCTCATCCGGCCTGCTGGGCGTGATGGTTTCAGGCATCGTCAAACCTTCCTCTCAGTGGTAGTCCACAAGCTCGACATCGTGTGGATCGGTGCCGTCCCAGCGAAAACAGAGTCGCCATGTTCGTTGATGCGAATGCTGTGCTGCCCGATGCGTGATGACCTAGCTGCCCGTTGGCGGATTCGGGACGAGTCGCCATTCGAGGTGATGCCCGATTGCTGCGGCGTAGCGTTCGACGCTTCGCATGGATGGCTTGTGCCCGGCAGACTCCAGCCTGGCGATCGCGGACTTCGTGGTTCCCATGCGTTCAGCGACTTGATCCTGCGTCAGTCGGGCCCGCTTGCGCGCCGTGATCATCTCCCGCATGAGCGCATATTCTGGCGCCAGGCGATCATATTCGGCCTTGATGTCATGGTCCGCAAGTAAACCATCCAGAAATGCGTTGGCTTCCTTCATTTTAACTCGCTCCCTTTCACCACTTCCAGGCGTTGGCGTGCAATCGCTATCTCTCGATTCGGCGTCTTCTGGGATTTTTTGATGAATGCGTGCAAAAAAATGATGCGATAGCCCTTCAGGTAACAGAAAAACACCCGTGCAATCACGTCTGGCCCCTAGAGCCTCATTTCGAACAGACCATCACCAAACGCATCGATGTGCGGGTGCCCCAAATCCGGTCCGTCTATCTCAATAAGCGTGCGAATATGAGCAAGACGTGCGAGGTGAACCTTGCTCAACCCTGCCACAACCTGCACAGCAGACAGCATACCGCTGATACTCAACAACAAACGGCATTACGGGTGGCAACTCAACAGTTTGCCAGGTGACAGGCTCACCATGCACAACGGCATCTGAATCGATTGTTGCGCCACATTGACCACACGCCGACGGTTTGAGTGGCTGTATCTGTGAAACCTGCTCGGCAGCGAACGGCTGAAAGGTTTTACCTTCATGACCTTCTTGCCCGCCAGCTTCCCTTGTTGCTTTTGTTGCGCGGACGATGCTTGCGGCCATGCATGTCGCTTGAGGGTGGTTTTGAGGAATTGCTGACGTTCGTTTTGAGCCGGGCACAATTTCCGCAAACCGGGACATGAGTATCTCGACTTGTCGCTCAAGCGTCACGACACGGGCCAATGCGGCATCGCGTTCTGCGATTGCTGCATCACGCTCTAAAATTAGTCTTTCGACACTGACGGAACTATAACCTGCCATTTTGACAGTAGATCACGTTCGATCATTCCTGTCACCCCGTGAACGCGCACTTGGTCATTACCATTGCTTGCAATGATCGTTAACAAATTATTGACTAGTCTTAATCCAAGGACAAGAAACTTTTTCGCCAGCCACACGATAATCCCCGTGTAGCGCGGAACGGTGCGAAGAAAACCAGAATATGTGCTCAAACGCGAACTGATGAGGAGGGCGCAACAATGACTATTGGGTCGACTGTAAACAAATTGTACGGAGTAAATCAATGGGGCGCCGGATACTTTGATGGAAAAATTCGTATAGCGGTCGCCCGGGTTAAGGAGAAGGCGCGTTTTTTGGATCGACATGATTTGCGTGAAGATGGTAACGCGTTGCGCGCGTGGGCTAAAAAAGCCGCCAGTGCTGCAGATGGTACGCGCAATGGACTGTGGGTTGATGATAAACATGGTCCGTATCATGATTTTTATTCTGCACATGGTCCTGCAAACCACGCGATGGATCAGTATGCGCCGAGGCATATGTCATACGGAGGTAAAGGAAGCAATTTATGGGCAGCGAGAGCGATAAGAAATGCAGCGGCTGATCCGATGTTTAGAGATGCGATGAAAAAATATGCTCAACTCCAGAAGTGGAGTAAGCAATATAACGAAGGTTTGTATCGCACGACTGAGCAACATCCCAGTAGAATGCTTGGCAGCTTTGACATTTAATGGTCTATCGATGAGGAGGTTGCAACAATGTTAAGAACTTTGGGTCTTTCTTTTAGACAGGGTAACCCAGTGGCTCGCACTCAGGTTGGAGCTAAAACGCCAACGGGCCCCGAGAGGCAGTTTCGGCACCTCCACGATCCAATGAGCCGATTTCAGGGGAAGGTAGGGGTCGAGGAATTTACCATGATACCGAGGCATCAGCCTAAATTAGCATTTACGGATCGCTGGTATAATGCGGCTTACCGGGTTGATGAGCGGGCGCGGGTTTTGAATGCACATGGATACCAAGCACATGCCGATGCGTTAAAGGCTTGGACTAGCATTATCAAATCATATCGGTATGGCGATACCAATATCGAATCTCCCCTTTGGAATGTGCAAAAATTTGGAGAATTAGCGCGCGATGAAAAATTTAGGAAAGCGATGCGTACATATGTTCGTCTCGAAAATGAATCTAGGAGGAGAGTCAACGCAGCGCCTCATTTTGAGATTTAATGGTCTATCGATAAAGCATCAGAGTTGAAAGCGTGGGGTGAGGCCAGAAGATCTGCCGATGCTGTGCGGCACTACTCCGGCGCTTTAAAATATTGGGGTGCGTCTCAAATGAGGGAAGCATCTGGTCCGAATTTTAAAGCGGCGGAGCGGGCCTTTGCTGATCGCCAAGAAACATGGAAGCGTCCTTCTCAGTCGCTTTTTAGCCTGGAATGTGTCAACAAGTTGAGACAATTTTGGTTGGAAAAGTTCCTTTGTTTGCTA
>JBBAPZ010000064.1:0-5751 GCA_040400605.1 Candidatus Sericytochromatia bacterium
ACCGCCCAGCAGTTCACCCTGCACGGGACCATGAATGTCGGCGATCCTGACCCTGCCAATTTCACACCTTACAACTCGCTTACGCCCGAGCAAGTGGAGGCTTGGATTGATGCTGACCCTAGTATCATTCCTGTGAAAGCCCACATACAATCCGTGCTGGACAAGATGGTTGCTGAAGCGGCTCTGGCCGCGCAACCTCTGCCATGGGCTCCGCCCACCCCACCTACCCCGGCCCCGTGAGGAGTTGTAGATGAGTGCAGAAGTGCAGCGCGATCTTGGCAAACATGACGCCCAGATCGAAGCCCTTGAAAAAGACATCACCGAGATGCGCAAAGATCTGCGCAAAGTCTACGATAAGCTCGATGAGATTAACACCACTCTTGCTACGGCCAAGGGTGGCTGGAAGACCATGATGTGGGTGGCCGGTGGGTCTGCCGCGATAGGCGGTTTCGTGATGAAGATGCTGCCAGTTTTTAACTGGACTCCGAAATGAGGTAGCGCCATGATCGACCCAGTCACCGCCCTCGCTGCTATCTCTTCGGCGGTACAGCTTGTCAAGAAGGTTTCAAAGACCGTTGATGACGTGGCCTCGCTTGGCCCGGTGCTGGGCAAATACTTCGATGCCAAAGAGCAAGCCATTGAAGTTGTCAAGCAGGCAAAGTCGGGTGGCTTCAAAGGCTCTGCACTCGGCAAGGCACTCGAACTTGAGATGGCTCTCGAATCTGCTCGGGAGTTCGAGGAACAGGTGAAGATGCTGTTCTTCCAGAGCAACAAAATGGACGTTTGGCAGCGCATCACAGCTCGTGCAAAGCAGATGGAAATCGACGCTGCTCATGACGCCAGACGCAAGAAAGAAGCGCTCAAGCGCAAGAAAGAAGAGGAAGAAGAATTTCTAATCCTAGTGATTGGCCTAACGGTGGCTTTGGCCGCTACCGGGGTGACGATCTGGGCGGTCATGGAGGCGCTAGCTCAAAAATGACGAGATCCGAACTTGAAATCATCATCAAGCGCCGTGCCGCCATCACGGTTACGGCTTTCGCCGCTTTGCTCGCGGTCAACACCATGTTGGGTAATAGCAACAGCTCCAAGGTGTTGACCAACACCATCCAGTCAAACAACATGTGGGCTTGGTATCAGGCCAAGAATGTGCGGGCTGTGATCTATGAGGTCGCAGGCAAGGAAACCGCTGCCGCCCGTATGAAACATGACATGGAAGAGATCATGATTAAGGCGCAGACGCTTGAAGCCGAGCGCGACAAGGCGAAAGCTCGTAGCCCGTATTACACCTATGCAGGGTCAGCACTTCAGCTTGGAATCGTGCTGTCTACCGCTGCAATCTTGGCGGTCACTATGCCCATGTTCTGGGCTAGTGTCGGCATTGGCACCATAGGCGCTCTGCTTATGGCTCACGCTTACTTTGGAGTCTGACATGCTATCTCTATTCTCTACCCTCGGCGGTCTGCTGATCAGCGGCTTGCCTAAGCTGCTGGAGTTCTTCCAGAACAAGGCCGACCAGAAGCACGAACTGGCGCTTGCGCAGATGCAAAACGAGCGCGAGTTGGCCCTGGCCGCGCAGGGCTACGCCGCCCAGCAGCGCATCGAAGAGATCCGCACCGATCAGGTCATGATGCAGACCGAGGCGCAGATGACCGAGGCAGCTCTCAAGCACGACGAGAAAGTGTTGGAGAAAGCCCACAAGTGGGTCGCCAGCTACGTCGGCACCGTGCGCCCCACGGTGACGTACATCTTCGTCATCGAGCTGGTCATGATTAACTTCTTCATGGCGATGTACGTCTGGAATCATCCCGAGCTGATCAAGAGTGTGGACGACATCATCAAGTACTCTGACCTGATCTTCTCCAGCGACGAGATGGCGATGCTAGGGGGTGTGATTGGCTACTGGTTTGGGTCTCGTCAGTGGGCTAAGAAATGATCGGCTTGTACGCCATTGTTCATGTGCCAACAAACCGCGCCTACGTCGGTAGCTCTATCAACATTAAGCGCCGAATAAAAGAGCATATGACCGACTTGCGTTATGAAAGGCACCATTGCGCGTACCTACAAAACGCTTGGCTAAAGTACGGGGCGGGCCAGTTCGTTGTTAAGACACCGGCGCTGATGAACGACGGGATGCAGGCGCGTGAGCTAGAGCAAGCGTTTCTTGACTGCTTTATGGACGAGCTGTTCAACACCAATCCAGCGGCTATCGGAGGCGCGTGGGGCGATTACAGCGCGGCTCGAAGACCTGATTGGCACATGAAGACTGTGATGCAGCGCTTAACGCCAGAGGAACGAAAGGCAAGATACGGCAAAACCAAGGGGTCGAAGCGAGATGGAAAGCCGTATGCTGTTGGCGCGGCGAAGCGCCTCTCCGATCCTGAGTACAGGTCAAAACTAAGCGAGGCTTGCAAGGGCAAGCGTCAAGTGGTTGAATGCCCTCATTGCGGGTTGATTGGTGGTGGCGGTAATATGCGGCGCTATCACTTTGACAAGTGCGGGAGCAAAAAGTGAAGATCAGCAAGGCTGGCGCTGATCTGATGCACCAGTTTGAAGGGTGCAGGAACAAGCCATACCTTTGCCCGGCGCACATCTGGACGATTGGCTACGGCCACGTCCTGTACCAAGAGCAGATTAGGCTTCCTATGGAACGCCCGCCCGGCAAGACGATGGCTGACATTCCGATGATCCGCAGAGAAATGCCCTTGAGGCCGGAGGACAACCGTGTTTGGAGCAAAGAAGAGATCAACAAGTTATTCGACGATGACCTCGCTGTTTTTGAACGTGGTGTTCTTCGACTTGTTCCCGGCTCTGCTAGCCGCCAAGGCAGCTTTGACGCTCTTGTCAGTTTTGCCTTTAATGCAGGGCTAGGTAACTTGCAGCGCAGCACCATCCGCATGAAGGCAAACCGTGGCGAATGGGAAGAATCCGCCGAGGCGTTTATGCAGTGGACCAAGGGTGGCGGCAAAGAACTGCCGGGGCTTGTGCGCCGCAGAAAAGCCGAGCGGGCACTCTTTCTTTCGTAGGACAATACGAGCATGACGGTCATCGCACTCAAAGCTTTCTCTGGGGTCGCTCCCAAGATCTCGCCAAACAAACTGGCCCCGGATCTTGCGCAGACGGCTCTGAATGTGCGGCTGTCTGCAGGCACCCTTGCTCCGTGGAACTCACCGCTGACGGTTGTAAGCGGCCTGACGGCTGGTGCTACTTCTACGATCTACCGCTTCGGCCAAGACCTCGTCTCGGACACCCAGTACTGGTTCCACTGGACTGTGGATGTGGACATCGTCAAGGGTGCTATCGCCAACGACCAGACTGAGCGTACGTACTTCACACACCCCTCCCTTGGCCCTCGCATGACGTACAACACATTGGCGCTCACAGGCGGTTCTGGAGATTACCCGTGGGGCTCCTACCCACTCGGCGTTCCTGCTCCCACTGCAGACCCAATCGCGTCTATTCTTGTACAAGGCGACACCGACGAGTTGCCCGAGACTCGTGTGTACATCTACACTTTCGTCACCTCATTGGGTGAAGAGGGTCCGCCGAGCGATGCTTCCAATGCTCTGACTGTGCACCCCCTGGGCGCTACGGTGCGGTTGTCTGGATTGCCCACTACTGCGCCTGCTGGGTATTCTGGGTACATCACTGCCAAGCGCATCTACCGCACGTTATCTGGCTCTAGGGCTACTGATTACCAGTTTGTGGACGAGATCCCCATCGGAGATGCAACGTACGATGACGATGTGGCTGGTTCACAACTGAGTGAGGTGATTCCCAGCCTAAACTGGTACCCGCCTCCGGCTACATCCTTCGGCATTGTGCAGATGGCGAACGGCATCACCGTGGTGTTTGATGGCTACGACATCTACCCGTCTGAGTCATACGTACCGTCCGCGTACCCTCCAGCTTATTCACTGGCTGTGGACTACCCTATCGTTGGCGGCGCAGCCATCGGCACTACCACTGTGGTGCTTACTGCAGGGCATCCGTACCTATTTACTGGCTCTGATCCGTCAGCGATGTCGCTGGTTAAGCTCGAAGCCCCGCAGTCGTGTGCGTCCAAGCGCTCTATCGCCGCTGCTGATGGGGGCGTCATCTACGCCTCGCCTGATGGACTCATCTTCGTGTCGGTGACTGGGCAGGTCGCGAATCTGACTGAGAAGATGTTTTCCCGCCGCGAGTGGCAAGCGCTCGTGCCGTCCAGCATTCACGGGTATTACCACGATGGTAAGTACCACGGGTTCTACAACAACGGCGTTACGCAGCGTGGGTTCATCTTCGATCCCACACAGGGCAACGGAGCGTTCACGTTTGTCGAGGTCTACGCCACTGCTGGCTATGCTGATCTGGTGCAAGACGCGCTGTATCTCAAAGTCGGCACAACAATCGTGAAATGGGCTGCGTCCGGCAGCAACTACACCTACACATGGAAGTCAGCGAAGTTCGAGACCCCCACGCCGACCAACTTCGCTTGCGCTCAGGTCTCTGCCTCGACGTACCCCATCACCATGCTGCTATATGCAGACGGCACCCTGCGGCACACTCAGACTGTAGCCAACAACGATCCGTTCCCGCTGCCTAGCGGCTTCTTAGCCCGGTACCATGAAGTTGAGCTGACTGGTACGGCAGAGGTGTACTCTGCGGCGATCGCGCACACTGTCGAGGAGCTGATGTCCGCATGACGTACAAGCCGGTCTCCATCCCCGCGCTGCCCGCCAACGTAGACCCTGGGCTACGGCAGTTCTTGACTTCGATCAAGGAGTCACTTGAGGTTCGCCTCAAGCAGCGGGGTAGTGCGCTCGACGCGGCCCCCACGTTCCGGGATTTGCTTGAAACCGGGCTACTCAAGATCAAGGACGGCTACACCACGATTGGTGGAACACAGTATTCCATAAATCAGTTGCTCGGCCTTGTCGAGACCTCGCTGCCGGATTGGATCACGTCTGACACTGCGCCCCCGGCACCGACTGGCCTTATAGTTTCTACCGACAAGACCAACACAATTCTCAGGTGGACTGCGACCACGTTCGATAACTACGCTTACACAGAGGTGTGGCGTGCGGATGTGAACAACCTGAGTCTGGCTGTCAACGTCGGATCGAACACCGGCAACACCTTCACTGACGGCTTGCCCCCACCGGGCACGATCTACTTCTACTGGCTTAGGGATGTTGGCAACAACACGCTGGCTGGGCCGTTCAATGACGTAAACGGTGCGCCCACAAGCCTTGGCCCTGGGGCAGTTGCAGTCACGGCTGCGTTTGTTGGCCCTGACCTTGACTTCACTTGGCCTACGCCGACCAGTAACATCGCCGTTGCGCTCTACCAGATCGAGTACTTCCAAGGCACCGGCTGGCTTCAGCTCGACATTGTCTCTGGCAACTCACACCGCTTTCGTGTGACGTGGGGTGGGCTGCGGCAGTTTCGCATTGCTGGCATCGACATCAACGGCAACCTCGGGCCGTACACTAACTTCAGCGTCACCGTACTCACGCCGTCTGCCCCAGAAGTCAACAGCACGTTCAATGGCGAGCAGGTTGTGCTCACTTGGCTTGTTCCGTCTGGCTCTCTGCCAGTGGATCGCTATGAGGTGTACGACACGGCTGAGTCCCCTGCGAACCTACTGGCTACTTTGTATGCAACAGCGTTTCGCACCAAGGTTACGTGGCTGAACAAGAACCTACTTGTTCGCGCCATTGACTCTGCTGGCAATGCTGGCACTGTTCGTACAGTGCCCGTGAACATCCAGAC
>JBBAPZ010000065.1:0-5129 GCA_040400605.1 Candidatus Sericytochromatia bacterium
ATTACGCCATTGCAGCGGCTGCTGAGTTGATCGAAACTGGCATTCCGACTTTCGGCATTTGCCTGGGTCACCAAATCATGGCCTTGGCCAGCGGTGCAAAGACCTTCAAGATGAAGTTTGGTCACCATGGTGCGAACCACCCCGTGAAAGATCTCGATTCAGGGCGTGTCTCCATCACCAGCCAAAACCATGGTTTCGCTGTTGACGAAAAGTCTTTGCCAGCCAATTTGCGTGCCACCCATGTGTCGCTCTTTGACGGCACTCTTCAAGGCCTTGCCCGCACCGACAAACCCGCATTTTGCTTTCAGGGTCACCCGGAGGCTTCACCCGGCCCACATGATATTGCTTACCTGTTTGACCGCTTTACGGCATTGATGGCCTCGGCCCAGGAGAACAAATAATGCCAAAGCGCACCGATCTCAAAAGTATTCTCATCATTGGCGCAGGCCCGATCATCATTGGTCAGGCTTGTGAGTTCGACTACTCTGGTGTGCAAGCCTGTAAGGCTTTGCGCGAAGAGGGTTACAAGGTCATTTTGATCAACAGCAACCCTGCCACGATCATGACCGACCCGGCCACGGCCGACGTCACGTACATTGAACCTATCACTTGGCAAACGGTCGAGAAAATCATTGCCAAAGAGCGTCCCGACGCGATTTTGCCCACCATGGGTGGCCAGACTGCGCTCAATTGCGCTCTTGACCTGTGGCACAACGGCGTGCTCGAAAAGTACAAGGTCGAGTTGATCGGTGCCACACCAGAGGCCATCGACAAGGCCGAAGACAGATTAAAGTTCAAAGATGCCATGACCAAGATCGGTCTGGGCTCAGCACGCTCCGGGATTGCCCACAGCATGGAAGAAGCGTGGGACGTGCAAAAGACCTTGGGCTTCCCGACGGTCATTCGCCCCAGCTTCACCTTGGGCGGCACGGGCGGTGGCATTGCCTACAACCCCGAAGAATTCGAGGTCATTTGCAAACGCGGACTGGAGGCTTCGCCCACCACCGAGTTGCTGATCGAGGAGTCCTTGCTCGGCTGGAAAGAGTACGAGATGGAAGTGGTGCGCGACAAGGCGGACAACTGCATCATCATCTGCTCGATCGAAAACCTCGATCCCATGGGCGTGCACACAGGTGATTCCATCACAGTGGCCCCTGCGCAAACCTTGACCGACAAGGAATACCAGATTTTGCGCAACGCCTCATTGGCTGTGCTGCGCGAGATCGGTGTAGACACGGGTGGCTCGAACGTGCAGTTCTCCATCAATCCGGTGGATGGGCGCATGGTCGTCATCGAGATGAACCCGCGTGTCTCGCGTTCATCGGCGTTGGCTTCCAAGGCCACCGGTTTCCCTATTGCGAAAGTGGCTGCCAAGCTCGCTGTGGGCTACACGCTCGACGAATTGCGCAACGAAATCACGGGCGGTGCAACGCCTGCTTCTTTCGAGCCATCCATCGACTACGTGGTCACCAAGATTCCGCGTTTTGCTTTCGAGAAATTCCCGACAGCTGACAGCCGTTTGACCACCCAAATGAAGTCGGTGGGCGAGGTGATGGCCATGGGCCGCACTTTCCAAGAATCTTTCCAGAAAGCGTTGCGCGGTCTGGAAGTGGGTGTGGACGGTATGAACGAAAAAACCCAGGACCGTGAAGTCCTGGAAAAAGAACTGGGCGAGCCCGGTCCTGAGCGCATCTGGTACGTGGGCGACGCCTTTGCCATGGGTTTGAGTGTGGACGAGGTGTTCGCCTTGACCAAGATCGACCCTTGGTTCTTGGTGCAGATCGAAGAGATCGTGAAGATCGAACTCGAACTGGAAACCACCACGCTGGAAGCGATCACGGCCGAAGAACTGCGTGCGCTCAAGAAGAAGGGTTTTTCCGACCGCCGCTTGGCCAAGTTGCTGAAAACCACTGAGCATGTGGTGCGTGAGCGCCGCCATGCCCTGAACATTCGCCCTGTTTACAAACGCGTGGACACCTGTGCAGCCGAGTTCTCGACTGACACCGCCTACATGTATTCTTGTTACGAAGGCAATGGCGACGGTGAATGCGAAGCCGAGCCCACTGCCAACAAGAAAATCATGGTGCTTGGCGGCGGCCCGAACCGCATCGGCCAGGGTATCGAATTTGACTATTGCTGCGTGCATGCAGCTCTCGCCATGCGCGAAGACGGTTATGAAACCATCATGGTCAACTGCAACCCCGAGACCGTGTCGACCGACTACGACACCTCGGACCGTTTGTACTTTGAGCCCGTCACTTTGGAAGACGTGCTCGAAATCGTCGACAAGGAAAAGCCAACCGGCGTCATCGTGCAATACGGTGGTCAAACGCCTTTGAAGTTGGCGCTCGATTTGGAAGCGGCTGGCGTGCCCATCATCGGTACCAGCCCTGACATGATCGATGCGGCTGAAGACCGCGAGCGTTTCCAAAAGCTGTTGCACGACCTCGGTCTGCGTCAGCCGCCAAACGCCACCGCTCGTACCGAGCCGGAAGCTTTGGAAAAAGCGGCTGCCTTGGGTTACCCCTTGGTGGTGCGCCCCAGCTATGTGCTGGGTGGTCGTGCCATGGAAATCGTGCACGAGCAACGTGACCTTGAGCGCTACATGCGCGAAGCGGTCAAGGTGTCTCATGACTCCCCGGTGTTGCTTGACCGCTTCTTGAACGATGCGATTGAGTGTGATGTGGATTGCATCCGTGACTCTGAAGGAAAGACCTTCATCGGCGGCGTGATGGAGCACATTGAGCAAGCGGGCGTGCACAGCGGTGACTCGGCTTGTTCATTGCCGCCTTATTCCCTGACGTTGGAAACCGTGAACGAATTGAAGCGTCAGTCTGCAGCCATGGCCGGTGCATTGAATGTGGTCGGCTTGATGAACGTCCAGTTTGCGATTCAAAACATCAATGGCAAAGACGTCATTTATGTACTCGAAGTCAATCCCCGTGCTTCAAGGACTGTGCCGTATGTCTCAAAAGCAACGGGCATTCAGTTGGCCAAAGTGGCTGCGCGTTGCATGGCTGGTCAAAGCTTGGCTTCACAGGGTATTACCAAAGAAGTCACGCCTCCTTATTTCAGCGTCAAAGAGGCCGTTTTTCCTTTCGTTAAGTTCCCGGGTGTTGACACCATCCTCGGGCCTGAAATGAAGTCCACAGGCGAAGTCATGGGTGTGGGTAAAACCTTTGGTGAAGCATTTGTGAAGAGTCAGCTGGGTGCGGGCACCAAGCTGCCACGTCCAACCAAAGCCGACGGTTCGCCTTCGGGTAAGGTGTTCATATCGGTTAAAAACAACGACAAACCTCGTGCCATTGAAGTCGCGCGTCAACTGGTGGCGCAAGGTTTTGTGTTGGTTGCAACCAAGGGCACAGCCAGTTCCATCAATGCCGCGGGTGTGTTCTGTGCCACGGTGAACAAGGTGACCGAAGGTCGTCCGCACATCGTTGACATGATCAAAAACAACGAAGTGGTGCTGGTCATCAACACGGTTGAAGAGCGTCGCAATGCGATTGCCGATTCGCGCCATATTCGCACCTCGGCCTTGCTCAACCGCGTCACGACCTTCACCACCATTGCCGGTGCCGAAGCAGCTGTTGAAGGCATGAAGTACATGGATCAATTGGATGTTATTTCCGTTCAGGAAATGCACGCGCAACTGATGGCCTAAAGTCACGGCCTAAGCCCTGTGTCAGGTACTTTCGTGCAGGGCATAATGCAAACAAATACCGCCGAGTTTCAACGCTCGGCGGTTTGCTTTTGGAGAACTGAACATGTCAACTATTCCGATTACGAAACGCGGCGCTGAAAAGCTCAAAGACGAGTTACATCGCCTCAAAACAGTCGATCGTCCAGGCGTGATTCAAGCCATTGCCGAGGCTCGCGCACAGGGAGACCTGAGCGAGAACGCCGAATACGATGCCGCCAAAGATCGCCAAGGTTTCATCGAGGGTCGCATTCAGGAAATCGAAGGAAAACTTTCTGCTGCGCAGGTGATTGATCCTGCATCGGTAGATGCGGGTGGTCGCGTGGTTTTCGGAACGACCGTTGAGCTTGAAGATGAGAGCTCAGGCGAAGCAGTCAAATACCAGATCGTCGGTGAGGATGAAGCCGACTTGAAATTGGGATTGATCAATATCAGCAGCCCAATTGCTCGCGCTTTGATTGGCAAAGAAGAGGGCGACGTGGCTGAAGTGCAGGCACCGGGTGGTGTGCGTCGCTATGAAATCGTGGGTGTTTCGTACATCTGAACCCCCCAAATTGAAGGCCGTGTAAAACGGCCTTCAAAGTGATTTGAGTTATCTCAAGCAAATAAGCCTTAATCAAGGCGACCTTTTTTGATCGATTTTTGCTTGGGTTTGGCCCGTTTGATTTGGCCGCCAGCCGCGAGGCGTTGATTGCCCAACACACGAACTGTTTTGACTTCAGGTCTTTGTCCACCGCGTGAACTGTACTTAAGAATTTTGAAATCCCGCGGACCGGCTTTGCGGTCTTCGTCAACTTCTTTTACTTTCTCAGGTTGAGGGCGCCAAAGTATCAGCAATTTACCGATGTGCTGGATAGGCGCAGCATTCAGTTGGTCAGCCAATTGGGCAAACATGGCTTCGCGTGCTGCGCGGTCGTCGCCCAGAACCCGAACTTTGATCAGGCCATGGGCGTTGAGTGCTGCTTCGGTTTCTTTGATGACTGCAGGAGTCAAGCCATCTCCCCCGATCATGACGACCGGATCCAGGTGATGGGCATCGGCGCGAAAAATTTTGCGCTCGGAAGGTGTAAGTTGTATTTGGGGCATCCCCGTATTATCCCCGCAAGGACGTAGAAGAATGAAAGTCAAAACCAAAAGTAAAAAGGTCAATAAAGCATGGTTGAACGACCACGTCAACGACACCTACGTGAAACTGGCCCTGAGAGAAGGGTATCGGGCTCGGGCTGCCTATAAACTGAAAGAAATCGACGAAACGCTTGGTTTGATCCGTCCGGGCAATCTGGTGGTCGATTTGGGCTCGGCACCCGGGGCTTGGAGTCAATACTTGCGCAGACGCTTGTCGCCCGATGGTGCTGCAGTAGGGGCGCTCAACGGGTCTATTGTTGCGCTTGACCTTTTGCCAATGGCCCCTGTGGAAGGGGTTCAGTTTATT
>JBBAPZ010000066.1:0-5068 GCA_040400605.1 Candidatus Sericytochromatia bacterium
CGATCACGTCTCACCCGTGATGGGTGCGTGGCATCAGTCAGGTGGCGATCGCCGCTCAACACCTCCAAACGGTTACCTGGTGGAACGCGCAAATCATCCAGCGCACCTGCCGCCGCAATCATCTCCCGTTTGCGCAACGCGGCCCGCGCGATACCCGAAAACCGTTTGCATACCAGCGTCTCGAACAGCATCGCCGTCTGCTTGCAGTTGAATGAACGGACCACAGTTGTTAGCGCATTGCGTCACGCGTATCGTGTCAATGGTGTGCCGAGAATGGCGAGCAATGAAAGCGGCTCGTCGTGTTCGTCCGATTCAGCGAGCGACGGCGACTGGGCAACAGGGCCGGGATAAATGGTGACAAGGGTTGCGCGACCGGGGTATATGACTGAAGGAGCAGAGGTTCGACAGGGGACGTTTGGAATGGGAGGCGCAACGGGTAATGTACGTGCGGCCATCAAGTCGGTGGTCGGGGCCATTGAGCCTGCTGCGACTGTCATCCTGTATGGTTCTCGGGCGCGGGGCACAGCAAAAGCGGATTCTGACTGGGATTTGCTGATTTTGGTGGATGGGCCTGTTGATGCGGCACGTAAGCGGGCCATTCGGAATGCCCTTTACGAGTTGGAGTGGTCGTGTGGTGAGGTGATCACATCTGCGATCAAAAGTCGGACAACCTGGGCGGAACCCCGATTCAAAGTGTCGCCGTTTTACCTTGCAGTTGAACGGGACGGTGTCATCCTGTGAGCGAGCAACTCCTAGCCCTGGTTGAATACAGACTGGCACGTTCGTGGGAGACCATTGAGGAGGCGCGTGACCTTTCGGTTGGCGGTCACTGGAATGGCGTGGCCAATCGCCTGCACTATGCCTGTTTTTACGCAGTGGGAGCCTGGCTTGTGTGCCATGGTTTGACGTCAGACAGAATGTCTCGGCAGGAACTTGTCGGCTGCTCTGATGGATGCGACAAAGCCTGGTAGGGTGTTGTTGGTCTCCAGGACAACCACATTATTCGATTGTCGATTACGAGTCACTCAGCATCGCATTAGAATCTCTCCCGCGCTTCGCAGGACCCGAACCGATTCATTATCACTGGTATGGATTATGGTGAAACCATCGCCTGTTGTGTAGGTTTGGAGGCGTATGGCACCCAGTGTCTCAAATTCAAAACCCACTATGCTGCGCGTGCTTTTCTGCGGCGATTTGAATGGGGAATGGTGATTATCCGAATGAGGTGATTGCCGATTTCAGCCACGTATATCTGTCTAGATGGGTTTATTGCAATGCCGTAGGGCTTATTGAAACGCGCACTGGCGCAATCGCCGTCTGCGTAGCCGGGTGAACGGCCGGCTAGGGTTGTCAATTGACCGGCGGCATCCACCTGGCAAACCAGCCCGATGCCCATATCCGTCACGTAAAGGTTGCCTTCCGCATCGACCGCCAGTCCACAGGGTTGCGAGAAGTCGTCTGCATTGGCCAGATCCCGGGTTTGCTTATCGATGAACCGGAGGTTATTCTCGAGCCAGGATGTCCTTGCGACGAGTGTTTTGACAATGCCGGAAGGTGTGACTGTGCGAATGGCGCCGGTGCCTTGTTCCACGACATAGACCGTTCCCCGGTGATCCACTGTAAGCGCCTTTGGCGCATTGAATTGCGAGACGATGAGTGCGCCATTCGCGCCACCACGCTCCAACCCGGCCAGGGTTGTCACCACGCCTTCCGGGCTGATTTTTCGGATTCGACCATTACCGCTGTCAGCAACGTAAACATTGCCGGCCTTGTCTACTGCCAAGCCGGCTGGATGCCGGAAGCGCGCACCAGAACCAGTGCCATCGCTGTCGCCCGCCGTTGGTAACGCGAGTGCGTTCTGCAACTGGTTGGGCGTGAGCATCCGGGAGACTTTGATACGTCCGTTTTGCGCGCCTTGAATACCAGTACTCGTGATGCTTTCCTGGATGACTGTGTTGTCGTAAGACACGCCGGCGAAACCGGTTACCTTGCCGTAGGGATTAATTTTCAGGATCTGGTCGCCACGCGTGACATATAGGTTGCCTCGGTGATCCGCCGCGAGGCCACTACCGAGTCCCACCGTTTCCACATGGGTCCAGAGGGTCTTGCCGAAGCCGAGCATGGGCCCTGTGACAGTGGTCACCACCCCTGAGCGCGTGACTTTGCGGATGCTCATATCCGATTCGAGCACATAGAGATTACCAAGGTTGTCTGCCGTCAATTGTGTCGGTTCTTTGAATCGGGCCGCCTTGCCTGTGCCGTCCGCGTGCCCGACGGACTCTCCCGCCACGGTGCTCACCTCGCCACGTTTGTCACGACCCGCGCAAGCGGGAATCAGCGCAGCAACGAGGAGCGTGATACCGACCAGGATGACGGGGCGACAGGTGATCATGGCTGGGGTCCTCCTTATGATGTCAACCCATTGTTCGGGTCTGCCAATGAGTCTTGCGAGTCGGGTGTTGATGCTTTCGTGCGCCGGTTTTTCAGCGTCGCTTTGACTTTGGAAACCTGATTTTCCGGATACGGTTTTCCGCGGGTTCGAGCACGTAGAGATCGCCAGTCCGGCTCACCGCGAGGCTGGTCGGTTCACGGAAGGTGGCAGAGGCAAAATCCCCGTCACGTGAAATCGAATGAACCGCATCGTGCCCCGCAATGGTTGTAAGTTCGGTAGACCATTCAGATTCTTCTCTGGGACCGTCTTTTCCATTTCTGAACACGACGAGTACTCCGAATATTTCAAATCCGATGTCGTCAAGGTTGATGAAGTGATGGCGTGTCGAGTGAGAAGCCTTATCCTTGCGCGCGACTTTCAGAATCAGCCCCATCGTTTTGTTGGTGAGATAGACGTTGCCAGCGGCGTCGACTGCCACACCACTGGCTGGTTGCGAGTAGTACCACTCATAGGGGTTCTGTCGCCACGGCAAGAATTTCGCATCCCTGTGCATGAAGCTGAGTGACTGGTGGCTGTGCTCCACCCAGGTTTCTTTTTGCACGATTGTGCTGAAATCGCCATCTTTTGTCACGGCGCGAATGCAGGTGTTGACATAGTCCACGGCGTAGATGGTCCCTGAACTGTCCACGGCAATGTCAGTGGGATCAAAATCGGCATCCGTGGTTGCTGCGGCCATGGTGGTGACTACCCCACTGGGACTTATCTTGCGGATGCGGTGATTGCCGCGGTCCGCCACGTAGACATGGTCTCCGGCATCTACTGCCAGACCGTCCGGATGCCGGAACCGCGCGGCCTTTCCGGTCCCATCGTTTGCGCCTTCTGTCGGGAGTGCGCGCGCATAGTATTTATTGTTCCACAGCAAGTCCTTCCAGACAGTAAATTTTCGGTTTTCTGGCCAGCCGATGGACTTGTCACTGTGTACGATGCTTCCTGGGATCATCGTGTCCTCGAATGACACGCCTGCGAAGTTTGACACCTGGCCTGTTGGCGTCACTTTGAGGATCGCGTTGTCATAGGCGACGAACACATTACCGTGGCGATCCACTGCCATGCCGCCAACAGATGTTCTGCCCATATTTTCCCACGGTTGACTTCCAGAGCCGACCCACGGGCCCACCAGCCAGCTTGCCTTACCCGACGGCGGGACCTTGAGGATGCTGCAGTCGCGTTGCAGCAGGTAGGCATTTCCAATGTTGTCCATGGCCATCGTCCTGTGCAGTTCGACACGACCATCACGAGGACCTAACCGCTTCCAGGTGCTGACCAGACCCGACCCGTGACGACCGGCGCAGCCGGGAATCGTGGTGATGGCGCAGAGGACCAGGCAGACTGACACGATGGCGCGACTTCTAGACACGACCAGTCCTCTTTCAGGGTCACGATGCATCAAGGCCGCGTCCGCCACTGGACTGATTTGATGCCCGTGGGATTGATGCGTCCGCTGACAATGTGGCATGCAGGTTAGTTGTACCCAACTTTGCTGCATCCCTCAGTGGGTCTTGCCATTGGCCGGATTACCCAGTGAATGGTTCAGGATGCCCTTCCAACTGAGTGTTTGCCGCGTCGTGTTTCCAAGGCGTTTGGGCGCTTGTACAGCAATCTTTTCGAATCAATGAACGGGAGGCATGCGTGTATACTTGAACAACAGGTGCCAAAAAAAGCCTCATGTTTCGTCGTTGGATTACATCGTCATCGTGCGGGTTACCGGAATCGGTCCGGGGATTATCATCTGGAAAAACCCGGAAACGGTTTCTATACGTGAACGCACACCGAACGGGAGGGAATTTGTGGGTTTGCAAGCGGCAAGTGATCTGGACCTTGTGCTCTGGAACCCGACTGACCCGGAACTGGAAACGGCTCGGCGCCATGTGCTCCGGGAGGCGTTTGTTGAGCGTGATTTGCCAATCCATGTGGACCTCGTGGAGTGCTCGATGATACCGGAGGCGTTCAGGCACGAGATTGAACGGGGCTACGTCATTCTGCAAACGGCCGGGCAACCCGCGTCAAAATGATCCGCCATGGTGACCCCTTTCGGCGGCAGTCGTGACGGGTAAGGGCATGGACGGTTCACGGCAACGCTCCCGGCCCCGCAGTTGGACCTGGCGCAACAGTTACTTAAGGATCCGTACACCTTTTTTGACTTGATGGCGTTCTTGCGTCGTCCGTCAGTGCATGCTGTACCAAACGCCACGACCACTGCCGTACTGAATCAGCGTGCCGTTTTCGACCAGGGTTCGGAAATGTTGTTTGAGCGTGTTGCGGCTGGCACCAGTCAGTCTGATGGCGTCGCCGATGGTGATGCGTCCGTGTTCGCGAGTGAACTCGACGATGCGCAGTTGCAATGCTGGCATGGCTGCCAGCACGATTTTCTCCCGCTCCACCTTCTTTTCCAGACGCCGCACCTGTTCGGCCAGGGATCTTGGAAAAAACATCATTTACCAATACTACACCCATTTACACCCATTTTTTTGCCGGTACGGGTTGTGCGGTGCCTGAGCGTGCGGGGGGTGTTGCGGGCGAGGTTCGGGGCGATCGCCTCAGGGTGTTGCACCTTCACCGAGGGTCTCATACTCAAACCCCACGATGCTGCGCGTACTGGACGCAAACTCCACGCCA
>JBBAPZ010000067.1:0-4940 GCA_040400605.1 Candidatus Sericytochromatia bacterium
AGCAGAGGCGGATGCTTATGTCACCGCATACCGTATCGCAAATTCCGGCTGGCGATATGCGCCGCTTTCCACAATCGCGCGCAGATTCTCTCCGGCGCGCCAGATATCGGCATGGCTCAGCGTCAACGGGGTCAGGCCGAAGCGCAAGATATCGGGATCGCGAAAGTCGCCGATGACACCCTGTGCAATGAGCGCTTGGACGATTTCATAAGCGTGCGGGTGGCGGAACGCGATATGGCTGCCGCGCTGCTTTCGGTCCCAAAACCGGATGATGCGTCATTCAGGCGGTATACGAACGGCTCGTATACGAAAGGGTTTGCTTGTTGAACGTCCGTTCGTTCGTGCATGCGACTTTTGAATATGGACATAAAGCTATTCCGCAAAGAGGTGATGGAGCACCGAGCCGACCGGCTGCACGGTGAAGTCAATCTGGCCATTCCAGTGCGGTGGCAAGCGATTGGCTATTTACTGCTTACGATGCTTATGGTCGCGCTGATCTTTATGTTCTCATCGAGCTATGCACGGGTTGAGACAGTGCCCGGCGTTATCGTGCCGGACAAGGGCATCGTGATCGCACTTCCCACCCGCCCCGGAATTGTAACACAACTGCTGGTCGAGGAAGGGCAGGCCGTCGAACAAGGCGCAGCGTTGGCGCGCATCAGTTCTGGCGAAACGATGACGTCAGGCCAAACTGCACTGACGCAAGTTGCTGCATCGTTGCAAACTCAGGACGCGAGGCTGCTCGATCAATCGAATGCGCTGGCAACGGCTTCCATTGCGGAACAGTCGCGGTTGTCAGTGCAAATCGACGGAATGGAGCAGGAACTACATAATATTGCCGAACAGATCATTGTGCAGAAATCGCTAGTCGTGACTGCCCAAAAGGAGCTCGATTCCGCTCAAGTGGTATCTGCACGCGGCTTCATCAGCCGCCGCGATATGTTGGTCCGTGAGGAGCAACTCGCCAACCGCAAACAGCAATTGTCTCAGCTCGAGCAATCGCGCGCCAGCAAGACCGCACAGTTAGAAGACGCCCGCCGCGCAATCCACCAGACAGCGGCGCAGGCGAAAGCCGAGGCAGCTAATTTCAAGGCCACCCGTGCCCAACTCATCCGCCAGCAGGTCGATGTGTCGGTGGCAGGCGGGTACATGCTGACCGCGCCTGCGAGCGGAATGGCTACCGCAATCACAGTTAAGCCCGGACAGTCAGTCGGACCGGCAACGCCATTGCTATCGATCATCCCTAAAGGATCTAAGCTGCGCGGTGAACTTCGCATTCCGGCAACGATGATCGGCTTCGCTCGTGTTGGCCAGGTAGTCAAGCTGTCAATAGATGCTTTCCCCTATCAGCAATTTGGTACCATCCCGGCGCGGATATCATCAATTCCCGGCGCACCCATTTCCGCCGCCGATGCCCAGGGTAACGCGATTCCGGTCTATATCGCCATTGCAGAAATCGATGCGCCATACATGATGGCCTTCGGCAAGAAACATAGCCTGCTGTCGGGAATGACGCTCCGCGCGCGGATTACCACACGCAACCAATCCTTGTTCGAATGGCTGTTTGAACCGCTCTATGCAGTTGGCCGCAGATGAACGCACTCGACCTAGGATTTTTCAGCCGTTCCAAAGTCCGCCTCGTCCGGCAGACCGAGGTCGCCGAATGCGGCCTCGCCTGCCTAGCTATGATTGCTGGATTTTACGGGTTGAACGTCGATCTGGGGTCACTGCGCCGACGGTTTGTGATGTCAATGCGGGGCGCACCACTCAAATCGGTAATGGGTATCGCAGACACTATAGGCCTGACACCGCGTCCGGTTAAACTGCCTATCGAAGAATTGGCGAACCTTGTTTTGCCTGCCATTCTGCATTGGGACATGAGCCATTATGTCGTCATCGAGAAAGTAAAAGACGGAAAGGCACTCATTCACGATCCTGCGGGTAGCAGCAAGTGGCTTGAACAAGCTGAACTGTCGAAGCACTTCACCGGTGTAGCGCTGGAACTTCGCCCATCGGATAATTTCGAACCCGGCGAACAACGCGAAACATTGAAGCTTCGCCAGTTATGGCGGCGGATGACCGGGCTAAAGCGCGCGATGGTGCAGACTTTGGTATTGAGCCTTGTGCTGCAAGCCTTCGTTCTTGCCTCGCCTTATTATATGCAAATTGCGGTCGATACCGTGGTGCCGACGCAGGATAAGGATTTGCTAACCGTCCTTTCATTCGGTTTCGCAGTGTTCACCGTCATTAATTTAGCAGCATCGGTAATGCGTTCGTTCGTTCTGCTCAATGCAGGGACGATGATGGGGTTCGGCATATCGTCGAACATCGTGCGCCGTCTTTTTCGCCTACCGATCGACTGGTTCGAAAAGCGCCATACCGGTGACATACTTTCGCGTTTCCAATCGGTCGGTCCGATACAGTCAATTTTGACGGCGGGCGCCGTTGCAGCGTTGCTGGACGGCGCGATGGCGATTTTTACACTTGCGCTGATGTTCTTCTACAGCCCGACATTAAGCTTCATCGCGCTCATTGCCTTTGTGCTCTACATTGTCGTCCGCGTGGTCACTTTCCCGATGCAGCGCGAGGCGCAAGAAGCGAGTATTGTCACGGGTGCCAAGGTGCAGTCGATGATGATTGAGACACTTCGCGGTATGACGACGCTTCGCCTATTTGGCAAAGAAACAGAACGACATGCCCTGTGGCAGACAAAATCGGTCGATGCGATCAACACCAGCATCGGCCTGTCGCGCATTGGTATCTGGCAAGGCTCGGCCAATACAATCATATTTGGGTTAGAGGGCATTATCACCGTCTGGCTCGCCATCGGCTTTGTTATCGACGGCGGGTTCAGCGTTGGCATGGTCTACGCCTATCTGGCCTATAAGGGGCAGTTCTTGGGGAGTGCGGCATCATTGGTTGATCAAGCCATATCCTTTAAGATGCTTAACCTGCATCTGGAGCGGTTGTCCGATATTGCGCTCACGAAAGAGGACAGCGGATTTCAGCAGCACGCATCGAATGCCGCCGAATTGCGGGGACGGATCGAACTGCGCGATATCCGCTATCGCTATAGTCCGTCCGATCCGTTGGTGCTCGATGGCGTAAATCTTGTCGTGGAACCGGACGATCATATCGCAATCACCGGACCATCAGGCAGCGGCAAATCGACATTGATAAAAATCATCTTGGGTTTGGTCGAACCGGAAAGCGGGGAGATATTGATTGATGGCCAACCATTGGCAAGGTTCGGATATCACAATTACCGCCGACAGGTTGGCGCAGTGGCACAGGATGACCATCTGTTCGCCGGAACGCTTGCTGACAACATCGCATTGTTTGATGAAGCCCCTGATATGGAACGGATCATCGCCTCCGCAACAGCGGCAGCAATCCATGACGACATAGCAAAAATGCCAATGCAGTATGAAACGCTGGTCGGTGACATGGGATCAACATTATCAGGGGGCCAAAAGCAACGGGTGTTAACGGCGCGGGCACTTTACCGCCAGCCTAGGCTACTTGTGATCGACGAAGGTACATCGCATCTCGACAGTGAACTTGAGGCAGCGGTGAACGCCGCAATTGGTCAATTGGGGATTACCCGAATAATTGTAGCCCACCGTAAAGAAACAATAATGGCCGCAAGTCAGATATTTTTTTTAAAAAGTCATTTTTTACAAAAAATTAATTTGACTCATTATGATTCGATATGATTTGTTGTAAATTGGGATGATAACTAAGTATAGGAGAAAATTAATGACTTATATGCAGAGTAATCATGTTTTTACTGTTGGTATTCAAGAACTGTCATTTGACGAAATTTCGTTTGTAGGCGGCGGCAATATTGAGAGTGATATCGATGTTATTGAATCGCCATGGGATGATGCCATGCTTGGTGGTCAACGAGACCGAAATGTGCTTACAACCGGCGCTCTCTATGTTGGCATCGGCATTTTAGCTATTGCTGCAGCGCCAGTGATTGCAGCTGGCGCTGCGGCGGCCGGTGCAGGGGCCGTAACGGCCGGAGCAATCGCAATCGGTGTAAATGTCGCTGGCCGAGCGCTAGCTACGGGCGGCGGGGTCATGGTGGGTACAGCTCTAGCCAAATAGAATACAAATATTGCGATACCTTGTTTCCGAAACAAGGTATCGCCTTCTAAGGAGAATATAGTGGCGATATTTACGGATGGACAGGGCAGATATTTCTTGGACACATTTCGAACCAAGAATATAATAGATGACAATATTATTGGAGGCTTAATGGAAATTAAATACAACAAAATTTCCAATTTTAAATTTATTTTAAAAATACTACCTATTTTAAGCGCCATTTTATTAATATCATTAATTATTTTTTCAACAGATGGCTGGAGTGAAAAAATTAATAAACAAATTATATTATGTATATTATCTTTTTTGAATTTTTTTTCCATGATTTTAGTATTTATTTTTTTTACAAGTGCTCCAAAATTCGTCACTGTTGAGAAAAAAATTCTCTATATGGTGAAGGGTTCGATTTCAAATTCTATTGAATTTTGCATAACATCTGCATCAATGTCACTATTCATTTTATTTTTTTGCATGAGCAGTTTTTATACGGCTCTGAGTTTCAGTAGTTACCATTTGCTTGTTTTTGTTACAGCACTATTTTTCATATACTTTGTAACAAATTTTTATCGATTTTTATTAGTGTCACGTGGATAATTCGACGCTTAGTTAAATATCCGAACGCGGCGCAAAAATCTCTAGAAAACTTCATTCTGCTCCTCACCCATCCGAAGCGCCGCGATAAACGCCTTCCGCCTTCGCCGAGGCTACGGCGCACATACCTGCGCGATATAGCCGATGCGCGAATAAGGCGGAGCCTCAAGTCACCGCATTGCGTATCGCAAATTCCGGCTGGCGAAATGCGCCGCTTTCCACAATCGCGCGCAGAT
>JBBAPZ010000068.1:0-1322 GCA_040400605.1 Candidatus Sericytochromatia bacterium
GCCGTCACCTTATACCCTACATCTGCTTTGTGTTTTGGTACACCAACGGGCAGCATTGATTTATCGGTTGCTGGCGGCGTACCGGGTTATACATATAGCTGGAGCAATGGCCAAACGTCCCAAGACTTAACTGGGGTAGTAGGTGGTCAGTACACGGTTACAGTACAAGATGCGAACGGTTGTTTGTATGCAGACACGGTGTTGGTAAACCAACCGCTGAGTGCACTTACTTTAACGCAAGCGACAACGAATATCAGTTGTAATGGACTGAGCGATGGCTACATCAATTTGATTGTCAATGGAGGCACGCCGGGCTATACTTTTTTATGGAACACGGGCGCTATTACCGAAGATTTATCGAATGTACCTGCAGGCAGTTACGACGTGGTAGTGACCGATGCGAATGGATGTACGGGTAGCTTAACAGTATTGGTAACCCAACCGAGCGCATTGGTTGGTGTGAGTGGCGTAGCCAACGACATTTTGTGTCACGGTGCAGCTACGGGCAGTATTGTTGCGCAGGGCACGGGCGGCACGGGCGTATACACGTATTTATGGAACAACGGTTCTACGGTAGCCACCTTGAGTGGTGTTCCGGCGGGCATTTACAGCGTAACGGTCAGTGACAACAACGGCTGTACGGCAAGCCAAAGCTGGACACTGAGCCAACCGACTCCAATTACCCTTCAGAGCACCAACACAAACATTTTGTGTTATGGACAGACAGCAGGCTCGATTACCACGAGTGCGAGCGGTGGTGTAACGCCTTACACCTACCAATGGACCAACGGTCTAACGGGTGCTACGATTGTGAATCAAGCAGCAGGCCCATACTTTGTAACGGTAACAGACGGCAACGGTTGTACGGCCACCTTCTCAGACACGATTTACCAACCACAGAGTGCCTTAACACTCACTACGGTAGTAACAGACAACATTTGTTTTGGCGTGGCCGGTGGCAGCATCGACAACACGGTTACAGGCGGTACGGCTCCTTACACCTATCAATGGAACACAGGTGCCACAAGCCAAGACTTACAGAACTTACTTGCGGGCACTTATGTGGTCACGATTACCGATGCAAACGGTTGTTTGTTAACGAGTACCATGAGTGTTGCCCAGCCTCCGCAGAGTATAACTGCTTCGGAGACCCACGTGAATGTCAGCTGTTATGGCGGCGGCAATGGCTCTATTAACCTGACGGTTACGGGCCCTGGCCATCCGTTTACTTACAGCTGGAACAATAATGCAACAACCGAAGATATCGCGAATTTGGTGCCAGGTGTTTATACCGTAACCATCACAGACCAATCGGGTTGTAC
>JBBAPZ010000068.1:1422-2798 GCA_040400605.1 Candidatus Sericytochromatia bacterium
ACGGGCTTGTACAGTGTTGTGGTCACAGACGCAAACGGATGTACAGCGAGCGGCAGTACGTTTTTAGCGCAGCCAACGATGGCCTTAACGGCGAGTGCTGCGGTGAGTGGTGTGAGCTGTTTTGGCGGCAACAATGGATTGATCGATGTAAGTGTAGTAGGTGGCACAGCTCCCTACAACTACATTTGGAGCAATGGTTCATTTACACAGGACATCGATACACTAGTTGCAGGCAACTACGTATTAGAGATTTACGACGACAACGGTTGCTATTTACAGCAGACCTATCAAGTGACACAAAGTGCCTCACCATTGGTACTGAGCAGCGTCATGACGCCTGTGGGCTGTTATGGCGGCACAAACGGCGCCTTGAACTTAACGGTAGTGGGCGGTGCGTCACCATACACATATAGTTGGAGCAATACGTCATTAACCCAAGATTTACAGAACATTGCAGCTGGTATTTACAGCGTTACGGTGACCGATGCGAATGGTTGTTCTGCAACCTTACAAGACACCGTTACGCAGCCAGGTGTTTATGCCCTGTCGGCCCAACTAACGCCTGTGGCATGTTTTGCAAACAGCACGGGTGCTATAGACCTTACCGTGATTGGCGGTACGGCTCCGTTTACTTACAACTGGAACAACGGCGCACCAACCCAAGATTTACAGAACTTACTAGCGGGTACTTACAGCGTAGTAGTCACAGATCAACAAGGCTGTCAGGCGAGTGCAAGCTATGTGGTGAGCCAACCGAGTGCCATACTGACTCTCAATGCAGCGATTACCAATGCGAGTTGTTCGGGCACCACAACCGCCACTATTGATCTCACAGTTACGGGCGGAGCAGCTCCTTACACTTATGCATGGAGTAACCAGGCCATAACAGAGGATTTAGCAAGTGTAGGAGTTGGAACCTACAGTGTTACCGTAACCGATGCAGGTGGTTGCGTAGGCAGCACGAGCATCACCGTTACCCAACCATCCCCACTCAGCATCATTTTAACGCCAACCAATCCGTTGTGTCCGAACACAGCTACGGGTAGCGTAGACCTCACGGTGAGTGGCGGCACGAGCCCTTACACCTACCAATGGAGTGGTCCGAATGGCTATATGGCTACAAGTCAGGATATTGGATTTATTCCGATTGGGTTGTATTACGTGATTGTCACGGACGCCTACGGTTGTAGCGCAAGCCAAACCACATCCTTGAGCAACCCAGTTGCCATTAGTGCAACGTACACAAGTACGCCAGTGCAGTGTTTTGGTGGCTCTAATGGTACGGTAGATGTCACGGTAAGTGGCGGTACGGCCCCATACACCTACAACTGGTCCAATGGCGCCATCACCCAAGATATTCAAAACCAAGCGGCAGG
>JBBAPZ010000068.1:2898-4931 GCA_040400605.1 Candidatus Sericytochromatia bacterium
AGTTGGCGGCGCCTTACCATATAGTTATTTATGGTTGGGTCCTGGGGGCAGTTTTGCGGGCACTACCGAAGATTTATTTGGCATTGGCGCGGGATGGTACGAGTTATTTGTAACAGACGCTGCGGGTTGTACGACGAGCGACAGCATTTTAGTGAGCACTCCCCAGCAGATTGTATCAGCAGCTCAGATCACCAATGTAAGTTGCTTTGGTTTTGGCAATGGTTCAATAGATGTAACGACAACAGGAGGCGTTCAGCCTTATAGTTTTGCATGGAATACGGGTGCACCAAGTGAAGACTTGAGCGGCCTGAACCCAGGCAACTATACTTTGACGGTCACTGACGCCAACAACTGTGTGGTGAGTACGAGCTATACGGTGACACAACCTGCTGCACCATTGACCTTGAACTTGGCACAAGTGAACGTAAGTTGTTTTGCAGACTCTACGGGCTTTATTGACCTGATTGCGAGTGGAGGTACTGTCCCGTATACTTATGCATGGAGTGGTCCAAATGGTTATACGGCTACAACAGAAGACATTTTGAACTTACCAATAGGCACCTATGGTGTAGTAGTTACGGATGCGAATGGATGTATAGAAAGCACTCAGACGACGATTACCCAACCATTGGCTCCGTTGTCTTTGTCAGAGATCCACACGAATGTAAGTTGTTACGCTGGATCAGATGGCGAGATTGCGATTTTAGCCCAAGGCGGCACCCCTAGCTATGACTACCTCTGGAACAACGGTCAAACAACAGCAGTAGCAACGAACCTTACGGTAGGCACCTACACCGTATTGGTCAGCGACAGCTTGGGTTGTAGCGCAAGTATGAGTGTGACACTCACGCAGCCACAGGCGCCAGTGACGCTCACGGCAGTAGTAACAGACTTGATTTGTATGAACGATGCCGAAGGCGTCATTGACTTAAGTGTAACAGGCGGTACGCCGGGCTACACCTATAGCTGGAGCACAGGCGACACGACCCAAGACATCGATAGCTTGGAGTCTGGAGCTTATGTGGTGACGATTACCGATACTTTAGGCTGCGTGCTCATCGATACGATTGTGGTCAACAACCCACCTAACCCAATGGTAGTGACACCAAGCCAGACGAATGTGACGTGCTACAACTACTCAGATGGTTTACTGACTTTAGCCATCAGCGGGGGCTTACCAGCCTACGACATCCAATGGAGCACCGGCGACACGATTGCCGTATTGGATTCCTTGATTGCGGGTGTCTATAGCGTTGTCGTAACCGACGCCCAAGGTTGTGACGAGACCCTAAGTTTTGAGATCACGCAACCCCAACCAATTGTGGCGTACTTTAACCCAAGTGTAACCTTCGGCTGTGTGCCGTTGAGCGTCACGTTCACCAACAACAGTAGTGGCCCTTACACGAACAGTTTGTGGAACTTCGGCAACGCCGTTACCTCGACTGCACAGAATGCCACCACCGTATTGCCTAGCCCGGGCTGCTATGACATCAGCTTGATTGTCTACAACGCGGCGGGCTGTGCCGACACACTCACCATGGACAGCTTGGTGTGTGTGGTTCCGGGCCCACAGGCGAGCTTCACAGCCACTACAAGCAGCATAGATTACTTCACGGGTGCATTGGAACTCAACAACAACTCTTTGGGAGCCATCAGCAACAACTTCTGGACCTTTGGCGATGGTAGTCCGAACTCTGTATTGGAGAGCCCAACGCATTACTTCCCAGATCAAACACCTGGAGACTACTTAGTGACGCTAACGGTAACTGACACGAACGGCTGTGTAGACACTGCTAGTGCAGTCTTTACGCTCATCGAGATGCTGAATGTATATGTGCCAAACAGCATCACAATAGACGGCGATGGCATCAATGACGTCTTCTTACCGGTGTTCTCGAATGTCGATATCATCGGCAACTATTCGCTACAAATCTTCAACCGCTGGGGCGCTTTAGTCTGGGAGACAGACACGCCATCGGAGGGTTGGAATGGCCGCTACAAGGACAGCAAAGATGTTCAGTTGGGGCTCTACA
>JBBAPZ010000069.1:0-2131 GCA_040400605.1 Candidatus Sericytochromatia bacterium
ATATGATCTCGGTTGTTCTCGCAGAGCTCCCTAATGGCTCTGAAGTGGTACATGTGGCGGTTGATTAACCCTCACAGTTCTATTTTTGACGCTATTGTGATAGACTAGTTTACGGGTACTTTGGAGGTACCAGCATGACAAAACTTGAATTACTGTCGGTTGAATCTGACGCCAAGACAATCAAAGGCAACAAAAAAGGGTACCTAACGGGTATCCTGTATCTGGCACCATCCACTGAAGCTGGCGGACGTGATTTGTGCCCTATGGCGTCAGCGGAATGCCGTTTAGCATGCCTGTATGGTGCTGGTATGGCAGGCGTGTTCCCCAGCATCAAACGGGCCCGGATTGCTAAGACTTTATGGTACCTGCGTGATCCGAAATCATTCATGGCAGCACTGGAAACTGATATCTATCGTCTCATCGTTTTAGCTGCCAAGCGTAACCTGAAACCTTGCGTTCGTCTAAATGGCACCTCGGACGAATGGAAACTTGCGCGGGCACTTGCGGCAAAATTCCCTGAAGTCGATTTCTACGACTACACTAAACTACCTGCGCCGTGGAAACGTGTGACGGCTAACTATCACCTGACGTTTTCATTTTCAGGCACCAACTTGCCGGCATGCATTGACGCCTTACGGCACGGTATCAATGTTGCCGTGGTGTTCTCAGGTTCACTTCCGGCCACATGGCACGGCTATCCGGTTATCAATGGTGACGAATCGGACCTGCGCTTTCTGGACCCTGTTGGGGTCATCGTCGGGCTGTCTACTAAGGGTGACGCCAAAAAGTTGACCAGTGGCGGATTTGTCCAGATTGGAGGTACTAAATAACCTTCTAAGCACTCCGAAACGGGCCTAGGCCCGTCTGTCCGGTTAATCCGGCACTGATGAGGAGAGAATATGTCAGCAGTAGACGTACTTAACAAAGCGATGCGCGAAACGGGCGATTGGTACGGTCCCAATGGCTCACGTAATCATATGGCATTCGATGTTCTGTTTGCAGCATTGCAGCATCTGACACGCGATACAGACCCACGGGCAGCGCAATTCCTGGCCACGCGTCGCACTGGTTCTGATGCCGCTTGGGTGATGCGGCAAATGAAGTATTAGGAACGCAGAGTGGACCCCTACGGGGGTTTAATGCGACAGTCCCGGTCACAAGTCCGGGCAAGCATTGGGAGACGAAATGACGAACTACACGAGACGGACTACCAGCTATAACGAGAGACGGTATGGCAAACCGTGGATGGGCATTCCCCAAGGAAAGATGCTGACGAAGGATTACAACTTCGTGACATGGGATGGTACCGCCGGATCTGAAGGTATTTTTGAGTTCCAGGCAGAGCCAGGCCAGATTGTTGCCTATGGGCAAAAAGATATTCGCAAGAATCGGGGCGGAATTGACGGCTACAAGCTCTGCGGAGCTAAAGGGCTTCACGATTTCAGCACCTTACCATTCAGCGCGATCGATGTTCGAGGACTTTCCTTTGAGGCTCGCGTTCAGAAACTGCAAGAGTTCCTGCAAACTGTCGTCGTGGAGGTGGTGGCCTGATGTTTACGACAGAAGATAAACGCGAATTTGAGACGTTGGCAGAGGCTGAGGCTAATTCCGCCAAGCTTCAGGCCGCACGCCACAATCGCGATCATTTCGGTGATATCGCAACGTATGGATATTGCACCACGTGTGGCTATACCGCATTGCGCGGTGATTGCACCCCGGTGGCAGAGCAACGCTGGACACCACAGACCGCACGGCAACGGGTCGGCGGAACATTCGGGAGTTAACAGGAGACATCATGATACTTATCAACCCAAAAACAAACTATATTTTCGCTGAGTCTGAGAGTTTGAGCCAGGCTCTTGCGTCCGCCGGACTATTGTTGGACGTTGGCTGCGTGGTCAATATGAAAGATTCCTCGTTGGTCAAACTGATTGATGGCGCGCAACTTTGGTTCGTCAATCGCTGCGCCTGCACTCACCCCACTTGTGGATTGCATCATCAGGCGGTGGCCTGATGTTCCGCGCCATCGCATATGTGACCCTCTGGGTCGCGGTTGTCGTCACCTGGGCGACGGTGTTTTATCTGATTGACTAACACATTTTTGATTGCATTCTGACATCTCAGGGTGTAA
>JBBAPZ010000069.1:2231-4858 GCA_040400605.1 Candidatus Sericytochromatia bacterium
GGATAGTCGGTCACAATCCCGGCACGCTTTGGAGGCGACATGGTCGCGATAACAGGCAACACATACCCCGTACGTGCCGAGTTGCACGCATTGGGCGGGCGATGGGATAAGGCAGCACAGGCGTGGATGGTACCCGACCATAACGCGGCGGCGGCGGCGGCACTTGCTGCCGGGGGGCTGCGGAAAGTTGGCGGACGGTCGCGGGGCTATCTCGGGACTGATCGTTCCGGCTGCGCTCATTTCAGCACGCCCTGCCGCTGCGAAGACTACCCCTGCTGCGGACACTAGGAGCGGACATGAAAAGCACATTCACAGTTGAAGTCGGCGACAAGGTCGCCTATAGCGCGAAGTGGTTGCAATCCACAGGCCAGGTCGCAGGCGCTATCGGGCACGCTCGCGGTGTGGTGGTGGCTCTCGAGTCCCCCACGCCTGATTGGACCCTCGCAACAATCCAGTGGGACGGGGACTTCCCCGATACGGTGAACGTTGCCAACCTCGCGAAGGTTGGGGCGAACTCGAGGTATTGCACGATATGACACCGCAGAGCTATATCTACCCCGATTACAGCCGCGACCACGCGCCACAGTCCGGCATGCTGCGTTTCTCTTATGTCCAGCAGGCGGAACGCTGGGCGGAACGCGCAAACTTAGACGGGCCTGTTTCGGTGCTGGTCTATAACACGATTTATGGGTTCGCTCCGGCGGCTCAGATGACTTTGGAGGTAAGGTAACATGCGCAGGATTGAAAAGCGGGATTTCATGTCTATCGGCGTTGGCGAGTGGAGCCCGCACGATTGGGCTTTCGGGGAAAAGCCTCTCGACTGCCATAGCGTTAAGGTCGGCAGGGGGCGGATAATCCTTCACCTGCGCGAACAGTTGCGAATGAACGACGCCCGTGAACTCGTTCCGACTGGCGTGAACCTCTGGAACTTCACCTGCTCATTTGGTGCCAACTCTGATGATTCGTACTCGGGGCTGATACCTGAGCCGTGCTCGCTCGACGCGGCCAAGCTGCACATTGAGAGCCACGTTATTACGAAGGTTGGCTCCTAATGCAATTCCCCCTGATCCACCTCAATGGCACCTGCGGCGATGACTTGCTGGCCGATCAATGCGACATCGCCCGTGCCCTGCGTGACGCCCTTGAGGTGATGGCCAACAACGGGCCTAACGGGCGCGATTACTACCCGCTCGAAGCTGGCGCATGGGAGAGAGCCAGAGAGCAGCACTCAGCCCGTCTCAGCGCGATTAAAGCAGTACTGACGGACGTGGAGCGCATGGCGGAGTACCTCGCGGCGGGGCCGCATGACCAACTGGAGATGAGGAAAGCACAATGACGACCGAACGCAAACCAATCTACACCCTTTACTACCAGCAATACATGCCAGCGATGGCGCAACCTGCATTCCGGGCGCGGTGCATGCAATCGCTAACACTGGCCCGCAGGAAAGCTAAATCAGCGTCCTGTATCTGTGACCTGAAGCACCCTTCAGGGCTTCGGATCGGGTACCTGGTACCTGATGACAGCGTGAAGATTAGCGACGTGGTGGCTCTCATGCTAGGTGGGGAGGTGCTGTTTGATTAGCCGGGGCAGACCCCGAGTCAGCATCACCCCGGGGCAGGTGCGACGGCTGGCGGATAGTCCGCAGCGCATCACCTGGAAACAGGTCGCGGACACGCTGGGCATCTCAGTCCCTACCGCCATGCGGCTCTACAAAAAAAAGCAAACAGGAAACAGGGCCGCAGAAGCACTAACGCCCACGTCCGAGGGATGGAAGTGGGCGGTTAGTATGCCCGGTGAAGGGGCCGGGTGCGCTTTGGAGGCAACCCCAGAATAGCATGATGCAGCGTAGCGGCGTGACAGGGAGTAACTCCAAACTGTTGCGCGTGCAACGTTTATGTGATACCGTTGAACACAGGCATAAAGAAAGAGAGAGGTAACGACAATGACCGTGAACGAAGTCGCGCTACATCTTGGAGTCACGCATCAGCGAGTCCGGCAGCTCATTAAAGAAGCGCGGCTAATTGCGCGATACCGCAAGGGGCGCGTGGTAATCACGCGGCACGCCTTAGCTGCGCTGGTGATTCATAAGCCAGGACGACCCGTGAAAATTGACGCGTAGCCCGCGCTCAGGAGACAAAATGACGGTCACAGAAAGAACACAGATACAGGGCAGCACGATGGCGGAGCTAGTTGACCGGCTTGCGGCCATTGACGCAACCGCCGACTATAACGGTGGCCTCAAGCAGGACAACCTCCGCGAGCATCACAACATCACCGACGAGATCCGGCGGCGTAAACTCCGCACGCGAATGGAGGCTATGTCCGCAATTAGCGCCACCATCGGCGACGATGCCCCGCGCTGGAAATCAGCCGATCTGGCGTATGGTTCGCGCTGGAATGAGTACCAGCAATGAGTACGCGCCATTTGCCGCCAGAGCGCCGCTCTGAGATTGCACGCAACGCGTCCCTCGCCCGCAAGGGTGGGGGCAATCGTGGTCCCGCGCCATGCCACGCGCCGGATGACCCAGCGTGCAGGCGTTGCCGAAACAGGGCAAGCGAAAAGCGGTCGAGAGCCGCGAAGAAAGCAAACGAGGTAACGAAATGAGAGAAGCATTGCTGGCCGT
>JBBAPZ010000070.1:0-3131 GCA_040400605.1 Candidatus Sericytochromatia bacterium
GCCTCACATCAATTACATCGTGCCCATTGGCGTTTGCGGCTGCGGCAGCATCGCCATGCCCTGCGGCACAACCTGCGTCTGCTGACTCTCAACCTCGATCTGCTGGCTTGGCCTCGGCGCCATCTGATCCATCAACGCAGCAATCTGAGACGCCACCATCTGCTGGCCCTCAGCACTCGACTGCGCAATGTCGTTGACGGCGTTCATCAAGTTGCCAGTCTGCGCTGCCTGCGTGCGCAGATTCATCATCTGCATGAGCTGGTCGTACTGCGCCGACACCTGTTCAAACTTGGCCTTCATCTCAATCTTTTGCAGCTCAATCGTCGCCTTCAGACCAGCAATCTGCTGATCCTTCTGCGCCTCAAGCATCGCAATCTTCTCTTGGCTCTGAATCTTGGCCTGCTCAATCTGCACCTTCATCACGGTGTCAGGATCAGGCTGCGGAGGCTGCTTTGGCGCCATCAGCGACTGCTGCATCCCATTGACCGCCTGGTCAAGAATCGACTCAATCTGCGTGCTCACGCGGAACTTGCTCACCGCCCACTGCATCATGCGCAACAGATAAGGCCCCGCTTCAGGCACCTGCTGGGCCATCGGCGCAACCTGAGAGATGAACGCGCCCAGGCCCTGCATAAACTGCACCGCAGCATCGCGCTCGGCCGCCCAGTCAAGCGCGGCCATCGAATCAGCCTCGACGTTGATGCGGTACTGCGCAACCTTCTCGTCCTTCAGCAGAGCAATGCCCTGCCCCGCAAACTGAGCATCAGGCGTGCGCTCAATGTTGCTGCGATTGACGATCGTCTGCGGCTGCCAGTGCAGGCAAATGATTTCTGCCTTGATCCGCAGTGCCTCAGAAATCCACTCAGCGATGTAGAACTGCAGCAGCTGCATCCGCGTCGAGCCAAACTGCGCTTTGATCTGCTGCGCTGTGGCCGTCTCGCCTGCGCGAGTGCTCCCGCGCATGATGTCGCTGACGCCCAGCACCTCGTAAATCTGCTGGGTCTTGTCCTGGCGATAGACGCGCAGCTGATTGATGGCGTTGACGACTTGGTCAATCGGCACCCAATCAACCTTGCCCTTGATGCCGCCACTTTCAGCAAACATCGCCCAGTTGTCCACCGGAATCAGCTGATTCTCAGACGCCTGCTGGAACATGCGCTGGATGCCGTCAGCGCTCTTGTCGTACACGCCAATTACCTTAGCCGCTCGAGTCAGCCAGGTGATGCGGGTGTTGATTTCATCGAGCTCGTTGAACTGATCCTGCGCAAAGATGTAGTCCGCACGCGGCATGAAGTTAGCCGTCGTGACATTGGCCGCCAACGGCTTAGGGCACGGGAAGAACCCATCAAGGCTCAACGGGTCGTCCTTGACGTCTAGGATGACTTCGCTGCCTTTGGCATACCAATAGACTTTCTTGTTCTCCTTGCACCAAATCTCAAAGACCTCGGCACGCGCCCACGGGTCGTACTTCGGCGTCTGGTCGTTCTGGCCCTTGGACATCTTGCCCATCGGCACCACACGCGCAATCTCTTCGCCAAACCGCGCCTCGAGCTGGTCCTTCGTCATGTAGACGCGCCGAGCAACCCAGCGCACCTCCTGCCAAGTCCTGGCAGGCGACCAGAAGAAGTCCTCAAAGTGAACGTAGTCGACAGGCGCGTCCTCGTTGACGATCCGCTCAGTCTCAGGCACGACCATGCCCGTCATCGCGTCAATCGTCTCGGGCACAACCTCCGTCTCAACCTCGTAGCGCAGCCAAATCTGGCCCATGCCCACAATCAGCCAGTCCTCAATGGCCTGGCGCACTGCGGCATCCCACGCACTCACATCCTCTTCAAACCCGCGGTTCAGCAACCGCTGCAGCATCGTCGACGCCACTCGCGCTTGGTCGTCCTCAAAGTCCTGAAATGCCCTGCTGACGTCAGCCTTTGGCGGCCGTGCGTATAGCATCGACAGGAGCACCTTCATCGTGCTCCAGAACAGATTGACGCGGCTCTCGTCTGTGGCCCAAGTGTCCCGCTTATCGAGATACCGGCTCAGAATCCTCTTGGCGTCGTCGTGAAACTTCTGCAGCTCCTGCCTCGCCGCCTCAATTTCCGTCCCCCAGCGCTGCGCCATCCCCTGCGGGGAGTTGTCAAAGTCGCTCGCGCTCTCAATCTTTTCGGTCTGTTCCATCACCCAATCCTTGTCGTGGCCTTGGGCCCACAGTCCCAAATGTCGTCGAGACAGAACTGGAACGTCGCAACGCCCGGTGTAGCGATTCTAGAACCGGGTTGCGATTTTTGCGATACCGGCCGCGCAGACAAGGCAAAGTACCTAAACGCATCCGCGGCATGAGAGTGCTGATCGTGCTTCGGCTTGCTCTTAAACGTCTGCGTCCGCTCATCCCACTCCCGCATGTAACCGCGCAAGTGGTCAATGCCATCATACGTCTTCGCCTCGTCAAACCAGCACCTGTTCAGGATCAGCCTGGCCGCCTCAATGCCGTCCTGCAGGCTCAACTCGGGCGCAATCTGCGGCCGAATGCCGTTGCTCAGGAACTGCTCAACAATCGACTTGCCTGTCTGCAGGCTCTTCGCCTTGGCATCGTGCGGCAGCCAGACCTGACCGACCTTGTACGGCCTGCTCTTGACCCAGTCGATGTAGTGCTGAATCGGCTGGCCGTCAGCCTCGTAAAACTCGATCAGCCTGTACCCGTCATACGTTGTCTGCCAACCCCACCAACTGCAGGAATCCGTAAACCCTAAGTCAGCCGCGAAGTCGACCGGCAGATTGGGGTCGATCTTGTGCTCGCCAATCCGGCCCATGCCGTACAGCTCGCCAATCTGCTTGGCGTAATACGCCCCAGGTATCGCCGCCTCAAAGCTGATCTCGTACTCAGTTTCATACGCCTCGGGCGTCATCTGCGCCTTGGCGTCTCTCAGTTCCTCGGCGTCCAGAATGCCGGTTTTACTGGCTGGCAGCTCGAGCAGGATGTGCGTCTGCGGGTTTAGCCGCGCTTCTTCTCGCAGTTGCCAAAAAAAGTTCTTGCCCGCTGGCGTGCCGGCAAATATGGCCCAGCCTTTTCTGTCGCTGAGTGCCGGTCTTAAGACGCTGTACCAGACGCTCGGGCGCATCTGGCCCGTCTCGTCCAT
>JBBAPZ010000070.1:3231-4559 GCA_040400605.1 Candidatus Sericytochromatia bacterium
ATCACGATGTCCGCGCACATCGCCACCGTCTTGCCCGCACGCCGGTGAGCAACCACAGTCGCCCAGCGTTTGCTTCTGTTGTGCAGCGGCAGGAATACCGGCCGCGGTTGGTATTCTTGGAGTTTCACTGGTTCAGTCGATCAATTTCTTGTTCGATCGCTTGGATCGCCCTGTCAATCGACCCAACAGCAAGCCCATAAACCGCAGCGCGACGCCATGCCTCTGTCTCATAGGCTAGATATGCTGCCAATTCAGCCCACGGCGTATGCGGTTGACTTGCGCCCTGCAAACACCGACGACAGCCGCGGCCTTTGATTCCGACAGGCCGCATGTCTTCGCCCAACGCGCCTGCTCTTCTGTCAATTTCGCCGCCTTGCGAAGGCCCCCAAGCGGCTCCGTTCCGTGCTGCTTTTTCCTCGCAATGTTGTCTTTGCAAGACTCCCATGCGAGATTCGCAACCCTGTTGTCCCGCCGATCCCCGTTGAGGTGCGACGCAGTCATGCCGCCCGGTCGAAGCGAAACAAACGTCTCCAGAACCATCGTGTGAACGTAGCGAAGCTTCCTCGGAGAAGAAAACATCAGAGTCATGTACTGGTTTTTGATAGGCACCTGAGACCTGATCTTCCCGGTCGCTTTGGCTCTGACTTGTCCTAAAGACGACACCTCGTACCGATCGTCCAGAGGATAGATTTTCCAGCTCTCGTCTTGCATACCAAACGCCTTTCTTCAGGTCTTCAACAGCAGCCACCTTTGAGCCGCTCCTGAAGCAGTATTTTATGGCGTTCCCGATGTTGAACCCGTACCGCTCCGTCACCTGTATCGCCTCTATCCCGCTGGGGTGGCTGGTGTAGTGCGACGGGTGATTGACGGGGTCGTGCATCTCAGTTTTTGCGCTTGCGCAGCGCGTTGATGATCTCGTTGTTGCGCTCGAGGATAGTCAACGCCGCTTCCTCGCCAGGAAACACTACGAAATTGCTGGTGCCTTGGCCCACGCCTCTGCTGCTGGCGTCTAAGTAGCGGATGCCGGGGATGCCTGCAGAACGAAGTAGAGCGGCAGTTTGTGCGCCGCCTGTGCCTCCAGAAAGAACTGCAGCAGCATCCATGCGATCAACATTGCCAAGCAGTTGCAGCAACTCTCCCCCCGTGGGGTCATAGTTTTGAGGACCAGCAAGATCGCCCCATTCAGGGCCAGCCGCTTGGGCATCAACGGCGCGCCGTTTTGCAGTTAAGGGCTCAAAATAGTCCCTTACAGCTTTCGTCTGCTGACTCAGCGGCTTGTCCCAGTCCAGCATCCGCGCAATCTTCTCGTCGGGGAGGTCGACTTTGTA
>JBBAPZ010000071.1:0-1544 GCA_040400605.1 Candidatus Sericytochromatia bacterium
TGAATGATCAAGCTTTGACCTTGCCCCTGATTCACCGTCTGTGTTTGCGCATAAGCCATGAAACCTGCATGGCGGGCTTTTTCATAAAACCAGCTGTGAAATGCTTGAAGCTGCTCTGCGGACACCGGCTGGCCCAACCAGTTTTTCCAGTACGCCTCGATGTCTTTTTTCAACAAATCACCCTGCACCTGAACGGACGTCAGCAGATCAATTGCTGCTTCGGACTGCAGCCCCAGAAGGTCAACTTGTGCCAAGGCTTTGGGTCGGGTTCGGTCGCGTAAAAGCTGCGTTGACTGCTCAATGCTTTGTTGCACAGAGGGGTTGATGGATTGTGCTGCGCTTGTCACGGGTACTGCGCTCAATACGCTGCACAACAAGCCAATGGGAGTGAATGCTGATTTCATTTTTAAAAAAGATTGTTTACTTGGCGGCATTGCTGATTGGCGCAACACAAAATTCAACCATCGGATCTTCGGCTGACTCGCAGATACAGTTTTCAAGCCGTGACGCTGTGCAGAGACTGCTTTGGCTCAACCACGGGGCAAGGAACAGACTGGACACAGCAGCGCCGGACATGCCGTTGAAACCGAGATATCTCACACGACTGATTGCGCTCGATGAAGGAACCTCTGGCTTGTAACGTTGGTCCTTGGCTAGACCGAAAATTTGAGCTGTCGAGATAACTGGCGCCCAGGTGTAATTGCTGGCCAATCCGCCATGTTCTCCATTCGCCAGGCGGTAGACCACGTTGACTCTTTTGTTAGGACCAGGTGAGGACGATTCAAACTCACCATCCGTCTGGGCAATGCGCAAAGTTTCGTTGCCCACCAAGCCAGAAATCGTTCCAGCCGTGACACTGGCCCGAGTCGTGCCGTCGTAGTTCTTGTCAGCCACCTTTGTCCCGATGAAGGTCAACGGCGCTGGGGTGATCGTGCCCGAGGCCGCGCTGGTGCTGACGCTGTAGTTGTTACCGCTGTTGCCATCGTTGATGGTGTAGTTACTGTTGGCCAGCAAAGTCGAGCCGTTGGCGCCCATGACGTCTTTACTGGCAAACGATTGGCTGGCCGTGATGGTGTCTTCGCCTTGCAAGGCAGCCGCCGAGACCGTGCCTTTGGAGTTGGTCGTGCCATCGTAGGTCTTGCTGTCGGTGCCAGCAGCCAAAACCAGGCTCTTCTTGCCCACCACCAAATTGGCGTTCGTCACCGTCACGTTGTAGTTGCCCACATCCGCGCCAATGGCCGACAGGTTCGAGGCATAGGTGCCTGCATTACGACCTGTGGCCAGACCGGTGGCAGCCACGGTACCGTTGCTCATATCTGAGGCGACAAAGCCCGACAACATGGCCGCATCTTGCGTCTGCGTTGCAGCGTTGTACGTCACATTGGTGGTGGCCCCCGTGATGCTGGCGTCTTTCTTCGAAACATCAGCACTCGTACTCGCTGTCGTATTTTGCAGGGCGTAATTGCCCGCATCGGTTCCACTGATGGCGATGCCGGACACCGAAACCGCTTTGCCTGTGCCCACGTTCTTGTTGTCAAACGTGG
>JBBAPZ010000071.1:1644-4519 GCA_040400605.1 Candidatus Sericytochromatia bacterium
ATCGCTAGACGACCCCAACACGGTCGCTGCCGTGCTGCCGTCGTACACCTTGTTGCTGGGCGTATAGGCAGCTGTCAAGGCTTTTGCAGTCACATTGGCAGTGGTGCTGGCCGAGGTGTTTTGCAAAGCGTAGTTGCCTGCATCATCTCCGCTGATCGCAATGCCGGACACCGAAACCGCTTTGCCTGTGCCCACGTTCTTGTTGTCAAACGTGGCACTGCTGTTGGCAAAGTTCACCATGTCGCCCGAGACGATATCGCTAGACGACCCCAACACGGTCGCTGCCGTGCTGCCGTCGTACACCTTGTTGTCGGCCGTATAGGCCGCTGTTAGATTTTTGGCCGTTATCGTGCTGGTGGAGTTACCTACTCGCGTCACGGTGTAATTTCCACCGCCATTGCCATCGCTCAGAGTCACCGCATCCAAGGTCACTGCTTTGCTACCACTCGCAGCATTCTTGTCGGTGTAGCTGATGGTCGCAGCGCTCACGCCGTCACCGCTAATCAACTGTGCAGTCAACGCATTTAGATCTGCCGTCTTCGTGGTGTAGGTCGTTCCGCCGTCATAGATCTTGCTCACGCTGCCTGCCGTCAGGGTGATCGCCTTAGGCGTGATGGTGCTGGTGGTATTGCCCGCCCGCGTGACGCTATAGTTGCCGCCACTGTTGCCGTCGCTGATGGTGACCGCGTCCAACGACACTGTCTTGTTACTGCTGCCAGCATTCTTGTTCCCGAATTTTATGGTGGCTGCAATCACAACGTCTCCACTGATCAGCTGGGCACTCAATGTGTCCAGGTCAGCCGTTTTGGTGGTGTAAGTCAAGCCACGGTCATAGGTCTTGCTCACATTGCCAGAGGTCAAGGTGATGGCTTTGGGCGTCACATCGGCGGTGGTGCTGGCCGTCGTGTTTTGCAAGGCGTAGTTGGCGGCATCGTCTCCGCTGATGCTGATGCCTGTGACCGATACGGTCTTGCCTGTACCTGCGTTCTTCGTGTCGAAGGTCGCGCTGGTGTTGGCAAAGCTGACTTTGTCGTCCGTCACAATCTGAGCCGATGAGCCCGACACCGTGGCCGATACGCCGCCGTCATACTCCTTGCTGCTGGCGGCCATGGCGGCCGTCAGTGGCTTGGGCGTGACGGTCAGGTTGCCCACATACACCGGCGAGCCCACAAAGTTCGACCCCGTGATGGCCGGGTTGGTGTCTAGGATGCTGTAACTTCCCACCACCGTGTTGCCAGTCGTGCTCACACCTGCTGCCACTGTTGTGCTGCCGCTCACGGTGTAGGGCTTAAGGACTGTCGCTACGGAACCACCCGCACCATCGCTGAATGTGTATGTGCTGCCATCGATGCTCTGACCGAGCGTATGGATCACATTGTTGCGGTCGAGATACTGTGCTGTGGTCTCGTATGTCGGCGCTGTGCCGTAAACCGTCGAGATATTCGTTGTGCGGATCAACAACTTGTTCGCAGGCACGATGGTGAAATTGCCCTTGGCATAGCTGATGCTGTAGTTGTTCGATGTCAAACCACTGGCCTCCAGCGTGCCTGCGTAGGTGCCAGCACCCACGTTGGTGCTGGCGTTGGTGCGGGTGATGTTCAGCGTTCCGCCCAGCACGCTGGCGTCTTCTAGGCCTGCAAATCCGCTGTAACTCACACCATTGAAGTTGCTGGCATCGGCTTGCGTGACAAACTTTGCGTCATCATTGGCGGTAACGGTCAGCGCTCTTTGGCTGATCGTGCCTGCCGCAATGGTGGTGCTGACGGAGTAGTTGTTGCCGTTATTGCTGTCGTTGATTTTGAAGCCGCTGTTGACCTGCAGTGTGGATGCATTGGTGCCCATCACATCCTTGCTGGCAAACGATTGGGTGGCCGTGACGGTGTCCACACTCTCCAAAGCAAGAGCTGTGACCACCCCTGAGGACACGGCATTACCGTCATAGGTCTTGCTGTCGGTGACCGCAGCCAAGGTCAAGGCCTTGGGCGTGATCTTGGCCGTGGTCGTAGCAGTGTCGTGGACCAGGGCGTAGTTGCCGGCGTCGTCGCCATTGATGGCAATGCCACTGACAGAAACTGTTTTTTCAATCACGTTGCCACTTCCGTTCTTGGCCACGTGGCGATCGGCAAACTTGGCACCTGTTTGGCTGAAGGTGACACTGTCGCCTACAAACACATCCGAGCTACCCAATTCGATGATTGTGGCGTCAGTGTTGCCGTCGTAGGTCTTGTTGGACGCAGTCAGGCTGTCCAGCGTCACATTCTTTTTAGCGATGTCGGCCGTGGTGGTCTTGCTGCCGGTGGTGGTGAGGTTGTAGTTGGACCAGGCGCCAGTGCCGTCGGCTTTGGTGAGCGCCGCGACGTCAGCGACGGTGACGATCTTGCCGTTGCCTGCGTTCTTGGTGTCAAAGCTGCCCGAGCCGCTGACGGCCAGGGTCTCGGTGCCCACGGTGCCGCTGATGGCGCCAGCGGTGATGCTGGCCACAGTGCTGCCGTCATAGGTCTTGCTGGCAGCGGTGATGCTGGCCAGCGTCACATCTTTCTTGACGATGTCGGCCGTGGTGGTCATCTCACCGGTGGTGGTCAAGTTGTAGTTGGCCCAGTCGCCGCCGGTGGCCACGACGTTGGACTTGGTCAGTGCGGTGACATCGGAGACGGTGACGGTTTTGCCGGAGTCAGCGTTCTTGTCGCTGAACAAACCCGAGCCACTGATGGCCAGAGTTTCAGAGCCGACGCCGGTGGCGATGGCGCCAGCGGTGATGCTGGCCACAGTGCTGCCGTCGTAGGTCTTGCTGGCGGCGGTGATGCTGGCCAGGGTCACATTCTTCTTGGTGATGTCGGCGGTGGTGGTGGCTTGATCGGTGACGGTGTAGTTACCC
>JBBAPZ010000072.1:0-4494 GCA_040400605.1 Candidatus Sericytochromatia bacterium
AGTTAGGGCGTGTACCGACCACTTCGATTTCAACGCGGCGGTTCTTGGAACGGCCAGCGGAAGTCTTGTTGTCAGCCACAGGCTGCTTTTCGCCTTTGCCTTCGGTGTAAACGCGGTTCTTTTCAATGCCTTTAGACACCAAATACGCTTTCACAGCGTCGGAACGCTTGACCGACAGTTTCTGGTTGTAAGCATCAGAGCCGACAGAATCAGTGTGACCCACAGCGATGATGACTTCCAAGTTGATGCCTTTGACTTTACCAACCAGGTCGTCCAGCTTGGCTTTGCCTTCTGCTTTCAATACAGATTTGTCAAAATCAAAGAATGCATCAGCAGCGTAGGTCACTTTGGTGGCTGCAGCGGGTGCTGGTGCTGGCGCTGGCGCTGGTTTTGGCGCAGGGGCTGCAGCAGCAGCGGGTGCTGGAGCAGGAGCAGCCTTAGGAGCGACGATGGCACCATCACAGCCAACAGCGGCAGTTGCAGGTGTCCAGTTGGCATCACGCCAGCACAGTTCTTGGGTACCGTTTTTCCACACCAGATCGCCGGAGCCGTTGCGCCAGTTGTCAACAGTCTGAGCACCTGCTGCTGTTACGAGAGCTGCGGAGGCAACCAGCATCGCCAATTTGTTAAATTTTTTCATGGTCTTCCTCTTGAGGGATATAGCAGCAGACTCGCTGCGAAAAGGGTACGTTTCAGGTGACCATCACCCGATCCGTTGATAAATATTGTGCCATAGACCGTCGGATGATTCGTGAAATGGCTAACGCTGGCAGTTGGCATAACTGGAATGAATTAAAAACGTTGCATATTTGAGACACCCGCTTGCACCTAAAATCTTGGTTTCCCATCGCGTTTTCTACACCCTCTATCTTTATGACCCAGTTTGCCAAAGAAACACTGCCCATCAGTCTAGAAGAGGAAATGCGGCGCAGCTACCTCGATTACGCCATGAGTGTGATCGTGGGTCGTGCCTTGCCTGATGCCCGCGATGGCTTGAAGCCGGTACACCGCCGCGCCTTGTTCGCGATGCATGAGTTGAACAACGACTGGAACCGCCCCTATAAAAAGTCAGCCCGTATCGTGGGTGACGTGATTGGTAAATACCACCCGCATGGCGACCAGTCGGTGTACGACACCATCGTGCGCATGGCGCAAGACTTTTCAATGCGTCACATGCTGGTGGACGGCCAAGGCAACTTCGGCTCGGTCGATGGCGATAACGCGGCTGCGATGCGTTACACAGAAATCCGTTTGGCCAAAATCGCCCACGAAATGTTGGGCGATATCGACAAGGAAACCGTCGACTTCGGCCCCAACTACGACGGTTCGGAAAAAGAGCCACTGGTGCTGCCTTCGCGCCTGCCTAACTTGCTGATCAACGGCTCTGGCGGTATCGCTGTGGGCATGGCCACCAACATCCCGCCGCACAACTTGAATGAAGTGGTGGATGCTTGTTTGCATTTGCTGCGTAACCCGGAAGCGTCGATCGACGAACTGATGGAAATCGTGCCTGCACCCGATTTCCCGACTGGCGCCATCATTTACGGCATGACCGGCGTCAAGGACGGCTACCGCACCGGCCGCGGTCGCGTGATCATGCGGGCCAAGTGCCACTTTGAAGACATCGACAAAGGACAACGGCAGTGCATCGTGGTCGATGAATTGCCGTATCAGGTCAACAAAAAGACCCTGCAAGAGCGCATGGCCGAGTTGGTCCACGAAAAGAAAATTGAAGACATCAGCCACATCCAAGATGAGTCTGACAAGTCGGGCATGCGCCTGGTGATCGAACTCAAGCGCGGTGCTGTGCCCGAAGTGGTGCTGAACAACCTTTACAAGCAAACTCAGTTACAAGACACCTTTGGCATGAACATGGTGGCCTTGATTGATGGGCAACCCAAGTTATGCAATCTGAAAGACCTCATCCAGGTGTTCTTGCAGCACCGCCGGGAAGTGGTCACACGCCGCACTGTGTTTGAGTTGCGCAAAGCACGAGACCGTGGTCATGTGCTGGAGGGCTTGGCCGTGGCCTTGGCCAACATTGACGACTTCATTGCCATCATCCGCGGTGCACCTACCCCCCCCATGGCGAAGGTCGAACTGATGAACCGTGCCTGGGACAGCCAGATGGTTCGCACCATGTTGACGCGGGCCAAGGGCGATGGCTCAGTCATCAACGCCGACGACTACCGTCCCGAAGGCCTGGAGCGCGAATACGGCCTGGGCCAAGATGGTCTGTACCGCCTGTCTGACACGCAAGCGCAAGAGATTTTGCAGATGCGCTTGCAGCGCCTGACGGGCTTGGAGCAAGACAAAATCGTGGCCGAATACAAAGAGGTCATGTCCGAGATCGAAGATCTGCTGGATATTTTGTCCAAGCCTGAGCGCGTGTCGACCATCATTGGCGATGAGTTGGGCACCGTGCGTCAGGAATTTGGTCAAACCAAAATTGGCGCTCGCCGAAGCGAGATCGAACACAGCGCACAAGATCTGTCCACCGAAGACTTGATCACCCCGACCGATATGGTTGTGACTTTGTCGCACGGCGGATACATCAAGAGCCAGCCGCTCAGCGAATACCGGTCACAAAAGCGTGGCGGACGTGGCAAACAAGCAGCCGCCACAAAAGAAGACGACTGGATTGACCAACTCTTCATTGCCAACACCCACGACTATTTGTTGTGTTTCTCTAACCGCGGCCGTCTTTACTGGCTCAAGGTGTGGGAGGTGCCTGCAGGCTCACGCGGCTCACGTGGTCGACCTATCGTTAACATGTTCCCGTTGCAAGAAGGTGAAAAAATCAACGTGGTTCTGGCCCTGACTGGCGCGGCACGCACTTTCCCGGAAAACCAGTACGTTTTCATGGGCACGTCCATGGGTACGGTCAAAAAGACCTCATTGGATGAATTCAGCAACCCCCGCAAAGGCGGCATCATTGCGGTCAATTTGGACGAAGGGGACTTCTTGATCGGCGCAGCGCTGACCGACGGCAAACACGATGTGATGCTTTTTAGCGACGGTGGCAAGGCGGTGCGCTTTGACGAAAATGACGTGCGCCCGTTAGGGCGTAGCGCCCGCGGCGTGCGCGGCATGATGATCGAAGAAAACCAAAGCGTGATCGCCATGCTCGTGGCGGGTGACGAAACACAAAGTGTGCTGACAGCCACCGAAAATGGTTACGGCAAACGCACCAGCATCACTGAGTACACACGCCATGGCCGTGGCACGAAGGGCATGATCGCCATTCAGCAATCCGAACGCAACGGCAAAGTGGTAGCCGCCACTTTGGTTCACGCTGACGACGAGATCATGCTGATCACCGACACGGGTGTTTTGGTGCGTACACGCGTATCCGAAATCCGCGAACTGGGCCGTGCCACTCAAGGTGTGACCTTGATCGGTCTGGATGAAGGGGCCAAGCTGTCAGGCCTGCAACGGATCGTCGAAAACGATGCCAACGTGTCCGAAGGCGAAGCGGGTGATACCGATGCCACGCCGGATGACGGCACAACTGCGGCGGAATAACGATGGGGCGTGCTTTCAACTTTTCGGCGGGCCCTGCCGTGATGCCCGAGGCCGTCTTGCAGCAAGCTGCAGCAGAGATGCTGGACTGGCGGAGCTCGGGCATGAGCGTGATGGAGATGAGCCACCGCGGCAAGGAATTCATCAGCATTTACGAACAGGCCGAGGCCGACTTGCGTGAACTGCTGACGGTGCCTGCAAACTTCAAGATCCTGTTCATGCAAGGCGGCGGCTTGGCCGAAAACGCCATCGTTCCATTGAACCTGTCGCAAGGCGGGGCTATGGATTTTGTGCTAACCGGTAGCTGGAGCCAGAAATCCTTCAAGGAAGCGGGCAAATACGGACAAGCCCGTATCGCGGCCAGCTCGCAAGCTGATGGCTTCACCACCCTGCCCTCGCCCGCCAGCTGGCAAGTCGGTAAAGACAGTCAATACGTGCACATTTGTGGCAACGAAACCATCCACGGCGTTGAGTTTCACGACCTGCCCGACCTCAAGGCCATGGGTTGCGATGCCCCTTTGGTGGTGGACTTTTCATCGCATGTCGCATCACGCGCGGTTGATTGGTCGCGTGTGGGGCTGGCATTTGGTGGTGCACAAAAAAATCTTGGCCCTGCTGGACTGACCCTGGTCATCGTGCGAGAGGACTTGATCGGACATGCCCAGCAGCATTGCCCAAGTGCCTTCGACTACAAGCAAGTAGCAGACAACCAGTCCATGTACAACACACCACCCACTTACAGCATTTACATCGCTGGCTTGGTGTTCCAGTGGCTCAAACAACAAGGTGGTATTGCCGCCATGGAAAAGCGCAACATCGCAAAGGCACAGCTGCTGTACGACTTTCTAGACAGTTCCAGCCTTTACGTGAACAAGGTCGCCCAAAACTGCCGCTCGCGCATGAACATTCCGTTCTTTTTGCGTGACGAATCGCGCAACGATGCCTTCTTGGCCGGGGCCAAAGCCGCCAACC
>JBBAPZ010000073.1:0-4397 GCA_040400605.1 Candidatus Sericytochromatia bacterium
GCCCGTTTTTCCCAGCACGGAATACTTCCACAGTTGCCGGGTCGTCACCGATGATCCAGCCGTCATGCTGCGGCACCAGCTGCAGCAACTCAGAAACGGACAAAGTCTGCCTGAATTCGGGACAGACCACTTCCGCCCCGCGACGAGCAAACTCATCCTTGAGGATGTCGATCGCCCTGATCATAGGCGGGCATGTGCAAAGAATCTTGGTCATTGCCTAAACGGGAAAAAATAGGTCATCTTTTCTCGCGCGCCCAGTTCCCGGTGAGCGCGGCTGCCGCGCCAACTTCCCGCAAACTGGTGCAGACGATAAAGAACAATTTCGGGCGCACGTGAAACTCCGATGCCGTTTCTTATCGCAGCGCAAAAATCCAAAAAGCATGCCGAAGCAAAACAAGCGCCGGCTTCCACAAGCGACAGGTGCAACCCCGGATTGATGTGCCGTAGCGCGATAGCCTCGCGCTCGTAACGCCTCCGCACCTGCGCCCACGATTCGTGGTGCAAGTGGATGACGCTGGCTTCAGGAGCATAAGCGATACGAAATCCTGCTTCAGTGAGCTTCTTGCCCATGGCAATGTCTTCCAGTCCGGTAAGCTGCTCATCGAATTTAAACCTGTTCCAGACTGACCTCCGCAGAGCAGCATTCGCATTATTGCAGAAGGCGGCACCTTGGCTCGCTTCCATCAAAGGGTAGTATTTCTCGAACACTCTTGCCTCGCTGAATTTTGTGCCCTCTCCCCCCACTTGCCGACCATAGACACCTGCGACCTGCGGGTCTGAAAATGGCTGGAGCAAATTCTTCAGCCAGTTTTCGTCCGCCGGAATACAGTGGCCGCTAAGAAACACCACAACTTCACCCTTTGCGGCTGCACAACCAAGATTCAACGAGCGGCCGAAACTGAACTCCGCTTTTTCGATGCAGACGATTTTCGCTCCGTGCGCCTTGGCAATGTCCAACGTTGCATCACTTGATCCGGAGTCGACGACAACGATTTCGGTCAGAAGTGGGCCGCAACTTCGTGCCGCAGCGAGGACCCGGTCCAGATAGCGCTCTTCGTTATAGGTGCGGACAACGAGCGAAACGCTGGCGACCGGAGACGACATCTCGTGAATCGAGTAACCGACTTACTCCCCAGCCTCAGGAGCGCGCTTTGGCTACGGCTTCCGCAATATCCCATCCGTCTTGGTCGTCGATATCCATCGACTCCTTTCTCAGCGTCTCAAAAAGGATAGGCTTGGTCCCGATCCTCGCCCCGGTCTTTCGAAAGCTCTCAGCGGAAAAAACATATAGATTCGAGTTTTCCTCATACCACGGCTCGAGGTCCTGCGTCCTGAGAAGTTGAGCGGGGTTGTGATTCACTGCGGAACCGTCGGCACGGTAAAACCGCGTCTGGAACCGGTTTACCGTGAACAAGCTATCACAAGTTCCGTTAGCAAGCCCCTCTTTGTACGCCGCCAGTGCGGCAACAATGGTTGCGCGGCTCAGCAAAGGGTTGGTTGTGTGCGTCATCAGGTAGGTATCCGCAGGAACATTCTCCACATCATCGGCAATCACGGCATTCATGCTGACGAAATCTCCGCACAATTCAGGCTTCCTCTCTCTGACCAGTATCCGTGGATTCGGCTCAAGACCGTTTGCCTCCAATTCGGCCCTCGCATCAGTGTTGATGACGATCAAATCAACGTCCTCGGTGGCCAGAAGCGTATCGAGCATCCATCGGAAAAGCGGCTTCCCAGAGAACGAGCGGAAGTTTTTGCCCGAAACCCGTTCGCTGTGCGCTTTAAGCGGCATTAAGGCAATAGTGTCAACTTTCATCGCAGGACTAATGAACGCGGGCTGGCAAGTTGTTAGGTTGCCAAAGGCAAAGGGCCAAGTTGGCTGTTACTCCGACAGGACACCAAAGCTTTTTACCGTCGTGAGGAACTCATCAGCACGCTCGGGAACCACGGCTATAAAGTTACCCCAAGCGTTGGTATCTTTGAGTTTACACGGGTAAGAACACAGCCGGCGCCACGAATGCTCCACGCCATAACGTTTAATGGGATACCATTCTGAAACAAACACGCGGTAGCCACCCGACATCAAATAGTCGCCTAGATTTCGGTAGTCGTAGTTCGCAAGCTTCGTCTTCGAGTCTTCGAACTCACAAAGAATAACATCCGGCCTAACAGCCCAATCCAACCCTTGCAGCACAAGCAGGTCATTCCCCTCCGTGTCAATTTTGAGGAAGTTCACGCGATCGATACCCAACTCACTTAGCACGCCACGCAACATCCTCACGGGCACGCGGGCTGCAGAGGTATGCGACGGATGAAAAGGCAGCAGACCGGAAATACCGGTGGAAACTTCGCTCACATAAAAAGCACTGCTTTCAGCCTCGCTATTGGAGAGCGCGCAAGTGAAAAGATCAGATCTTTCATTGAGCCGGGCCTTGATGGCTGCATGTTTGCCCTCATGGGTGTCGGGCTCAAACGCCACGATGCGCCAACCTCGCTTGGCAAACGGCTGCAACGACTCGCCGAAGTGGGCGCCGACATCAACCATTACACCCTCAGCTGTGGCACCCATCATCCTGTCTACGGATAACACTTCATCGAAGCGCAGCGGACGGCGCTTCACTCTTTTTTTGAGGCGACTCCAGAAACTCACGCCGTCCTTTCTATTTCGACTAAGAGGGTTGCAGATGGTCTGTAAGGCTTGGTTCGATTGACTGGCGGATAATACCTGTAAACGACATCCGGAGACTCCACTAAGATCTCTCGACTCAGCAACTCCGTGACATTTGGCTCGGCGGCCACAACGTCACAACCAGCTTGCCGTAACGCCTCAACCCAAGGCCTAAGCGGGTTAAGATCTTCCATCGGAAGCAACCGCTTGAGAATCGGATATTTTTGGAATAGGCGGGCGACAACCACACCACGCAAAGGTAAGGCTGCAGTAACATCAATCGTGTGCACTTGCTTACCCCCGACCTTCAGACAACGGTGCATGTCTCGGAACACATTCGGCATTTGTTGCATGGGAATATGCTCCAAAGTGGACACCGAAAAGACATAGTCGAAGTAGTCGTTGGGATATTGCGAAGAAAACGTTCCCATTGCTTCAAAGACATATTTCACCGGCTTGTTTTTTTGCGGCAAATCCCTCGGGTTGCCCCAACGCGTCCAGAGCGCCGTGTCGTTCACCGATGCTCCAAAATCGTCGCCGATCCACGCCTCTACCTCAAACTCGTCGCTCAGCTTCTTCGGAAGCGTGCTGTAAGCCCCACCGACCTCCATAATCCTTACGCCGGGGCCGAGTTTCATGCGGGACACAGCCCAAGGCCTATTGTGAGCCTTGATGCCCCACTGGTCTGGGTCGTAGCCAGGAAAAGGAGGCAAAGAAAACCCCTCATCCTTGTAGCGGAACATTTCTTCGATTGTTCCTAGCCGTAAATGCGTGACTATTGCGTTTTTTTTCATGAGTGCGCTTCGTTTTCGCCAAACCCGGGTTTACTGCTCATTTTAGCTACATCTACAAACATGATGCCGATGGCAAAACTGTTTCACAGCTTGCTTTGTCCTGGCTCACGCTCTTATTTCAGCCCTAAGGCGACAAGGGCTAGCGCCAGCGGGACTTTCGGCAATAGCAACACGCACCTGTTTGTATGACCAAAACAAGTGCTCCAGACCATTACCTTCACTGAGGACCAAGCTGAGGGGATACACCCCTGAAGCCAAAGGAATTGCGAATACATCGATCATGATGTGATTTTCACCTGCGCAAATAGCTTTCTCCCCCCGCGCTTGAAAACTGGCAACGACCGCTCCGCCCTCATCGTAGAGGACTCCGTAGAAAACCGGATCAGTGATTTTAGACGAAGAGCACAGTTCAATCGATAGGTTGAGGGACGCCTGCCATCTCAGTGGCGCTTCCGGCCCAATATCAACAGTTACACGCTCAACTGGATGAGCTGTTTGCATGAAACTCCCCTCAGAAGGAGAGTCATAAACGAGAGCAGACTCATATAACTTTATTGAGTCTCCGATACTGCGCGAATAATGAGCGCGACCACGTTGTAAAAAGAGCCCCGCAGAGCTGATGCGAGCGACTTGACTCATGCTGTGCGAGACAAATATGACCGCACATGTTTTTTGAAGTGCCCCAATCTTATTGTAGCACTTGTTTCGGAACTTTGCGTCCCCTACCGCCAACACCTCATCAAGAATCAGCACATCCGGATCAAGCGCCGTAGCAACTGCGAATCCCAACCTTACCTGCATCCCCGATGAATAGTTCTGCACCGGCGTGTCGATGAATTCCCTGATCTCGGCAAAGTCGATGATCTCGTCGATCTTCTCGTCGATTTCCTTTTTCGAAAGGCCCAGCACCGAACCGTTGATGTAGATATTTTCCC
>JBBAPZ010000074.1:0-4173 GCA_040400605.1 Candidatus Sericytochromatia bacterium
AGGGTGGGCCTCGATTGCTCGAACAAAGTGGGTCTCTTTTCCATTGTCAAATACAAATCCGCCCTGCCCTACGCGAAAAAGGACTCCTACGCTTTCGTGCTTTACTTCAACCAGGCGATGAATGCCAAGGGCAACGCGAAGCAGGCCCGTCAAACCCAGGACCTGATTGACCTGGCACGGGAATGTGGCGGTACATTCTATCTGCCTTACCAGCGCCACTACTCTGCGGAACAACTCAGGCAGAGTTATCCGGAGATCGATGCCTTCTTTGATGCCAAGCGCAGGTACGATCCCCAGGACATCTTTACCAACCCGTTTTACGAGCAGTTCGGACGAAAGGAAGTGAAATCAGCCCTCAATCAAGCCTGAATGGACTCGCCGTTGAAGCGTGCCAATTCGATATGACGCGCTGACCCGACTGCGTTCTGGTAGTCCGTGAAGGCTTTGAACACCGTGCCACAATGGTTTTTGCGACGTGAGGATTGTCTGCAGGGTGTATGCTATCTGCCTGGCGTGGTTGAGGTGCGGGGGCAGGCGGTGGGCAGCGAACGCTTCTATCGTCTCGCCACAGACAGCACGCATTAAAACACCATTCGCGTCTTGAGGCGTTCTTTTCCAATGGCAATGGCGAGGCAACGACAAAAAAATAAGCCGGCTCCAAAATCTGGAAACCGGTTTCTTGACTAGTACTACTGTGTCATAAAATGACATAACGTATTGTTGCTACTCATGTCGGACCACGACAGAAGGGGCAGCGTGGCGTTTGGGAGATGAGGAAGCGGCTCAAGCGAATCCTGATGGTGGTTATGGACGATTCAGCGTGTCGCTCGGGCCGCACCGGAAGCGCCTCGTGGCCGGAAACCTTCGGGAACGGCGAGTACCTACCTCCAAGGCGCCGCCGCGACCAGATGGTGCATCGATTGATGAGCCGACCGAACCTCGTTAATCCAGACGATTTGAAGGGACTGCAAGATAACCTCTTGCGACAGGAAAGTTTAAAAACGTTGCTGACTCATTTGTTTCATAAGCGAGAACAGATGATGCGTTTGTTGGAGCGTGAGAACCAAATCTTGCGTTGATGACGCTTGGGCCTGCGGGAATCGTTTTTATCGGGTTCATGGCAGGAGTGTTTTCACACTGCCGGTAAGGCAATCACACCCCGGCATCGCTTTCCATGACAGAGTCCACGGTGGAAGCAGGGTAGTCTGGACGCCACTTAGCGCGAAGGTTTTGAAGGAGATTTATCGCGACTGAAAGTCTCAACCTTCCGTAGGGAAACAGGCTATTCCTTTGGTGAACAGAGCGATCGGGATTCGTGGCCCTGATGAAGGCTGGCAACCCGAGGGTCCTGTGGTATAAGTGTTGCAGGATCTTGCTGTGTGCAGTCGGAGCGGGTGGGTTTGGTACATGTGGGGTTTTTCGATATGTTGCCGATCGCGCTTCGTGGAACACTGCCTTTGGTGTTGATCGCAGGTCTGTTTGCGTGCGGCGAGCGGATGGTGAGCGTTGTGGGCGACGGTGAAGCATTTTCCCCGAATGGAAATGTGGCACCTGCGTTAAAGCCCGTGCAGCCGTTATTGGTTATCAAGGTGGGGGAGCAAAGGGATCTGTTGCCCTTTTTGCGTTTGACCGAGACGGGTGCCGTGCCGTTCATTCCGCTTACTTGGGAGGTGAGCAACCCGGAATTGTTGAGTATTGACTCCGGCACGGGCCGCGCGAAAGGTTTGGGCGCTGGCATCGTTGTTGTGCAAGTGAAAGCGGCGGGCAATGGCGCCAATTTGGGACAAGTGCGGACGGTGGGTGGTACCGCCGATGCGGCGCAGATGATCATTGAAATTGTCGGTGAGGGCTCGGCTGTGGTCAAGGATGTGCAGGTATTGCCTGGCAGTTCGCAGCTGGTGGTGGGTGATTCGGTGACGCTGCGTGCGCAGGTTTTCTTGCCGGATGGGCAGATCAACGGCAACGTCGTGTGGGCATCCAGTGACAACACAATTGCCACCGTCAACCCGACAACCGGCAGCGTGACGGCATTGAAGCCCGGCCGGGTGACGATTGTCGCTGGATACGCGCTCGCACCCGCTTTCAAGGGGTTGGCAGACATTATCATTTATGCGACAAAGGCCGAACTTCCCGCCTCGCCGCCCGCCCTTTCGCCATCAGTATTACCAACCCAAAGTCCGGCTTTGTGAGGGCGCTGGGTGTATCCGACTGACACCCCCCTTGGCCACATCGTGAAATCTAAAACTACCTGCAATGCCTTTGTACGGCTGACGTTCGTGTCTCTTGCAAGCGCTCTGACATCGCGTATCAGGACTGTTTCAATTTCCCGGCAACGTGCCGACTGCTTGATTGGCAAATCATCGTGAAGTTAACGCCTGTCGGGCAGGGTGTGTATGAAGCGTCTTTCTTGCCAACAATTGACTGTATCCAGGGGCGAATCGCTGGGCTGGGTCATGATGACGAGGTGCGTTTGACCCAGTTGTTGCGCCGACTTGCTGATTTGTTCAGCTGACTGCGAGGTATCAAGCAATGTCCAATAAACTTCCTGATTATTTTATCTCTCACGGGGGTGGGCCGTGGCCGTATCTTCCCTCGATGGAACCAGTGATGGCGAATCTGAAGGCATCGCTTGAAGGGATGGTGCGCGAGTTGGGAGCGAAGCCCAAAGCTGTTTTGATGATTTCCGGTCATTGGGAGGCGTCCGTATTTAGCGTGTCGTCGCACCCGAATCCGCCGATGCTGTATGACTACACGGGTTTTCCCAAGCACACGTATGAGGTTCAGTATTTGGCGCCTGGTGCACCGGAACTGGCTCAGCGCGTTGTCGGGTTGTTGCGGGCTGCGGGGCTTGATGCACAGGCGGATGCTCAGCGGGGGTTCGATCACGGGACGTTTACGCCGTTGGTTGTGATGTATCCCGAGGCGGATGTTCCGATTGTGCAGCTTTCGTTTCTGAGTGGTTGTGGTGACAGGCAGGGGTGTCGGAGTTGGGTGCGATCGCGCCGTTGGATCACACCTTGCTGGTGCCAGCACAGTAGGCGAATGGAACCGGGCGACAGGCACCGTGTTTCAACGGCAATCAGCACGGACTTGGGACGGAATATTGGGTGCTGTGCAGCGCATGTTGTGCGAGCTGCTCCACGCTGATCCGGTACCCTTTACCAGGTTGTTTTAAAGAGAAGAGACAAGTTTAATGACCGGTGTCTCGATAAGGGTTTTATCAATAAGGTGTTAGGCAATTTTTAATCAGCAGAGGACGTGAGTGATGAGCAAGTTTAAGTTGAATGTGGATGTCGACAAGCCTTTTCCGCAGTTCCGAAAGTATGCTGAGTACAAGCGCGAGGCTGAAAAGGTTGTGGATGCATTTGACAAGAACAACGATGGTGCAATTGGTCGTGACGAAGCGAATCAGGTGGTTTTGTTTGACAGTGGGACGGCGACGAAGACGATTAGGGCGGATGAGTACAGGCGTGAGCAAAAGATTCCGTATAACCGTTATGCGTCATTCAAGCCGGGTGTCTTTGATAAGGTGGACAATGCGATCGGTAAGGATGGTTTGGTGACGGCCAACGACTTGTTGCATCATTATGATAAGGCCAAGGATAAAGATGGTAATGATCAACTGAACCTGTTGGAATCTTGGACGATGTCGCCCAAAGAAATGGGCAAAGAAATGCTGAACTTCTCCTATGAGTTCCCGACTGAAAAGAAGCGTCCTTAGTGACACATAGCAGGGGCCACCTACCGTGGCCCGTAACCCGCAGTCCAAGATGCGTCGTTGTTGGGGAGGTTTGTTTGATTGCACCGGTAAATTCTCTTGTTGCTTGACACTACTCGGTCACTCCAGATCAAGTGCAGATTCACACCCTTGGATGAACTTGCCGCAGTCAGCGATTGAAAGGCTGTGCCTGATATGTATGCGAGGTTTGGCCTGGCATTGACAGCATCGATGAATGTGCTTGCGAAGACGGGACTGGTCGTTTAAGATAGTGTTGGTATTACTTGCGCCCGTAGCTCAGTTGGATAGAGCGTCTGACTTCGAATCAGAAGGTCTCAGGTTCGAGCCCTGACGGGCGCGCTAGTAAATAAGCCGGTTTCCAGCAGTTGGAGCCGGCTTCGTTTTTTGTCTATCATAGGATCAGCATAGGATTTCTCTGATGCCTCGCTCGCATC
>JBBAPZ010000075.1:0-942 GCA_040400605.1 Candidatus Sericytochromatia bacterium
TCGATCACGGTCCGCATGGTGCCCGATGCGTCGATGTCGATATCGCCTAGGGTGGGCGGCACAGGCATTGCAAATGCGATCGTGTTTGCACCTGTTTCAGGATTAATTCGGACGATAGACCAACCACTACCACCAGTTGTAATACCTAATCCATAAAGTTGACCATCTGGTCCGAAATCAATCGACTGCACGTAATTGGATGCACCTGAAAGATATACAAATGATTGAGATGCGCCGCTGCTCGACAATTTATGCAGACGATGGGCAACACCGCTGGCATCGGGTCGTGACATTTGCGAATACGACATGCCGAAAATTTGCCCAGATGCTGATAATGCAATTGCCCTAATCCACTCTGGAGTACTACCCCTTGCAGAACAGATGCCGGAAACGGGGTTTATTTCATAAAGCTGTGATGTATTGATGCCAATAATTACCCCATCAGGACGACGATCAATGGCTGTCAAACTTTCTCCACAACTGAAGTCAACACGCTTAGTCATCGTTGCTTCGTCGATTGCCCAAAAATTCAAAACGTTTTGTACGACTAATCCGCTGCCAGAGGGTGTCGGCCCCACGCCGTTAGCTACATTAACGGTGACTGTTGATGCTGTGCTGTTAGTTAAACCGTCATTCACGACCAGTGAGAATACGTAAGTACCGGGATCTCTCGAGTTGAAAGTTGGCCGAGCCGTATTTGAACCGATGATTGATGGCGCAAAGAATGATGGAAATGAGTGTACGGTCCATGCATAGGTCAAGGAGTCTCCATTTGCATCAGAGCTTGCAGAGCCGTCAAGCGTAACCAAATCACCCAAATATGTTGATTGGGCTACGCCTGCGTTGGCAACAGGCGCAGCATTGGCACGAGCGGCTGCAACGCTAATAGTTGCAGTGTTGCTGCTGAATTGACCGTCGTTCACAGTGAGGCTGGCGACATAT
>JBBAPZ010000075.1:1042-4131 GCA_040400605.1 Candidatus Sericytochromatia bacterium
TTACTACAGCACCAGCTAAAACGCTTTGCGAGGTTCCAGCATTGGCAACAGGCGCAGCATTGGCACGAGCGGCTGCAACGCTAACAGTTGCAGTGTTGCTGCTGAATTGACCGTCGTTCACAGTGAGGCTGGCGACATATGTGCCTGCGACATCGGCAGTGAATGTGGGGCGTGCTGATATCGCTGATGACAAGGTTGCTGAGCTACCCGAAGGCTTTGAAGTCAGTGACCAGTTGTAAGTCAAGGCGTCGCCATTGGCATCGGAGCTGGTGCTACCGTCAAGGGTTACTACAGCACCAGCTAAAACGCTTTGCGAGGTTCCAGCATTGGCAACAGGCGCGGCATTGTTCAGCGAGGCCCTAATTGTGACTGTGGTGGGCGAGCTGTTCATTTGCCCGTCGTTGACAGTAAGTGTGGCGACATAAGCGCCAGCTACGTCTGCGGTGAACGTAGGGTTCACCGTTGTAGAAGACGATAAGCTTGCTGAGCTGCCTGTGGGTTTGTTGGTCAATACCCAACTGTAGGTAAGCGTGTTGTTGTCGACGTCGCTGCTGCGACTTCCATCAAGGGTCGCTATAGACCCTGTCATGAGGCTCTGTTCAATTCCGGCATTAGCTAAAGGCGCGTTATTAGCGGGAATGGATGGGGTGGTGTTTGTTGCGCCACCGCCACCGCCACAGCCACTGAGCGCAAGTAAGGCAACCAATACGAAAGTCTGGACTAAATTGCGATTGCACATAACGGCGCTCCTTGGTTTTATTGAATACGAATGGTATATAAAATTTAGCTTAAATAATAAATTAATTAATTAAATTAAATTTTAAGGTCAAGAAACAAGGGCGCAAGCTTTGCCGATTGCTAGACGCTTGCGGTGTCCGCTAATCACCAAACCTGGTCGCAAACGAGTTCAACCTCCGCTACTAGGGCCGCAGAGGCGACAGCAGATCCGGCCAGTTTGAGCATTGCAGACCGGGAGATGGTCAGCCGTTACCTGGGCTTGGATGTGAATGACCGCAAGACGGTGCGTGAGGTGGTGGCGGCCTTGTCTTTGGCTGCGAGCTAGAAGTCCAAAGTTTGAACTGACAATCTAAGTGGCATTGGGACGCGGCACAATCGCCCAATGCCCTCCGCGCCCAAATCCACACCCGCCAAAACGCTGTCTGCCCCCCAAAAGGCGCTGATCAAGCTCGGGCTCAAGCGCGATATCGACTTGGCGCTGCATTTGCCGTTGCGCTATGAAGACGAGACCCGGATCGTCAAGCTGCGTGATGCTTGCGAGGGTGATGTGGCGCAGATCGAGGCCACCGTGACGGCGTGTGAGATCACGATGCGCCCACGCCGCCAGTTGCTGGTGACGGTGGACGATGGCTCGGACACTTGCGTGATGCGGTTTTTCAGCTTTTACCCGTCGCACCAGAAGGCGCTGGCGGTGGGCAATCGCATCCGGGTTCGGGGCGAGGTCAAGGGCGGTTTCATGGGGCTGACCATGATGCACCCCACTTTCAAGGCGGCAGGCGGCAACCTGGCTGAGGCGTTGACGCCGGTTTACCCCACCGTCGCCGGGCTGGCGCAAGCGTATTTGCGACGGGCGGTCATCACGGGCCTGAACCATGCCGATCTGAGCGAGACCTTGCCTCTTGATATCGCCTGGCCGGACCCACGTGGGGCTTGGTCGTTGCGCGATGCATTGCGGTTTTTGCACCACCCTGCGCCTGACGTGTCGCTGGCCGCACTGGAAGACCGTAGCCACCCGGCCTGGATTCGTCTGAAGTGCGAGGAGTTGCTGGCGCAACAGTTGTCGCAGTTGACGGCCAAGCGTGAGCGCGATTTGTTGCGCGCCCCTGCTTTGAAGTTAAAGCCCGATGGCCTGTACGGCCAGTTGCTCAAGGCCTTGCCGTTTGGCCTGACGAATGCCCAGCAGCGTGTGGGCCAGGAGATTGCGCAAAATTTGGCCCGCCATGTGCCGATGCACCGCTTGCTGCAAGGCGATGTGGGCGCGGGCAAAACCGTGGTGGCGGCCTTGGCGGCCATGGTGGCGGTGGATGCGGGCTGGCAATGCGCCCTGATGGCACCCACCGAAATTCTGGCGACCCAGCACTTCGCCAAGCTGGTCGGCTGGTTGGAGCCATTGGGCGTGAAAGTGGCTTGGTTGATTGGCAGCCAAAAAAAGAAAGAACGCGCCGCCATGCTGGCGCTGATCGAGTCGGGCGAGGCCGCACTGGTGGTGGGCACGCACGCGGTGATTCAGGACCACGTCAAGTTCAAAAATCTGGCACTGGCCGTGATCGATGAGCAGCACCGGTTTGGGGTGGCGCAGCGCCTGGCTCTGCGCGGCAAGATGCAGGCCGATGGCATGGAGCCGCACATGCTGATGATGACGGCCACGCCGATTCCGCGCACGCTGGCCATGAGCTATTACGCCGACCTGGATGTTTCGGTGATTGATGAGCTGCCCCCGGGCCGCACGCCCATCGTGACGCGTGTGGTGTCCGACCACCGCCGCCACGAGGTGGTGGAGCGCATTGGTGCGCAGTTACAAGAAGGACGGCAGGTCTATTGGGTCTGCCCATTGATCGAAGAAAGTGAGGCGCTGGACTTGACCAACGCCACCCAAACCCATGCCGATTTGAGTGAAGCCTTGCCGGGCGTGATGGTGGGCTTGTTGCATTCGCGCATGCCGGTGGCCGAAAAAAAGGCGGTGATGGATTTGTTCACCGCAGGTCAGATGGGGGTTCTGGTCAGCACCACGGTGATCGAGGTGGGGGTGGACGTGCCCAATGCGTCGCTGATGGTGATCGAGCATGCCGAGCGCTTTGGCCTTTCCCAGTTGCATCAGTTGCGCGGCCGCGTGGGCCGGGGTGCTGCGGCATCGGCTTGCGTGCTTTTGTACGGCACCCCCGAGGGCGGGCGCTTGAGTGAAACCGCCCGTGAGCGTCTGCGCGCCATGGTCGAGACCAACGATGGCTTTGAAATTGCGCGGCGTGATCTGGAGATTCGCGGGCCAGGTGAGTTTTTGGGGGCACGCCAGTCGGGAGCGCCCTTGCTGCGTTTTGCCGATCTGGAGACCGATGGGCATTTGCTGGACTGGG
>JBBAPZ010000076.1:0-4125 GCA_040400605.1 Candidatus Sericytochromatia bacterium
TGAACCAACGTGAGGATGAAACCTCGAAGCAATGGCACGATCGACTGACGGAAAAACAACGAGCTGAATTGGAGAAATGGCAATCCGATCACCGCTGGTCTCCGAACCGACTTCGACACTCGGCGGGAACCGAGATTCGCAAACGGTTCGGGTTGGAAGCTGCCCAGGTCATCTTGGGTCACGCATCAGCAGATGTCACCCAAGTCTACGCGGAACGCGATCTGCAAAAGGCTGTTCAGATCATGCGAGAAGTTGGGTAGAAAAGAAATGACTTCAACTCTTCCAGCTAACGGTCTACAATGGCCGTTAGTGCTTGGGAACGCCAATGGAAGGGGAATAGTCATGGACGCATCGAAGGTTGACGGAGAGTCGCAAACCAAGGGTACAGCAGCCAAAGCCTCACAGGCTCCCGAGGTGGATCCACTGAGCGTCACAAGGCGATTGCAACGCGATGGACGCTGGACTGAGATCGAGCCGGTCCGGAATCGCCTGATCAAAGAATGCCGGCAACAGGGCATGAGCAAGCTAGAAGCTCAGGCTTGGACCTATTCCGAGCTCAACCGACTCTATCCACCCCTTGTCGCTCAGTGGACGGATGACTCGGATGACGACTTGGGATCCGCTGACGGTGGAAGCGTTACCGGCTTGAGTGACATCCCAGCGTCCTGGGGTCAACTACCTGCCAATGCAACACTTCAGGCTGAGATAAGCTGGTGTCAGGCGAACCGACTGCGGGTTGTCGAGGAGAAGTCCAAGGGCGTGACCGTCGTCCACCTGGATCGTGCCAGGACGCCAGCTCCGTCGTGGTCGGCACTTGGGTGGCTAGAGACGAGCATCAGGGCTTACGCCAAATTTGTCGACGTTGCAGCCAAAGTCACAGCCACGCAACAGGACGAGCAGGATATGGTGCGTCGAGAACGCATGGCGATCGATGAAATCCGGTCGCTCCTTGCCGAGATGCAAGCCGAAACGACCTGATGTCGCTGACCGAAACGACACAGAGTCGCTCGGAAATTGATCCAGACCCCCACCCACCGCTGCCACGATAGCGGTAATACCCATCTCCAGCGCAATTATGTTTGCAATTGCGTTGTCGGGTCCATCCGGGGCATCATATATACTTGTTCCTGTCGTCGTCCCTCGCTGCCTGTCTTGCCTGTCTGTCTTCCCTTCTGTCTCGCTGCCTGTGGTCGGAAAACCGCGCGGCATATGGTAGTAGCTGTTTAGTACACAGTAGTTTCGAGTCTTGCTTGCGTGGGGTGTGTACTTTGGCGATCGGAAACAGCGTTTGGTGGTCGTCCTGCTGAGCCTCTGTCGCGAGACACCACTATATGTGGGCGCTTTTTAACCTCGAAAAATTGTAAAAAATGCAACAGTGCGATACCTGGGGAGTGAGCTAGATAACCCGCTTTCATCGCCGTAGATTATTTGCAATTCCGACCCGTTGGTGCCAAAGGACAGGCGAGCTCTCAGCGGCTAGTTCGTGAATGCAAAACCGATGTCGTTCGTCGGAAACGACATCGTGTCGTTCGGGATTTGATCGATCTCCCCATATCCTGTCGCGAGCGTGGTACGGTTACCCGATTCGGCTCGATCAGGTTTCAACTCGTCGCTAATGCCATGCCGTGACATAGCGTCAGTGGCTAGAGCGAGACATGGGTAGTTCTGGTTTCTTCCAGGCACCAAAGTCGCGATGTCATCACCCTAATGACATTCAGGTACGCTTCGACAGACTACGACTTGATTCTCGTTTGATGCTGCTGTCCAGGAAGCGACTCCCAGACAGCAGATTGAGATCGATCAGGAAAAAGGGTTACTTCTTCATGCGCCTCTTAGCCACTAGCCCCCCAAATCAAGTAACGCAGTTAAGTGCTTTTTCTACGTCGCGAGCGGAAAGCCATCCCCAACGCACCTAGTCCAAAGATTGATAAGGTTGATGGTTCTGGGACTTCGCCTCCTCCAACGCCACCGCCACTGCCACCGTTCGTCGCAACACGAAAACCGATGTTGTTGATCTCGAGGTCAGGGAAAAAGAAGCCGTCGTACTGGCGAGCCGACGACGACTGGGAGTTGGAGCCGCCGAGCCAGTGGCCGCCGCGGATCCCTCGCGAAGAAGAACCGTTACTATTAGCCAAGTCAAAGGAACTCTCTTCCCATTCAAAAGCGTTGCCACCTAGGCCCATCACGCCGTAGGGACTCAACCCACCGGCTTGGTTGACATCCGCCGGGCCTCCTTGAAAAAAGTCTTGATCGTAGACTGCCGTACCTGCGTCCGTGCCACCTGTAACTGCCGTTGGTGCACTATCGCTACCTGTGGCGTAATCCCAGTACCCTGCGACAATCGACTTATTCGGATCGTAATACGCTGCCTTGTGCCACTCGTTGTAGCTCGGCAAAACGTACTTCGCTCGAATGCTGCGATAAGAATTCGATGAGTCGTAATCAAGGGTATCCGACGAGGTCCACAAAGCGATGTTGTCATTGACTCCACTCGTGGTGAATTTATATGCGGCAAATCCACCAGTGCTGGTATTGAGCCAGTTGACGAACCTTGCGGCTTCGTTCCATGCAATACTCGTCGCTGGTTTGTTCACACCACGCGTGTCTTTGGTGATCTGCAGTGATTGCGAAGCGTTGAACTTCGTGATCATATCCTCGCTGACCTCGAACTTGCCAATGTCATAGGTGTACCCCACGGCACCTGCAGGGTTCGGTGAACCCGTGGTATCGGCTGCATTATTTGGATTGCCGATGGTGACAAACTCCATCTGAAAAACATTCGGCCCAGAGCCAAAGCTCACGACTGCGGATTGCACCGATGAAACCAAGCTTACAGCGGCCAACGAATTTGCAGCTAGAAAATGAAGTAGTCTTCGTCTCACAATGATGTTCTCGAACTACGTGTGAATGAATCCCTCCTCCTTGGCAGAAACCGAGCGTCCGTAACTGAGAAATATCGTAATCCACTTTACCCTCTACAACCGTCATAGTTCGGAGAATCGTCAAAATAGTCACTTGCTCATCGACCGTTGGATCATTGGTCAACTCCACGGTCATACGGCAAGATCTTGATCCCGAGCCGAATCAAACGTTCCTCGTCGGTCATGCCAATCGACGAAAACGACACTTTGTCGCAAACCGAAACATCGAGCCTAGCTGGGTTTACCTAGATCCTACCGGTGATTTGCCGAGTCTACAGCAGACCTCGTGATCTCAGACGCCCGTGGGAGTTGACTTGGCATCAGTGCAGAGTGGTCGTCGTGGGTGTCTGGCTGCTGGCTATCATTATATGTGGGCGCTTTTTCTGTCGCCAAGTGGCAACGTTGCCACCCAATGACATGTTGCCAGTCAGCCATCAGACCCTGAGTTACTCCGCCTACTTGGGGGTTCCAGATGGACTCAGGGCAACGCGGAAGCCGAAGTCGTTGCCTCGGTCCGACGGGCGTAACCTGCCACGGATACTGCGACCGCCTGACCAACCGCCACCCCGCGCTACGCGAAACCAACCGCCCTTGTCACCCTCAGGGTATGCACCGTTCAAGTCACTGCACCATTCCCAAACATTCCCGTACATATCGTAAAGCCCCCATTCGTTTGGTTTCTTCTCTCCAACTGGATGCGAATGACCTTTGCTGTTGCCACCAAACCAAGCGTAGTCAAGCAAATCACTGTCCCTGTCAAAATAACTCCACGCCGATTTACTCCCGGCGAGGCAAGCGTGTGCCCACTCCGCCTCTGTCGGTAGACGGTATGTGCGTCCCGTCTTCTTTTCCTCGGGCAACTCAGAAAGCTTTTTACAGAAATCGACTGCATCCTCCCACGAAACCCGCTCGACCGGATGCACCGCACTGACGCTTCGTTGGCCCGACGACTTCTTGAACCACCCCGGGTCGGTTCCCAAACCGTTCCTCAATACCGCTTCAGTGTCCTCAGTGAACCAACTCGGGTTGGTTCCCATAACTTTCATGTATTGTGCCTGGGTGACCTCATACACGCCAAGGTAATATTCTTCGCAAATCTCGACTTCGTGCTGATGGGTTTCATAGTCACTGCCACCTTCTTCGTACCTAGGCGAGCCCATCATGAATGTCCCCTTGGGAATCAGCACCAGCTTCATCCCGATGC
>JBBAPZ010000077.1:0-4086 GCA_040400605.1 Candidatus Sericytochromatia bacterium
AGATCAGCAAGCACTAAGTCACCCAACCTAAATACAGCAACTCCTCCTCCTCCTCCTCCTCATTAACTTACCCTCAATAGCACTGGCTCACCCTACCTGCTGTACATTCCGTACACGTTCATCCAGCTGTCCGCATTCACTTCGACCTCAGTCGCACAAGTGAAGATCAGCAAGCACTAAGTCACCCAACCTAAATACAGCAACTCCTCCTCCTCCTCGCTCCGCCTAAGTCTTCGCGCAGTCCATCGCGCAGGCAGCCTGCGCTCAGGACAGCACTCAGACTTACGGCTCGCTCGTCGTCGTCGTCGTTGCTGCCGCATCACTTACTAGTCAACCCCTTCCCTTCCCTCTGCCCTCCCCTCCTGTTTTCCCTCTCTCTTCCCCCTTCTCCTGAGCGCACCCTTGTCAGCGCACTCTCAGTCGTTTACGTCGCCTATTACTACCCCATCCTTTGTGCGGAGTGACCCCAGCACCTCCTCATCATCATGTCAATCACTATTGACGAAGAACGCCTGTCGAACTTACTTGGCACTGCTGTCAACCGTGCCATGGAGACACACGTTGGCGACATCAAAGGGGAGATTGCCGCTAACAATTACAATGTCAGGCTACTCTGCGAGCAAGTTGCTGCCTTGCAAACATATTGTGCGTCCGTTCACTCCTACCACACCTCACTCACCCAAGCACTTGCAAATATGGGTGTGACTCTTCCGCATGCCGAGCTCCCTCCACCTCCCACACCATCACCACTGCCCATTGGCTGCAGCGCCTTCAAATCTGCGCTTATGTCGCACCCCCCCATGACCACACCATCCCAACCTCGAGCTCTACTCCAGCACAACACACCCAGCACCTCTGCTACCCCTGCCCCTGCATCTTTTGGCACTCCTACAATGCCGATTGTCACCTCCCCGCCCCCGTCTGGTGCCAACACTCCTACGGCAACCCAAGTGATGCATGCCCAACATCGTCACGCTGTGCCGCTTAAGGAGGCATTGGAAAGGAATAAGCGGAAGAACACCATACTAATGTGGATCCCACGTGTGTATGGTGCGATGACCCCAGCAACGGTATTGGCCAAGATCAACTCTGCACTTGAGCGAACGTTTGAGGGCGACCATGCAAATCTGCCATGTGACGCCATTCTTGATGTCAAAGTTCGCACAACGCGCCGGCCTACCCCCATCAATCAGCTTCATGAGGTGCGGTTCAAACGCGTATCGGACGCTGAACCACTCATTGCTCTAAAAGTCGACATTGAGCGCCATGTCGATATCCAGCTGAAGGTTGATCTCACACCAGCCCAAGAAGACCTCAGGCGGATGTACCAGCGCATTATGGACACCATGCGTGACCGCCAGTTCTACACAACATGGGGGATGGATGAGCATCCCACCTTCTGCATCGCAGGAGAGTTCCACAAGGTTACCTCCCTGACTGAGGCAACCGCGCTGCTCAGCGGTGCACCCCCACGTTCTGCACCAACACGCAAGCGCCCGAACCCTGAGCATCCCAGCCGCTTCCGGCCCGCTGGCCATTCTACTCAGGCTAGCCCTGAGACGGACCTATCCAACACACATGCTGAGAGTGGCAGCCAGGCCCAGGCCGACAATGGGCAACAGGCCGACATTACTATGGGCAATGATGGTGATGTTAGTGGTGCTGCCCACGATGCCATGGACGAAGATCATTGCAACCAACCAGCACAAACCCAAGGCTCCGACATCCCCACCAATCATGCCAATGAACATGCAACAGTTGAATGAAAATCAACCATCACCGGCGTACACCTTGGTTGTTCGCCCGAGAAGGCTTTCCATTCATGCGCGCCGACCCTTGAAGGCTCGCCACGACCCTCTCCCCACCTCCTCACCAAACCCATACGATCCCTTGCAAGATACCAACGAGCACCAACACACGCCCCACGTCGTCCAGCCCATCCCCTCCTGCTACCCACCTCCTACTCGCAACAATGAGCGCCCTCTCCCCACTCCCCCTGCTCCATTCTCTCCCGCACCAACACCTCTACCTCCCTTGCTGCAGCCTGCTGCTACTCTCCATGATGATACCTTACTGACCCCAACCGTGAACCATAACTGCAGCTTATCTGCAACCCTCCCTCAACCCATTCAACCAGTCACATCTTCTCACAGCGGCGACAACCGTGGTGCAACTGATCCACACCATCGCCGGCAGCCCTGCAGCCCTGCAACAGGATCATCGAAGGCCACACGTTCATCCACACAGCATGACAGCCGCCCAGCCCTCACGTGCCCACAACAATCGCACACACGTGAGGCCAGCAGACGCAAGCGCACACCATCGGCCCGACGCGGACCTGCACATGCAGCCTCAAATGCCCACAACTCTCTCACCCTATCCACCTTCAATGTCGTATCCTTTCGTGAGCACAAGGTCCGTACTCACCCTGGTGTATGGAGGTCCTTGCTCTCCTGCGATGCTTGCCTCCTACAAGAAACAGCCACTGATGATCCAGACGACTTCACTTTCTTGGACGGTGATATCACACCCATACTCAGTACGCATAGCCGTAAAACCCCTGGTAGAGGGATGGCGTGCCTAACCCGCAGCGATGTTACAACACTGCCTATGGAAGACCACCAGCGCTTTCAGTGGTTCCGCCTCTCCAAACCTAACCTCCCACCCAACATCTTCATCTGCAATGTCCACATGCCCCCTTGCACCTCAAACACACACACACACACACAATCAGATCGTGACACAGTGTGGGCTGACCTTACCCGCTCTGCTGCGATGTACCAACGCCAAGGCCATATCATCATGCTTGGAGACTTCAATGCCTCCACCCCGCCATTTGCCAATACACAGCCCAACAACCTTGCGAAACTCAATGAGCTTCTCTCAGCCTTGGGACTCGTCAACCTCACAACTGTGCGTCGCTGCACTGCCCCCTCTCATCGCTCCCGCTCTCATCGTGGAACGTATACGCGCCTTGACCACGTGCTGTGTGACCGCAGCCTGGCAAGTATGTGCACAACATACAAGACTTTCCCAGCAACCTCAATCCCTGCAGATCTATCCGATCACTTTCCCATCACATGTAAGTTCACCTTCCCACCTTCCCCTCCCCCCGAGGCCTCCCCAGCATTGACAGCCCTGTCCTTTGTTTGGGACCCCGAACATGCGGAGGCCTTTGCCCGCACTTTCGCCACCCATGTGGACGACATCGCAGCCATCCGTGCCAAAGCTGATGTTGGGGACGTTGATGCGGCCGATGCACTCCTTGCTGCTGTGATGCAACGCACAGCCGCTGAGTGCAACCTCATGCGCCCACGCCTACCGAATAGGCCCCGCACCAGACCACGCCACATATTCAAATACAAAATGACTCCCCCAGCCCGCCGGGCCCGAGACACGCTAAAGGGCATGCTGCAACTGCCCCGTGCCAGCCCAGACATGCTCAAGCAAGCCCGTCATGCATTCCGTACAGCCCTGCGACGTGGCACCACCTATGCAGCGCACGTACGGTCACAGAGGCTGACTGACACCCTTCGCACACACCCGCGAAAGTTCTGGCGCAAGTGGACTACTGCTGGACGCATAAGATCCACGCCGCCCATACGCCCCGTCGCTTGGAGGACCCACTACCAGCGCAAGTTCTGTGCAGACCGCGATGGCGATAAGATATTACGCATCTCATCAGCCGACTTTCCCATACAGATCACAGCAGCAGCCAACGATGCCCTCACCTCTCCTCCCACAGCCCAAGAATTGCAACGAGCACTTGTGCACATGCGTTGTGGAACAGCTTGCGGCCTCGATGGCATCCCCCTGGATGCCTTCCATAAAGCAACCTTCCGAGATGACAATGGCAGCACACACTACCCGGTCCTGGACGCTTTTCTGCCTATTGTTGCCGCATGCCTGTGCCGTGGGCGCTCACCGATCAGGTGGAGGAATGTCAAGCTGACATCCATCTACAAAAAGGGTGAGCCATCCAGATGCGAGTCATATCGGCCGATCTCTATATCAGTATCAGCATACCGAGCCTTTGCTACCTTCCTCAACCACAGACTGAGCACAGCCTTGGAAGACAGCAATGTG
>JBBAPZ010000078.1:0-4078 GCA_040400605.1 Candidatus Sericytochromatia bacterium
TCGCCGCAGTCACGACGACGCATTTAGCGTCCCTGATTTTCAGTGACATGACAAGTCTTGTTCGGCAGGCGTTTGCAACAAGACAGTCACCGTCAGTTCAATTGTGCCCGTTGTCGTGTTGTGGTCCGTATTTGCCGCACCTGTGACCGTGGCAACCGGTATTGCTTTGGCGAATGCAGACGCCTGGCCAGAAAAGAGACCTGGCAGCGTGCCGGCGTCAGATACCAACGAACGCTCTGCGGCGCCCGTGCCCATGCACTGCGTAAGGATGCATACCGCAAGCCTTGTCGTTCGTCTCTGGATTACCCGAACCATCGCTTACAACACGATGCAGCCGTTGGTCGAAACCATGCGCCTATGTGGTTATACAACCACACATTAGTGGTATTATAAAAATGGGTGGAAGATGAGATGGAGCGACGGCAGATGTTCACGCAGCAAGCGCTTTTTGGTAGCAGAAGGCGTACTGAGGTGTTGATACTCCTGGGGCTTCTGGATGATTCGTATGCGAGTGAGCTGGCCGGCATGCTGAATGCGCCGCTTTACTCTGTGCAGCGGATCCTGTCAGACCTGGAGGACATGGGGATTGTGGCTTCGCGGATGCGTGGTCGCACACGCTTGGTATCGCTGAATCCCCGGTACTTTGCGGTTGAAGAGCTGCGGGCCCTGTTGGGTCGGCTGGCGCAGGGAGAACCTGAGTTGGATGCACTGGCAGCGGGTCACCGTGTTCGTCCGGTTCAGCGACGGAGACTGGGATGACCATCGATGCCAAGACGTCGCTTCCCGAAGTGGCAACGGCTGTATGCACGGCGCTTGACCGTGCAGGGGTGACAGCGGTTTTGACTGGAGGAAGTGCGGCGACGTACTATGCACCAGATGCGTATCAGTCTGCCGACATTGATTTTGTCGCCGTGAAGTTTGCTCGTTTGCGCGGTGGGACTCAGGTTGACGATCAGCTGGCGACACTCGGCTTTAGGCGTGAATTCGATTGCTATCGCCATGCGCAAAGCCCATTCCCCATCGAATTTCCGCCAGGCCCGCTTGCCGTCGGGCGTGAGATTCTCAGCAATTGGCGAACGGTTCGTCGCGCAGAGGAAGTCTTGCATGTCCTCCATCCTACCGACTCGGTGAAAGACCGTCTGGCTGCGTTCATACATTGGCATGATCGCGCCGGTCTTAGCCAGGCGTTGGCGGTTGCTTGGTCGTGCCGGGACGAGATTGACTTGGACAGCATCGCAGCCTGGGCGGACGGTGAGAGGGGGCGCGCGAAGTTTATGGAGTTTCTGGAGCGTTTGGGACGCGGTAAATGAGCGCCATCAGGTGTGGATGCTGTGAGCGTGCGGCCGGTCAGGCGGCGCCGTGGGGGGTGATACGGGCCAGGTCCGGGGCGATCGCCGCCCGGGTGGTGATGCCTTGTGTGCGCCGGTTTTTTAGCGTCGCTTTGACTTTGGAAATGCGATCTTCCAGATACGGTGTTACTTCCCTGCGGGCATTAAACATCCGGTGTGCCTTCCAGTCATTTGGCAATTTCTCAACGATGCTGGACTGAATAACCATCTGGTCGCAAGACACGCCCGCGAAGCCCGTGACCCGGCCGAATGGGCTAATCTTGAGGATCTGGTTAAAATACGTCACATACACGTTGCCGCGGTGATCCACTGCCAATCCTTTCGGCCTTTGTTGACACGGCCTGCTGCTTGTCCGAACCCGACCGAAAGGTTATCCCTCACTGATACAAGTCAGTGAGGGATTTCACAGCGTCAGGCATCAGATGGCCCGGAGAGTTGATAACTGATTTGCGCGCCCTACCGCAGACTCGCATCACCAAACTCAAATGCTGGGTCTCCGATGGGCAAGTAGACCCCTCCCACGTCGTCTTTGGAACACGGCTTCATTATGCTGCCATTGGCTAAATAGGATGTGCCGAAATAAGGTACATTGAAACCGACATCACCGGTTAGCGACGAGTCGGGGCTCGGTTTTTGAAAAACAAGGGCATAGTTCAATCGCTGATCCGCCAGGTCACCTACATTTTTCACCTGGCGAAGTCCGACTGTTCGGGCGTTAGCGGGAACCTGCAGCCACTTGTCCAGCTGCTCGGGCGTCTGCCTGGCATCTGGTGGAATCTTATTGATATCAACGTTATAGGGCGGCTCGGTCATCAAATTGAGCACACGATCGAGCGGCTTCCCCTCAGGTATGTTCGGCCGAGACGTGTCATTGGGGTTCAACGATTGCAGATAAACCTTACTCGCTAAACTGCTCTTGGTCATCCAGGGATTGGCTGCGTCCGCTAACCTGAGTTCTAAGCGAGAGCCGTTATTCGCGTTCTGGGCGATCGTGTTGCGATCGCCTGGAATCCCAGCCCCTGGTTCAGTTGTATCAGCAACCAGTGTCGGACGTGCTTGGATAGAACGATGAGCTGGCACTGATGTGTTTGCGATCGGAGGAATCTGCATCGGCCCGAGTTCACCGCCCATTTTTGACCTCTCTTCTAAATTGTTCACGTCAGGGGCTTGCCTGGAGCGCGGCGCCAATTCGCCTGGGCTGATCTATTCCTACCCATGTTCACGAGGTTTCTCACGACTGTTTAGAATAATCCGGCGTTTGTTTCACGTTTATTTTTAGCGGTCATCCACAATCTCGACATCGTGTGCATCGGTGCCGTCCCAGCAAAAACAGAGTCGCCATTGTTCATTGATGCGAATGCTGTGCTGTCCGGTGCGATCGCCGCTCAACACCTCCAAACGGTTACCTGGTGGAACGCGCAAATCATCCAGCGCACCTGCCGCCGCAATCATCTCCCGTTTGCGCAACGCGGCCCGCGCGATACCCGAAAACCGTTTGCATACCAGCGTCTCGAACAGCATCGCCGTCTGCTTGCAGTTGAATGTACGGACCACAGTTGTTAGCGTGTTGCGTCACGCGTATCGTGTCAATTGTGTGCCGAGAATGGCTAGCACTGAAAGCGGCTCGTTGTGTTCGTCCGGTTCAGCGAGCGATGGCAACTGGGCTGCAGGGCCGGGATGAATGGTGACAAGGGTTGCGCGACCGGGGTATATGACTGAAGGAGCAGAGTTTCGACAGGAGACATTTGGAATGGGAAGCGCGACGGGTGATGTACGTGCGGCCATCAAGTCGGTGGTCGGGGCCATTGAGCCTGCTGCGACTGTCATCCTGTATGGTTCTCGGGCGCGGGGCACAGCAAAAGCGGATTCTGACTGGGATTTGCTGATTTTGGTGGATGGGCCTGTTGATGCGGCACGTAAGCGGGCCATTCGGAATGCCCTTTACGAGTTGGAGTGGTCGTGTGGTGAGGTGATCACATCTGCGATCAAAAGTCGGACAACCTGGGCGGAACCCCGATTCAAAGTGTCGCCGTTTTACCTTGCAGTTGAACGGGACGGTGTCATCCTGTGAGCGAGCAACTCCTAGCCCTGGTTGAATACAGACTGGCACGTTCGTGGGAGACCATTGAGGAGGCGCGTGACCTTTCGGTTGGCGGTCACTGGAATGGCGTGGCCAATCGCCTGTACTATGCCTGTTTTTACGCAGTGGGAGCCTGGCTTGTGTGCCATGGTTTGTCGTCTGTCAAACACACAGGCGTGCGAAGTTTGGTGAATCAACAGCTTGTTGTGTCTGGTCGTGTTTCAAAGGCGTTTGGGCGCCTGTACAACGATCTTTTCGAGTTGCGGCAAGAAAGTGACTACGAAGATTTTATCAGTCAGAATGAAGAGGACATCGCACCCTTGTTACCGAAAGTTGAACAGTTTGTTGCATGCATCGCGGCACTTGTGTATGAGCCATCTACTGACCATGGGGGCAGGCCCCCCGACAAGGAGGAAGCCGAGCCAAAGTAGGTGGCCAACACGTGTAAAACTGGCACATTCGGGTGTGCAGGGTGGGTCAGTCGTACGTTGATGTGGGAACTCGATGCGTGGCTCGCGATTGTCTTGACACATTGGTCTGGCGTGGGCAATTCACGCCGGGGCGATCGCCTCAGGGTGTTGCACCATCACCCAAGGTCTCATACTCAAACCCCACGATGCTGCGCGTACTGGACGCAAACTCCACGCCA
>JBBAPZ010000079.1:0-4008 GCA_040400605.1 Candidatus Sericytochromatia bacterium
TGAATGTGGTGACTTGATCAGAAACGCCCAGTTCTTCAGTGGCTTTGAAAAATGAAGTGAGTGCTGTGTCGACCTCACGAAGCAGGCCCGGTTGTTTCGAGACAAGGTTGTCATGCAAATCAAAGCCGCCAATGGACACCATGAAAACCTGACGCTTGTTGGCCAAGGACTGACGCGCACCAATCAGGCGTGCCACCATTTTGAGTTGATTGGACAGGTTGTTGTTGGTGAAACCTGTGCGCAGTTGTACACGGGCAATGGCATTGCTGACTTTCGACTCGGCCACGAGCGCTCGTTTCATGACGCTGGTGTACGCATTTTGCAAAACGTGGGTAGAGGGCTGTTGGATCAGCGCCTGGAAGGCTTCACGCATGTTGGCGTTGGGCATCATCCAGTCTTGTGGTTGCAAAGGTTTGACGGGGATGGCACCACTGGCGCTGCATTGGTATTGGAGCGCCTGATTCCCTGAAAGAAACACACTGTTGCCGGTGATGGAAATGCAGGTGAACAGCGAGTCGGTGTTGTTGGACATGACCTGATCGCCTAAGCGACCACCCCAACCCACAGTGGAGCCCTCAGGAGAAAGGGATTGCCATACGGATTGTTGGTCATTGTGAGAAAACAATTTGGGGGGCAGTGGGTAGCGCTGCGTGTTGCCGCTGTTGTATTGCGCACGCGTCAAGGGAACAACCAAGGGGCCCACGTTCAATTGAACGGCGGCTTTGCCGTCGTTGAAAAGTTGCGCCAGTCCGCCCATGCTGGGATGCAGGGCATAAGCGCGTCCATTTGGAAGTGCCTGGTGCGGCCGCAGCAGCGTGGGTTGTAAAGCTTCTTTGGAAATCACCATGTTGCCCGCAACGCTGCCGGCGCCAGCTGCACGAATGCGCGCGTATTGCGCATGGCTGGCATCGTCATAGGTGATGACCGTGTTGGCGTAGTCATTGCCGCCGTATAGGAAAACGCAAACCAGTGCCTTGTAATCGTTGGCGGTGGAGGCGGCAGCTTCGCCCATGGCGGCCAAGTTCAGAGCCATGGGGGTGCCCACGCCCGCCAGGCTCAGCTGACCCATTCGGTGCAAAAAAGCGCGTCGACTGTGGAGATGTTGGATGTCATTGTTCATGGCACGACCCTTAGCGCTGGATGAGATAGTCCGAGCTGCACATTACAAATAAAAGAGCACGGCCCACATGGTTGCGCAGCGCGTTTTCAGGTGCAGAAACGGAAATACTTTCGTTGCGCAGGGCGTCGGTGATGTGCCCCACAGTTTGCGCAGACAGCTGACCTGCACACAGCAACAAATTCAGATGCTGTACCAATGTGTCAGCGTTATCTGTCAACCCAAACTCAAACCCGTAGTCCGGCACCAAGTCAGGGCCGTCGGTTGGGGTTGGATCTTTGGGATTGCCGGCCAGCTCAGGCGCTCTGACCCAAATGCCTCTTGGCAAGATGGTTTGCAGGTAGTTGATGTAGGAGGACACCGTGCTCTCATTGACCAACTGAAACTCAGGTGCTGTAGCGCCAGTGGCGGCCATGGCCGTTGAAGGCGGCACATAGCCTGGCCGGAAAAAGTTGAAAACGGATGGCGCTTGAAGTGGGCTTTGGGCCAGTGATTCCACAGCCGACCAGGTGGGGGCACCCATTTTCCAGGTGTTGCGCGTCGATTTGACTTTGAAGGTATGCGCCCATTGCGCAATCCTCACCATGGGTTCGCGCAACTTGCCGAAGGTGTTGGACTTGAGCGATGCAGCGTCAAGCGCTTCTGGGTCGAGCAATATCGCTTTGAACACGGCGGCCAAATCACCTCGCACGCCTTTGCCGTTGTTGTTGAAAATTTTGGCCACACGGGCGACATATGCGGGACTGGGGTCACTTGTGACCAGCCGTTGAATCATTTGCCGGCCGAAAAATGGCCCCACATTGGGATGGTTGAACAAGGTGTCCAAGGCCATTTGAAGCGACGCAGCCCCAGATGTGTTGGCCGGGATTTCTTTGCCCAAAAATGACTTGATCCCGGGCGAATGCAGGCCCTCAACAAGTCGCATGGGGCGACGGGTATACCCAAGGGGAAGGATGTCAAAAAATGGCGGTACGGGACTCTTGAATTTAGTGCCATCTTCATCCAAGACATAGCCTGTGAACACGCGTGCCAATTGACTGACGTCTTGCTGCGTGTAGGTCTCCAGTGGCTGTCCGTTGCTGCCCACTTTTGGACTGCCATCGATGTTGAGCTGTGTCAGGCCAACGGTGAACAGCTGCATGACTTCGCGGGCGTAGTTTTCATCAGGTTGACGGCCTGAGCGCGGGTCTTCTTTTTGATTGCCGAGGGTGTTCAAAAACGAGCCCATGGCGTTGGAGAGCGTCACCGCCTCCAGTAATTGCCTGTAATTGCCAAAAGCGTGTTGGCACAAGATGTCCCAATAATTGGCCATCGCAAAACTTGGCCAATTGAGCTGAATGCCTTGGTTGGATACGACAAAAAATTCCGATAAGGCCAAGGCCATGCGGCGACGCACTTGGTCTGGTGAAGCCATGATCTGGTACCAGACCATGTAATTGGTGGGTTGATCGTTGAAGAAAAACTCGTTTTGATCAACCGCATCGTATCCCTTGGATTTCAGCCAATCCCAGCCGGAAAGACTGGAAGGCAAAGCCATTTGCTTGTCCAGCCAGGCTTCAAAACCCATTTTTTTAACGTCGGCGATTTCTGAATAGGACGCGCCAAATTGGGCGTGTAACAAGAACCGCGCAGCCTCTTGCTGGGTGGGAGTGCCCGGAGGATCTGCTGGCGTATTCGAAGACTGACCGCCACCACAAGAGGCCAGAAATGCCAGCAATCCCAAAGGAAGAATGGTGTGCCTGCGCTCTTGCGCTTGGGTGGATAAACTGGCGTCTTCAATCGGGTGGCTCTCGGCCATTTGTTCTGTCTGGGTGTTCATGAGTGATTCGAGCCGGCCATGAAAGTTGAAATGATTCTAGTCTTAATAATATAAAAAGTCCCAAAAATATCAACATGAGCAATCAACGCAAAATGTGGATGTGTTTAGCGGCCATCTATTTCGTGGTGACCGCCCTGGGTCATCTGGCGTTTTCTATCTGGTTGGTCAGTGAGCGGCAGGGACCTTGGGGGCCATATGCATTCAAGCAGGCGGTGCCTTATGTGGTCCTGATGGGCGCCATGTTTTTGATTTGGCATTTGTGGCGGGTATTCAAGCAATCCGAGCCGGCCCAACGGATGCAAATGGTGTGGTTTTGGGGGGTGTGGCTTGCTTGTGTTTACGCAGTCGATCTGTGGTTGACCTTCACCGTGAACGAATATGCCCACTATCCCCAATATGCTTTGTTGGCATGGATGATGGCCAAAGCTTGTGATCCAGTGGGTGACAAGGGGATGGCCGGATGGATTGTGCTGAGTGCCACGGCATTGGGCGTGGTGGACGAAGTGGCCCAATATTTGTGGATCACCCGAACGTACAGCAACTACTTGGACTTCAATGATTTTTTGGTCAATCTGTTGGCCGTCGCCGCAGGGGTTCAGCTTCGAGGGCCGTGCAGCAGACCGATGTTGGCCAAGAGACCTTTTTACATGGGTTGGTGGGTAATTGTTGGATTGGGATTGTTGTTGTCATTGGCGTTGTCGACAGGCCGGGTGATCACGAAGCCGCAGCCAGAAATCCAGGTACCACCGGGCGGGTTGGTGTGTCAGGCGCCTTCGGATTGTGTACTGTACTTGCAGCGGAGCCCCGAATTTTTCAGCACTTGGCAACCGGGTCCTCACCGGGGCAGGCACTGGATTTTGTCGCCACTGTGGGGCTCGGCCTTGATCCTGCTGACGGGTACGGTGCTGGTGTTTTTGTTGCAGGCAAGGCGACCTGATGGTCAGATGAAAACAGGTGGGCCTTAAGGCCTTGGGAGTGTCGCGCGGGATTCATGGCCCCAAGCACCAGCGACTGTCGGTATGCCATCCCACCGCGTGCCAAAAACAGACACGCACAGTTGATGGCGCTCAAA
>JBBAPZ010000080.1:0-3865 GCA_040400605.1 Candidatus Sericytochromatia bacterium
GGGCGCGTCTGGTGTCGACGCGCCCTGAACCAACAATCTATGGCAACTGCGATAGCTGGGACTTCATTGTAGGCAAATTGACCCACACGCACAGCCCAAAAACACGATTAACAGGTCGTTGCAGCTTTGCAACAAGGATTCTATCCACAAGTTATCCACAATCAATCTGCCATTCTGATGAACAAGTTGTGGATCAACTGTGGATCAACGGTGGACTCCTGAAAGGAATCTCGCATCGTGAACGTACCCTGCGATTTTTGCCATCAATTAAAGCTCAAGACGATTGATTTTATCTAAATTCGTTATAGAAACCCTGCAAAGTTAGCTTTCACAAACTTTAAAAATCTTTTGAAAAAACCATAATTTTTTGGGCTCTTTGTCACAAAAAACCAAGCGTTAACCCGAATGCCCTAGAAAAGGCTGTGGACTCTTGACAAATCCACGCCTTTATTTGCCGGGCCGAATCAGCACATATTGCGCCCCATCACCACGGCGAATGAGCACACTCAGGGGTTTGCTTTTGTCAGAGCGAGACATGATCAGCTCAAACTCCTTGCGAGAGGACACTTCGGTATTGGCTATGGCCAAGATCAAATCCCCTTCACGGATACCCGCCCGAGCGGCCAGCTCGGTGGCAGCGTCCACACGCACACCCGCGCGCACCCGAAATTCCTTCTTTTGCGCATCGGTCAAATCACTGACCACCAAACCCCATGGCATCCCAGAGGCGGAGGGTGCTTTCGGCTCAGCGGCCGCAGCAAGTGCCTTTTCGACCTCGATTTCGGCCACAGTGATGCTCAACTCCCGATGTCCACCACGGCGAAACACCGAGATACTCACCTTGCTGCCGGGTTTGGTGTTGCCAACCGCACGGGGCAAATCTGCGGGCTTTTCAATCGGCTTGCCGTCAAAGCGCGTGATGATGTCACCGGCTTCCAAGCCTGCTTTTTCTGCGGGTGAGCCGTCTTCAACGCCGCGTACCAAAACACCTTGCGCTTTGCCCAAACCAATGGACTCGGCAACTTCTTTGGTCACAGGCGCAATTTGGACACCAATGCGGCCACGGCTGACGCGGCCACTGGCGCGCAGTTGCTCGCTGACCCGCATCGCCTCGTCCATGGGTATGGCAAAAGAGATGCCCATGAATCCACCCGAACGGGAATAAATCTGGCTGTTGATGCCCACCACTTCACCGCGCATATTGATCAACGGCCCCCCCGAGTTACCCGGATTGATCGCCACATCGGTCTGGATAAATGACAGGTAATCGCCTGTGTCGCGCTGTTTGGCGCTCACGATGCCTGCCGTGACGGTGTTCTCAAGACCAAAGGGCGAGCCGATGGCCATCACCCATTCGCCCACCCTCAAGCGGCTCACGTCACCCACCTTCACCGCGGGCAAGTCTGTGGCCTGGATTTTCACGACCGCCACATCGGTGCGTTTATCGGCACCGACTATGCGGGCTTTGAATTCACGCTTGTCGGTCAGCGTCACCAGCACTTCGTCTGCGCCCTCCACAACGTGGGCATTGGTCATGATGAAGCCATCGCTGCTCAAGATAAAACCAGAACCAACACCTTTGGGTTGTGCATCTTCCTGAGGCCTGTTTTGTCGGGGTGCCTGGCGTGGACCATTGGGGATGGGCACACCAAAGAAACGCCTGAACAGCTCCTGCATTTCTTCGTCTGAGCCACCCGGGCTGACCTCACTTGGCCGGGCTTTCTCGAGCGTGCGAATGTTCACGACAGAAGGGCCTACCTGCTCCACCAGTTCTGTGAAATCCGGCAAGCCCCTGACAGCGGATCCAGCGGTCTGCGCCATGGCTGCGCCAGAGACGCCAAAGTGCAATGTGGCCATGCAACTTGCAGTCACCAGCACAGCAGCTGTGCATTTTTGACAGATATTTTTAAACACCTATGCCTCCTTGGGCTTCATAACCATCAGATGATCCAATCACAAATAATGTCTGTAGGGTCGACTTCAAGTCTTCAATAGTCACCTACGACACGCTCGGCCTTCGTTCGCTCCGGCCTTGGGCGGCAATATACCGCGCACCGAAATCCGTGCCACGCCTGAGGCATTTCACGGCTCTCCATCCAGGCAAAGCGCTGGGTAGGCCACCCCGCGTGATTCAGCATGCGTGCAGCTACCCAAAGCGCCGAGCCAAAATCCGCCAGAACCACCACTTGAATCCCTGCTTCATGCCCGCCTGCGTCACGCCAGCACCAGGCCTCGCCGCTCCAGGCCATAAACCCATCAGGCAATCGTTCTTTCACGCAGAGAAACACCGACACCATGACCAAAAGCGCCCACAAGGCCCACACCCAGGCCCAAGGCAGTGAAGCGGCGCCCCTCAAGCTCTGAACAAAGTGCAAGCCAAGGGCGCCCACCCCAGCCAGCGAAACCAAAAACCAGCGCCCCCAAACAAAACGCCCCACCGGGTAAACCACAGGTGGGGCGTTGTGCATGATGGCAGCTTCGGTCAGGTGCGTTTGAACACCAGAGACCCGTTGGTCCCCCCAAAGCCGAAGTTGTTTTTCAGGGCCACATCGATTTTCATGTCGCGTGCCGTGTTGGCACAGTAGTCCAGATCACACTCCGGGTCAGGGTTGACCAGGTTGATGGTCGGCGGCACTTTTTGATGGTGCAGTGCCAACACAGTGAACACGCTCTCAATGCCGCCCGCGCCACCCAAAAGATGACCGGTCATGGACTTGGTTGAGCTGACCACCGTTTGATAAGCGTGATCGCCCAAAGCCGCCTTGATGGCACTGGTTTCGTTGATGTCACCCAGTGGCGTTGAGGTGCCGTGGGCATTCAGGTAGTCAATCTGATCGGCGTTGACACCGGCATTGCGCATGGCGTTGAGCATGGCTCGGCGCGGGCCGTCCATGTTCGGCGCGGTCATATGACCCGCATCAGCGCTCATGCCATAGCCTGACAGCTCAGCATAGATCTTGGCGCCGCGGGCTTTAGCGTGCTCGTACTCCTCGAGCACCAGCACACCAGCACCTTCACCCAGCACAAAACCATCACGGTCTTTGTCCCAAGGACGCGATGCCGCCGAGGGGTCGTCGTTGCGGGTCGACAAAGCGCGCATAGCTGCAAAGCCACCCACACCCAGCGGCGACACGCAGCCTTCAGAGCCTCCAGCGACCATCACATCGGCATCGCCGTATTCGATCAAACGACCGGCTTCGCCAATGGAATGCAAACCTGTGGTGCAAGCGGTCACGACGGCCAGGTTAGGGCCTTTGAAACCACTGCGCATCGATACATGGCCTGAGATCATGTTGATGATCGAGGCCGGCACGAAAAATGGGGAAATTCGACGCGCACCGCGCGCCGTGTATTCGGTGTGGGTGTCTTCAATCAGCGGCAAGCCGCCGATACCAGAACCAATCACCACACCCATTCGGCATGCAGCTTCTTCATCCAGTGCATCGCCCGTAGGCAAGCCCGAATCTTGAATGGCCTGCGCGGCAGCAGCAACGCCGTAATGGATGAAACGGTCCATCGTCCTGGCCTCTTTAGAGGACATGTAGGACTCGAGGTCAAAGTTTTTAACTTCACCCGCTATCCGGCAGGACATGGCTGAAGCATCAAAACGAGTGATGGGACCAATGCCGGACTGACCGGCAAGCAAGTTGGACCATGCATCAGCGACCGTGTTGCCCACGGGGCTGATACATCCCAAACCCGTGACAACAACGCGGCGCCGGGTCATCTTCGATCAGGCCTTCTTGCTTTGGGCGTAGTCGATCGCCGCTTGCACTGTCGTGATTTTCTCTGCGTCTTCGTCAGGAATTTCGATGCCAAACTCGTCTTCGAGTGCCATCACCAGTTCCACCGTGTCCAGGGAGTC
>JBBAPZ010000081.1:0-3749 GCA_040400605.1 Candidatus Sericytochromatia bacterium
ATAATCCGTGTAACTGTGGATGATGCGCACCACTTTCTCGCTCACATTCGGCATCGTGTAATCAGCAACCAGTCGCAACGCTCTCTCTTCGCCCCGTGCTTGTTCATTTAGAATCATCAGCCCCTGCCGTACACGGTCCACGTCCAACCCAACCATCATGACAGCGGCTTCTTCCATACCTTCGGGCCGTTCGTGGGCCTCGCGCAAATTGAGTGCCGGGAAGTTCAGAATTGATGATTCCTCCGTGATCGTGCCACTGTCAGACAAAGTGGCTTTGGCGTTCATCTGCAAATGCACGTAATCGTGAAAACCAAGGGGCTTCATCAAGCGCACAAGGGAATGAAATGCTGCACCTGTACGCTCGATGCGTTGACGGGTGCGCGGGTGGGTGGACACAACCACAGGCAAACCGTGGTCCTCGGCCACCGCATTCAACACAGCAACCAACTTGGTGAATGAGCGGTCCGACTCGATATTTTCTTCGCGGTGCGCGCTAACAACAAAGTATTGGCCCGCTTTCAAATCCAAGCGTTCCAATACGTTGGATGCTTGGATCCGCGGCAGATAGTGGTGCAAAACCTCGAACATCGGGCTACCGGTTTTAATCACCTGGTCGGGGGGTAAACCCTCGCGCAGCAGGTAGTCGCGGGCAATCGTACTGTAAGTCAGGTTAATATCGGCGGTGTGGTCAACTATGCGGCGATTCATCTCTTCCGGCACGCGCAAATCGAAACAACGGTTGCCGGCTTCCATATGAAAAATTGGCACCTGGCGACGTTTTGCCGGTATCACGGACAAGCAACTGTTGGTATCCCCAAGCACCAGCATGGCTTCGGGCTTAACCTCCGCCAGCACGTGATCAACAGCTGTGATCAGGTTACCGATGGTGTTGGCCGCACTTTGACTGCCTTCCGCGCTGTTAAGAAAATAATCGGGTTTGCGGATATCGAGATCATCAAAAAAAACCTGGTTGAGTTCGTAGTCGTAATTCTGCCCCGTATGCACGATGAGGTGATCACAATAATGATCCAAGGCTGCGAGCACTCGCGACAAGCGGATGATCTCCGGTCGCGTGCCAATCACGGACATCACTTTCAACTTTTTTGGCGTTGGCATGGTTGTTAAACTCGACTGGCTATTGTGTCAGGATTGTGTCGATCAAAGTTCTCATTGGCCCACAGCATGACGACCATTTCATCATCGCCAACATTGGTGATGTCGTGGGCCCACCCCGGAATCGTATCCACGATCTCAGGCTTGGCGCCGGACGTGTACAATTCTACCAGCTCATCAGTCAGCAAATGCCGAAAACGGAACAAGGCCCGTCCTTTTACCACCAGAAACTTTTCTGTCTTGGTGTGATGATAATGCCCGCCCCTGGTTACCCCAGGGTGTGCCGTAAAATAACTAAATTGCCCACTATCTGGGGTTTTGAGCATCTCTACAAACACGCCGCGGGGATCCGTATAGTGCGGCACATCGTAAGAAAAGCGATCGTTCGGCAAATAACTGACATACGTGGCATACAACGCCCGCCCCAAACCAGCCCCGACACGCTCGCCAAGCAAGGTCGTGCGGCAATTCCCAAAGGCCTCAATCTGCTGGGCCAAATCGCCAAGGGTAATTCTGTAATCAGGCGACACGATACCCTGCGACAGGCCGTTTGGCGCATCAAGCGCAGCAATCAAGGCCGATACGACATCATCCACATACACCAAACGCAACGTGGCAGTCGGATCGTTGATGCGGATGGGTAAACCACGCGCGACATTGTGACAGAAGGTCGCAACCACCGAGTTATAATTCGGCCGGCACCACTTACCGAACACGCCGGGTAAACGAAACACCACGCACGGGTTATCTGTGGCTTCCGCCAACAACTGCACCGCCTGCTCTGCCGCCTCTTTGCTGCGCCCGTAGGGGTTATTTTGTTCCGCTTGTGTGGATGATGCCAGTACCAGTGGCACCTGACGGCCGGTCAACACGACCTGTTGCTGGAGCGCATCGCACAAGGCCATCGTCAAATTGGTGTTGACTTCCGCGAAGGCGCGCTCGTCTGTCGGGCGGTTTTCGCCTGCCAAGTGCACCACCGCGTCCGCTTGAGCGACGAGGGTTGGCAAGCGATCGACGGCATCGCCCCTGACGAACTTGACCACCGAGTAGCCAGAGAGTTCGCCCAAGCGAACAGTCAAATTTTTGCCGATAAAGCCGTTGGCCCCGGTGATCAGGATTTGACGGTTGGCTGGCGTCACAGGTTCAATCCTCGGGGTCGGCGTGCTGCCCTTGCACCATGGCTTGCATAAAGCGAAGTTTGAGCAACAATTCTTTCATACCTGCTACATCCAAACGCGCGGTGTTGTGCGAATTGTATTCGCCAGCTTCGGAAATCCTCAGCTCACCTTGGTCTACAAACTTACCATAGTTGAGGTCACGTAAGTCGGGCGGCACCCGATAATAATCGCCAAGGTCGTGCGCAGCAACCATTTCTTCACGACTGAGCAATACCTCGAACAGTTTTTCGCCGTGCCTGGTGCCAATAATGTTGCACGGATGCTCCGGCACCCCCAATAAAGCCGTGATCGCTTCGGCCAGCACAGCGATGGTTGCGGCGGGTGCCTTTTGCACGAATATCTCACCCGGTTGGCCGTTGGTAAATGCAAATAGTACCAAATCGACGGCATCGTCCAGGGTCATCATAAAACGTGTCATGTTGGGATCGGTGATGGTCAATGGTTGGCCGGCACCAATCTGTTGGGCAAAGAGGGGAATCACGGAGCCACGTGAGGCCATGACATTGCCGTAACGGGTCACGTTGATAATCGTTTGAGTACTGGAACGGGACTTGGCGACGGCCACTTTTTCCATCATAGCCTTGCTGATGCCCATGGCATTGATTGGATACACCGCTTTGTCGGTGCTGAGTACGATCACCCGCTCAACCCCACAGGTAATCGCTGCTTCTAGAACATTCTCCGTGCCCAGCACGTTGGTTTTAACTGCTTCCAGTGGGTGAAATTCGCACGAGGGGACTTGTTTGAGCGCCGCTGCGTGAAAAATAAAGTCCGCACCACGCACTGCATTGAGAACGGATTGGTAGTCCCGAACATCGCCGATATAGAATTTGAGCTTGGCGCTGTTGTATTTTTTGCGCATGTCATCTTGTTTTTTTTCATCGCGGCTGAGGATCCGAATCTCGCGCAAGTCGGAATCCAGGAAACGACGCAGCACCGCATTGCCAAACGAGCCTGTTCCTCCCGTAATGAGGAGCACTTTGTTTTTGAACATGGTTATCCTTTTGTGGTTACTTGGGTTTTCAATGCTTCTCGGCAAAGTTCCACTTTTTGAGCGGGGGTGGGGTAGTTAATCAAAACGGCACGGTACTTGCCTTTGAAAACAAACAGGCTGCCTGCCGCGACGCCAACCACTCCGAGTGTGCTGATCAACGCTCCGATGTGCTCCAGTGAGCCGGCACCTCCCAAAAAGGTTACAGGTATGCTCAAAACCGACTTGACTTGCGATGCCAAATCCAAGTCATACCCTTGCATCTGCCCGTCGCGATCCACCGAGTTGATCACCACTTCGCCAGCGCCTGCTTCCTGAAACTGCCTCGCCAGTTCTACCGGGTCGTGCTTGTAAACCGTCTTGCCATTGTGGCTGCATACCTCGTAGCCCTTCGCAAACAACCCTTGACGCTTGCGCACATCCAATACGGCAACGACTGATTGGCGCCCTACCGCAGCCGCCATTTC
>JBBAPZ010000082.1:0-3593 GCA_040400605.1 Candidatus Sericytochromatia bacterium
ATCGCACAACTGCAAACCAAGGGCTACGCCGACAAATACCGCGCCCCTGGCGTCATCATCACCCTGGTTGGCATCGAGTTCAGCCGCGACGCCCGCAACATGGTCCGCTTCGAAACCGCCGAAGCCTAACCTGACGTACAGCAAACCATACGAAACCATATCTGGTAACCTGATGCATGGCCCACCAGTTTGGCCTTGCGGACAGGCGATCTCACAGTTGCAAAGCAAGGGCCACGCCGGCAAATCCCGCACCCCCATTAACGCGATCGCCCCTGTGCTATGATACGCAACATGCAGCGCAAGAAGCTCCCCATCGGAATCCAGACTTTCGCCAAATGGCTGCCGAGAGTTTCTCTATTGACTTCAGGGCGCGGCACATCTTGCGGCCAAGTGGTGTGAATAGCGCTTTGCTCTTCGATGATCGATCGAGCGGAATTTGAACGAGGCCTGTAATTCATCTCGAAAGAAGCAAGCTCGTCATCAGCGCGCAGTATGTCTTCAAGTGCTTCACCAGTGATGCCGGCCAGAATGATCGCTGGAGAGTACGTCTCGATAGATCTCCACCCATTGAAGCCGAGCAGCCAGATTGCATCGAGTGTCTTGTGGTCAAACTGGATGCGACCCTTGCCGGCGCTGATGTTCACACCTCGAGCGTCTTCGACTACGCAGACCTTGGGTGCATAGCGATCCCATTGGTCCTCAATTTCTTGTTTGCGCTCAGGCGCGGCGCCTTGCAGCAAAGCCTTAACAGCGACGCCTGCATCAACTATTGCCGCACCCATTGATCGCTGCTTCCAGCGCGCGCAGACGATTGACAATGGCATCGAAGGCGGGTGGCTCGCCGATGAACATGCCGGCACCGATCATGCGTTGGAAGTCATCGCGTAGCGCGGCCAGTGCGGCATCTTCCGGAATGAGCCTGAGCTGCCCGGTCAGGCATGCGTCGTAGTTGGCGTAGCTCGCGTTGTAGAAGACCTTTTTGTGCTTGACGACATCCGCGAGCAGCGCGCGATCGGCCACAGCGGCTTTCCCATGGACAAGATCGGCCAGCATGGCCAGGTCGTACCAGTGGCGTGACAGGCGTTCGGTGCCAGTACGGAACTCGTCGCGCTGACACTCGTCGTGCATCAACGTCGCCTTCTCCCAGAAGGTGCGTGCCGGAGACAGCACAATGACCTTCGAACGAGGAAAATCGAGTGCAGTGACATGCTCCGCGATGTCGGGCCGTACCTCACGCTCTTCGCTCGGCTCGGTGATGTTGCGGCCACCGAACTCAATCAGGACGCTGTTGCCCACATAGTCCCCCGGCGCCTCAAGCACGGTCTGGTAGTGCACACGCAACTGCTCACCGTCATCGCTGACTTCAAGCTGGATTGCGCCGGCATCGAACTCGGCTGCCAATGTCTTCTGGAAGTGCGGTACCACAACACCATGAGCATGATCGCGCACGAAGGACTTGAGATCCTCGCTGAATTTCTTCAGACGATTGCGTGAGACGCCTTCAGCGAACGGATCGAAGAAGTCGTCCAAACCACGGTAGTCGAGCGTGATGTCCACATCCTCGGAGAAGCGTGCAATGGCTCCGAACACCTTGGAGAGTGATGTGCCGCCCTTGAAGGCCATGGGCAGTCGGTCGGGCATGGTAAACAGGGCCTGCAGCACCCAGCAGACCCAGACATCCTTTTCCAGGACGACGGGCGAGCGGGCAAGCTGCGGAGCCAGTGCCCGATAGATTTGGGACTGCTCTTGAGCTTTCAGGTGCAGGAAGGACTCAGGCATGAACGGCCGTCCGCTCGCTCCGGAAGATGGCGTCGCTCATCCACGCGGGCATTGAGCTGGTGGCTGACTTCAGCACCTCGAACTCGCTCGATCCAAGCTTGCGCCGAATCTTCTCGACGAGAGCCGGCGTTACTTCCGCCTTGCCAAGGTACCACATCGCCGAAAGCGCGAGTCCGGCGGGTCGACCCGCTAGGGCCAGCTTGCGCTGACAGACGTGCTGCAGACGGATCTCCATCTTCCCAACGCGGATGCGCTTCGACGGACCGGATGTCAAGAATACCGACTGGGTCGGAACCTGCGTGGTCAGTTCGAGCCGACGCGCCGCTTCGGCACCATGAACCTGGACGACGGCGCCAGTGGTCTTGGCGACGGTCTCGGCCACCTTAAGCGGCGAGGGGCTAACCTTGCCGACGAAACGGCTGACCTCGGGACGCACAAAGACACCGCGCGTCACGCGCTCGATCGACCCTGTCTTGACGAGGCGGGAGAGGGTCTGATCGACGGATGCACGCGTGCCGCACTCCAGGAATGCGGTTGGGGTGAAAGGCTCCCCGATCGGCATCGCCTCGATGCGCTGGCGAATCAGCTCGGCAGTCTTGGTCGTCGTGCGCATGTATGAAATTACATGCGAGTTTCTGACAAACTGCAAGTGCGATGACTCGCAGGGAAGGTGCTCGTGTTTCTTTTGTTATCCGATGCCGCAATCCAACAGCTTGATTCGTCCGCGCGTAACCCTTTCCCGCCCGCGTCGCTTTGGCAAGGGCCCTGAACGTTTACTCCTACGCGTAAGTGGTATCATAGGAGTATCGACGAACCGCCGCGACCGCGTGAACCCTCGCTGGACCGTTTTGAGGGGAGCCTAAACATGAAGCTCACTATCGAATTTGACCGCGAAGAGGACGGCCGCTGGATTGCGGATATCACGTCCTTACCGGGTGTGATGGTGTACGGCGCGACACGGGAAGAAGCCTTGATAAAGGTCAAGGCATTGGCGCTGGGGCATATTGCCGACTTGATGAACCACGGCGAGTTGGTCGTGGATAATGTGATCAAGTTCGAGGAAGCGACACTCGCAGCATGAGCCAGTGGCCCGCAACGAAGGCGAAGCGGGTTTACGCCGCGCTGCAACGCAGCGGGTGGAAAGAAAATCGCCAGAGCGGCTCCCACCGGATACTCGAACGCGCCGGCTGGCCAGATTTCCTCTTTGCCTTCCACGACGGCGAGGAGATTGGCGGGGCCATGCTGGCGCGTATCGCGAAGAAAATTGGATTGACGCCTGGCGACCTGTAAGCCTACGCCTCGACCGTCACGCCCTGGCCGACCTTGGCGAGCAACTGTTCATCGATGCCTCGGCCGGCGCTGTCCTGCTTCTCTGTCATCAAGAACAAGCCTTTCCCGGCGCTCTTTTCTGCCCAGAGTTCCCCGACATTCTGCTTTTCCTGTGTGTCGGCACCGCCGAAGCCTGAGCGAGAAGCCATCGCACAACTGCAAAGCAAATGCTACGCCGACAAATACCGCGCCACAGGCGTCAACCCTGGTTGGCATCGCGTTCAGCCGCGACGCCCGCAACATGGTCCGCTTCGAAACCGCCGAAGCCTGACCAATACCCCTCACCCATCCGAGCGCGGTGGGGCCGGGCGTCGCGCCTGCCCACTGGCCGTAGGCGTCGCCAGTGTCCACTCCAAATCGTCCACCAGGTGCAACAGGGCTGTCGCCTCCCAAACCCGGTTGCGCCGCCCGATTGACACTTGCTTGAGCACGCCCGCCGCAGTCATGTCGTTGAGGGCGCCGCGCACTGCAACCGCACTCGCGCC
>JBBAPZ010000083.1:0-3582 GCA_040400605.1 Candidatus Sericytochromatia bacterium
CCATTGCCATGAGCCACGACAAATACTGCTCGGCCAGCATCATGCTGGGCAAAACAGCTGAAATCACCACGAGTTTTGAGTTGGTTGAAGCAGTTGAAGTGGCGTGAAAAGAGGCGCGAAAAAACGCGCAATCACACCCGGTGCGCCACGGTCGTCATGACTTTCGCGGCGAGTTGCATCATCGATTTGACCGGGCCGGGCAACTCGACGGCACCCGACTTCAGCGCCATTTGGGCATGCGCCATTTCATCGGCCTTCATTTGCGCCACGATGGCGCGTGAAGCGCTGTCTGCTGCGGGCAGACGGTCCATGTGGCTCTGCAGGTGCGCCTCAACCTGACGCTCGGTCTCCACCACAAAGCCCAAGCTCACTTTGTCGCCGCCTAATTTGCCGGCGGCAAAGCCAATGGCAAAAGCGCCGGCATACCAAACCGGGTTCAACAAAGAAGGGCGGTCGTTCAATTCCTTCAGGCGCTGCTGGGTCCAAGCCAAGTGGTCGGTCTCTTCTCGGCTGGCTTCTGCCAATTGAGCCCGCAGGGCAGGGTTTTGGCAAGCTAAGGCTTGTCCGGTGTAAAGCGCTTGCGCGCAAACCTCGCCCACATGGTTCACGCGCATCAAGGCAGCAGCCTCGCGGCGCTCGGCCTCACTCATACCTAGACTGACACCGGCTGCTGTGGGCGTGGGACGTGCGGCGCGGGGTTCGGCCCAAAGGGTGCGCAGAGCACTGTCGGCCGCCAAGATGAAGGAGTTAAGAGTCATCGCAAAAAGCATTTAATTAGCCAAGAAATGTAATGGATCCCCACTCACTTGGGGATTTTTGACGGTTTTGTCCGGCCCTGGTTTGGGGTTGATGGTCTTCGTTAGACACATACGAAAGTAGCTAAAGATGGTTGATTTCGTTCATGAAATTAACTTTTTATGGGCTTGAGGCAGCCGTCAGCCAAGTTGTTTGTTGCACCGATGCAACGAAAAACCCCTTTATTGTTTGAAACGCTTGGAAAACGGGCACGGCTCTGGTGCAATACACGCAACCTTCCGAATTTGGAGGTTGGCTTAGTGTTCAAGCAGGTGGTTTCCACCGCAAAAGCCCCAAGCTCTTTTTTAACTTTGGAGAAACTCTCAATGAAAAAAACTCTGATTGCTCTGGCTGTTTTGGCAGCTTCTGGCGCTTCTTTCGCTCAATCTTCCGTGACTTTGTCTGGCGTGGTTGGTTTTGGTTATCAAACCAGCTCTGCTGGCGTTAAAGGCTTGTCTATCTCTGACTCAACCATCGCCGTTGCTGGTGTGGAAGACTTGGGTGGTGGTTTGAAAGCCAACGTTGCTATGGCATTTGACGCCACAGGCTCTACATTCGCTTCTAACTTGCTGCGTCGTAACACCAGCTTGGGTTTGAGCGGTGATTTCGGCTCTGTTTCGATCATCAACACACGCGGCAGTGAACTGCTGAACAACGCTATGGTCGCTCCTTCGTACCTGCCTGATGGTATGTTCGATAAATCCGGCATTGTGAACCGTACTCAAGTTGACGTTATTCAGTACACTGCCCCCAGCTTCAGTGGCTTCACCCCTTATGTGCAGCACGTTGAAACTGGTACAACCACTACACAAGCTGACGGTAATGGCGCACCTACATACAGAACCAATGTTTTGGGTGTGAACTACGCTGCCGGCCCATTGGCTGTTGGTTTTGCAGTTAAGAACACAAGCGGCTTGCCTTCTGGCGCTGTGACCAGCAACACTGAAGCATTCGCGACATATGATCTGGGTGTGGCTAAGATCGGTGTGGGTTATGACAGCAAGATGAATGCAGACGATACCAACAACGCGATCTCTACTGCTAACGCTGCCAAGAACGCAACATCTTTCGGCATTGCTGTGCCAATGGGCGCTTTGACTATTGGTGCTAACTATGCTGTGCGTGGTACTGCCAAAGTGACTGAAATGGCTGCTAAGTATGACCTGAGCAAGCGTACTTCGGTGCGTTTGTCTGCTGGCAAGCAGTCGGTTGACGCCAGCAACCAAAACCGTTTGGCATTGGTTCACACTTTCTAATCTTACGCTGGCGTAAGCCAGTTGAGGTTTAAAGGTATAAAAACCCATCGGGGCAACTCGGTGGGTTTTTTGTTTTTGATGATGGTCAAATTCTGTTTTTTTCTCGGTGTAAACGATGATTTTCGGGCCCTGAAAAATGGTTACTCTCTCAGCCTTGATTAACTTCACCGTGTGACATTTATGAACCTAATTTTCAAATCCTCTTTGACCGCTGCGGTCGCCTTGCTTACTACCGTCACCATGGCGCAGCAAGTGGTCAAAATCGGCCATGTGGGCCCCATCAGTGGTGCCATTGCCCACTTGGGCAAAGACAACGAAAACGGCGCGCGTTTGGCGATTGAAGAACTGAACGCCAAGGGCGTGAAGATCGGTGGCCAAACCATCAAGTTTGAGTTGGTCACCGAAGACGACGGCGCTGATCCCAAACAAGGCACTGCCGCAGCGCAAAAACTGGTGGACTCTAAGGTTAACGGAGTGGTTGGTCACCTGAACTCGGGCACCTCAATTCCTGCTTCCAAAATCTACAGCGAAGCGGGCATTCCTCAAATTTCGCCTTCTGCGACCAACCCTAAATTCACCCGCAATGGCTACAAAACCACCTTCCGTGTGGTGGCAGACGATGTGCACTTGGGTGGTACCTTGGGCCGCTATGCTGTGAAGACACTCAAGGGTCAGTCGATCGCGGTGATTGATGACCGCACTGCGTATGGTCAAGGCGTGGCCGAAGAGTTCAAGAAAGCCGTAACGGCCGCTGGGGGCAAGATTGCAGGTCACGAGTTCACCACCGACAAGGCCTCTGATTTCATGGCCATCTTGACCACCTTGCGTGCCAAGAAGCCGGATGTGGTGTTCTTCGGTGGCATGGACGCGGTGGCAGGCCCGATGTTGCGCCAAATGAAGTCCTTGGGCATCAACGCCAAGTTCATGGGTGGCGACGGCATTTGTTCGTCTGAGTTGGCCAAGTTGGCAGGCGAAGCAATGGCCGATGGCCAAGTGGTGTGCGCTGAAGCCGGCGGTGTTGAAGGCACTCAAAAGAAAGGCTTGGAAGATTTCAATGCCAAATTCAAGAAGCGCTTCAATGCCGACGTGCAGGTGTATGCCCCATACGTGTATGACGCGGTCAATGTGATGGTCGATGCCATGGTGCGTGCAGGCTCTGCCGATCCCGCCAAGTACCTGCCCACATTGGCCAAAACCAGCAGCTTCAATGGCGTGACTGGCACCATTGGTTTCGATGAAAAAGGCGACATCAAGAACGGCGCTTTGACTTTGTACACCTACAAAGCGGGCAAGCGTGACGCGATAGCTGTCGTGCGCTGATTCTTTTCAGGAGCTGCGACGGCTGTTGTCGCCTCAGAAAAAGGGCTTTTTCAAAAACCCACCGGGGCAACCCGGTGGGTTTTTTTATGCGTGCACGCCCCGTCATCACCGGACACTAATTGGCTAAATTCAGGGTAAACCCCCTTTTTTTAGCCTATCCAATTGAAGATACTCCCAGTTCCAAAAACGATTTTGGAAACTTTTAACCGGT
>JBBAPZ010000084.1:0-3556 GCA_040400605.1 Candidatus Sericytochromatia bacterium
TGGCGCAGCCAACTGGCACAACTGACTTCTGTGCATTTTGGCGCCGCCCTCTGGTTGGTCAAGGGTGTTTTCCTGTATGTCGTACTCATGAGCCCGGGTGCCGCCCCGCTGGTGGAAAGCACCGCCTACCTGTGGATGCGCGGCAGCCTGGAACTGGTATGCCTGGCTGTTTTCTGGGGGGCATCGTTGCACCCGCGCGGCCGCATAGCCGCCAACGCCAGCTTGCTGGTGGCCGGCACCACCTGCCTGCTCGATGCCATGACACTGCTGGCCTTCGCCCACTGATCTCCAAACCCCCAAGAAAAAGGCGCTGCAGGGCAGCGCCTTTTTTGTGCCCGACATGCCGTGAGCTTCAGGCCATCAACTTCTTCATGGCCTCTTCGTATTTGGCGGCGGTGTTCTCGATCACCTCTCGCGGCAAGCGCGGCGCAGGCGGGGTTTTGTCCCATGGCTTGCCATTGACCGTGGCGGTCTCCAGCCAATCACGCAAAAACTGTTTGTCGTAGCTCGGTGGGTTGGACCCTTCTGCATAACTTTGCGCGGGCCAGTAACGCGATGAATCGGGCGTCAGCACCTCGTCCATCAGCACCAATGTGCCGTCGGCATCCAGGCCAAACTCGAACTTGGTGTCGGCAATGATGATGCCTTTGGTGGCTGCGATGTCACGCGCTGCTTTGTAGAGCTGGATGCTGATGTCTCGGATGCGGGTGGCCAAGTCGATGCCGATCATGGCCACGGTTTGTTCGAAGGTGATGTTTTCGTCGTGCTCACCCACCGCCGCTTTGGCGGCCGGGGTGTAGATGGGTTCGGGCAAGCGGCTGGCGTTTTTCAGGCCCGCGGGCAGCTTCACGCCACACACGGCTTGGTTGTCTTGGTATTCCTTCCAGCCGCTGCCAGCCAGATAACCGCGCACCACCGCCTCGACCGGGATGGGTTGGAGGCGCTTGACCAACATGGAGCGGCCTTGGACTTGCGGCACTTCTTCGGCGCTCACCACGCTCTCAGGGGCATCACCCGTGAGGTGGATCGGGCAGATGTTGAGGCCCTTGGGGCCCAACTTATCAAACCAAAACAGCGCCATTTGCGTCAGCAGCACGCCTTTGCCAGGAATTGGCTCACCCATGATCACGTCGAAGGCGCTGATGCGGTCCGAGGCCACCATCAAGATGCGGTCGTCGCCCACGGCGTAGTTGTCACGCACCTTGCCACGCGCCAGCAGAGGCAAAGAGGTCAGGGCCGAGGTGTGGAGTGCGTTGGGCATGGCGATTCTCATCAAACAAAAAGCCCGTCGAATTGTTCACGGGCTCTGAAGCATTCCCATTGATTATCTCAAGATAACACCCTCAGCTCGCACCACCAGTTCATCTGTTTTTTTAGTGATGGACGTTCGCAAAAAAACTTACTTTTTAAATTTTCCAAATTAAAATTTGAGTACTTTTAATATATAAAATGAGATTTTTTGGATTTCATATGAAGACACTCGCAACCCTTCTGTCGCTCTGTGCAACCCTGGCCGCTTGTGGAGGCGGTGGTGGTGGCGCTCCTTCATCCAATACCAACAGCAAATCGGTTGGACTGAACGCTCAAAACTATGACGTGGCTGCCACTGAGGTGATGGCCAGTTCTGCTGCAGTCAGTGCAAGTTCCGGCATCACCGAATCTCTCATCGGTGCTGATGTGCAATCCCCTTTGCCGTTCACGCATTTTGTTCAGTCCCACCTGACACAGTTGATCAAAAATTGGCGCTCTAGCCCAACAGTGCTGGTTGGGGCGGAATTAACGGAATCAATCCCCTGTTCCAGCGGCACACTCAGCATCACTTACAACGATCTGTTGGGAAATGAAGTGCCTGATGCCGGTGACTACCTGACGCTGTCCGCCAACAATTGCTCTTTGTATGGCTCAAAGCTGAACGGCGAGATGACCATCACATTCAATCGGTACAAAGAAACTTCATTCACCGACTTCGAGGCTTTCGTGACCGCCAAGTCCTCACAGTTTGTTTCTGAGACCAATGGGGTGACGACTTCCTCGAATGGCTCATTCGACATGAACCTTTCCGCAAAAATGGTGCTCAATCATTCAAACGGGATCAATCAACTTCTGACAGATCTCAAAATGGACATTGCCAGCATGACTTACAACATCACTTCAGCTGGAAGCACCAAAGTTTATGAATACAAGAACTACGTTCTTCGCAACACCACATACAACAACCAAGTGAGTCAATCCATTAACGGCTCCATCAACATTCCCACTTTGGGCGCCAACACGGCCACCATCCAGACCATCAAGAATTTTGTATCACCAGCAAGCTCTAGCCCAGGCTCACGTTTGCCTTATCCGACCGAAGGTATAGCCCTTGTAACGTTCAAAGAGGGTGGGACGATCCGAGCCACCGCGAACGGCACCAGCAATGCATTGGTTGAACTTGACCTCAACAGTGATGGCCAATTCGAAACATTCAAATCGGTGCCTTGGAGTGACATCCTTTAAGGGCTGTGATCGCTGGTTTCACCCACATGTTTGTGTGGGTGCGTTGGCGCTTTTGACTTCTTGGAATGCGCTCGGTCAAACGTGCGCTGAGGCCAATATCAGTCCACAACTTGGAACAGAGATAAGCCGCTGGGAAGAGTTGTCGCGTGCAGGAAAACGCTTGGTCTTGGAGACGGGTCACCTGCATTCAAAAGGCTTGACGTTTTCGGTTCGCTGCAATGTGGCAGACGGGTCATTGGCGTGGTCCGACAGCCGGGGAACCCGCACTTACCGGGGTGCAACCAATACCGGCCAAGCCGCAACAAGCTCTTCTGACATTGAGCATCAAAAAATCTCCGGATCTGTCCACTTCCATGCGGATGCAAACTGGTCGTTGGGGGGCCGATGGGTTCACAACACCATTCATCGAAGCATCCAATCCAACAGCCAGGCCGAAGGCTACCCCGAACATTTTCAATTCAACGACGTGTCGCTTGGTGTGCGTTACAAGCATGCCCTGAGTCAACATTTGATGGGGCAAGTTGACTATTGGCAGGGGCGGATACTTCCAGGACAGTCGAATGTGACTTTGCCCAACTTTGCACCGACCCGCTTGCAGTTGGGCTCGGGCCGTAGTCGCGAAATTGGCATTTCAATCGGAAACAAGCTGGGCGAAAACGACCCCGCTTGGACATGGTCAGCCGCCATCCACATTCGACAAGAGCGCATTGAAGAGGGCTCACCACAAGCGCTGTACAAAGGCAGCCGCCTGGTTGCGAGCGCCGTTCAACCAGCCATTGGCTTGCGGACAAGCCAATTCATTGCCAAATTAAATTACGCTTTTTGAGGCCTCGAGCAGTGTTTCTAGACACTGCCACATTGAAGCCATCTAAACCCATCAGTTGACCAACTGGGCCAGTTCGCCCTTGGCATAACGGGCAGCCACCACCTGCAGGTTGTCACCCTTGATCTTGGGGGCTTGGCCTTCGCAACCGAACTCCAAGTAGCGCTGCTTGCAGATTTGCTTGGCCGCTTCGCGGGCGGGCTTGAGCCATTCGCGGGCATCGAACTTGTCGGGGTT
>JBBAPZ010000085.1:0-1152 GCA_040400605.1 Candidatus Sericytochromatia bacterium
GCCCCAAAGAACCGTCCGAAATGCTTAAACATACTTGTCTCCTTGTTAAAGTGATGTCAAATCATACTCAAAAATCATTTGCTAAAGCAAATATTGCCATGTCAAACAAAAACAAACCCGTCAGCGTCGCAGCCTTGCGCCGTCATGCGCCTGAAGAATTGATCACGTTTCGTGTGTCCGTGTTGTCGCAATTGCTGGCCAGGGTCGTTGAGAGTTCCGTGAGCCAGGACTTGGGTCTGTCCAGCAGGCAATGGCGGCTGTTGGTTATCCTCAACCGCTTGGGACCTAGCACCTCTGGGCAGGTGGCAGCGGCCACGCACCTCGATCACAGTCAGGTCAGTCGGGCCAGCTACGAATTGACAGAAAAAGGCTTGATTGCCATGACGACGGATTCCGGTGATCGCCGCAGGCAGCTTTTATCAGCGACCGAAGCAGGGATAGCGTTGCTCAGGCAAGGCATTGTGGGATCGATGGACCGGCAAAATCGTTTGCGAGCGATGCTGAGCGACGCAGATTACGAGGCGTTTGGACGGGTCTTGACGGTGTTGTCGGATGAGGCACACGCCATGCTGGAGGAGGGGCGAAAGCGCAAATGAGCAAGATGAACATGCCTATGTTGAACGTAACGCATAGACACTTCATTGTGCGGCCTTCATTTGCTGTGCCGTGTCCTAACGCTTTTCAAACTGCATCGGTCTGACGTAGCCCAACCTGGAGTGCAAGCGCCGGTGGTCATAAAAACTCAGCCAGTCAATCACCTCATCGGTCGCGCGCCCCTAGCGCAGCGCGCGTGCCGCCTTGAATGGGCCACTGCCTTAAAAAGACTTTGCATGTAAAAAGTCGCTAAAGGCTGTGAGCTGTCATTTGGCCTAGTAGAGCGCTACGTTCGGGACGTAGAGGCCGGAGGTTCGAATCCTCTCACTCCGACCAAAATTCCCAATAAAATCAACAGCTTAGCAACACGGTTGCTCAAGTTTGTAGTTGAGTCTAAGCTAAACTACAAATGCTTGATTTGGGGAATATTAGTTTTTTGGTTCCCAAAAAACACGTTGTGGAGCGTATCTGCAGCGTGTTTTTTCATTGGGGGCTGGGAAAGCGAGACCGAGGTCTCAACTTAAACCGACTGGCCTCCACGAAACCCGGGGCGATTCA
>JBBAPZ010000085.1:1252-3400 GCA_040400605.1 Candidatus Sericytochromatia bacterium
ATGTTTATCTATCCGTGGTTCGCGTCAGATTGGACTTGGACATCAGTCGAGAGCGTCTGGGACCGCTGGCAGAGCCTTAACGTGGGCATGCTCGCCTTCGTCTCTAGTATCGCTGCGTTCAACGTGGGACGTTATAACGCAGAGAAGCAGCGGGAGCGTGAATTCATGGCGTCCAAGGCGTTCCTTCCTGATGCGCTTAGCGGCCTTGCGTATTACCTTGTCGATAGCGCTGATCTTCTAAGAGAAGGGTGGAGTGCTTCTAAAGTAAACTCGATCAACACTGCGCTTCCCATTCCGCCAGCGGATTTCAAGGAGGTATTCAGGGATTGCATCAGGCACGCAGACCGAGAAGTTGGAGAGTATCTGGCGCAGATACTGAAACGCCTTCAAGTGCATGCGGCTCGCCTAGCCTCGTATATTGACCAACAGACGGACGACGCCTGGGTCAGTCCCCAGAAGCACAACTTGATTACCTATATCTATCGGTTGGGTGAGCTCCAAGCGATGCTAAATCGGCTCTTCCCGTTCGCGCGTAGCCAAGGCCCGCTCGATGCCTCAGCCCTTACATGGGAAGACTTCAAAAACGCCTACGGCAACCTCAACTTCTGGATCGAAGATATTCGCCTTGACGACGTAAATAATCTTGAATCCTTTACCAAGCGAGCGTTGGATCGTACCGACCCAATGGATGCACAACAAGAGGCTTGACCGGATGCTGCGCCCGCCGGGCGCAGAAGGTCAGCCTTTGCATTGAGCGTCTGATTTCCAGATCGCTCGTCGCTCACAAAGGGGCGAAAGGATGCAGTCGCGGTAGTAGACACAGACGACCGCTCTCGCTGCAAACCCGCCCCTCGCTCGATCATCGCGCCCAGAGCAGACCCACGGTTTGAAGTCCCAGCACCGTGAGGGCCAGTGGGCCGAACAAGTGCAAACTGGCCGTGCCCGCCGCCAAGGCAAAGCGGCCTTGCTGCAGTATGGCCACGACTTCGGTTTAAAAGCTGGAGAAAGTGGTCAGCGCTTCAGACCGGGTTGAGCACAAAGTCAAAATCGAGTTGGTAACTGCCATCGGCCAGCTGTAGCCAATCGGTGACCAGCGATTCGCGCACGCCAAACACCGCGTCCGAAGCCAGATACGGGTCGTCTTTGCGAAAGACATGGGTGATCAGGGTTTCGTAGCCAGGGGCTTCGATCTTGAAATGCAAATGTGCGGGGCGCCAAGGGTGCCTGGCCGTGGCCTCCAGCAATTTCCCAACTGGACCATCGTGCGGGATGGGGTAGGGCATGGCCAAAATGGATTGGAAGTGAAAGCGCCCCTGCGCATCCGCTGTGAGTATCCCTCGGGCCTGGTGCTGCGACCTGTCGGCGTATTGCACGTCGTACAGCCCTTTCTCATCGGATTGCCAAACCTCGATCCGCGCCTGGGGCACCGCTTCGCCCTGCACCCCTTTAACGCTGCCTTGAACCCGGCAGGGTTGCCCCTTCGCACCGTTGGCGACATCGTCGCCCAGCTTGTAATGGGGCGCATCTTCCACATGGAAAGGTCCGAGCACCGTGGCCTGGGTGCAGGCGTCAGGTTTGTCGTTGTTCATGACCACCGTCAGCATGGACAGGCCCATGACATCGGACAACAAAATGAACTCTTGTCGCTGTGCGTTGGTGATGTGGCCGGTTTCGGTCAGGAACTCGATGCCCTTGAGCCATTCGGCCTCGGTCAGTTTCACCTCGCGCGCAAACCCGTGCAGGTGCCGCACCAGACTGAGCATGATCTCTTTGAGCCGGGGGTCCGGTGTGTTGGCCAGGCGCTCGAGCACCGATTCGGTGATGTGGTTTGCGTTCAGGTTTTCCATGGCAGGGCGTTTTTCGTGAAAGGGGTCACTCAAGGGGTGTCTCGGGACTGACGGACAAAGCCCGAGCGGTGTCTGTTTGTCATTATGATGAATTGAACACACTGGCCCTTGGGCTTCGCGATCAGTCTTCATGATCGGAAAGACACGTTGGGTATTGGTGCGAGTCAAATGGAAAAAAGCCGATGAACATGTCTTTGAAAGAGGCCCAGCAAGGCCAGACCAACGCAGCAGACCCCATCGTGGTGGATGTGCTGATTGCAGGCGGTGGGCCTTTTGGTTTGATGCTGGCCATTGAGCTGGG
>JBBAPZ010000086.1:0-3388 GCA_040400605.1 Candidatus Sericytochromatia bacterium
GGCGCTAGTACCTGAAACTAGTGCGTCTGCCATTCCGCCACCTGCGCGTTTCAGCTTCGTAAGGATAGCTTAAGCTTCGATGCTTGTCAAAGGCTTGATGTGTCGTGGGTATGCACAACGTGGGGTGTCGATGCTTTCGAGCTTGAGCTTTTGGTTAAATGCGGCTTTTGTTTTGCGGCCACTGAATTTGGCGGATGCGATGATTTTCCGTATCTGCCACAAACACCTTGTCAGCCCTGTCCACTGCGATCCCGCGTGGGCCATTGAATTGTGCCTGGTTGCCTCAATGTCACTGTGAAAACGAGAACCCTGGATATCTCGTGAGAATTGTTTGGCCGGCGTAATCGCGCCAGGAGCGAACATCGAAAGCCTCGCCAGGATTTCCCTGTGGCAACGGAATACAACATCGCATTGCTTGTCAGGGCTGCTGAATCTTGCGAATGCGATTGTTAAATCGGTCAGCCACGTAGACATTCCCGGCCGCATCCACCGCCACGCCACCAGGGAACTTGAATTGTGCAGCAGCACCTATGCCATCCGCATATCCATTCGTCGAACCAGCGAGAGTAGTAACTACACCGGTTGTGCTCACCTTTCGGATGCGATTGTTGTCACCATCGGCTACGTAGACATTGCCAGCGGCATCCACATCAAGGCCAGTCGGGGTGCTGAACTGCGCGACGGGCCCGATGCCATCCGCGTACCCCTTTGTTGACCCCGCCAAAGTGGTTACCACGCCATCGGGGTTTATCTTGCGGATCCGATGGTTTTTTTGGTCAGATACAAAAACATTACCGGAAGTATCCACCGCCAAGTAGGTGGGGAGATTGAATTGCGCGGCTGCACCCGTGCCATCCGCATACCCCTCTGTCGACCCTGCTAGAGTGGTTACCACGCCATCGGGGTTTATCTTGCGGATCCGATGATCTTTGTGGTCAGACACAAACACATTACCGGAGGCATCCACTGCCACGTCAAAAGGAAATTTGGCGCTTGATTTCGTCACGAGGGTCACCACGCCAACAGGACTCACCTTGCGGATGCTGGAGTGATCAGCCACGTAAAGATTCCCTGAGGCATCCACGGTGAGACCGTAAGGAAAATGAAACGACGCAGCGGGACCCGTGCCAGCCTCATACGATCCCGCCAAGGTCGTTACCACGCCATCGCGGCTCACCTTGCGGACGAGATGGCTGTTCGTGTCAACCACGTAGGCATTCCCGACAGCGTCCACCGCAACGTCAGCAGGGTAATTGAACTGCGCGGCAGCCCCCGTGCCATCTGCATACCCGTTTATTGATCCTGCCACAGTGGTCACCACGCCGGATGATGTCCCCAAGGGAGTGGATGTCGGTGTTGAAACAGGTTTGGGTGCAGGTGCGAGAGTGGGTGAGACCAGCGGTGATGGTGCGAGGGCAATCGGAGGTGTGCGATCACGCAGATTGTCCAGTGACCGCTTGACTTCCCTCAGTTCGGCCTGCATCTCGCTAAGCAGCTCACGCAATTCCACTACCTGGCTCGACAAATCCTTGATGTTGGCTTGCACAGCGTCTACGTCCGTGAAATCCGGCAAATTGACAGAACTCAGTTTGCCGGCAACCGTTTCACGAGCTGCCTTGAACTTTTCAGGGCTGAATTCACCGAGATCGCCTCGCGGAAGCTCCGCCACGATACTGGTCGTCACCATTGTGCTGGCAGGATCGATGTCAACGATTGCCCCCAATTCGGTCACCTTGACCAATGCGCGGAACACCGCCACCTTGTTATCGCTGGTGGGAACTTCTGCTCTCACCACGTAAGAGTAACCGGCTGGCACGCCCGTGAAACGGAAGGCGCCAGTGTCATCCGTTTTAATCTCATCCGCGACGGGCAAGCGCTTATCCGCAGCGTCAACCAGCACCAACCGCGCGCCTTGTACCGCCACCAATGAAAGGGACCCGGCGCCCACCTGTCGTATGCCAAAGGCCAACGCGCTGCGCATCGAACCGACATTGTTGCTCACCAGTCCGCCAGAGTTGTTACTGATGAGTGTCACCCCCGCAGCGACATTCAGACTGCTCGGAACTTTTAGACGGCCATTGAGTACAACGTTCACGCGTTTTGAAGCCTGCATCCGTTTAAATGAAACGGTGCCGTCTGGCGCGCTGTTCTGAGGGTTTGACGGTACCGTCTGACACGCGGTAAGCGCAGCAGCAACAAGCAAGCCAGTCAACCGTGTCTGCGGTTTTTTAACATCACGCAGTTGGGCAATTGTCACTGTACTTCTCCCTCGGTATCCAACCAATCACTGGCAAACACGACCTTTTTCCGAAGTATATTTAACGAACAATCAGTCAATCTGATGGTTGGAGTCGTCGTTGGAACCATCAATTTCATCGGTCAGATTAGCCTACAGCGATAGTATCGCACCGGAAAAAAAACAAGCAACCGTGTCACCGAGCGTGGCTGCCGTCAATCAAGCTTGAATGCCTGCGGGTCCATGGCCGTATTGAAGGAAAAGCTCTCGATTTCCAGCCGCAATGCCCGTTCGGCGCCATCGTAGCCTTCGACAGCAAAGGGAAGCTTGAGTTTGTCATCGATAAACAGGATTTCACGGTCCAAACCCTTCAAAATCGCCGGCCCCCGCACTTCCACCAGGTTCATGACGCGACCGCTCACCGTACCAGTCCCCAGTCCCCGAAACGTGGTGCGGGGATCCTCAACCATTCGCATCAATGCCCGCACACTCGTCTCCCGGAGTGTCCAACCCCGCGGTCCCGCCAAGCGCGGATCCTCACACGACGCGGAAAGCTTTACAGGAAAACCGAATAAACTCGTCTTGACTTCACAGTTTGGCTCGCCAAACCACACCACCTTGCTACCCGCCTGACCCGGTGTCAAACTGCTCGATAATACCTTGAACGCCACCCCATAGGGCTTCTCCAGCCACATATTCATCCGCACGATGTCCACCTTCTCACCCAATCGGGTTTCCACCTGGATGGACCCCTGAAACGAACGGGCCGCGGCGTACGACTTCAACAAACCTTGAATCACGGCACGCCCCTGAGCGACGGGATCGATTCCCCCCGCCGACCCAACCGGCGTCATCAACAACCACGCACCAAACCCCGCCAAAGTCACGACGTGTCGATACATCCTTTGTCCTCCGTTCGGGTGCCTCAGCATGCCAGAAGGATTTTACCCAACCATCAGGGGTTTGTGACACGACCCGGCCCACGCACCGGTTACAACGATAATCGTCGATCTGCAATCAGCGGAAACGACTTCGGAATCAGCAGTCCAGGAATGCGATCCGGGCACGCCTTCACCCCGCGACGACGTTTTTGCAGACGGTGCAACCGGTGGTGTGCATTCAGCAGTATGCTGGTGCGTGTCCGCTTGCAGC
>JBBAPZ010000087.1:0-3367 GCA_040400605.1 Candidatus Sericytochromatia bacterium
TGCGGGCACGCTCACCGTGCTTCAGCGCGTTACGCCGAGACCGGGCACGCCCCGAGTCCGTGCGCGGACCGGTCGCGTGTTCCCAAGGGTGGTTGTGCCGCACTGCTTGGCGCAGTGCTTCACGACCCGCATCGGTCAGCGGTCTCCGTTTACGCTGGTTGATGCGGCCGGCAAGCTGACGGGGTGAAGGGGTACCACGTTCAGCACTGCCAGATTGGTGCGGCTTGACAACACCGTCAACAATTTGACGCGCTTCAAAATCAATAGCTGCAACCGTCGGGTGGCTAGAGCGCATGGGGTATAATACCCACTGGGTCACACTCGGTACCGGAGGGGACGATGCACGACAAGAATGAGCTGCATAGGCTGATTGACGAGCTGCCGGAGCAACTCGCGGGCGAGGTGCTGGACTTCGTGCAGTTCCTTCGGCAGAAGGAGTCTCGCCGCGCAATCGCTGCCGGAATGAGTTTGCTTCAGGCCGCCCCGGTCGATGACGAGCCAGACACGGAAGTGGAACGCGAGGATTCGCGCCAGGCCCGAGAAGAATACCGGCGTGAGGGCGGGGTTCGACTGGAAGACCTCCGGGCCGAGTTGGGCATCTGATGCCGCTCCCCTGGCGGGTCGAACTGACGCCGCATGCTGTCCGCACGTTTAAGAAGCTCGAAAGGCCCATCAAGGTAAGGATTGTAGAAGACTTGGGCGGCCGTGTTAGCGAACTGTCCAGCGGCGCACCGCTCACGAGTGTCACGGCCAACGTGAAGAAGCTCGTGGGCACCGCGCCAGAAGAGTGGCGGTTGCGGGTTGGGGACCATCGCGTGCGGTTCCGGCCAGAGTTCCACGATGCTGAGCCGGCGCCAGGGCAAGAATCACGTGAAGACGTGCAACAAGAGGGGGTCATAGTCGTCACCCGCATCGGCCACCGCCGTGACATCTACCGGGACTGATGGCAGCAGGGGCACGGTCGTGGTCACGAGGTGGTCGGCAGCGCCCGGTACTTGGATGCATCTTGTTATCGCCGCGCCAGCACGGTCTTCCCCTGTTTGAGAACAGTCTCTCGGTTTGAGTGGTTCCTGCCCGTCTCGCGCGCAGCTCACGCCGCTCCCGAGATGGGCTGCGCGCCCGGCAAATCCCTTTCGTTTCAGGCCGCAATCAGGCTGGTGACGTCGAGTTCGACAATCTCCCAGATAAGAGCGGCCTGGATAATCTTGCGAGCACCGACACCGGCAGCGTAAGCCAGAATCTGACCGAGGTGCTTGTGGTCAGATTCAGCCAGCTGGTTTTCGATGACTACTTGGTGATCGCCATCGGTGCACAGAATATCCAGCTTGAAGTCGCCTACCGAGTGTTCGGTTGCGACCAGTTCGAGCTCGCTCAGTTCACATACCTCAGCCAAGGTGTCGAGGTTCTCGGGCAGAGCAAGCCACGGGCTAAACTCGCCTGCCTCGTGCTTCCATGCTTCGCGCAACGGGACACGCTGGAGTTTGCTCAATTGCTTCACAAAGCTGGTCATAAGCGTGTCTATCCTGTTGGCGTCCGAAGGGGTAGGACGAAAGGGATGGGCGCTAGGCAAGGCCCCGTAGGCAAACCGCACGGCTGATTAAGTGGGCCTGCGACAGGTCCAGTATACCCGCAAAGGCACGTCCGCCAAAGCCCGGCGCACGTTGATAGCCGAAGCCTGCTCACGCTCCCGAGTTCTGCTAAAGTGGCGCGGTGGTGTCGCGGGTCATCCATGCCTGCGGGGCTGTGCGCCGACTGCCACGGCGATCGCTCACCTCGACCGCCGTGCCTCCTCCCGGGTTTTGTTAAGGTGGCGCAGTGGTGTTGCGGGGCGTTCATGTCTGCGGGGTTTGCGTCGGTCAACGCCGAGCGCGACTGCTAAATCTTGACAATCAAATCTGCACACCCAATTTGCTAACACCAAATAAAATGCGGTTTTACACCCCCGCTAACAGTTGCTTCGCGGAAGTCTGGACATTCGTAAACTCACTGAGGGCCAGCAGCCGCGACCGGATTTCCCGCGCTGGGGCGGTCAGATCCACGGTGGCAAAGCGAATCTTGTGGCCCTGGATCACGACCGTCTCGTCAACGCTGTCTCCAGCCGAGGGAAGAAGTAACATCCCCAAGGCCTTGTCGGCCATTGAGTCACCGCGATCCACTTGGGAGCGGAGATATGCGTAGATCTGGTAAAGGTATCCGCTTTTTAGCGTCGCATCGCTGTACCATCCCTTTGCCAAGATGGTTGTAAATTTGGTGTCGATGATGATGCGCTGGTTTGTCGGCGCATATTCCAGGATCACGTCGGTTCGCATTGCGGGTAAGATGGCGTCGATCTCCGTGACCAGCGCCGCGCGCTCTTCAGGCGTGTAGAAATGTACCTTGCCGCGTTTCGTTCCCATTGCTGTTCACCTCCGCCAACAGCATGAGGCGGCCGAGCCATCCAGTCACTACGGGCCACGGCGAGTACGCACCGTAAAATTGATGGTTCCGGGGTTTAGGGACACAAGCTACTGGGTACCATGCGGTTGTGGTCTTGGCTGGCCCCTTCGCAGGTGTTGGGTTTCCAGAACTGTTGCATGCCGTGATTTTGTGGCCCTTGAGGCGAACGTTTGGAATCTGGCGTGTAGGCACTAACCCCAAGCAGGTTTGGGAGGCTGTGGATGGTTTTCCGCAATATACAGATGGCTAATGAACCTCAACGCGAACGGCAGTGCGTGGCGGCTCGAACACGGCAGACTTTCCGATTGTCACTGGTGATGTTCGCGACCATTCTGGCTGCCTGCCAGTCACCGGTTGCAAGGGAGGGTCTCACGAATCCGGCTGGTTCGAAAAGCGCCTTTGGTGCGCCGGGTTCACCCACTACGGCCTCGCCAGCCTTGGTGCCGGCGGTGGGGCCTTCCCCCGTGCCGCCGTCGCAAACGTCGCAGCCTGCCTTGGGGGCATTGCGGGGACGGGTGACCATTCCACTGAACCTGTTAGGCGATCGCTCAAACACGTTGGTCAGTAACGCAGGTAGTAGCGTGCTTGTGGCGAACGGAGGCCTGTTGCTGTCAAAGGGAGCGGGGTTAATTTCCAACAACGGTGCAGGAATCTCCGGGCCGCAAGCGTTCAGGATTTTTGCGAACTCATCCGAGCAGGTGTCGGAGTTACCGTTTGAAGGCGTGGCGGTGGCATTGCTTGATGCCGCAGGCAAGCCGATCAAGGATCGTAATGGCTCCGCGGTAGTCGCCAACACTGACAAGCAGGGCAACTATCAATTTGCGGAGGTACCAGAGGGTCGCAGCCTGGTTCTTTCCGTCGCCTTGCCGGGACAGCTTGGTCGCCTGACGGCAATCGCGCCGCGTGACCTGCCGAAGGGAAGTCAGACTGA
>JBBAPZ010000088.1:0-3364 GCA_040400605.1 Candidatus Sericytochromatia bacterium
TGGGCGAGGGGATGGATTGGATGATGCGGAACAGGCCTTCGGTGTTGGCGCAATTCACCCGCTGTGCACCGCCTGCGGTCGGAACACGAAGGGGGGTGGCAATTTGCCCCCACCCTTTGGCCAGCTCAGGATCACGACGGCGCAGGTCTTTCACGTAGCCCTCTGGCTGAACCGAATCGGTCAGCACACCCACCACGTCAACAATAGCAAACCACCATTCCTCGTTGTGCCAGACACGGCGAATGGTGGTTTCTTGGAATACCGCGATGTGGTGCGCGGGTTCGTTGGGGTGGACGATTTTTTTCATATGGCTCCCAGACAGACTGTAATTTTATACAGTTATTTACAGTGGTGCCAAGCGCTATTTCTTCCCTGAACTGATTGCAGCGCGTATGAAAGCGGGCCTGAAGACGGATGCATGACCAGTTGCTGCAATGCAGGCTCAGCGTGGGCACGGTTGATTCGTTTCAGGGCCAAGAGCGCGACATCATTGCCATCACCTTGACGCGCAGCAACCCCCAAGGCGAGATCGGCTTCCTGTCTGACATCCGCCGCATGAACGTGGGCATGACCCGCGCACGGCGCAAGCTGTTGCTGGTGGGCGATTCGTCCACGCTTTGTCGCCATCCGTTTTTTGTGGAGTTGTTGGCTTATGTGAAGGGGGTGGGGGGCTACCGTACGACGCATGAGGTGTCCACACAGAACTGAGCCGGTGATGGCCATCGCGGACAAGAGGTCACACTAGTCTTGCTTTAAAGGCTTGGGTATGGCGGTTAGCTTGCTTAACGCCGTATGTGCGATGGATGTTGGATTGAAGCTGCTTGATGACAAAAAAGGTTTCGGGCTCTGCATCGATGCAGAACATCGGCTTTCCTTTCGGTCCAGTTTTTTGAGAGAGATCTATTTTGAAGCTCGGCGACTGGACCTTCTGATAGATGGCGCCCATCAGATCGTCAACAGCGGATGACTTGGCCGCTTTGAAGGTGCGTAGTTCAGTCTTCAACGCAAGCAATTGCGTCTCAAAATCTTCTGCTTTCAGGTTCGCCTTAACTTTCCTTAGGTCGCGAATGTCCTTTACCTTGTTGCGTACAGCTAACGTGAATGGTTCTAGGCTAGGGAAGTAGCGGGCTGCCAAGTTGGCACCTTTACGGTTTTCGGCGTCATATATGCGGCGGAAATTTTCTGCCGAGAACATTTGGTCGATCATTGAAAATTAAGCTTCCAAAGTAGTATTTGGCTGATTAGTTTTGGTTTTTTGTGTTTTCTTTGCGGCTGTCACTGGCAGCAAGCTGGTGATGCGCTGATACAGCTCAAACAAAAACGCCACGCGTTCAGCGTCTGAGGCGTAGGACTTTTTGCCGCCGCTGGGTTGGTAGGCGGCGTCTACGGCGGTGTCTAGTTTTTGGTGGGCCTTGAGCAGGGCCGGGGGCATGGTCAGTGGGTCGTACAGGTCGGCGAGGGACGCGTCTACAAATTGGGCTCGGGCGACGAGCACGCATTGAGCTGCTTGTTCGATGGCGTTTCGGTGTTTGTCGCTGAGGGGTTCGCCAGCGAAGCCGGGCCAAGGGTAGTTGTTGTAGACGATGGTGTTGGAATAGCGGAAGCGACTTTCAAGGCGCCCGCATGTAAAGCGCATGAAGGCGTTGTGCATGGCGCTGGTCAAGATACCGAAGTGAAACAATGTGGCATCAGGAATCATTGCGTTGGCGTTACCGCATACGATAGTCGCATCGCAAAATCCAATAGGGACGTAACTTCTCATTTCAGAGCTGTGCAGCGGTATCAATAAATAATTGCCTTCTGTTGGCTGCCTGATTTCTCCGAAAAGTGCAGGCGTTTCGCTCAAAGAAATGGTTGCCAATTTCGTGCTGGACTGCCGCATTTCTTTAACAGCTTGCACACGTTTGAGAACATCTGGCATGAGCCGAAGCTCCTTTGGGGAGCAATCTACCAACCATAAACACCAACGTGGTTTGCTATTAATGAATTCTTCAGCACCTAAAAAGGGACGTATCCATTTGGCCGCTTGAGGCTCCAAAGCCAGTAGCGTCTCTTTCTCTGCATCGTCCATCAGTAAGTTGCCCCCATCGGTGGGTTGGCTGCCTTTCGTCATCTGAGGAACATTGCAGATGGGTTCTCTTCGCTTTGGCAGAAATACCGTGGGTGCATCTATTAAATATGGATTGATGTTTTTTGCTGGCACGGCAAGCGGTAGCCCCTTGATGTCTTCGTACTCATAGATGGTTTTAACCGCTTGGTTTTCGTGACCAAAACCCACAATCACGCAATGCACAGCCGCATTGCCTTTGGCTTCATTGCTCCATTGAAACGTGCGATGGGCGAAGTGGATATGCATACCCAGTCGCTGCATCTCGCCCCAAAGCACAGCGACATGCTCACCTTGTGTGATGCTGTTGGTCGATACAAAGGCGGCACGATTGGGCGTCTCTTTCAAATAGCGTGCAGCCAAGATGTACCAGCCACATACAAAGTCCAGAATGCCTGCGCCGTGTATGCCTTGCATCACCGTCGCCAGGTCGTCTTTTTGCGCCTTGCTTTGGTAGCTGTAACCCAAGAACGGCGGATTGCCCAACAAATAACTGCACCGCTCCGCAGGCAACACCTCGCTCCAGTCCAGCCGCAGCGCATTGGCGTTTTGAATGTGTGGCGTGTTTTTGAGTGGGATGCGCGCAAAGTAAAGGCCAAACTCCTCGCTCACGCGCAGGTTCATTTGGTGGTCCACCAGCCACAGGGCCACTTGCGCAATTTGCGCCGGAAACTCTTCAATCTCGATACCGTAAAACTGGTCCACGTTCACGCCAATCAGCGCATGCACGTCCACCGTCAGCTGGCCTTTGTGGGCGCTCAATTCGTGGTCGGCGCGCAGCACTTTTAGCTCCAGTTCGCGCAGCTCTCGGTAGCTGATGACCAAGAAGTTGCCGCACCCGCAGGCGGGGTCAAAAAAGGTGAGTTGCCGCAGCTTTTTGTGAAACTCAAACAGCTTATTGCGGTGGCCTTTGATGCGCTCAAACTCAGCCTGCAGTTCGTCCAAAAACAACGGCTTGATGAGCTTGAGGATGTTGGCCTCAGACGTGTAATGCGCGCCCAGGTTGCGGCGGGCCTTGTCGTCCATGATGCTTTGAAACAAGCTGCCAAAAATGGCCGGGCTGATGGCCGACCAGTCGAGCGCGCAGGCGTCCAGCAGGGCTTCGCGCATGGCGGTGCTGAAGTCGGCCATGGGCAGGGTTTCTTCAAACAGCTTGCCGTTGATGTAGGCGAACTTGCCCAGCTGTTCGTCGATGTTGGGGCTGCGTTGGCTCTCGTGCGTGTTGAGCGCCTGAAACAGTTGGCCCAAGCGCGGCCC
>JBBAPZ010000089.1:0-3348 GCA_040400605.1 Candidatus Sericytochromatia bacterium
CGCGCCTAGCAGAGGCGGATGCTTATGTCACCGCATACCGTATCGCAAATTCCGGGGGGCGAAGGGATGGGTCCCAAAAAAACCGCTTTCCTACAAATAACCATATTGGTTATTTTGCGCGCATGACCAAAAAACGTACCCCGCCCGCCCTTCCTGCCCACCCGCTTCCGGCGCTTCCCGCCCCGCCTGTCACGCCGTCCCGGATTGAGGCGAATTTGGATGCCCGGTTGGAATTCACCCCCGTCCCGCGCGAGACGAAGCGGTGGAATGGCCTGACCGCGTTGAAACAGCGCACCTTCATCCAATGGCTCGCCGACAGCGGCAGCGTGACCATGGCGGCAAAGGCCATCGGCACCAGCCCCAGCGCGATGTATACCCTGCGCCGCAGCGAAGGAGCAGAAAGCTTTGCCGCTGCGTGGGAGGTTGCGGTCGACATCGGCGCGCGCCGCGTGCTCGACACGTTGATGGAACACGCCATCCACGGCACACCCGAAACGATCATTCAGGACGGCGAAGTCGTCGCCGAACGCCGCAAATATAACCAGCGCGCGATGATGTGGATCGTCAGCCAGCGTTTCCCCGAACAATATGGCAGCGCGACCGGCCTGATGGACATGAACGGCATGAGCCACGCGATGCAAAAGCTAAAATCCAAATGGGAGGCGGAATGGCGCGAGAAATATGCCGCCGAACAGGCCATGATTACCCAAGCCAGCGAAGACGCCCACGCCGCGCAGATGGAGGCAGAACGCGGCCAGCTGCTCCCCGTCGTCCTCATCAAAACCTATCAACGCAAAGTGCGTGAGGAACGCCAATACCGCCTGCGCGGCAACACGGTCAGCGCCGATCTGACGCTGCGCCAGCTGACGCATTTGGAACTCTATATGGAATTTGCCGGCGTGACCGAGCCAGAGATTATGCAGTTTTTCGACGAAGCGCAAAGCGACCCGCACCCATGGGGGACCGAAACCAGCCAAGCCATCGCCGCCCACCGCCAAGCCGCCTGGGCCATGGACTTGCCCGACGCGGCGCGGATGCACGGGGAAAGTTTCAACACCGCTAGTGCTGAGCCTGTCGGGCCGCAGTCCTTTCACACCGCTAGTGCTGAGCCTGTCGAAGTACGGGAGGCGCAGTGGGAGGAAACAAACCACCCCCTCCTCCGCCCCACGCCCTTAAGCTATGGCCCAACCGGCCCAAAGGACCGTGCCCTGCGCGGCGGCCCAAATATCCAAGCCAGAATCCAAGCCCGCGACCACGCCGAAGCACAAATGGCCGAAGCGCAGCGGTTGTGGGAGGCCTGTGCTACCGAGGAGAGTTGGGCGGGGTTTGAGGGTGGGTGAGAACAAACGCCTTATGGCAACGGCCGACAAAGTCAATTTGGGAAGAGCCACGGCGGCCGGTCTTGTAAAATTTACAATCAACGCAACATAATTCGTTGACCATTGTTAACATTTTTATTAACACAATATGGAGTATGACAGATGCAAGCGATGATTCTCTCTCGACGATGGACTGCTGTGTTCTGGAAGAACATGGTCAAGCGAGGGTTGTGATTAAGCGAAGTATGGTGACGTTTTTTGAATCTTTAGATGTTCGGAGCCGGGCTCGTTTGAAAAGTGTGATGAAGCTATGGTGTGAGGGCCGAAAACTAACTCCCGAAATGTTCAATCCTAACGAAGGCAGAACACAAAAACATAATGTCATGCTTCAAGCGTTCAAACGGAACCAAATAAAGCTTCGTTTATACGGTTTTTGCAGCACCATCGGTGGAAAGAAGACATTCGTAATTTTAGACAGCGACCCATCTAAGAAGCAAAACAAAGCCGATCCATTAATTTTGAAGCGTGCAAAAATGCACGTCGATCACCTAGTTGATACACTGAAGAGCGAAGGAAATTTAAATGGCTGATGCAAACGCAAATGAGCGAAATTCTATTTTCGCGGAAGAGGCATTTGTTGTCGAAGTTCAAAGCCTGCTCCACGAAATCATGGAAGAAAAAGGAATTTCCAGGGCAGATCTGGCTCGATCGATGAATGTATCGCGAGCTCGGATCACCCAACTTTTTTCGGATGAATGCACCAATTTTACTGTGAGATTATTGGCAAGAGCAATGTATGCGTTAGAAGAAACACCCACTTTGGCGCGTATTTCTCATAGTGCCGAACAGTTGACGGACTTGGAACAAAGTTCCGTCAATTCGGCAACTAAAGTAGAGCATGTTCTTCCTTTGTGGGCAGAAACTGAACTGATCGACATGACCGATCCATCATGTCCGGCGAACGACAATATTTTTGCTGGGCTAGCCCACATACGCCAACCTCGTGCGAGTTTTAGGATTGCTGCCTGATGAGCGATATTTCCACAGAAATGGTAAACAGCGCCCCCACTGGAGGCTTTGGCGGCGCTGAATATAACCTCGTTGCGAAGGGTGCCAAACTTGAAGCAATCAATCTGTTTTGCACGCGCTTCGACATCAATCCGGAATTGCTCGCGGAAGAGAGAAACTGGAAATTGAATTATGGCCGAAAAATTTTGTCGTGTCAGTTTAGCGAGGAGCAGAGCAGCGTAGTTGCTGTTTTTCAGTACTACGTCATAGCGAAATTCGGAAGAAAACGTGCGTTGTCGTGTTCCGCAGATTATGGCGTTTTTTATGAAACGCCGGATGGTGCGACGACGGCTGGAGCGGTTGGGTTTTGTAGGAATGTTGGTACTTTTGCCGCCTATCCCTACTTTCGAGCGCTATTTGCCCAGCTATCTGGCGAAGCGGGCTTAAGTTTGCCTCCGTTGCCGGCGATTGCATCGACGGCACACATTCCACCAAAACAGATTAGTGAAGGCTGAGCTAATGAAGGGGCCAGGATTTTTGATGCCGCATTTCGTTTCCGACCGAATAAGACGCTTTCAGTAATAGTGCTGAGGCGTTCTTTAGGAACGGAAAACTTTATGCAACGCAAATCCTCTCCCCCTGTGACTCCTCAAATGGCCGCCGAAATCAGGTTTTTGAAGCAGCAAAAAAAGCTCTTTAATCATCAAATCGCGGCGCACTTTGGAATTAATCAGGGTCGCGTATCCGAAGTCTTGACTGGAAAAAAATTTCCTGAGGTTCAACCCTCTCAAGGTACTTTGTTTTAATCGTATGACACCGTGGGCGCCCATGCTGAAGCTCTGATCATGGGCGCACACATTCAAGCTGCTCCGCTCGAACATCGGACTGTTACGACTTGAAGCAGTTTCTCCTATGCCACTCCAAAAATCTTGGGTGAGGTCGCAGCGTTGGATGGCGTGGCAATTTCGCCTTGCGGCTTGGATTGACTAAGCTCCAAATACGATCAGAGTCGTTCACCTGC
>JBBAPZ010000090.1:0-3220 GCA_040400605.1 Candidatus Sericytochromatia bacterium
GGAAGTGGTGCGGCGCCATGTTGTACGCCGCTGCCAGCTTCCGGAACTCCTCAACCGGCTGTCCCATGGATGCGTCGGTCGATGAGGGTCAGTGCCATCCCGATGCCGAGCGACAGCTGCGGGTTGAGGACTTTGATGGCGTTGTCTACGCCTTCTAACTCTGCGCGCAGGTCGCGCATCGCTTGAATTGTTTCCGGTGTCATTGCTTGATGGTTTCGAGGTTGATGGCCTCCTGTACGGAGATGGGGTCGAAAGGTTTCCATCCGAGAATTTCAAAGGGTCCGCGGAGCGGGTCAGTGCCCCACCAGCGGGCCTCGCCTTGGATGGTGCGATCTACCTGGTAGCGGATGCGCGAAGGGTCGCCGATGGCTTTCCAGCGGTATGCGATGAGGCACCAGGTTTCCTGTGAAGGCAACTCGTTCCAGTGCTTCCAGGTCGTGAAGTCGATGTCAGACATTAGGCGTGTGTTTGCGGGTTAGTGATGGAATTAGGCGGCATCGGCTGTGCCTTGCGGTTGGTGTAGTACGCCGTGCGCAGCTTCTCGCGCAGCTGGTACTTGAAGTCCTCGAGGATGCGCTCGAGGTCGCGCTCCCATTGCAGCTCCTCCTGCCAGGCGTTGAAGCTCTCGGGCGCCCGCTCCGGCATCGACGTGGATGCGATGCGCGGGCCGTTGGTGGTGTAGTGGTTACGTGCCATTAGTCGAGGTCTTTTAGGTCGTTTAACACTTGTTTGGCCTTCTGCACGACGAGGTAGTCGATGCTGCCTGACTCCACCTCCACGATGAAGCTGTGGGCGATGGCGTACATCTTGCGCAGGTTGATGTAGTCCTGCTCGAGTGCTCGGTAGTCCATCAGTAGCCCGCGGTAAAGTCGAGGTACGCCTCAATTTGGCCGCGCAGGTCGTCGCTGCACTGCATCACTTCGGTCACGTCGATGTTCCACTTTCCACACCGCAAAGTGACCTTCAGGATGTCAATGTGGCTCTCATCCGGCCCGGGTCCGCTCTTGTCTGTCCAGGCTTCAAATTCAACTTCAAAGGTCACGTCTTCGACCTCCATCTCCGCGATTGGGAGTTCCAAGTAATCTTTCATGTCTTGTCTGTTTGATTGGTTGACAGGGCAATGTTACAGCCCGTTCCACATCCCCGCAAATTTTCTGCAAACTTTTTTACAGGATGGGAGGCAAACAATAAAGCCCCACCCCTCGTTAGGGGCAGGGCCAACCAAATCAAACAAATTAGCCAGTGCGTAGTGTGCGTACTACTCCGCGAAAGATAGGCACAAAGGCGTCACAGCCACCGCGCAAAGCGCAACGGCTGGCCACGTGATGCCGTGGACCATGATGTCGCTGCATGCCGTGAGCGCAATCACGCCGCCGACCGTGCGCTTCGCCGACCACCGCCGCAGGTCGCCTTTGGTCTTGAAGACCTCCGTCAGGTCAAAGCGTCCCAGCAGCTTGAGCAGGGCCGCCGTGCCAGGGTTCACGGCTTCGGCGTGGGCGTTTTGCCCACCACCACCGCCATCAGAATCCGCTTCAGGATGTCCACCACCGTGTCGTCCTTCGTGGTTGAGGTGAGGGCCGTGATGGTGCCCATTAATCCGATCAGGGCCAGCGCCAGCTCTGCCCAGTTGTCTGCGAAAAAATCCCACATGTTGAGGTGTTGGTTAGTGTGCTTCGGTGAAGATAGTGCGGTGGTTGATTTGCTCCTTGCCGTCCGTCCTGATGCGGGTTAAATGCACGTCCATCCACCACCCGCCGAGGCGTGGCTGTGCGAAGCCCTTTTCCACCTCCCACCCGGCAAAGCGGTCAAGCATCTTGTAGCTGCCCAGCTTCACGTGGTGCACGGTCTCCTCGCGAAGCGCCATGTGCTGCCCGATGCGCTCCACCGTCATGGGCACGTGCCACTTCTGATGCGTGTGCCCGCTCACGATAACGTCTGCATCCGGCCACTCCTTCTGGTCCAGGTCGACGTTGAGGACGCCCTTGGAGCGTGGCGCGTTGCCTCCGTAGCCATGATGGAAGTGCATCAGCATCGGTACCAAGCTGGCGCTCTCGTACCTGGTTATCTGTATTTTAATCCACCCGCTGTAGCTGCCTGGGGAAACTATGCCGCCCATGCCCTGGCACAGCCGGTCGATGGGTGAGGTGCTCAGGCGCTTCTCGATGTTGGTCTCGTGGTTGCCGCGGCCCATGAACAGCCACCGGTCGGCGTAGGGCTGGAGGAATTCGATGCTGTCGTTGATGACGTCGTCCAGGTAGGTGATGGACTTGTACTCCGGTCGCAGTCCGCTGTAGCTTCTGCGTGGATCGTACATGCCCTGCATCAAATCAAACCAGTCCCCAAAACAAAAGACCGCGGCGTCTTTCGCCACGGCCTCGTCGAGGTGCCGCTTGAGCCGGTCTCTGTCGCACTTGACGGAGTCGAAGTGGACGTCGGACAGCAGGAGGAACTTGGCTGGGCCGTCCGTGGCGGTGCGGGTGTAGGCCGCAGACCAAGTGGTCGGTCCGTGCTGCTTCAGTTTAGTATGTCCAGACGACGTCTTCAGGGAGGCTGGGGTCATTGTCGACATGGATGAAGGTGTTGGCGATTCCTATGCGATTGAACCCAGCGCCGAGCAGCCCGAGGATAATGGCGTAGCGGTTGGAGCTGTCGGGGCAGTGGATGTCGGCTGCAAATCCGCGCAGGTGCGCGCTATTCTTGGCGGTTTTGTAGCCTTTCTTGGTGAGGCTGTTGTGGTGGGCCTGCGTGCGGTAGCCGCTGTTTATCTTGAAGGGCACCCCGGCGAGGTGGCGGGCCTCGTCAATCATAGCCAGGAACTCCTTGTCCATCTTGGCGCCGGAGCCGGGCGCGTCGGGGCTGTCGAACTCGGTCAGCTTGAAGTATCTCATGCGGTGGGTGTACCAGTTCAACGCTCGAGGCGAGCCAACAGCTGCGCGAGCGTGAGCTCAATTTTGTGGATGCTGTCAACTATCTCCCGGAGCTGCTTGCGTGTGTCGTTGTCATTCAGCTCCAGCTGGATCACGCGGGACTTCAGCCGTGCGACGTCGTTGCTCATCTTGACGTAGATGCCAGCCACGGCGCCGAGGGCCGCGAATAGTGAGATGACAGTATCGATGCCCATGGCGGCGAATATACTGCAGCAGAATTACCTGCCCTGCCCGCGGTATGGCTTGCGCCAGTTCTTCCCGCGCTTGTGCGTGCCCTGCTTTGTCTTGGCGTG
>JBBAPZ010000091.1:0-3169 GCA_040400605.1 Candidatus Sericytochromatia bacterium
TGAATTTCTTGCTCACCAACCGCATCCCGCGCATCACCCTGACCCGCTTCATGGGGTGGTGGAGTCAAATCAAACACCCCTGGGTCGTGAAGTCATCGATGGCGGTGTGGGGTTGGTTCAGCGATCTGGATTTGAGCGATGCCAAGCTCAAAAAATTTGACAGCTTGCACGCTTGTTTCACGCGCGAATTGGTTCCAGGTGCACGGGTCGTCAACCCGGACCCTGCGTTCATGACATCGCCTTGTGACGCCATCGTTGGGGCCTGCGGCACCATCACACAGGGCCAGGTGTTTCAGGCCAAAGGTTTTCCGTACCAGTTAAACACCTTGCTGGGCACTTCCGAGCGCTGTCAGCACTGGCCTGCCGCGCTGGAAGGGGGAACTTACATCACCTTGCGTCTGACCAGCAGCATGTACCACCGCTTTCACGCGCCACACGATGTGCAGCTGCAGCATGTGACTTACATCTCTGGGGATACCTGGAATGTGAACCCAGTGGCTTTAAAGCGCGTGCAAGAGCTGTTTTGTAAAAACGAACGGGCGGTCTTGCACATGCAAACGCAAGAGGGGGTGCCCTTCTTGATCGTGCCTGTGGCAGCAGTTTTGGTGGCCAGCATGCGTTTTCATGCGGTCGATGTGTTGTTGAATTTGCGCTACCGAGGCCCGAACGAAATGCCCTGTGATGCGGGCTATGCCAAGGGCCAGGAAATGGGCTGGTTCGAGCATGGCTCGACGATTTTGGTGTTTGTGCCCAAGGGTTTTGCCTTGGCCGAGGGCATTTCGTCGGGTGCAAAAATTCAGATGGGACAGCCCTTGCTGCGTCAGTTGGCTTAACTGGGCTTGGGATCAGCGCAGTTGCCATCAGGCCTGTCGATGCAGACTGAATTGAAACAGGCCCGTCAAAGCGGGCCTGGTCAGTGTGTAGCCTTGTTTCAATATTTTTCGGGCACGATCATCTCGGTAGGCACCGGGTGTCGGATGTAGTCCGGGTTACGCACTCGTCCAGGCAGTTCCACTTGTGCGTGCTCCACCTCGTGGTAAGGCACTTGGTTGAGTAAGTGGTCGATGCAGTTGAGTCGCGCTTTTTTCTTGTCGACTGCCTGCACCACCCACCAAGGCGCCTCGGGAATGTGCGTGCGCTCGATCATGGTTTCTTTGGCGCGGGTGTAGTCTTCCCAGCGGCGGCGGCTTTCCAGGTCCATGGGGCTGAGCTTCCACTGCTTGAGCGGGTCGTGGATGCGGCCCAAAAAGCGGGCGTGCTGCTCGTCGTCGGTGATGGAGAACCAGTACTTGACCAGTTGAATGCCGCTGCGCACCAGCATTTTTTCGAACTCGGGCACCGAGCGGAAGAACTCTTCGTATTCTTCGTCGTTGCAAAAGCCCATGACTTTCTCGACGCCTGCGCGGTTGTACCAGCTGCGGTCAAACAACACGATTTCGCCCGCTGCTGGCAGGTGCGATATGTAGCGCTGAAAGTACCACTGTGTTTTCTCGCGGTCGTTGGGCGCTGGGAGGGCGGCTACGCGGCAGACGCGGGGGTTCAGTCGCTGCGTGATGCGTTTGATCACGCCGCCTTTGCCTGCGGCGTCGCGCCCCTCAAAGAGGATGACCATGCGGTGACCGGTTTTGACCACCCAGTCTTGCAGCATCACCAGTTCGGACTGCAAGCGCAGCAGTTCCCTGAAATAACGGACGCGTTCGCCCGTCTGGGCATCGTTGGCGGCGGCATCAGCGCCCCAGCGGTTGTCAAGCTCCAACTCCAGTTCTTCGTCCATGCTGTCCAGCAGGTCTTCGCGCAGTTGGCGGATTTGCGCATCGGTGATGGTTTCGGTGGATGACATGGTGAATTTTTCAGACAAACAGTAAAACACTGTCGCCCATCAAAGTGAAGATTTGATGACAAGAGGCCAGCTGCTTGTCATGACAATTTCATGACACGGCGTCAAACTCATTGGAGAGCAACAGGTGGCTGTTGCGCGAAAGTATTCATGCGTGTTTTTAGTATCCATGCACATCAGGTGCAAGAGTCCAATGAATTACCGCAAGGCTTGCCGCCCAGCGGGTTTGTTTGGATGGCTTTTTCTCGGCGGGAATTCGAGTTGTTGCAGCAAACAGTTCAAGTCTTCGTAATGGAACAGTTGGGTATTGGCTTGAATGAATTGCATGTTCAGGATTTGTTGAACAACCAATTGCCGTCTCATTACGACTACACCGCAGATTACGATTTGCTGGTTTTCAGGCGCTTGGCGCGTGGACGTACCGAAACGGATGTGGCCAGGCCCGGTCAACTTTTACCTCAAGAAAATCGACAAGAGACTGCGGGTATTTTGCGAAAGATCGATACCAGTCCGGTGGCTTTTTTGGTGATGGACCGTTTGGTCATTTCGGTACACCCTGCCGATTGCGCTGTGCGGAACCACTTTGCTTCTCGTTTGTTGATGGCCACGCAATTGCCGCCCGCCCAAGCCGTACATCGGGTACCCGCCAACCCTGCAGATTTGATGTTGCGCATGGTCAGCCATGTGGTGGACGGCTACCTTGATTTGCGTCGGGAAATGACACGCGAGTTAGATCATTGGCAAGCACAGTTGCTTGATCCCCGTACGCGGTTCAATGATTGGTCGGCACTCCTCAATGCCCGAATGACCTTGCACCATTTGGATGACATTTGTGAAGATCAGCGTTCTGCCGTGCATGAATGGCATGCGGCATTGGCAACTTGGTCAGTGTCTGACCTGTACACGGCACAGAGCCTGGAGATGCTCAAAATCAGAAGTCGCGACGTTCTGGAGCACATCGAGCGGGTGGTGCACCATGTGGGGCGCTTGGAGCAAAGTGCTGAAACAGCTGTTCAGATGCATTTCAACGCACAAAGTAACCGCACCAACGAAGTGATGCGCACTTTGACGGTGTTGACCGCTATCTTCTTGCCCTTGAATTTGGTGACTGGTTTTTTTGGGATGAATTTTGAACACTTTCCAGCGCTGCATGCAGAAAGCGGACTGTGGCTCACTGAATTGTTCATGTTGGCTGTCGCGGTTGTTTTGGCTTGGGTGTTTTGGCGCCAGCGTTATTTATCTTCTTGAGCTGTCGGCATCCGCGAGACCCGCCACATCAGCGCCGCAAACAACACCGACACCGCAGCCAAGGCCAGGCTGCTGCTGATCCAG
>JBBAPZ010000092.1:0-3150 GCA_040400605.1 Candidatus Sericytochromatia bacterium
AGGGGTGCAGCCACATTCGGTCTGGCCACTCGTGATGCGGAGCAACTCCGTCAACCGCCTAAGCCGAACTGCGCCTTGACGCCGCTGATGAAGGTCGCGTCATCCTGCGCGGACCGCGCTGCCATGTATGCGGCTGCATCTTCCCCCGCGGTATAGCGCAGGCTGGACGTGCCGTCCGTGGCGGCGGCCCAGATTGTCTCGCTCACGACCGATGGCGGCGATGCTGTTGCGGCCAACTCGGGGCTACCGAGTACAGCAAAAAGCTTGTCAACTACAGGCTGATAAGCAGTCAGATCAGGCGTCTGGCGAAAATCAAAGGAACGCCCGCTGAAATCGGTGGCGATCATGCCGGGCTCGACGATCTTGACCCGGATCCCCAACGGTTCCAGCTCATAATGCAGGGCTTCGGAGAGGCCCTCCACCGCGAATTTCGTGCCGTGATACAGGCTTCCAAGTGGAAAAGTCATGCGCCCCCCGATCGAGGAGATATTCACGATCACACCTTTGCCCTGTGCGCGCATGCTGGGCAGCACGGCCTTGGTCACTTCCAAAAGCCCGATTACGTTGGTGTCGAACTGACGGCGGATGCCTTCCATGTCAAATGCTTCCAGAGGGCCATAAGCGCCGTAGCCTGCGTTGTTCAGCAGCACGTCGATGCCGCCGAACCGCGCGTGGGCTGCATCAACCGCCGCTGCGATTGAGGAACCGTCGGTGACATCCAGACGCGTAACCAGCACACGTGGCAGATCTGAAAGATCGCCCGCCTGCGTCGGATTGCGCAGGGTGGCCACAACGTTCCAGCCCTTGTCATGGAAGTAATGCGCCGTTGCCTTGCCGATGCCACTGGATGTCCCAGTGATGAAGATGGTCTGAGTCATGGTCCTGCCTTTGAAACTGTCTTTCACGCTTCAGAGGTGGCCGTCGCCACGCTTTGCTTCAATCGCAGATCGCGCCAACAGACAAACGGATCGCGCCAATCAAGCAGCGGGTGATGCGCGCGCCTCTGCCGGGGTCATGCCGGTCCATTCACTGAAGGCGCGATAGAATGAGTTCGGGTCGCGGTAGGCCAACAAGAAACTTGTCTCTTCCGTGCTAAGCTTGTGCTCGCGCAGATAGATCAGCGCCAAAGCCGCGCGAGTCTCATCAAGGATAGTCTGAAACGATACCCCTTCGTCCTTCAGCTTGCGCTGCAGGCTGCGCGTGCTGACCCGCAAACGGCTAGCCACTGCTTCGGCCGACACCCGGCCTGATGGCAGCATATCTCGGATCTCGCGCCGCACGCGGTCTGCCATGCCGATCGCTCCGGATAGCGAAGTTAAACGGGCCATAAGTTCTTGCTCGATGGCGCGGTAAACAGCGGTATCAGCCGAGATGATCGGCAATGACGCATTTGCGGCGTACAGCGCAATGCCAGCGTGGTCGCCAATAAGGACTTCACACCCTGCGAACAGGCGCAAGGCGTCGGTGATCTGCACCGATGCGGGTAGGGTCACAGATTGTGGCATGATCTGTTCAGACGCGAACGTTCGTAGGATTTCCAGAAAATAGGACACCTCCATGATGGCGATCCCAGGGGGCAGGGCAGCAGTCACGTCTGCGGAGGTAAGCGTGATTGAAAGCACTCCGTCCTTTTCCACAATCGCAAGCGAAACAGGTGCGATCAGAGGTTTGAACAAGGCCAGTCGGTTCAGTCCCGTCCGGATGTCGGGGCTTGACGAGAAGGCAATCAGGGCAGGGTGCAGCGGCCCCGTGGCCAGCGCGCGCCCAAGCTCCATCGCGCGATCCAGGTTTCCCGCCTCAGTGACGAGTGCCTCCAGAACCGCAAACCATGCGACAGCATCAAGGCCGCGCCCCTCATGCGCAAGGTAGTCGACCGAGAGGCCTGCGCGTGCAAGCACGCGGGCAGGTCCGAAACCAAGCGTCTTGCAGGCCTGTGTTAGAAATGGAGCGATTTTGTAGGTGCGTGATTGCATCTTTGGGTCACCCCCTTTGCTAACCACTTGTAATTTCATTCTGGACGCAATCGCCATCGCATGCGCGATCGTTGGCGCGAAAAGATTTACCTTTGGCGTCATCAGCAAGTAAAATGCTCCTCATAGGAACTATTGTCGCACTGCCTGCGTGTCGTTGCGGATATCAAGCAAAGCGGTCCCTCGCGCACCGTAGGCTGAACATTGTGCATGGGCCGATCACATTGATTTCGCTGCGCTGTCGCCAACGGCCTGCCGGGTCTGCTCATTCCAAGCCGCACCCGCCAGAAAACACGGATCATACGAGCTGACAGCAGACGCCTCGCGCCCGCAGGTCAGTCGCTTCAGGACTTCAAGCGCGAGATAGGCCAACCGCAGCTGGCGGCTCACGCGGCGCTAGGCCAGTCCCACGGTTTTAGCTAGCTCATGGATTGTGGTCAATTTTGCTGCCCAAATCGGGGGCGATGTGACCACAAACAGTTTGGGGCTCATGATGTCGCGCAACGGACGCGATATCCATGCGATCACGGTTTGATCCATGTCAATATTTTGACACATAAAACTGTGTTATGAGCCAACTGGGTCATTAAGTGGGCATTTTTGACCTGCACTGTGCACTCTAAGCTTGGTTACTTCGTCGCAAGGACTTTCTGAGGAGGATTGCTGGCATGGTTTATCAAGTCATTCCAACGAACGACGCAGCCGTCGACGCTGTGGCTTTGGTTGCAGGAAAGATAGATGGCTCGCTCGACATCAGCAAAGAGCAAAAGGCCTCGATTGTAGCATTCATCCTCGCGCATCGCCGACAGGATATCCTTTTTCTGAACAACAAATCCGCGGGCCACCCCGACCTGCTCGGTGCGCTACTAGACGCTGGGGTCTTGGGCTGGGCTGGGGGAAAAGCTGGGTACAGGGTCAATCCGCAGTTCAAGGAGCGCCTCGGATTGACGTTTTCGACGGTCGAAGATGGCTCACTCTATTCACATCCTGTGAGCAGATCAGGGCTTTGGTATCGAAACCGCATATCCACGCGTTTTCTGTACTGGGAGGACGTGGTGTCTTTAGAGTTTGCGCCAGCGTTCTTTGTTTCACCCGTCGACTTTGTCTCGACAGTTGCCGCCTTCAGGGATGGCCATCGACCCTCAGGGACCTTTCAACGATGCTACTACCCGCCCGACGT
>JBBAPZ010000093.1:0-3121 GCA_040400605.1 Candidatus Sericytochromatia bacterium
AATCTGGGCGCAAAATGTGTAGCGCCCCACCGGGGAGCAGCCATATGAAAATCCGTTCCATATTAACCGCATCAGCAGCGTTGTTCGCGCTGGCGCCACTGGGCCACACAGTTGCCGCGCCTGCGACAAAAACGGCAGATGCCACAGCTGACATTGTGCCATCACAATTGCCGCGCAACGCCGCGCCGTTGCATTATGCGATTACCGTCACACCCGATGCCGAAAAATTAACGTTCGACGGAAACGTCCGCATCGAATTCATGCTGAAGACCCCAAGCGATTCCGTGACGTTGAACGCGGCAGACATCGACTTTCGGACAGTCACCATCGCGAAAGGCCGCGCTGCTGCCATTCCGGTCACGACGCAGGTGAATGCCGCCGCGCAAACCGCCACGCTCTCCTTTGGCCAGACACTGCCCGCCGGACGATACACGCTGTTCATTGATTATGCCGGGAAGATCCTGCAGCAAGCCAATGGCTTGTTCGCGCTGGATTACAAAAATCCCGAAGGCGCCGAAAAGCGCGCGCTGTTCACGCAATTTGAAGCGCCCGACGCGCGGCGGTTTGTGCCCAGCTGGGATGAACCCATTTACAAGGCGACATTTGATCTAACGGCGCATGTTCCGTCCGAACAAATGGCCGTCAGCAATATGCCCGTTGCCGCGCGCAAGGAAATGGGGGGTGGCAAGTCCGAAGTCCGCTTTGGCACGACGCCCAAAATGTCGACCTATTTGTTGTTTTTCGGGCTCGGCGAATTTGACCGCATAACCAAGCAGGTTGGCCCGACTGAAGTGGGTGTCGTCGTTGGCAAGGGTAATGGGCCAAAGGGCCAATATGCGCTCGATGCATCGGCGAAGCTGGTTGGATATTATAACGATTATTTTGATACGCCCTATCCATTGCCGAAACTCGACAATGTTGCCGGCCCCGGACAGAGCCAGTTTTTCAGCGCGATGGAAAATTGGGGCGCGATTTTCACGTTTGAGCGGGTTCTTCTGAACGATCCGAAAATCACCAGCGCACGCACGCGCCAAGGCATCTTTGCGACGGACGCCCATGAAATCGCCCACCAATGGTTCGGCAATCTCGTCACGATGGCGTGGTGGGATGACCTGTGGCTCAACGAAGGCTTCGCCAGCTGGATGGAAAGCAAGGCGACCGCGCATTTCAACCCCGAATGGCAAAGTGCTTTGGACCGCGTTAACGGCCGCGAGGGCGCAATGGGGCTTGATGCCTATGTGACAACGCATCCGGTCATTCAGAAAATCAGCACCGTCGAACAAACCAGCCAGGCATTTGACACCATCACTTATTCAAAAGGTGAAGCGGTTATCACTATGCTTGAGGCGTTTGCCGGTGAGACCGTTTGGCGCGACGGCCTGCGCGCGTACATGAAAAAGCATGCTTATGCGAACACGCGCACCGACGATTTGTGGAACGCGGTTGAGGCGGCTGGCGCAAAAGGCCTTGTCCGCATCGCGCATGATTTCACGCGGCAACCCGGCGTGCCGTTGATTTCAGTGAATGCCGCCAAATGTGTGAACGGGTCCACTGTCTTGTCGCTCAGCCAGAGTGAGTTTTCACGTGACCGCAAGGCAGAAACCACTGCCAAGCCGCAGCGCTGGAACGTCCCTGTGATTGCGCAGGTCGTGGGCAATGCAACCGGAACGGGCATCATTTCGGGCGGTGCGGGTACCATGACCCTGCCGGGCTGTGGGCCAGTGTTAGTCAACGCTGGGCAGAGCGGATATTACCGCGTTCTGTACACGCCCGACATGATGGCGGGTCTTAAAGACGTCTTCCCCAAATTGGCGCCCATTGACCAACTTGGCTTGCTCAATGACAGCCAAAGCCTCGCTTATGGCGCATATCAACCGGTCCGGACCGCGCTTGATCTCGTTGATGCTGTTCCGGCCAATGCCAGTCAGCGGGTGATCGAAGATAATGTTTCGACCTTTGCCTATTTATATGGACTGTATGACAAGGAACCCGCGCGGCAGGCGGCACTGGCGAAACGCGCGAGTGCACGCTTTGGTCCTGTGCTCGACAGACTTGGTATGAAGCAGGATGTTGCCGACAGCACGCTCGACGCCAATTTGCGCAGCGCCCTTATCGGCACGCTTGGCTATATGGGTGATGCAAAGGTTGTGGCCGAGGCGCGCCGCTTGTTTGATGCACTCGACACCAATCCAGCGGCGCTAGACGGGCCACTGCGTACCACATGGCTTGGTGTTGTTGCGCAAAATGCGGATCAGGCCTCGTGGGATAAAATGCGCAAGCTTGGCCAGTCGGCCGAAAGCTATCTGGTGAAATCAAGCATGTACCGTTTGCTGGGTTCCACGCGCGATGAAGCGTTGGCCAAACAAGCGTTGGCACTGGCGCTGACCAAGGAGCCAGGCCAGACCTTAAGCGCGGGCATCATTGGCGGCGTTGCGGGCGAGTTTCCCGACCTTGCGGTCGATTTTGCCCTCGCGAACCGCGAAGCTGTCGAAGCATTGGTCGACGTGTCATCCAGATCGGAATTTATTCCAAGTCTGGGCAATGGTTCAAATGATCCAGCGATGATCGATAAGCTAAATGCCTATGCCAAAGCCTATCTGACACCGGAGTCCCGCAAGCCGGTCGATCAGGCGATTGTGTCCATCGAAACGCGCATCAAAACCCAACCCCGGGTCCGTTCCGAGGTCAGTGCGTGGCTGGACGCGAAATAAGCAAACCGACACAACGTCGCGACGCGTCAGTCCTTGTAAAGGCCATTAACGCGCGCGGCGTAACGTTCGCGGATGACATGGCGCCGAATTTTCATGCTCGGCGTCATTTCGCCATTTTCGATGGTGAAAGGCTCATCAGCAAATTCAAACTGGCGGACCTTTTCGGTTACCGACACATCCGCATTGACCCGGTCAACCGCAGCACGAACCGCAGCGCGAAACTGCGGATTGGCCTGCAAGGCATTGAAATCATATTTCATATCCTGCGCACGCGCCCATTCCAGCGCCCATTCGGGATCTGGAACGATAAGGCCAACGATGTAAGGCCGCTTGTCCCCTGAAACCATCGCCTGCAAAATTTCAGGCTGAAGCGTGAGCATGCCCTCAATCTTCTGCGGCGCGATGTTGTC
>JBBAPZ010000094.1:0-3020 GCA_040400605.1 Candidatus Sericytochromatia bacterium
TTTGATGATCTCTGGGTCATTGAGCACCTTGTTCAAGGCCTGGTTGAGTTTGCTCACGACATCTTTCGGTGTTTTGGCAGGCGCAAAAATCGCGTACCACTGATCCACCTCAACGCCATCAACGCCCAGTTCTTTCAAGGTCGGCACATCCGGCAACACAGCCGAGCGTTTGTTGCCCGCAATGGCCAAGGCTTGCAAGCGGCCCGACTTCACAAAAGGCACGCCCGTGAACAAACTGGGAAACATGACGTGTGTTTGTCCACCAATGGTGTCATTGACTGCCGGTGCAGAACCTTTGTAAGGCACATGGAGCAATGACGTTTGTGTCGACATTTTGAAAAGTTCAGCCGCAAAATGAGGCGCGGTGCCGTTGCCCGCCGATGCCACACTGTACTGGTCCGGTTTTTCTTTCAAGACGCGCACAAGGTCTTTGACATCCTTGACCTTCAACGATGGATTGACCACCATCAAAGTTGGTGAATAACCCACCAAACCCACAGGCTCAAAGTCTCTGACCGGGTCATAACGCAATTTTTGCAAGGCCGGATTCATGGCGTGTGTCGCGATGTAGCCGAACATCAAGGTATTGCCATCGGGCGCCGCTTTAGCGACAAATTCCGAGGCCAATGCGCCATTGGCACCCGCTTTGTTGTCCACAATCACCGAACGATTGAGCAACACCCCCAATTTTTGACCAATGGTCCTGGCCATGGCGTCATTGCCACCACCTGCAGCCGTTGGCACCACAATGGTCAGTGGCTTTTCATTGGAAGCCAGCAAGGGCAAAGCAAAACATCCAGCAAGGCAAAAAATAAGAAAAGATTTTCTGATCATGGTTCACTTTCAATAAAACTATCAAAAAATTTTTAATCCAAAATTTTTTGATAAATAAATACACAAAAAATCAACGAACAAGCGAAAAAAAGAACCCTTGATCCGCCAGATGGCGATTCAAGGATTCAAGCTTGGAGAAACTGATTCAACTCATGCAGCAAGCGTCAGAAGCTGTGCTTAATGCCAGCAGCAAAGCCGGTCGCTGATGGCTTGTTGCTCGCGCCCTGGTAGTTGTTTTTCCAGCTGGTACGATCCGCTTCCAGGTACACCAATGAACGCTTGCTCAGTGCGTACTCTGCAAAAGCCACCATCCGATTGAAGCCATCGTCCGCACTGCCTGTGCGCGAACGGTCAACCTTGTAGTAGGCAGCCACCAGGCTCAGCTGGCTGGAAACCGGGAATTGCGCACCCAGTCCCAGTGTCGAGTTTTCCGTCACCGCCGTGGCGGATGTTTGGGCCTCATTGACACCGTAGGTGACGAACAGTTTGCCCTTGCCCAGATTACCGCTCAGACCCGCCAGGTAGGCTTTCAAATCAAGGTCTTTTGCTGTGCTGAAGTTGCCATAAGCCAACGTGGCCGTGTAGCCACCTTGTTGGTAGTGCAGGCTCAGGCCCGAAGAAGACAATGCACCCGAAGAGCCGGACTGCTCACCCAATCCATGCATGGCACGCACGGTCAATGTATCAAATCTGCCTGTGTATTTGATGGAATTGTCCAGCCGGTAGGAACCCGAGCTAGAACCCGAAGGACCATATTCCACACCCAATCTGTGTGCACTCAATGCCGCCACTTGGATGTTGGGGTTGAATCCAGCAAAGCGATTGCCCAGAGGATCTGTTCCGGACAAGGCATCGGCCAACACCGTGGTCTGGCGGCCCAGGCCCAAAGAGCCCCAGTTGCCCTGCAGACCCACCCATGAAGCGCGGTCAAAAAATTTGGAATTGGGCATGCCCGTGTCCAAGTTCCAGCCAGACTCCAGATTAAACACGGCCTTCAAACCACCGCCCAAATCTTCCACACCCCGAAATCCCAGACGGCTGGTGGTGTTGATGCCACTGCCCACGGAATTGGTGTTGCCGCTGGAAGCGGCATTGGCTGCGTCCAACCCCGATGCATGACGCACCCCCAAATCGGCCACACCGTACATGGTGACTGAACTCTGGGCTTGTGCAGCGCCAGCCACACAAACCAAACTGATCGCGAATAGTTTTTTCTTGGACTGAATGAAGTGCATGCTTGAATCTCCTATGGCTGTTGAATAAATCGATTGGGCTTGCCCCAATGGACGAGCAAAGCTTTATCTGCCTGCATCATCTTGCAAAGGCATATTTTCGTAAATTGCAACTTTTGATACGATTGATGCATGGCACGCATCAATTTTGACCTTCAACAACTCCAAGCCTTTGTCGCTGTGGCAGAGCGTGGAAGTTTCCGTGCAGCCGCGGAACACATTCATCTGTCCCCCCCAGCTTTGAGCCGTCGAATTGACCGGCTTGAAAGCATCATCGGGATCAAGTTGTTCAATCGAACCACTCGAGAAGTGGAATTGACCAGTCTGGGACGCGTTTTTTTGGAACGGGCGCGTTCCGCAGTTGATGACCTTGAGTCAGCGATGCTGGGCATCTCGGATATCGCCACAACACGCAGTGGGCGTGTGACTGTGGCTTGTGTCCCCTCTGCTGCGCTGTACTTTCTCCCCACAGTGATCAGCAGTTTTTCTCAGCGCTATCCCTCGATCCGAATCCGGGTCATCGACGAATCGATGAATCAGACATTGCAAAGTGTACTGACCGGGGAGTCCGACTTTGGCATCGGTTTCATGAATACCTTGATGCCCGAGATCGCTTTCGAAGCCATTCACAACGATCCGTTTGTGATCGCGATGCGCTCCGACCACCGCCTTGTCTCTCGCAAGGTCGTCCCCTGGAGCGAGCTGGAGTCGGAGCGATTGATCTCGGTTGCCAGGAGCAGCGGCAACCGCCAATTGCTGGATGACATCATGTCCAAAGCAGGGCTGAATCCGTACTTTGCTTTCGAGGTCAGCCACATTGGCACTTTACTGGGCATGGTGGAGGCTGGGCTGGGGCTTGCACCGGTCCCTCGCATGGCCCTGCCAGAGAATCACCCCAATGTGGTGGGGCGTCCTCTGACGCGACCGAGCATGGATCGCCAGCTGGGCTTACTG
>JBBAPZ010000095.1:0-3010 GCA_040400605.1 Candidatus Sericytochromatia bacterium
ACGAGGTGGAACAACTGGCCACGCTGCAAGCCGACATCCTCATCACCCACGAAGCCCCCGGCTACCACGAACACGGCTTTGCACAGCTGGACGAACTGGCCCGCCGCATGGGCGTGCGCATGACGGTGCATGGCCACCAGCACGACAACATTGACAGCAGCGCGCGTTGGACTGAGCAGGGGTTTGAAAGTTATGGGGTGGGGCTGCGAGGGGTGATGATGGTGGACTGACCCAGGCAAAGCCCTGGTACACAAGCTCACCCCGCGTCTTTAATCTGGTGGCTTCTTTCACTAGGAGGCCATATGAACACAGACACCGCCAAAGACCAAACATCCGTTTACGGCATTCGGCCCCAGAAACCCGGCATGTATTTGGGCTTGTTCCATGGCCGCGACACCCCCCATGAAGCGATGAACGACTGGGGTTTTGATGGCCCCGCCCTTGGCCCGCTCAAACACGTACACACCACCTACGCTTGCAGCATGAATGTCGAGTTCACCAGCCTGAGCGATGCCCACTTGCTCACCGGAAGCAACGACACATTTTTGGAACTGCAACTCGACGGCGACCTCTTGTGCTTTGGCGGCAAGCTGTACGGCGATTGGACGGTATACATGGTTAAGCCAGAAGAATGCTTCCGGCCACCCGACACCTTCCGGCAGAACACCCGCCCCAACGACTTACGCAGGCAAGCCAAACTCAAGCCATGGCCCGACGACAACTGAAAGAAATACAAAAAGATAGTCTGCAAGCAGCACGTCAATTCAACGGGTCAGATCAGATGGCCTGGATCCCAATCGAAGTCAAATAACCATATATTGGGTCGTAGAAAGACGGGTCTCTGGTGGGGTCTTCTGGATCGCCGGGTGGGATAACGATGACCATGCCTTGGCGAGCGCGGGTAAGCAAAACCCGATAAGCATTTTTCAAATACATCTGGCGGTGTGCCAGGTGTATTTTTTGCCATTTGTTGCCCACAAACGAACGGTATTCCCAGTCGGCTTCACCAAAGCGCAAGTCGGCATCCCAAACCACACAAGCCCAATCCAGTTCGAGCCCTTGAACGTGAAACTCAGTGGCCACATCTTCCAAATAAAAAGACGAACGAACGTCATCGCGATCGTCCAAAAACCAATGAATGGGGTCCATGGGTGAACGAACATCAATGGCGTGAGGGCGCAGGCGAACGGCTTGCGAAGAAACCACCATGCCGAAACGCTCGCTGCCCCGGGCTTTGTCGCGCAGCCAGCGCTTGGCCTTGTCCAAATCGCGAGTCACCACGATCGGGTAGCGCGCCTGAACGTCTTGGAACATGGCTTGGGCCAATTCGGTACGACGGTCCAGCAAGTGCTTCACGAAGGTGGACACATGCTCTGCGCGGAAGGAGCGCATGGACACCGACAAGTGCAGATCGTCGTTGTGGTGGACGTTGGCTCGTGACTTCAGTTGCGTCAACGCTTCAGCCGCACCGTACTCTGAGTCTTGCAAGTGCGGTGAGATGTGCACCGCCCAATCGGGGTAATGCTCGTGAATGGCCTTGAGCCACTCACCAATACCCGCCTCACCCGTGTTGATCTCTTGTCCGCCACCCACCAAACAAACGACCACCGCCCAGTCGGGGTGGCGGTCAAGACAAGAAATCAAGAAGTCAGGCTCGGAGCGGTTGAAGTCTGGGTAGCCCTTTTTGCGCGCCATGAACTGCGTGGTTTGCTCCAGCGTCCACGCGCGTTGCGCTTCGTCAAAGATCACCACGTGATCCACAGGCGGCCGCTCGTCCGATAAATAGGCATCGCGAAAATGGTGGACGTTTTGAATGAAGGCTTCAACGGCTTTTCTGGCTTCGCCCTTGCGCAACCTTTGACCCACGGCTTTCTTTCGGGCCACTTCATCGCGCACCAAGGCTTCACGCAGGATGGCCACCAAAGGGCCATTGCCCGACAGATACACGCTGTGTAAATCGCTCTCAGCGTCCATGTGTTTGGTGGCGATGTCCAAGCCCACCAAGGTTTTTCCTGCGCCGGGAACACCCGTCACAAAACAGATGGCCTTTTGCTTTCGCTGCTTTGATTCTTGGATCAGTTGCGCAATGGCGACCGACGTTTGCGCCAAGTTCTTTTCACCCGCATCGTTGCGCGAGAGTTCGGCCACCGAGTGGTTGCCGTAAAGCGCGGACGCGGCTTCGATGATGGTGGGGGTGGGACGGTAACGACCGTTGGCCCAAGCGGCGGCGTCCAGCTGGTCGCCCGACGAAAAGACCAAAACATCTTCGATGGTGGTGGCCAACAACGCTGGCGAGGTGTTGATGGGAAAAAGCACACCATCGTTGTGATGGCTGGTGACGATCTGACCGCTGATGCCCTGTGTCTGAGTGGCGATCAAGATGGGTGCTATCACACAGTGATGGCTCGTTTCATGGAAGTTTTTTAGGTCGAGCGCGTAGTCCCAAACCTGGTCCACAGCAGCACGATTAAACAGCGATTCACCTACCTTGAACTCGATGACAAAAATGGTGTGATCGATCAGTGCCAAGACGTCGATGCGTTTGCCCAAACGGGGCACGATGAACTCAAAGAAAACTGTGCCGCGGCCTGTGAACGATTTAAGTTCTTTCTGAAGAATTTGTATCTGTGACCGCCATGCATCTCGCTGGGTCGTCTCGATGGAAAAACCACTGTTCTCAGTCAAGACACCCAGCACCAAGTTGGGGTCTGATGTCACAAATTGCTTGATGTGTGCCGAATAGAAGGAACGATTGGAATATTGCACGCGTTACCTAAAGTACTTATTTTTGAATTGAGATGATCTTAAACGGATTGATGATGATTTAGGGATGCCAGCTTGATGCTCAATCACCTGATTTAGCAACACAATTTTCTCAGTCAGCCATGTGGTGCTGGCCCAGAAAAAGGCGCACATCCTGCTGGTCATGATCAACAAGCAAGGCAGTGCTGACGCGCACAAGTACATGGACCACTGGATCGATGACAGCCACTTTCACTGGCAAAGCCAA
>JBBAPZ010000096.1:0-2994 GCA_040400605.1 Candidatus Sericytochromatia bacterium
CCACCGTTTCAGGTTTACCTGCTGCCCCAACAACTGCCCAAGCTGGTGTTTGCCGGCACCTCGACCTTGTTTTTTGCTGTCATCAATCTGGTCAAGCTGGGGCCTTACCACGCGCTGCAACCCTATGGCCCCACCGAACTGATGGGTGCGGTGGTGCTGATCCCGTTTGCCCTGGTGGGCACCGTGGCGGGGGCCTACCTCACACGCAAGATCGCCGATGACTGGTTCTTCAAATGGGTGCAAGTGGGCTTGCTGGTGATTTCCATCAAGCTGATTGCTGACGTTGTTTGGGCTGTGTGACGCTGATCCGAGTGTCGCGAAAACTGCTTTTATTCTTCATTAAAACGTCATAACCCCTCCGCATACTGAAAGTTCTCAGTGCTCCGTGTCACTGAAGAGCCCTTTCTTATCTGGAGTCGAAATGAATATCAAGTATGTGATCGCGGCAGCATCGGTGGCCTTGCTGCAAGCTTGCGGCGGCGACAATGCGCCTTTCTTCAAAACCTTGTCAAGCGATGCCCCCTTGGTGATTGCGCACCGTGGTGCTTCTGGACTGTTTCCTGAGCACACGCTGGAGGCCTACAAAGCCGCGATCGAACAAGGTGCCGATTACATCGAGCCCGATTTGGTCTTGACCAAAGATGGCGTGATGATTGCCCGCCATGAGCCGATGCTCGATGGCACCACCGATGTGGCGACCAAATTCCCCACCCGCAAGACCACCAAAAACATGGATGGCGAACAAATCACCGGATTTTTTGCCAGTGATTTCACTTTGGCAGAAATCAAAACACTGCGTGCTATCCAGCCCAACGGTGCCCGCTCCAAGGCCTACGACGGCTTGTACACCATTCCCACTTTGGATGAAGTGATCGCCTTGGCCAAAACCGAAGGTACCAAAGCAGCTCGCACGGTCGGCATCTACCCAGAAATCAAGCACTCAACCTTCCATGCCATCGAAGTGAAGTTTGGCCAGAACGTGTTTGAAGACAAATTGGTCACAACGCTGCATGCCGCGTACGGCAACGTGGCCACGGCCCCTGTGTTCATCCAGTCCTTCGAAGTGTCCAACCTCCAGTACCTGAACACCAAAACCAATATGAAGCTGGTTCAGTTGATCGATGCTTACGACGTGCTCGATGACGGCAGCATCCAGGTCGACACCGCCACTTACAACCCATGGCGTCAGCCTTACGACTTTGTGGTCAAAAAAGACGCACGCACCTTCAAAGACCTGGTCACTGCCAGCGGTTTGGACTTCATCAAAACCTATGCTGACGGTGTGGGCCCATGGAAGCCTTATTTGGTCAAAACCGTCAACGACAACGTTGACCGAACAGGCGACGGCAAAATCACCGCGGCCGATCGCCGTGTGGACGGCTCAACAGGCGTAATCGAATTGGCCCACCAAAAGGGCTTGCTGGTGCACACCTGGACATTCCGTGGTGATGGCGGCTACGACCTCGGCTTCAAAGATGTGAAAACCGAAATCGAGTACTACATCAAGCTCGGTATTGATGGTGTGTTCAGCGACTTCCCCGCAGCCGGTGTGGCTGCATTGAAGAGTGTGCGCGGCAACTGATCAAACCCGAGCGGGTCTGCTCACCCAAACCTGAACGATGCCCAGGCGGCTGACGTCTGGTTTGGGTCTTTTATGACGTCTTTCACGCCAAACCGCAGACCGTCTTGGAGCCTTGCCAATTTGAAAGCGACTGGCTCAAGTCGGTGCCTCGTCGCAGAGCGGTCATTTCGGCCACGATGCTCATGGCGATTTCAGGCGGGGTGAGCGCACCCAGGTTCAAGCCCACAGGACCGTGCAATTGGCTCACTTCGGCCCCTCTCACGTCAAAGCCCCGCAAGCGCTTGCGGCGCTGCGCGTTGATGTGCAGCGAGCCCAATGCGCCCTCATAAAACGCGGGGGGTGCGCAATTCTTCCATCAGCGCCAGGTCGTCCAGCTTGTCGCCTTCTGAGGCGGCACCCCTACGCACCATGCCGGCGCCCATGTCCAAGTGCGCTCCACGGTGCCCATTACCACGTGGTGGCCGCGGTGTTATCAATCGAGGGCAGTGCGAATCACGTCGATATCGATGTCGATGCTGTTTATGGTGTTGTGGTGCTGGTTTTTGGGTTTGTGATCCGAAGGAGCGTGTCAAAAAAGCGTTGTCGCGGGCCACTTGAGCTGATGGCCAGTTCGCCTCGCTAGTGCTTCAATGTCTTCCAATGTGTCCACATCGGTGCGGTAATGGTTGTTGGTGGTGGCCCAAGTGTGCACTTGTTTGGGGTTGGCCGATTGCCATTGGCGGCACCCCATATTGGGCGCACCCGCCAGGATCTGTGCCCGAACCACGTTGCTGAATATGACCGGGTTGCCAGGTAGACCATCTAGGGTGGGCTGAACCACCAGCGTGCCTTGAGGGCGCTTTTTGTAGGCCCTGATTAATTCATGGATGTCTTGCGAGTTGATCAGTGGTTGGTCTGCCAGAGCCACGAGCACAGCATCAAATTTGGCCGATTGAGCCTGTAACCCCCATCGCAGAGATGAGATTTGTCCGGCATCCGGATCAGGGTTGCGTGCCAGCGTGACAGGGAATTCCTTGACCGCTTGTTCGATGTGGTCAGCGTAATGGCCAAGCACCACCACCACCTGGTCTATCCCTGCGCCATACAGCGCGGTCAGTTGTCTGTGGATCAGTGGCACACCGTTCAGTTCCAGCAGGCATTTGATGCGGTGCCCCATGCGCGAGGCAGAGCCTGCTGCCAACAACACCGCACCCACGGTGATGCGGCTGCACAAGCCCTCACCGCTTTTCTGAATGCAAGCCATGTTCAGCCTCCGCTGAAAAAAAGAAACTGATCTTGCCATAGGGGTACGTCAAACCTGGACCGAAGTCAGCGGTTTGCTGCGAACGCGACCCACTGTTCAGAGGCGTCAGGGGGGGCAATGGGCTCGATTTGTTTCAAAACTGGAAAACAGCAATTAATCAAATTAATCA
>JBBAPZ010000097.1:0-2868 GCA_040400605.1 Candidatus Sericytochromatia bacterium
CGACGTGCTACGGCCATGCCGCCGCTGAGGCTCCGAACCTAAAAACGAGAAGGCCGCATACTTGCAACGGTTGCGGCCTCCTCAAACTGAATGAATGAATACAAAGTCTGTAGCTGATCTCGTCCACGAGGTCAAAGAAAAAACTCAAACGGTTGCCTTGTGCGCTCCCTCCTTCGAGGCCGCTCTCAACACCGTAGTCACCACTGGTATCACCGCAGGGTTTCAACCCTCCTACGCTCAACGAGAATTGCCAACGGAAGCAGGGAAGGAGGTTGGCAAAGGTGGGTTTGTGTGGCTAAGCAACAACGTGCTCAGCGTTGTAGAACGGTTGCCGAAAAAGTGCCGTCCCTCCGTGCGTAGCGTCCTCCTCGCCTACGCTCAACTCTCGTCCCGCCGTGGCAATGCCAGGACATTTCCCGCCGCCGCTGAGCTCGTGGCGAGGCTTGCCGGGTGCGCCGTGCGCACTGTTCACAATGCCGACAAGCAACTCGTCGCCGCTGGCCTCCTCGTGATCCGCCGCCAGAAAGTGCAGGGCCGTGACGTGCCGCGCATGGTGACGTTGTGCGAGGTGGCCGCCGCTCCGCCGATACCCTTCGAGGTGGTATCCGTGGACGAGCTCCCAGCCGTGCGCGAACACCGCCGCCAACAGAGTAAAAAGAGCGTGCATACCGGTATGCAAGTTGTGCAGCGCAACTTGCACACACTAAAGAAACCCTCTAAAGAAAAACTCTCTCTCTCTACCTGTCCCGAACTCTCGTGCGAGGCCGCTCCCGCAGGGAGCCGAGGGAGAGAGAGAGGAGGTGGTTGGGATAAAGCCGAGGAGAGGTTGGCTGAGGAATTTGGAATGACGGTGGCCGAGGTGCAGAAGCACCGCAGACAGCACGAGGCCAACATGGCCGCAGGCCGTGCCGCTGGCAGGGTGAAGGGTTACGCAACCGAGGCCTCCCTTGGCCGTTTCCTTTCCAACCTCCCGCCACAACACAAGGCCGCACCGCTGGCCGAGAAAGCCGTGGCCGCCGTGCAACGTGCCAAGGCCGAGAGGGAACGCCAGTGGCAAACCTTCTCCTCGTGCCAATTTGGAGCAGGGTTCAAGCCGAGCTCGTGGCAGGAGGCCGACGACGAGACGAGGTTGGAGTTTATGACAAGCAATGCAGGAGCAAGCTTCTCCGCCTTGGCTTCCTCGTGGAGCAACCGTGGAGCGTATTTCAAGTTGAACGAGGAGACAGGCGAGATAACCGCAACCGCTACGGCCACGAGCACAACCTCCAACACCTTCTCCCTCCTCTCGTCGGGAGCGAGCAAGTGGAAGCTATGACAACCGAACAACCCGACAAACCGAGCCAAGCCGAGAAGCTGTCCGCCGTGCTCCTTAGGTGCCGTGCAGGCCTCGCCTTCAGCCGCACGCAAACCGAGGAGGCTCTCAACCGCATAACCGAGGTAGAGGCCGCCTTGGGCCAGCTGGCCGCCATGGCCGCGAAAGGAGCAAAGGCCTCGTGAGTGACGCTGAGTTCTTCGCCGCCAACCGTGACGTGGTAGCCGACGAGCTCAACCGCTTGGCCGCCGCCAACAACGTAGCTCCCGAGAGGCTCGCCTTAGGCCTTGCCGAGGTTCCCGAGGGTGCAGGCACCGCCAACGTGCTCCGAGCTCTCTACGGGCCGTTTCTGAGCGATATGGACGTTGCCGTGGGCGTGGCCGTCACCCGCCACATTTTCCACCGCTTCGAGGCCTTGGCAGGGTGCGAAAACCGTCACCTTGAATTGTGCAGGAATTGATAATGGAACTGATAGAGTGCATATCGGTTTCCTCTGTAGGGGAGGCCTCCGCCAGTCTCAATAAGGCCTCCCTTGGCCGTTATCATTTCACCGAAAAAATAAGGTGCTGCAATTCAACGCCTTACCCATAACACGATACAAACACCCTCATATCTAATGGGCCATGGGGGGGCTATGTCGGACGCCAGTGTAGGCCTCGCCGTTGTCCGTGCCACGGACAGGTAGCGGGGGGGGGCGAGAAGGCTTCCGTAGGCCTTGGCCGCGCAGGGTTGTGGAGTCTGGCAGGGCTCCTGCATGAGTGGCCGCCGAGAAAATGTCCGTTTCGAGTAGGCAACCTCCCGCCGATCCGCGCCGAGGGTGGAGCACAACTCCACCTCGTTTTGTAAGTGTCTCCTCGTGGAAGAAAAAGGAGACAAGGAAACAAGGGAGGGGGGCGGGGACGAAAGCTATCATGGCCGCCACAACGGAGGGTTACCGCGACGGGTGGCCTCTTTTTGTGCGTTAACCGAACAGCGCAAGGGTGAACGGTGAACGGTTAACACCTACCCGCCGTGAGGGAACCTATACCCTTGGCCGCCGCACCTGTCCGCCACATGGCACGTTTTGAGAGAGAGCCATAACCGTCCGACGATGGTTGTAGGTTATAGGTGCCGAGCTCGAGGCCGAGGCCGTGCAGGTGGTGGCGAGATACAACGCTGCACGAGGGTTAGGAGGCTCCCGTGGCGAGGGAGCGGGGGGAGGCGACGACTGGCTGAGCGTGAGTGCGAATTGTTTGCGATTGTCCGAGATAATAAAGACGAGGAGTTAGGAGGCTCCCGCTGGCCGTGAGCGGAGGGAGGTGACGACTGGCACCGTTTCACCGAGAGTTTACCCGCGAAAACAAACGGTAAACTAAAGGCCTCCGAGCTCGTGGCCGCCGTGGCCGTGCCGGTGGCCGCAGGACAATTCTTCGCCGCTGCAGAAAACACCGTTTGACGGAGCTCTTGCCTTCCCTCAGTCTCGCCACTAATGGCCGCCTCCTACAACGAAACCTCCGCCTCGCGACGTGCTACGGCCATGCCGCCGCTGAGGCTCCGAACCTAAAAACGAGAAGGCC
>JBBAPZ010000098.1:0-2848 GCA_040400605.1 Candidatus Sericytochromatia bacterium
AACCCTTTGAACCCGCCCACGGGCTGCACATTTCACCCACGCTGCCCACAAGCCACCGACATTTGCAGGGCTGAGCGCCCGCTATTGCGCGACTTCAAGTGCATCAAGATTGCTTGCCACGCGGTGATCTGACCGAATAGGGCGGATCAGGTGTTGCCCCATTTTCAGCGCAGAGCGACGATCATTGCGCGATCACAGTTGGTCAATTTTGACGCTCTATTGGCGCACCGCTCTTTGCAAACCTGTCAAATCGGACAGGGGTTGATTCGCCAGTCCTGGAACTTGTGAAAACAGGGGTGCCGTTGTCCGGTGTTCACCTTAAGTGTTTGACTCGCCCATCAAGCTCAGGCGAGCCTAAGTGGAAATGGTGTCTGTCAGCAAATGGGTTTCTCCGTTCATCATTTCGGACAAAGCGGGCGCAATGCCTAAGTAATTGACATGGACAATTCAAGTGCCCTGCTGTGCCTTGAGTTGCTCCAGCACCAAGTGGATTTATTTTGACGCATCCGTATTTCAAGTTCGTGGCGGACGGGTTCTTTGTCGAACGGTCCGTATTTTGGTCAAAAATGGCTATTCAATTCATTCTGCAATAAGCGTGCGCTCGCACACACGAAAAACCTCCACCGAGTTGCACCGGTGGGGGTTTGTCTTTTAACTTTCAGCTGGGTTGCGCCAGTGGGAAATTAGAAGGAGTGCATCAAGCGAATACGGTACTGATCACCGTTGCTGTCAGTGACGTTAGCCAATTTCGTACGGTCACCGTAAGAAAAGTTCAACACTGTGCGCTTGCTGAAAGCGTAGTCAGCACCAATGCCCCAGCCTTCCGCTTTGCCAGCGCCCAAAGAGCTAGTACCTTCTTTGTTCAAAGCGTAAACAGCACCCAGAGTCACAGCACCCATGGGCACAGTCACACCAAAGGCTGTTTGATTACCAGCGGTGTAAAGTCCGTTTTTCTTGTTGTCTTCAAAACCTGCGCCAAGCTTGAAGATACCCAGATCGTAAGTTCCCGACAAGCGCACGCGAGTGCGGTCGTTGTTGAACACAGAGTAGTCAACTACAGCAGCAATAGGACCGTTGGCGTAATTCAAAGCGATAACGTCAGCAGCGAGACCTTTGGCGGTTGCGCCGCTCAGAGCAGGATTACCAATGCTGTCAACACGTGTGAAGCCCAAAGTCAGACCGGTAACAAAGGCAGGTGTTGTGTAGTTGAAGTAATCAACGTTAGCAACGCCTGACAAAACTTGGCCGTCATAGCCGGATTGCAAGTTCACTGGAGCACCAGCAAAGCCTAAGCCCATGATGCCGTTACCAGATTCAACTGCACCAGCAGTCACTGTGCCGAAGCCACCTGCCAAAGAAACAGTCGAATTACGACCGCCCACACCACTGTTTGCACCGGCCGAGGAGCCATCATCAGCAGCGGCACGGCCACGAACGCGCAGTTCCATGGCAACGATAGCTTTCATGCCGCCGCCCAAGTCTTCGACCGCAGTGAAACGAACATCACCATCGGTTACGCCCAAGTTGGACTCACCACCAATGCTTTTGCCGTAGGAGGCGCCCAACTTACCAGACAAAGTCACGGTAGATTGTGCAAATGCAGTACCTGAGACTACAGAAAATGTAGCCAGAGCAGCTACATTTATTACTTTATTTGAGAATAAAGAGTTAGTATTGAGTTTGTCACTCTATACATTCCTAGCCATGTCTGTTCGACCGCTTTTTGGCTCTTTGTGCGCCAGTCTTGACGATTTTTTGACCCAACCGCTCTCCATCGTGGCGGACTCTGGGGGGGCGGCGGTCGCGATATTGAACGCCAACCAACCCGTTTTTTATGTGGTCAGCCCCGAGGCGTGGGCCAGCACATCGCATCTGCGCGGTGAGCCTGCCCGCGACGGTGCACGTGCAGACGGCGATTCATATGCCGGCTCCAGTGGCAGTTACAGCTCTAGCGCCTCTCACTTTTCCGCTGTCAGCCCACAGCACGCCGCGCCTTATGCCATGACACACAACGCACCGCGCGCGCGCTCCCCCATGACCGAGTCGGTCATGACGCAGGGGGCCATGCGGGCCAACAGTTTTGACGTGCTGGCCGAACAGTTGTTGGCGCACGAGCAGCAGCGGGTGCAGCGGGGCGAGTTGAGTGCCGCGTCGGTGGGCATTTTGCGAAACCGCTTGGACGCGCATGTGTTGCCGCACTTCAAATACACACCGCCCTCGCAAGTCAACCCGATGATGATGGACGCTTTTGTGAAGCGCCTGACCGACAGCCGCTTGTCATCGACCACGGTGTCGCAATATTTGGTGGTGCTGCGCAAGTTGCTGAAGCTGGCCATTCGGCATGGTTTTTTGCGCGAGGTGCCCGAGTTGCCCAGCATCAAGGTGGCCAGCCAGCCGCGCTCGATGCTCAGCCTGCACGAGTATGCGGCGGTGGTGCGCACCGCGCACCGCTTGCACCGCTGGGGCGGCAAGGCGCCTGAGGTGAAGGCGTCTACCTTGCAGCGTGACCGGTTTTGGGTGCAGCCCCGGCACCTCTCTTTGCCACCCGATATGGCGTGGGCTATTCGGTTCATGGTCAACAGCTTTATTAGGCCGGGGGACTTGCGCCAACTCAAGCACAAACACGTGCAGGTGGTGAGGGGCAACAGCGTTTATTTGCGCATGACCTTGCCCGAAACTAAACGCCACGACACCCCCATGGTCACGCTGCGGCCCGCGGTGCAGGTCTACGAAGCGGCGCGCAACAAAGCGCTGCAAGACGGCCTTGGCGCACCCGATGACTATGTGTTTTTGCCCGCCGAAAAAGACCGCAACTACGCGCTGGCGGTGCTGGGGTTTTGGTTCAAGT
>JBBAPZ010000099.1:0-2818 GCA_040400605.1 Candidatus Sericytochromatia bacterium
ACCCTCTGAAAAGGTGGATTTGCCCCGATCCGCAAGGTTCGGGGCATTTTTTTTGCCTTGAAAATCAATTTTTGAATACTTTAATAGCATTAATGGTTTAATTTCACATCTCTTAACTTTGTTTGTCATCCTTCAAAAATGACAGAAAGGGCGGATCATGCGTTTCCATTCTGCTGGGCTACCAAACGAAATCCTCCGCTTGAAACTGCGATGGCATTCGTTGCTGGCATGTTGTGCCGTATGGGGTCTTGTCTTGCTGTCGCTACCGACTCGGGCGCAATACCAAGTCAACATCGTGGACAAAGCACCTGAGTACCGGCAATTCGAGCGGGTCGAGATCACTGGCTCCAGCGTGGTTCATCCACGTGGCCGCGAAGCATTGCCGGTGCGCGTCATTGACCGCAAAGAAATCGAACGAATGGGCGTTCAGTCGGTGCCCGAGCTGATTCAAGGCCTGTCGGCGATGCATTCGTACACCGAATCAGGTGGGACCAATATCAAGGGCGAAGGAGGCTACCGGTCGGCAGCAATTCATGGCTATGAAGCTGGCACATTGGTCTTGATCAACGGGCGCAGATCACCTTCTTTTGCCAAACAACGCCCTCAGGTGGACCGCACGGCTGTTGATTTGTCGATGGTTCCCCTGCGCGCCATTGACAGGGTCGAGATTTTGACCGACGGTGCCTCGTCGCTCTATGGCAGCGATGCGATTGCCGGAGTCGTGAACCTGATCACGCTTCAGCAAGCCCCCGGACTGAGCATGACTGCTGAAAAACTGACCACTCAAGGTGCTGGCGATGGGAGCAGCGCTGGCATCAGTTGGGGCAAAGGCAAATTGGATCTGGATGGGTATGCTTTGTCCATGCATCTGGAAACGCAACACCGTGATCCGGTGCGCATGCGTGACCGGGCTTACACAGACCTTCGCACACAGCTTTATGGGCACGACGCACAAGGCAAGCCTGTGTATTTTGTGCCGCAAAACATGTTTCCCCACAATGCGCCAGCGCAACTGCTGAGCAACAGCACCAATCCGTCGTTGTGCCCTGCTGGCTTTGATTACACCGTGACCCGCAGAGACACAAGCTGGCCTACGCCTTACCAGTGCCAAACCAGCCAGTTGCGAGACACTTACCTGTACCCGGCTTATGACAACACCACTTTGTGGATGGCGTTTGAAAAGCGCATCGATGCCACGCGGGCTGTTTTTTCCGAGATCGGTTATCAACAGCAGTTCAGTGACTATCGCCGCATCGTCAACGGACGCGCCACCCAGGACAACACCCTCTACGATGCGGAAGACTTCAACCCGGGTTTTGCCAAAGAAAAACAATACAACCACAGGGTCGTGATCGGTGTCCGTGGTGAATGGAACAACTGGTATTTCACTGCGAGCCACACCCGGGCCGAAAACCACTTTGAAACCGTCAACCGAGGCGGTTTTACCCAGGGCTCAAACTGGGGAACCATCCTGACCACCGCAGAGCGCCAACAAGACCCCGCCAGTTACTCTGATGCAACATGGGCCAAAATAAGAGCCCGTTTTGCAACGCCTACAAGCTCACAGGAATACCGCACGCGCCTGCAAGACACGCAACTGCAAGCTTCGCGCACGGTGGGCGAAACCGCGTGGGGTGACATCAAACTTGGGACGGTGCTGTTCAACACCCAATCGCAACTGATCAATGAACTGGCTGGGAACCGTGAGGACTACCCTTTCAAGCGGGACAACAGTGGTGCGGCCCTGGAGCTGCAGCTGCCCTTGTGGGACCGACTCGAGTTTGTCTCAAGTTTGCGAGTCGAACAGTACAGTGACTTTGACAGAGTCCTGACAGGCAAACTGGGGGCCAAACTGGAAGTGGCCGACAACACCCATTTGCGCATCAGCACAGGCACCGGCTTCCGGGCCCCAACCCTTGCCCAAACCAGCGCCAGCAATTACAGCCGTTTCGGCTTGACCAGCTCTACCGATTACTACTCGGTCGGCAACCCGGATCTGAAACCTGAAAAATCCAGGCAATGGAGTCTGGGCATCCTGTATCAACCAACACCGCAGTGGAGCGTAGGGCTGGATTATTGGGCTCTGGGTGTGCGAGATGTCTTTGGCACTTGGACCGACGATCAGATCTGGAACGACCCGACGCTCCGAGCGCTTTACTACACAAGCAATTACAACAGCGCAGGAAAAAACCGATACCTTTTCAAGCCGTTTAACCAGGGCATCATGACCAAGTCAGGTGTTGACTACCAAATGCGCTACCGCTGGCCTGTGCGCATGGGACGGGTTTGGAGCGGACTGGAAGGCACTTACAACATCAGGTCAAAGCGCAGCACTTACCCCGGCCAAACACCCATCTCCAATCTGGGCAATTACGATACGGCGACAGGCACGGTGGTGGCACGCAACATGCTGCGCCTGACGACGTCACTCGAATCCCGGGATTTCAGTGTCACGGCTCATGTCAACTACCACTCTGGCAACGATGAACTCATGCCGGCCTTGATCGACTCACAAGGCTACTTCGTGGGCGACCAATTCACGCACCGCGTACCGGATCATTGGACTCTGGATGTCTCCGGGGTGTACCGGTTGACACCTGCCATCAGCATGCGAGTGCATATTGCCAACCTGACCAACCGCACACCGCCCACTCGCTACAACAGCCCCTACCTTAGCTCGACGTTGTCAGACACGCGCTATGACGACTATTACGGCCGCACCATGCGTATCGCCATGGACATCAAGTTCTAAAAAGATGGCCAGGCCTGCACGCTATGATCAAACCATCGCCCACCTCTTGCGCGGGCCTGTGACATA
>JBBAPZ010000100.1:0-2800 GCA_040400605.1 Candidatus Sericytochromatia bacterium
CTGGTGTCTCAGGTCCGACCAGCGGTTACACTTCGTTATAGACGACAGGTATGGCCATCAAGGAAGAATGAGCACGTCATGGCCTAACAATCCCGGCTGGTTCAAACATTATGGTGATGGAGAAGCCAGTGCGGGATTTTTCTGATTGTTGAAGTCAGTCGAAGACGCCAGCGTGCCTCGGAAATGGGGTGAGTTGGCGTCTTGGGTTGCGTGTTATGATGCACACACGGAGGCGGCATGCAACGCAAGAAACTCCCAATCGGGATTCAGACTTTCGCGAAGATGCGCGAAGATACGCATTATTATGTCGATAAGACGCCGCTAATTATGCGCCTGGTCGAGCAGGGCACGCACTACTTTCTGTCGCGTCCTCGGCGTTTCGGCAAGAGCCTCTTGCTGGACACCATCAAGGAGTTGTTTGAGGGCAAACGCGACTTGTTCGGAGGATTGCATGCCGAGGCGCACTGGGACTGGTCAGTCACCCACCCGGTGGTGCGCTTGAGTTTCGGGGCGGGGGTGCTCAAGACGCCTGAGGACCTGGCTGCCAGTTTGCATGAGCAGTTGTCCGCGCTTGAGGTTGAGCACGCGCTACCTGTTGAGATGCCAGACATCCGGAGTCGTTTCAAGCGTCTCATTCGTGGTTTGCACGAACGTACCGGCCAGCGCGTGGTGCTGCTGGTGGATGAATACGACAAGCCCATTTTGGACAATCTGACCGAACCAGAGATTGCCCGCACCATGCGCGAGGGTTTGCGTGACACTTACAGCGTGTTGAAAGACGCGGATGCGCATGTGCGCTTCGTGTTCATCACCGGGGTGAGCAAGTTTTCCAAGGTGAGCCTGTTTTCGGGCCTGAACAACTTGCGGGACATCACGGTGTCACCGGAGTATTCTGCCTTGTGTGGTTACACAGACTACGATGTGGACACCATTTTTGCGCCGGAACTGGAAGGCCTCAATCGTGAGGCAATCAGGCGCTGGTACAACGGCTATAACTGGACGGGCGAGTCGGTGTATAACCCCTTTGACCTGCTGTTGTTGTTTCAGGAGCGGAGGTTTAAATCATACTGGTTTGAAACGGGCACACCGACGTTTCTGGTGAACCTGCTGGCTGAAAAGCGTTTTTTCACGCCAGATTTCGCCAGTTTAAAAACCACCGAGGCCTTGCTGTCCAGTTTTGATGTCGACCACATCGAGCCGGAGGCGCTGTTGTGGCAAGCGGGGTATCTGACGATCCACAAGGTCACCGAGCGCCGCTTGGGACAGTTTACCTACACATTGGGCTACCCCAACACGGAAGTTGAAATCGCGCTAAACGAGGCTTTTTTGCCGCAACTGGGCCCGGTGGCACAGGTGGTGGTGCAAACGCGCGACCCCATTCAGGACGCTCTGGAAGCGGGGGATATGCCGGGCGTGCAGACTGCTTTGCACACGCTGTATGCCAGCATTCCGAATGACTGGTATCGCAAGAGCCCGCTGGCGGGTTATGAGGGTCACTATGTCAGTATCTTTTACAGCTATCTGACGGCACTGGGCCTGGCCCCGCGTGTGGAAGACGCTACGAACAAGGGTCGGATTGACCTCGCTGTGCGTGTGGATGATCGCTCAGCGCCATCCTCGGCATCCGCGGAATCACCCCCTCCGTGTACCAGTCGCCTGTATCTCTTCGAGTTCAAGGTGGTGGAGCAGGTACCGGACGGCCGGGCGCTGGCGCAGTTGAAGGAACGCGGCTACGCCGAGAAATACCGGGCACCGGGCGTGGGCATCACCTTGGTTGGCATCGAGTTTAGTCGGGAGGCACGCAACCTGGTGAACTTTGAGGTGGCTGAGGGTTGATGCCTCGGTTGCACTGCTGACGAATTTGGGGGGCTGCCACCCACATCGTCAAAAGCAAGTTTGAGGCACACTCGCTAAGTGTCGCGACCAGGTTGACCACCCAAACTGAATACCCCGAAACGGTACGGTCGAAGCCCTGTTCACACTCACGCAGGCATGTTCAGCATTCGGCGCAGGCCAAGGCCTGCTGAGCCTCAGCAGCCTGCCCGGCCCACAACAGCGTGCGACCGTGATGAAACCAGGCACGCCACGACTCGGGTTCCCTGGCCACGGCCTGTTCGGTCAAACGCAGGTTTCGGGTCAATTTTGATTTGGCCCTGATCGCATCACTGCGCGTCCCCGCATGCCGCAACCGCAAAAAGGCCTCCGTCGGCGCAACCCGTTCGCCCGTCTCCTGTACGAAATGATCAATGCTCTCATGAATCACGCCCGCGTACCGCAAACCCGGCTCATTGCGCACCAGGCGCTGCATCGGTACATACGAGGTCACCTCATCCGAGTCACCCAATTCCTCGCGGGTGATCATCTCCGCCACTTTGGTGCGAGCCCGCAAATTCTCCAACCGCAGTGACTAGACGCGCTGCGCTACCTGTGGCTGTCGGAACCGTGATTAAGGTTGTGTTCCCGCCTCAACCAATTGGTCCGGGTAAGGCGATTGGCGCTGAACAGCTGGGGGTTAGGCCGGCCGTTGTGATGGCGTTGCCTGATAGTGTTGGACCGGTTCGCCGGCCATTGCTGTTGGTTGTGCCTTGCACCAGTGACAAGGGCTATGAGTAGGTGCGCGCGAATCCGATTCTAGGCGCTGGCGCTGCGGGTTTGCCTCTGGATACCGTTATGATGCGCGATCAGGTGAGAGCAATTGACCCAGAACGCGTGATTGCAATTCTGGGGCGTCTGAATGCTGCTGAGTGGCAGCCGCTCAAAGATGGCCTGCGCGCCGCGCTGAATCTGTGAGGTTCGAGCG
>JBBAPZ010000101.1:0-2768 GCA_040400605.1 Candidatus Sericytochromatia bacterium
CATGCTAGGTGGTGTGGGGAGGGTGCCCGGCAACGGGCATCCTTACCCGATTTCGGCCTTCTTTGCGAACCAATGCTATCGCAGCAACACAACATTCCCTCGCAATTCCATCAGAAAGCGATGCACGCGGAGGTTCAGTTTTGGCTTGTGCTTTCGTCCCCAAGCTTTGATTTCCGTTTCCAGTTTTTTCGCGTATTTGAGATGGGAACGCTTCTCTGCAAGTTGGTCAGCCTTTGAATCGGAAAAGTTCTCAGTGATGTGAAAGACCTTGTGAAATGCACCGCAGTTACGATGCTGAAGGATGTACACGTCAGACACATCGTGCAATTCAATCGCCGCCTCCAAGTGGTTGAAGAAGGTCTCTTTCCAGTGGGGCACCTCAAAGACATTGCCATGTCCGTCCTTTCCACCCGGTGCACCAAGCGCGCCGAAGGCAGCTCCGGCGAGAACAACATGGTCGTATCGATTCGCTAAATTATCGTGATTCATGAACGTGGTAATTTCGTCCAAGAATCGCAAGTCCATACATGATAGCAAGAGAACGGAGCCACGCGGGGGCATATGAGCAGTTGTGTGGTGGGGTCGATCCATGGATGCTATCTCGCGTTTCTTTCTGTGGCCGAACATATAGTATGCGGAATTTACCATAACCCCGCAAAACCATAGTTTACCATAAAACAAACAAGGCCGTAGCAAAGCGAGGACGCTTAATTCCTTCGAAGAATGATCTTAGCTCATCAGGCGCCGCTCGGAGCTGGGCAGGATATCTTGAATTTGTGGTTTCTGGGTTATACGGAATTGTGTTTTTTCAAGATATGCAAGGGATCCTCGGGGTCTGTCCCCGATTCGCATGGAAAGATTTGCTGCCATGGATGACTACGCTGCTCAGAGGTGCCAAGCACCCAACGTTCTCGCTGTGGCCAAGACGATCGCAAGTGGTGTCGGGATGACGAATGATTGGTTAGCTTCGCGGGGTGTCTTGAGTCTGAAAACCCTCTGGGCAGGACTTGCTCATCTTCGTGGAACCGCCGCCGCACTCCTGTGCGTTGAACCAACGCGGCCGAACCCGCCTGCTAGGTGGTGTCGGGAGGGTGCCCGGAAACGGGCATCCTTACCCGATTTCGGCGATCTACTTGCCATCTACGAGTCCGGAGATCAAAACGTAAGAAAATACTGTTTGATTTGCTTGCCTTTTGCGTAGTAGTGAATATCAACCTTGCGGTCTTTAATGTTCACCTCGTAAAACACACCCAGCACATACCGACACACATGTTCCGGCAGTTCAGTTCCGTCAAATGACCATAGGTCATCGAAGCTATCTTTTGTTAGGCATTTTAGTCGAATCCTGTCCTTGTCTTTCTCTGACTTCGGATGCGTGCTTCGTTTCATTTCCACGGCAATCAAATTGTCCTGTGCGATGATCGTACCCCGGCTATGAACGATCAGATCACAGCAAATCGTGATAGGTGTTTCATTGCCGTTAATGATTGTCTTGAGTTTGCCGTCCTTGTTGCGGTTGTATTCGACATCGACGAAGTAGGCGCTATACGGCGTTTGTTCAAGTGCCTTGCTGATGTGAAGCATTAAGGACCCACAAAGGCTGCGTTCACTGACGCCAATCAAGATGTTCTCGGTCTCGGCTTTGAGGAAACTAGCGTTGGCCGCTTCAAAGATGGTTGTCATGTCGGACAGCATGCATGTTTCCTCGCCGAACATATAGTATACGGAATTTACCATAACCCCGCAAAACCACAGTTTACCATAAAACAAACAAGGCCGCAGCAATGCGTGGACGCTAAATCCACTGGGAGAATGATCTTAGCTCATCAGGCGCCGCTTGGAGCTGGGCAGGATATCTTGATCCTCAGGGTCTGTCCCCGATTCGCATGGAATGATTTGCTGGAATTGATGACTACGCAGCTCAGAGGTGCCAGGCACCCTGCGGTCGCGCTGTGGCCAAGACGATCGCAAGTGGTGTCGGGATGACGAAAGTTTGGTTAGCTTCGCAGGTGGAACCGCCGCCGCACTCCTGTGCGTTGAACCAACGCGGCCGGACCCGCATGCTAGGTGGTATGGGGAGGGTGCCCGGAAACGGGCATCCTTACCTGATTTATCCGCCGAGCAACCCGGGTCGTGGTGGACCCAATTTTGGGGGCATGTCCGAACCATCGAGTATTGAATCACAAAGCGATGCGATGACACGTCGCAAATGGGCTTGATCGCAGAAGTAAGCGTCAATCACGCCAGGAGTCGACCAGGGCGATGTGTTGAATCCTTCTTCGATGTCATTGTACCAAACAACGTTGCGCCCGTAGATCGCGACAACCCAAAACCCGCCACCAAGGTCGCCCCATGGGTGAAGTTGCCATTTGCGTGGGGGTATCCGGATTGCGTCCCAGAGTCGCTCTGCTACGGGATTATACCGAGGCGTTTCATCATCGACGATCCGCGCAAGGTCAGCCTCTGAGATTGGCTTCCAGTCGTAAGAGTCATCTTCTGTCATGGATTTCAGTCGGATAACGGCAGCGGTAACGGGGCCGCCGCCAAAAAACTATGATTTCAAAGCCCACGTCATCGGCGGTTCCCGTTCACCGCTTTTGGTACGCCCGTCATGGGCATTGGTTTGTGGGGTTTAAGTCCCCTGTGCGAGATAGGTATCTCTAGGAGATCAGTATACCAAATGACCACTTCAAGGGAACAAGCACGAGGTGAAGGCAACTGCGGAAGGGTGACCGACCGTGGGAAGGAAGCCTGCGAATGGTTGGGTA
>JBBAPZ010000102.1:0-2754 GCA_040400605.1 Candidatus Sericytochromatia bacterium
CCCCCTTCGGCCGACCAGTACTCCCTGAGGTATAGATCAGATAGGCCAAGTGCTCCGGATGCAGGGGAGCTAGTCGTTCGCGATCCACGATGGGGTTACTAGGTAGGCTTGCCAAGTGGCTTTGCAAGGCCATCTCATCGAGTGCAAGTATCGGCGGTAGGCTCGGCGCCGCTCCATCTAACTCGGCGCGCAAGGCCTCAAGTAAGTGTGCCTCTTGAGCCCGTGTGGTTAATAAACGCACCGCATGACTATCGCTTAGCATGAACGCAAGGCGCTGCGCTGGGTAGTCTGGATCTAACGGTAAGTAAGCCGCTCCGGCTTTGAGAGTGGCCAGTAAGGCCACAATCATCTCGATCGAGCGCTCGCATAAGATCGCCACGATCTGATCAGGCCCAATCCCTTGGCTAATTAAGTACCGCGCCAGTTGATTGGCTTTGGCATCGAGCTGGGCATAGCTGAGTTGCTCTTGACCACACAGGAGGGCAGGCGCTTCCGGTGTGCGGGCCACTTGGGCAGCAAACAGATCGGCTAAATTAGTGCGCGTGGTATCGAGCGCCTGCATAGGACCAGCCGAGGCTGCAATGAGTTGTGCCCGTTCGGCAGAATCGACCAATGCCAGGGTGCTCACCAAACTGTGGGGGGTGGCGACTAAGCCCTTGAGTAGTTGCTCTAAGGCCCTAGCCCAGATGGCCACACTGCCCTCATCAAACAGATCCGCATCGTACTCAAAACCACCCTGGTAGTCGCCATCGGCAGTGGGGGTCAGAAAGAGGGTAAGGTCAAACTTGGCCCGTGGCAAGGTGACCCCGTGCACTTGACAGTCAAGATCGCCCAATTGCGCATGACCTTGCCTGTCGGTTTGGAAAGCAAACATCGCTTGGAACAAAGGGGTCTGTGCTAATGAGCGCCTAATCCCTAAATCTTCCACTAAGCGTTCAAAGGGCAGATCTTGATCGACTAGGGCAGCTTCAACACTGGTGCGGGCCCGTGCAATCAGTTCCATGCCGGTGGCCTCGCGCAAACTGATGGGCAGCGCCAGGGTATTGACCAAAAAGCCTACCAAGCCTTCGGTCTCAACCCGATTGCGACCGGCAACGGGGGAGCCGATCACCACCTCCGACTGACCAGCTAAGCGACCTAAGGTGGCTCCATAGGCCGCTAGCATTACGGTAAATAAAGTCGTTTGACACTGCTGGGCTAGCGTCTCCAATTGCGCCATCAGTGGCGCCCCAAGGCGCACGGGTCGGTAGGCTGCACGCCTAGCGCGTTGCGCGTGACGGGGGTGATCAAGGGGTAAGGTTAGGCTCTCGGGAGCATCGGCTAAGCGCGCTTTGGCCCGATTGATCTTGGCCTCGAGATCGTGTGCTAAGGCTGTTTGTTGCCAAGCCGCCCAGTCACTGTATTGCACTGCCAACGGTGCCCAAGTTGGTTCCTGATCCTGGCAGTAGGCCCGATAGGCGTGGTCGAGCTCGCGGGTTAGGATCCCCATCGATACCCCATCACTGGCCTGGTGATGCAAGGTGAGTAAGAAGAGGGCTTCGTTACTTTGCAATTGGATAAGCTGTGCGCGCAAGGAGAGGTCGTGCGCAAGATCAAATGGTTTAGCCGCCTCTTGTTCAATCGCTACAGCAGTTTGGGTGTGCCGCGTTTGTGGATCAAGGCCTCGCCAATCGATGATGCTTAAGACGGCCTGCGCACTTGGTATGGGTAATAAGTAGCCCACCGGCGTGCCATCCTGATCTTCCACGATCGCCGTGCGCAAGGCTTCGTGCCGAGCTACGATGGCGACTAAGGCACGGGCTAGGGCGGTGGCATTGACCGCGCCAGTTAAGCGCATCGCCATTGGCATGTTGTAGGTGGCTGAAGGACCTTCTAAGCGATCTAAGGCCCACAGGCGTTGTTGCCCGTAGGAGAGTTGGACCTTACCTTGTCCAAGGGTGCCTGCGCCAGCCACTAAAGCAGGGCCTTGATCGGCTTCCAAGGTGGCTAAGTGTGGTGCTAGACCAGCTGGTGTAGGGTGGGTAAAGAGTAAACGCAAGGGCACCTGACCCCCAGTCTCTTGGCGCAAACGAGCAATCAAGCGCATCGCTAACAATGAGTGCCCACCAATACTAAAGAAGCTGTCTTCTGTACCCACGAGCTCGGTACCAGTTAGCTCACTAAATAGGCGACACAATAGCTGCTCGTGCGGGGTACTCGGTGCACGGTAGCGCTGCGCATCGCCTTGCAACTCGGGCTCAGGCAAGGCTTTACGATCTAGCTTACCGTTGGCCGTTAAGGGGAGGTGATCGAGTGTCACAAAGGCGGCCGGTACCATGTAGTCAGGTAGGTCTGCCAACAAGGCAGCACGCAAAGCCGTAGCCTCTGGGATCTGCTCTAAGGCACCCGGTACTAGGTAGGCAATTAAGCGCAACTCACCAGCGATTGATTTAGCCAAGACCGCGACTTGCGCAAGCGTGGGAAAGTGCTTTAAGAGCGCTGCCTCAATCTCCCCTAACTCAATCCGATAGCCGCGGATCTTGACCTGATCATCGGCACGGCCCAAAAAGAGGATAGCCCCATCGGCGCGTCGCCGTGCTAAATCCCCTGTGCGGTACATGCGTGCCCCAGCTGGTCCAAAGGGGCAGGCAATAAAGCGTTCCGCGGTAAGACCTGCACGACCCAGATAGCCGCGAGCTAGACCCGCACCTGCGATATAGAGCTCACCCACTACCCCGTGTGGCACGGGTTCTAAAGCAGGATCTAAGATGTAGA
>JBBAPZ010000103.1:0-2694 GCA_040400605.1 Candidatus Sericytochromatia bacterium
ACCTGCACGTCGGCATTGAAGCGCTTCTTGAACTTGGCGTTGAAATCTTCCAAGCCTTTCTTTTGCGTGCCTTCAACACCACCGGCTTCAGCGCACACCACCTGGCCATCGGCCATGGCGTCGCCGGCCAACTTGGCCAATTCAGACGAGCAGATGCCATCGCCGCCCATGAACTTGGCGTTGATGCCCAAAGACTTCATCTGGCGCAACATCGGACCCGCCACAGCGTCCATGCCACCGAAGAACACCACGTCAGGCTTCTTGGCACGCAGGGTGGTCAAGATGGCCATGAAGTCGGAGGCCTTGTCAGTTGTGAACTCGTGACCAGCAATTTTGCCGCCAGCAGCCGTCACGGCCTTCTTGAACTCTTCGGCAACGCCTTGGCCATAAGCAGTGCGATCATCGATCACTGCGATCGACTGACCCTTCAGGGTCTTCACAGCGTAACGGCCCAAGGTTCCACCCAAGTGCACATCGTCTGCCACCACACGGAAGGTGGTTTTGTATCCGTTACGGGTGAATTTTGGATTGGTTGCAGAAGGTGAAATTTGTGGAATGCCGGCTTCGCTATAAATTTTTGAAGCAGGAATCGAGGTACCCGAGTTCAGGTGACCGACCACGCCGTTCACTTTGGAGTCAACCAGTTTCTGCGCCGCAGCAGTGCCCTGCTTGGGGTCAGCGCCGTCGTCTTCTGTGACCAATTCAAACTTGATGCTTTGGCCACCGATCTTCATGCCCTTGGCATTCAGTTCTTCAATCGCCAAACGCGCACCGTTTTCGTTGTCTTTGCCCAAGTGGGCAATGGCGCCACTGATTGGGCCTACATGACCGATTTTGACCACTTGTTGCGCCAGCGTGGCGGTGGAGAGCAAAGCGACCACAGCGGTCAAGGTGGATTTCAAAACAAAGGTCATCTTTGACACCTGAATAAATTAAACAAGGTTGCAAGCATAGCCATTTTGGGAGGACACGCTCATCAGCGTTTACACCAATATCCATGCCGCCCATTGAGTAATGATTTCTGTCCAGAACAAAAGTGAGCCACAATCATCAAAACTTGTAAAAAGGACAGAAGAGATGAAATTGATCACTGCCACCATCTTTGTGATGTTGACCAGCGTAGGCTTCGGAACCACGTCTTTGGCTCAAACACCAGCGCCAACCTGCAACGCTGCGGCGCAGGAAAAGAAGCTGGCTGGTGCGGCCAAAACATCGTTCCTGAAGAAATGTGAGCGCGAGGCAACCGAGAAGTGCGAAGCCGCCGCCGCAGAACGCAAGCTGGCAGGCGCCGCTAAAAACAGCAACATCAAAAAGTGTTTGAAGGACGCTGTTGGCGAGTGAGCGTCGTTTCTCACGACACTTGCTCAAGCCAACCGCTCAGCCGCCATCGTCGCCGTCAACTTTGAGTAGTGCCGCTCAATCATTGCCGCTGAGTTGCCCATCTGCTTGCTGAGCGTAAACAGTACCGCCTCCAGTAGTGCCTGCAAAGCGTCAACACCGCAACTGTCGTGTAAAACGACACCTTCATCGTCTTGTTACTGGACGGTCAGCCTGCACTACTGCTGCCTATGTCCGCTTGCCTTGCAACAAGTCAATGTTCATTTCTGCGGTCAAGTTGGAAGCGTAGAAACGCTCAATCATTTCCACACTAGTGCGAGCATTCCGCGCAAGCGTCAGCAGATCAATCTTCCCGCCATACAGCAATCTGAATGTCATGGCCGTGTGCCGCAAGCTGTAGATCGTTCGGGTTTGACCGTTTGCTGCGTTACCCGCAATACCAGCCAGACTCTGCAGATACATGAACTGCCAGCCATAAGCCACCAACAGCCACTTCCTGTCCTGCAACTCGGGCAAAAACAGGTAGTCATCTGGGCTGCCATAGCCATCCGCTCGTTGTTTGGCCAGCAATCGTTCATAAACAAATACAGCTGGCTGCAGGGTCACGATGGGTTTGTCGTGCTTCTTGGTTTCGGGCAGGTTCAGTCTCAAGTAGATGTGTTTGCCCCGAACGATGGTGACATGTTTGTGCTTGATAAATTTGATGTCGCCAGGTCGCATGAACCCGTTGACCATGAAACGAATGAGCCAATGCAGGTCAGCGTTTATGTGACCGTGATTTTCAAGAACTTCCCTGCTGCTACGGTATTTCTTCGAGAACTTGTCGGGCACCTGTTCGCCAATCCGCTGCCGCGCAAGCCGCACAAGGTCTCGGTATTCGGTAACAGTAAAGCTGCCGCGCGGTTTGTCCGCGACTTTGATGACCGGGAACTTGGGAATGTCACGGATCAGGCTACTGCCGTGAGCGTGCGCAAACACCTTGCGAATGGCAACCATGTGCTGATGAACTGTAGTGGCACTCAAATCGCGATTGCTCATCATCTCCATAAAGTCCGACAGCTGCCTAAAGCCAATTTGGTCCATGCTCATATCACCAAAGTAAGGCAGGATGCTGTTGTGCATCCGTTGCATAAAGATGGGGATATTGGCTGCTGCAAACTCGCCTCGCTTGACCCTTGCTTGCAGACCGACAACAACGCCCGAAATCAAGTCGGCAAACTTTATTTTTCGGTCAATGCGTGTTTCAACTCGATCTGCATAAAGCTCAGCAGTCTTGATGTGAAAGAACTGCTTGGCCTGACTGATAGCCGCTTGCTTGTTCGTAGTCTTCAAACTTTGCGTGTAAGTCCTGCCTTT
>JBBAPZ010000104.1:0-2677 GCA_040400605.1 Candidatus Sericytochromatia bacterium
TGATGTCCATGCTGTTAAGCGACATGTTGTCGCAATCCGATACGGGTCAATATTTAACCCCTCGGCAAGTCTCGAAGTTTTCAGCTGTAGAGATTCGCGAAACCATCGCCAGTTTGGTCAGCGGTGGACACATGGACCTGGCCGATGCACTGTCCGCAGCTGGGTTGAGTCTTTACCCCGACAGCGAAGACATTTTGGCCTGCAGTGCTTTACTGTCAGAAACCAAGCTTGAATGGAAAACGGCCGAAGAATTGTTGTCTCATTTGATGACACTTCAAGGCGATGCGGTCCAACCCATAACTTGGTTACACCTGATTCGCGTGATCCGGTGCCAAAGTGAATTTGGCAGAGCACTGCTCAAAGCGAAACAAGCCATGGCCAGCTGCCCTAACGACGAATCTTTGCAAGACGAGTTGTTATCCCTGCAAGAACTCATCTCCGCCGAGACACCCGATTTGGCAACCCCCCATTTGCATTAACGCTTCCAAGAGTCTGTCTGTCCAAAAAACTTTGTAAACACATTTCATAGAGAGTACACATCATGACCGTCATCAACACCAACATCAATTCGCTCATCAGCCAAAACGCCTTGTCAAAGAACAACCGCGCTTTGTCAACCAGCATGGAACAACTGTCAACAGGCAAGCGCATCAACAGCGCAGCCGATGACGCAGCCGGCTTGGCGATCAGCAACAAAATGACCGCACAAATTCGCGGCCTGAACCAAGCGGTTCGCAACGCGAACGACGGCATTTCTATGCTGCAAACCGCTGAAGGCGCTACACAAGAAATCACCAACATGCTGCAGCGCATGCGTGAACTGGCCGTTCAAGCCGCCAACGACACTTACCAATCGTCAGACCGATCGGCCTTGAACGCCGAAGTCAAAGAGCTTCAAAGCGAAATTTCGCGCATTGGCAAAAACACCGAGTGGAACGGCATGAAACTGTTCACCGCTCAAACTGCAGGCAGTGCCGGTGGCATTGGCACGCTTGGCAACGTTCGTTTGCAAGTGGGCGTGGACGGTGAGTCCACCGACCGTATCGCAGTTCAACTCAACAAGATCGACACCACCACTTTGGGTGTGAGCGCGATTTCATTGAAAACGGCAGCATCCGCATCCAATGCATTGCAATCGTTGGACAAAGCCATTGGCATGATCGACAACGACCGCGCCACTTTTGGCGCCACCATCAACCGTTTGACTTACGCAGTGGACAACCTGACCAACGTGTCGCAAAACGCCAACGCATCGCGCAGCCGGATTCTTGACACGGATTACGCCAAAGCTTCCGCCGAGTTGGCACGCACCCAGATCATCCAGCAGGCGGCAACGGCCATCTTGGCACAGGCCAACCAAAGCACGCAATCGGTTCTGAAGCTTCTCGGCTAATGCGACCCATTGACATTACTTCCATGAAATCTGTCACACCTTGCCCTTTCAGACATGTCTGATCTGGGCAGGGGACAGGAGCTGGCCAACCGTGGCCCCAACTGCTGGCAATGCCGGCATTTTGCGATCACCCATATTCCTATTTCACCCTATGCTTGCCGAAGCATGGGATTTCAGTCACGCCTGCTGCCTTCCCTGGAAGTTTTGCGCGTGGATGGGCAGTTTTGCCGTCTTTTTTCGCCCAAAGAAACGCCCGTCAAGTCTTGATGTTTGGCTGTCAATCTTCCGTCAAGCCCCTGTCAATTTCCAGTATATTTAAAAAATACCAAAGTTTTCTTTTTGATATTTTTTAGGTTTTTAAAAATACAAAAATAAGCTGGCACAAGGGTTGCTTAGTTAGTCTCATCATTGAACATGAGACCAACGCCGTGAAGTCACAACCCTTGACCACCCCTCTGGCCCTTTGGCTGGACCCCGAAGCTGCCCTGAGCCCCGAGCACAGCCAAGCGCTGCAGGTGAGCGGCTGGGCTGTCCTTGCCGTCAACACCCTGGAGAATTTACTCACATATGCCGCAGATGCGGCCATGGTGGTGTTGCATATCACGGTTGACGTGTCGCGTCTCAAAGCCGTTCAACAACTTTTACAAGAAGCTGGTTTGAGCACCCCCGTTGTCTGCCGTGTCGAACGCCACGAATTGGACTTGGTCGTAGAGGCGGCTCAAGCAGGTGCACTCACGGTGTTGGCAGCACAAGATGTGCGCCAAGTTTCTTGGCTTCGTCTACACAAGCAACTCAACCCCAGCACCGCCCGCCTAACACCACAGCCTGTGCGCAACGTGGTGTTTGTCGACCCCGCGAGCCAGCACCTGCTGGCCCTGGCCCAAAAAGTGGCCCAAGCTGATGTGACGGCCCTTTTGGTTGGGCCTACCGGCTCTGGCAAAGAAGTATTGGCCCGGGTGTTGCACGAAGCATCGATGCGAGCACAAGGCCCTTTTATAGCCCTCAACTGCGCCGCCATGCCAGAGAATTTAATCGAAGACATGCTGTTTGGTCACGAAAAAGGTGCTTTCACTGGCGCCCACCGCGACCAAAAAGGCTTGTTTGAACAGGCCCAGGGCGGCACTTTGTTCTTGGACGAAATTGGCGAGATGCCCATGCACCTGCAAAGCAAATTGCTGCGCGTGTTGCAAGAGCGTCAGCTCACCCGCCTGGGTGGCCAGACCAACATACAGCTGAACGTGCGCATCGTGGCAGCCACCAACAAAGACCTGAAAAAAGCCATCG
>JBBAPZ010000105.1:0-2673 GCA_040400605.1 Candidatus Sericytochromatia bacterium
CTTTTGAGCGTTCCAATTGGGCCAAAGCAATCGTGCGCTCGGCAAGGCACTCGAAGACGAGGTAGTCCAGCTGGCCTTTTTCGGCCAGTTCAAGTGCGGGCGGAATGCGGTCGCCCGCGTAACCAGCACCGGCACCGATGCGCAGGGTTGTTTTCATGCGGCAAGCTTAAGCGCGTTGACGCGGTTGGCTTGTCACATGCGAGCTGGGGTCAATAGAGTACAGCCACGGGCACTCTGCCAACAGTGGGCAAGCCTGCTTGCGTCCACGCGGCTATGCCACCACGATACCAGATGACTTGGGTATAGCCCAACTGGCGGGCGCGCATGGCCGCGTTCACTGAAAGCCAGCACTCTGAGCTGGCGCAATAGAAAACCACGGCTTGGTTAAAGTTGGGGGCTGCGGCCAGCAACATGTGGCGAAAGCGTTCAGCATAAGCAGATTCTTGCTGCGCGTCTTTGAAGGCCAAGCCACTGTGGATGAGGTTCAGTGCACCGGGAATCACCGGGCCGAAGGCGGCCGTGTCAATGACCACAGGGCGTTCGGTTTGCTTCAGGGCCTGCACCAGTGCGGCTGTATCCCAGCGTTCAATGCCTTCCAGCGTTCTGGGTGTCATGCCTGTGATGTGGTTGCCGGTGCGCAAGCGAGATGGGGCGCTGGTGCCCGGTTCATCGCGTTCTGCCTGAATGAGCGCAGGTGTTGGAGTTTTCAGCGTGTCCAGCAATGCAGCGCTTAGCGTTTGCTCTTCATCGTAAAGTGGCAGCAGTTCATGGTCATTGACGGCAACAAGGCGGCAGAGTTTGGGGTTGTTTTGTGAATGGTTGCAGTTATAAAGAGCACGCATCATGGCCTGTCCAGGTTCGTCAACGCCCCAACGCACACCGAAGCCAGTTTTCCCCCAACCGATGGCGAGGGCTTTGTTTTCGTGGGCATTGAGGTAATTTTTAAAAGTTCTACCACCAATGGTTTTACACATTAACTGGCCTTTGCACACACTGCCAATCATCTGATCTGCGCGGTCCTGAAAGTCCACAGGGGGTGCTTCCAGGGGCTTGCCAAAAAACCCCAATTTGATTTTCATACTGGCGGGTAATTGCAGTTCAACGGTTTCGGTTTGAGTCACTATTCCCAAGCTGTAAGCATCTTTGCCCGAGTGCAGTTGGCATTGGTCGAGCGGCGTTTGGCCTGTGGGGCAAAACCAGGGCGTCCGGTCCTTTTCCTGTGTTCGCTGCATTTCCCGGATGCGCAGAAAACCAAACGCCTCTTTGATGTCATAGAGCGCTTGGTTGATGACGGCGGCATCGAACTTGTCACCCATTTGCTGTTCGTAAAAGGCGTACATCTGATGCATCGCTTGATAGAGGACGTTTTTGCTGTCTTTGTCGTGAGCTCCATGGATGCCGATCAAGGTCATTCGTGGGAGGTGGCCTGTTCCAAAACTGCGTTCTTGACCCGCCATAAAAATCAGTGAGCACGCCGACATGCATTGCCCGGATGCGACAGTTTTGATTTTGGCTTTTTGCACCATGCGGGCGATCTGCATACCCGTCCACAGGTCACCACCCGGTCCATTCACCAAAATCAAACGCTCAATCCCCCCTTTGGCAAAAGCCTCTTTGAAACTCAGAAAGTCTTGATCCACCGTCGGACCCGTTGCATAGAGGTCATTGTTGACCCGTTCCAGCGTCATGGCTTGGCTGAGCGCTGGAAGCCCAAAAAGCAAAATTAAAACCGCTGAGATGAATGAACTTTTCATGCGATGCTTTGTGAGGTTGAATGCGGACACTGATCGAAAGAATATTTTTACATCAAAAGAATTATTATTATTTTGCAAATATGGTTTATTTAATTGGGGTCAGATCCCAATTAAACTGCGGTTCTCTTTCTGGGAGTCCCCATGGCCCGCCAACCCCGCCTCACCGTTGCCGCTTACCCGCACCACGTTATCCAGCGCGGCAATGACCGCCAGGCCATCGTGCGGGACGATGCGGACCGCGAGCGTTTGCTGGCGTTGTGGCAAGAGCATGCGCAGACCTTCAAAGTGGCCATCCATGCCTACGTGATCATGGACAACCATTTCCATTTGCTGGTCACGCCCGAAACCGATGAGGGTCTGCCGCAGATGATGCAGGCGGTGGGGCGGGCTTATGTGCGCTACTTCAATTTGCGGCACCAGCGCACCGGCACGCTGTGGGAAGGGCGCTACCGCAGCAACCTGATTGAGAGTGAGCGCTATCTTTTGGCGTGCATGGTCTACATCGACCTGAACCCCGTGCGGGCGGGCATGGTGGCGCAAGCAGCCGATTTCAAATGGTCCAGCCACAGGCACTGTATTGGGCAGTTGAGCGACAAGTTGGTGACGCCGCATGCCCTGTTTTGGGGCTTGGGCAACACCCCTTTTGCCCGTGAAGCCGCTTATGCGGAGATGGTGCAGACGGGTCTGGCGCAGCGCGAAAAGGAGCAACTCACACAAAGTGCCTTGTCGGGTTGGGCCTTGGGGTCGGCCGACTTTGTGGAGGGCTTGCAGCAAACCACCCAACGACGCTTGGTGCCGGGCAAGGCGGGGCGACCGGTCAAAAAGACCCTTGATTGAATCTGTCCCCAATTAAATAAAAACAAGGCCAAAAGCCAAATTAATTGGGATCTGACCCCAATTAAAAAGTTTGGCATGGATG
>JBBAPZ010000106.1:0-2571 GCA_040400605.1 Candidatus Sericytochromatia bacterium
TCGCCGCCATGTGCATCTGGCCTGAACACTTTGCGGTGTTGGCTTATGGGTTTGCTGGGTTGTGTGCCATCACCACGGGGATGCGGGTTGGGTGGGGGTATCGGCGGTTGGGGTGAAGTTACGCCGTAACTTCACCCCTAACGTTCGAGCTAAGCGGGCGACAACGGCAGGCCACCAGCGCCCGGGCTGAGAAAATGCACTGAGTGCCTCAGGCCGGGCGCTGGTGGCCTGCCGTTGGCGCTCCGCTTGAGCGATGGGTTAGGCGTCACTGGCGAGATGTGCCGAGTTCGTAGGCCTTGCCGCGAAAGTGCCGAACCACGAAAACTCGGTCGAAGGCTGTTGTGAATGGTTCTTGCAGCGGCGCCGAGTCAAAGTCAAACCATGTGGCCATAGACTCTATGTCCGCGTTGATGACAAGCCACGCTTCATCACATCGTGTTCGGTAGGCCGCCAGCTTTGGTTCCTTGCTCGCTAGCGCCCGCACGATGTCTTCGCGACTTAGCGAAGCGACCCACGTTGCTCCTGGAGCACTAAAGAACGTTTTTGTTACGACGTCGAGCCTGCGCACTGAGACCTTGTGCAGGATGGCTGGGAGCTTGCGAAAGTCTTGCCAATCGGTTGGAACTTCATTACTTGAATTTTCCCTTGGAATGTTATCCGAGACCAATTCAGCCAGTTCCGCCGCAAATTGTTCGACTTCCGATTTCTGGATGTGGATTCGGTCATCAAGGTGGAAACTAACAAGCACCGGGGGCAGGCAGCGAGCGTCGTAAAGCTCTTTGGCACGAGCCACTACTCTGTTGCGCATTGCCTCGCTTGCCTGTTGAGGGACTTGGCCGGGAGGCGTCTCACGATGAAGATCCGTGAGTTCGATGCCAACCACGCGGTTGTTGCAATGAATGAGGAAGTCAGGCTCCTCCGTAGGCTCCAACCGCCCATCTGGAAAATCAGAGATGAAGCTCTTGAAGCGTTCGAGGCGCAAGACCTCTACGTCTTTCTTCGATGCGGCCATGAAGGGTTTCTCTGTGACGCCTAACGTTGGCGTTCAGCCGCGGCCGAAGGTCGTCGTCTGGAACAACGGGTTAGGCCTCACACGCCTGCCCACTTCTTTGCAAGTAACTGAACCCGCTCCGGTACGTCCCATGAGCCTGATATCTGTGAGTTTGCCTCTGCCGCTGCTTCAAGCCTGGGCACGAAGGACGACTCCCAGACTTCGAGCTCTTCAAGGTAGCCGATTCGAGTCTTGGCCGTTTGAAAGCTGTTACTGTCCTCAAATAGACTCAACAGCACCTCACCCATACGTTTCTGGGACTGCTTGTTCTTGCGATAGGCGTCGAAGAGCTCGCGTGCGAGCGCCTCGGGAGTTTTGCCGCCGCCAACAAAACCTTGAAATCGACCAATGAATCCATAAGGGTCCTGCCCGAAGCGCACTGCGAAGACGGGAAGGCCTCGCCCCATGGCGAAGCCAATTTCTTGATCGGTCCAGTTGCTCGCGTGGAAGGCTGGATGGAGCAACGCCACAAGCGCGTCCGCGGTAGCCAGAGCGGTCTCGATTTGGGTCTGCCACTCGAGCGTGGGTTGAATATCGTTGTGCGCGACGAAGCCGCTGATCCCGTAACCGAGCAGAGCCTCTTGTAGTTGCGCGGCAAGTACCTTCTCAGTAGCCAGATGCGTCACAAACAGTCGGAACATCCGCTTTCGCCAGAAGGGTGGGTCAATTCCCGGCTTCGGTACTTCTTCGATGAGGAAGCCTACATGCTGCGCAAGCTCCACCAGGACAGAATCCTGGCCGCCCTTCGACATCTGGATTACATAGGCGTTCTTGTTGCCTTGCCATTCGTCCGAGGTCGGCAGTCCAAACTGCGACAAGGTCAAGTCGATCAGCGGCCACTCTTCCATCTGGAGCCGGTCACTGATCTCTTTCAGCAGGGAGATGCGCATGGATGCGGAGAGTGGCATTTGTGAGGCCTAACGTGATGTAGACCGCAAAACCCGGTTGATACAGCCGGGCCGTGTCGATACATCTTTTTGTTGAAATCGTTGCAAGTGGTTCACGCCATGGGTCTTGGGCCAGGTGCTTTATGTGTATGCAGATTTAAATTTGCAGACCAAACCTAGCATCCAATTCCTTGCAACTTCCCTCCCGCACCTTCCAGCGCAGCAGGCCTGAAGCGTCCCACTATACCCAAATAAATACGAAAAAATAGCTACAAAAATCTTTGTGCGCCCAACTCGCATGCGCGCCCTTAAACCCGCCCTTTATCCAAACCAAAGCTGGCCGTGGGAGCCGCAGCCGAGCCCAAGCATGCCCGCTGGTGCGGTGAATCACTTCATAATTCACCGCAATATCTGCGGTGAATAAGGCGCATAATCACCGCATGTTCGCCGACAAGACCCCCCGCAAACGCACTTACCTCTGGCAGCGCCCCGACTGGCCTCAGTGGCGTTATGACGCGGCTGCGCTGGCCGGGCCGTTGGCACAGTTGCACCGTGCACAAGGTGAGTTGGTCGGCCGAATGGCGCATTTGGGGTTGGCGCAGCGCGATCTGGCGACTTTGCAGGTTTTGACGC
>JBBAPZ010000107.1:0-2535 GCA_040400605.1 Candidatus Sericytochromatia bacterium
CAACATACGCTTTCAATTCAGGGGGCAAATCGGCTTGCAAGGCCACGCGCTCGGCGGTCACCGGATGGTTGAACTGCAGACGCCAGGCGTGTAGAAACATGCGTTTGAGACTGGGGTTAATACCTGGCTTTTGAAGCTGGCGATTCCAGTCAAAGTCACCATATTTGTTATCACCGGCAATCGGGTGACCTTGCGAAGACAAATGCACCCGGATCTGATGCGTGCGCCCGGTCTTAATGGTCACCTCCAACAAGGTTGCGCCTGGCAAACGCTTGGACACCTTAACCAAGGTAATCGACCGCATGCCTTCCGGATCCTCTGGCGTGGTGACTTTGACGCGCCGCTCACCATTGGGCAGTAAAAATTTGTGCAGCGGCTGATCGATCACTTTTAATTTAGCGGGCCAATCACCTTTGACCAAGGCCAAATACGTCTTGTCAGTTTCACGCTCGCGAAACTGGTCTTGCAGTTGCGTTAAGGCACTGCGCTTTTTGGCCACCAGCAAAATACCGCTTGTGTCTCGGTCTAGGCGATGCACCAATTCCAGCAACTTCGCCTGAGGCCGCGCTTGCCGCAATTGCTCAATGACGCCAAAGCTCACACCCGAGCCGCCGTGCACCGCCACTCCCGCAGGTTTATTGATCGCCATCAGGCTCTCGTCTTCAAGCAACACCGGAAACTCACGCCCGGGCACAGCATGCACTGCTTTATCGACTGCTTTCTCAGAAACACGCACGGGGGGCAATCGAACTTGATCACCTGACTCGAGCCGTGTTTCTGCGGAAGCACGGCCTTTGTTCACGCGAACCTCGCCGCTGCGAATAATTCGGTAAATATGGGTTTTTGGCACACCCTTGAGATGACGTATCAAAAAGTTGTCCAATCGCTGCCCGATGGACTCTTCGTCCACCAACAACCATTTGACGGCGGGTGCCGCTGCAGCGGTTTGGACCCCTATAATGTGATTCACTGGCAATTGGCTGTAAGTGGTTGATTCAAATGGAAATGAATTCCTGAAGACAGGAGTTTAGTCCACCACCACCGCGCCAAACCAGATGGTCGATGCCACCCTCGGCACGATTTGCAGACTGAAGGCCAACGCCAACAGTGGCCAATCGCCCCGGAGGTTGGGCCGACGCCCAGAAACCCAGATACGGAATACCCCAAGTTCAGCAGCCCCTCAATGGCTGTTGGACGGATCAAAGCGAGATGGTTGTGTTGTTCGGAACTTTGCTGATGTGCTTGGAGTGGCTCACGAAGCCACTCAACACCGTCACGCCCTGTGCCCGACAGTTTGTCTTGGACACCGGGGGAAGCCCCCGGCAGTGGACGAATCTCTGCACGCCTTTTGCCTCGCCCCATCCACGCGCCACGATCCCCATTCCTGTGCTCACGCGCAGCTGAATGGCGATCACCTTCGGCAATTCCCTTCGTTTCAGGCGTCAGCTCCGGCAACGGAGGCTTTGAGATTTTCAAAAAAATCCAAGGCCAGTTGTGTAAACAGGTTCCAGACAGCAGACATTTTTCTGCACTGGGGCCAACGCTGACAAGAGAAGGAACGCATCATGAAACGGATGCTGATCAACGCCACGCAAGCTGAAGAGCGCCGCTTGGCCATCGTCGATGGACAAAAACTCCTCGACTACGAAATCGAAATCGAAGGCCGCGAACAACGCAAGGGCAACATCTACAAAGCCGTCGTCACCCGCGTCGAACCCTCGCTCGAAGCCTGCTTTGTGGACTACGGTGAAGACCGCCACGGCTTTTTGCCCTTCAAGGAAATTTCGCGCCAATACTTTGCTGAAGGCGTGTCCGTCAGCCAAGCTCGTATCCAGGACGTCATCAAAGAAGGTCAATCCCTTTTGGTGCAAGTGGAAAAAGAAGAACGTGGCAACAAGGGCGCAGCCCTGACCACCTTCGTCAGCTTGGCAGGTCGCTATGTGGTGCTCATGCCCAACAACCCCCGCGGCGGTGGCGTGAGCCGACGCATCGAGGGCGACGACCGGGCAGAGCTCAAAGAAGCCATGGACCAGCTGGAATATCCCAAAGGCATGTCCATCATTGCCCGCACCGCAGGCATCGGTCGTTCAGCCCCCGAACTGCAGTGGGACCTGAACTACCTGCTCAAATTGTGGACCGCCATTGACGGCGCATCCAAAGGTGGCAAAGGTGCATTCCTGATTTACCAGGAATCCAGCCTGGTCATCCGCGCTATCCGTGACTATTTCAACAACGACATCGGCGACATCCTGATCGACACCGATGACATTTATGACCAGGCTCAGCAGTTCATGAGTCACGTCATGCCTGAGTTTGCGAACCGCGTGAAGCGCTACCGCGACGACGCGCCGCTTTTCAGCCGTTTCCAAATCGAGCACCAAATCGAATCGGCCTACGCCCGCACCGTGCAACTGCCTTCTGGCGGTGCCATCGTGATCGACCACACCGAAGCCTTGGTTTCCGTAGACGTAAACTCGGCTCGCGCCATCAAGGGCGGTGACATCGAAGAAACCGCCACCCGCACCAACTTGGAAG
>JBBAPZ010000108.1:0-2499 GCA_040400605.1 Candidatus Sericytochromatia bacterium
TGGCTTGGTGACTTGGCTGAAGTTTTGCAATGGCTATTGGGCCATTGCAGTGGCCTTGGTTTTTTTTAGCTCGAGGTTAGTGGTCTTCTTTAGGCTGAGAGCTGGTATCCAACCACTTTAATTGACGGGTATAAACCGCCCCAAAGCGGTAAATGCCATCGCAGCTAAGCGGTCGTTCAAAAGGGTGGGGGCTAAATGCCACCTCGATCAAGCCCCGCAGCGACGCGCTCTGACGCTTGTATTGAGTCCAGAGGCATCGACAGTCTTAGGCTCTCCCGGTACTGCTCCGCAGGCGCAGCGTGGGTCACTTCAACTACTGCATCGTAGTTTGCTCGGATCACCGCCTCGATTTCCTTGAGGTCAGCTTGGAAGAACTCCTTGCGCCCATTAACCTTGTTGAGCCGCCCGGCCGCGAAATGGGCGTGGAGTTTAGCCTCCAGAGCCGGCGCGTTGTCTGAGAAAACAAGCGCATGAACATCGAATCTGAATGGTACTGAAGCGTCGCCCAATTCGTCCACACGCTCAATGGGCTCCAGGCGCCGGGTCATACCGATCTTGTAGACCCCCTGACCAAACGCGCCGATGTTGGAGATCACGTAGACGTAGCCGGCACGCGCATTTTGCTCACGATAGTCAAGCTGCTTTTCCTCTTCATCCAGCTTGCTGTTTTGGGTACTGATCTCATCGATGCGGACTTGCAGATCTTCGCGTTCCTGCAGATTGGTGGCCTCCACTAAGCGCAGCTGCAGCCTTTGTAGAGCCCTAACGAAGTGGCTACGATCCTTCTCAATCTTGGCGCGCGCTTCCCGGATTTCTTTCTCAAGTTTTTCCTGCTCCCGCTGGTCTTCCCTCGCCTGCCGCGCAACCTCCTTTTCCTCCTGCCGTTTCATCTGGTACTCTTGCGCAAGATAAAGCTCCTGAAGCTTATCCTCCAAGACAACGTCTTTCCACCAAACACCTACATTCTTCAAAAGCTTGTTGCAGGTCTCAAACGACTTGCGGATGCGCTCCTCCATCCTCTCCACGTTGTTGAACTTCACTTTGTCGACGCAATAGTCACTCTCGCTGTTGAAGGCTCGAAGCGCCAACTTCAGAGCATCCTTGCGGAGCTTCTTCCATTCAGCTTTTGTTAGCTGAACAGCCTGGTTGTCCCAGGCATCGACTCCTGCGCTCAAACCCCTCGCGGTCTGCTTCTGAACCTCCCGGATCGCGTCCAGCCGTTCCTTGTATTCGGCGCTGTTTGTGAATTGATATTTTGGGTGATACAGCGAAAACGTTTCCAGCTCAACGGTATCCTCTGCTACCAGGATCTGCTTTCGTACTTCTTGAAGCATTGAATCAGCCACCTGGAGCTCGGCCATAGCCGCGTCGACATTGGACTTAGCTTCCGCCAACATCGACTCCTCTTCCTGTATCTTTTTCTGCACAGCCAAAACATCTAGCAGCCCGATCTCTTGCGCTTTTTTTTCCAATTGGTCAAACTTTGCCTGCAACGACTGCAGATCTGCTTGAGATCGTTTGTGCTGATCCTGAAGTTCAGCTTCAAGCCGTGCCGCGTTGGCCTTGTGTTGAGGACCTTTGAAATAGTCGCCGAGTGCCATACCTGTGCTCAAAAAGTTTCAACTTTCAGAAGTTTAGAGCAATAAAAGGAAGCCTTCGCCTGTCAAGGTAAAGACAGACAAGAAAAAGTTCACTTATTCCTCCGAAGACGCTAATCCGGGCAAAAGAACAAGAGCGGCAGCTTTGAGCGCAAAGGCTGAGGGGCGCTTCTTGGCCGACTGATGTCCGATAGCACGTCTGACCCGATGACTGCTCCCGCTGCAAAAGAGTCTTTTGCTAAATTACCACCTGCACTCGCAGCATGAATCCACTTCAGAAATTCCTGATGCAGCAGGACAAAATTCTTGTGGTTTATTGCCGGGCCGTCACCACAATCCCGCCCACAATCAGCGCGAACGCAGCCACGTGATACAGGTGGTGCAACTCACCCAAAAATGCAGCCGAGAAGATGGCCTTAAACAGTGGTGTGAGGTTGGCAAAGAATCCGGCCACTGCAGAAATCCGCTTCCCCAAGTCGCCCGCAAAAAACTGTTGGCGCGTACTTGGCCTGTGCCATCTGGTGCCACGCCCGCCATGCTTTGTTCTTGTCAGTTGTCCAGGGTGTCGGGCTTGTTGAGCGATTTCTTGTCTTCAGACTGCAAGCGCCGTTCGACCTTTTTGACGTCTTCTTCCGGGGGCAGGCTTTCGGGGCGAATGCCTCGTTCCAGCAGGGTGTTGCGCACCGCTTGGTTGTTGGTGATGTGCTCTTTGGAGATTTGCCCCTCTCGGTCCATCTGGTGTTGGCGGGCGTTGAAGATGGTGATTTCGGTGGCGAAGTCTTTGGCCTTGAGCAAAATCGTGGGCGCAAAGTCGGCCAGAGGGCGGCTGTCGGACACTTTCCACTGGGCTTTCATGGCCTGGGTGCTTTTGCCAAACAGGGCGTGGTCGCCTTTGCTGCGG
>JBBAPZ010000109.1:0-2455 GCA_040400605.1 Candidatus Sericytochromatia bacterium
GCATTTCCTGATCTTACCGGGCCTGCGGCCATTTCCCCAGCGGACACGTCGCGGCTGGCATGCCCCATTTCACCTGCAACTTGCTGCGTTCCCACTCGGGGCACCCGCAGCTCTTGCAGTACCACTCTTCCTCGCCTGCCTTTCGCGCGCTCTCGCACCCGTCGCACGCCTCCCGCCTCCCCTCCAGCACGGGCAACTCGACGCTCCCCACCAGCCCGCTTACCTCCGCCTTCGCATACTCCACCGCCTTCCGCACAAGCCCCACTCGCTCAAAGCTGAGGATATTTAACTCACCAGTCTCAGAGTCTTGGGACAGACTGTACTTCCAGTTGTTGTACTGAAGATTGAAATTGACGGTCATGAGATTTGGAATATGCCCTGAATAGACCAAGTAGCGGGATATGAGATTGCAGGCAATGTTTCCGTAACCAAAGTCTGAATCACCCTTGCATCAAAAGTAGTAGGAGGGCAACCGCAAATAGTTGAAACCAAGGAGCCAGAGCAATTCAAAAATCCGGAACAATTGATTCCTGGCCCCGGGAAGGGGGCTCCCGTAGGACCAATGGTTGAAGCCCCTGGAATTGTGCAAGATCCAACTCCGATGCAGTAGGCGCAGACGACTTGAAAGTCACGTCTGTCTACCGACCTTACTCCATAGGTAATGGAGTAATTTGTTACAGATGCTCCCGGTGTCAATGATGACACAGGTGGAAACCCGAGAGAATAAGGCGTTCCATTCCAGTTAAACCCAAGTACCGGAACACTTCCTGCTGACTTTGCGTACCAAGTTTGTTGCATGTATTGCAGCAAACCTGAAGCTGTATTTGGAAATCCAGAGGAAGCTGCGTCAAACCGAAGGTCGACCACAACGGTCGGTGAAACAGCGCTGTTCAAACTCGTGAGCCTAGGAGGAAACGCGCTAAGAATTTGGGATCCTGGAGCAATCTCGTCTCCAACGTCAACAATGTACATGCAGGTCTGTTCGTTTGTTGCGGTCAACAAAGTCGATCTGTATGGCTTAAGGTCTTGAATCGATGCATCAGTCGTGACTGGTGCAGGAGACCCCGTTGGGATAAAAGCAGTAAAAAAACCTGCTGCGTTGATTGCAGTACGAACAGACGTAAGCAAACCCGTGTACGTAGTTGTAACACCAGATCCATTTGTCAACTTTAATTGACCACCCTCCACCACTGCTCGCCAAGGACCTACCGCGGTCCCCGCTGCTCGGAGCGTCAACCTAAAACCAAGAACACGTTGAGTTGACTTACCAACCCATGAGATTTTAAACCAATCATTTGCAGAGGGTGTAAGGTCGATGGTCTCTGCAGGCGATTTGATGATTGTAAAATTCTGGGCAAAGTCGCCAGAAGGACAACACGAAGGAGCATTGAAATAAACATCTGACGTACTGGTGTCCTGGCCATCCTTATATCTACGAGTTCTTGACGCTCGGTTAAAGGTGTATTCCCTGTACTTGAAAGATGCTCTTGCAATAACAGTGTTTGTGCCAGGACGAACAACTGGACCATTTGTACCAGTAAGAATTATGTTGGAAGAGACATCCCATCTGGCATTCGCCAAGTCATAAGCATTCAACTCATACCGTGAAATTGCACCTAGAGCTCGGCTTCCGTATTGGGATTCCCATTCATTCTGACGAGTACATCCAGGGTGGTTGTACTTCTTGTATTCATTTGCAAATACAAGTGATGGGGTTACGTAATTGTGGCTTGCTTGATAGTCGTTGTAGATGGTGGTAAATGGACAAGTCGGGACCTGCGAATCAGGAAGAGGGCTTGCACAACAGTCTGCGAACCTTCTGGTTCCCACCATTAGGTGCAGGTTCCATCAACAGGGTTTGGTGCGCTGAACCAGTACTTTGCGGTACCGCCATCCGGGTCATTTGTAGACTCCGCGCGAACCCAAGCGTCCACCGGAACTGGCTTCACGTACAACTGAGTTCCACTGATCTGGTCCCCACCAGCCCCCGTCGTTGTGTACCCATAAGCGTTTGTTGCCGTATTGCTCTTTTCAAGCAGGTTGTACATGGTCAAAGAAGCACCTGCTGCACCAGCTACGTATTCAGTCACCGTATATGTCCATTGCGCAATTCCTGCAACCTTGGTGTACGCACTGATCTTCCCATAGACAAGCGTGCTACCCCCGCCTCCTCCAGTATCTTGGTACTCAACATCAGCAATGTTGGTGGATGTGCCATAGCCAACCCCTACCAGTCCACTGCCTTTAAAGTTGATTGTGTCAATCCCGGTGAGCGTGGTTGTGGCATCGGTTACCGTTACAGAACTCAAACCACCGCCGCCCCCACCCAGCCCAGTGAAACCGGGGAACGTGGACGGCGGGCCAATGTTGAGCTGGGGGAACGCGAAGTTGAACGAGCCGCCCTGGATGTTCGGGATGCCGAACGGGGGGAACGCCAGCGCGCTTGCGCCCGCAG
>JBBAPZ010000110.1:0-2327 GCA_040400605.1 Candidatus Sericytochromatia bacterium
TTGACGTTGCTGCATCGAAGCTCTCAACGATGGTGCCGGTGGCCGATCCTGAGCGCACTGTGATGGTGCCTGTACCGCGCGCAATCGCCTCGGAGAATGTGAGCACGATGTTGTTACCAACAGCCACCCCAGTTGTCCCATCCGCAGGCGAGAATGTAGAAACAGTCGGCGCTATAGTGTCGTTAGCCTGTGCTGTCCCCCGGATGCTATAGGCACCAGTGCCGGTAAAACCTTGAGCTCCCAGATAGTATGTTCCGCTGCTGGTGGCTGTGAACGTGATCTGTGAGTTGCGTGAAGATCCAAAGTCATCGTTATAGGCAAGCCGCGTCCCGTTCGAATCGACTAAAGAAAGATATGGATCGAGCGATCCCGATGTTGCGTTGAGATTGAATGTGTATGTGACACCTGCTGTGAGCGAGACACGGAAAGCGTCGACATCGCCAGTGGTCTCGATTGAACCAGTGGTCGCAGCCCCTCCGATTGTAACAACCCCTGTTGTACCGGTCGTGCTCGAGTAGTCATCAGACGTCGTTGTAGGTGCGCTTCCGGTTGTGAAGTCGTACGTGGACGTACCTTTAAATGCATTGCCCGCAAGGTCACGGACATTGCCGGAACTGAACACGACGAAGTAGCGGGTATTGCCTGCCAAGTTGTTCGTGGGATCGATGGTGAGCGTTGAGCCGGAGATGGATATCCGGTTCGACGTTGCTGCATCGAAGCTCTCAACAATGGTGCCGGTGGCCGATCCTGAACGCAGGGTGATGGTGCCAGTGCCCTTGGCAATGTTTTCCGAGAAAGTCAGCACGATGTTGGCGCCAACTGTAACACCGGTCGCGCCGTCGGTGGGTGTGAAGGTCGAGGCCGAGGGGGCTGTCACGTCGACCGCCAGTGTGCCAGTTGGGTTGACGCCGTTGAAGCCTGCAGCAGTAACCGCATTGCCTGCAAGGTCCCTGATCGTGCCGGCTAGCGCGTTACTGGCTGCCGTAGCAAGATCAGCGGTAGCCTGACCTGCGGCGGCTGTGTAGCTAAACGTCAGCGTGCTGGTGCCGCTGCCACCGGTATAAGTTGCCGCGCCTCCGTTCGCCAAAGCAAGGGTCGGCGTACCGGTTACATAGACAGCCTCGTTCAGAGTTACTGCGAGAGTAACCGCCTCACCCAAAGCCAGAGAGCCGTCATTGCTGCCATAGGCTATCGAGTAGACTATGGGCGACGCGGTGTCAGCAGGGGCTACATAAGTTGAATCAAGCGTTAACGCATAAGAAAAAGTTTGATAATAATTGTTTGTGATCTTTACGTAAAACGCACCTGAACCGCCATAATAAAAAGAAATATTATCGGTGTAAACATCCGATCGAACCACATCTTCTGTAAGTATAGTATTTCCAAGACTATCAATAATGCTTACGGCAAAATTAAAATTATATACATTCGACAATCCTTCTGTTGTTACAGTCAGTTTGTAATTACCTGCAGTAGCATTTATGTAATAATAGTCTAAATTATCAGAAGATGAAAATGACCCATATGTCCGATATGATGAACTGACCTGATGAAGAGATGATCGAGAAAAACTATCTCCAAAAGCGGCTTCGTCATACATATTTCGTGGTTTATATATAATTGCCATGCCTGATCGGCTCCGAAATCTATTGGCCGTCAGTATATTGTGGGCCGTTCGCGGTGACTGGTATTAGCACTGCCTAATCGACAAATTTGCATGCCGCAAGCGCTAAGTGCCATGCGGGTTTTCTCAGTTAGCCTTGCATTTGTAAGCTGTATACTTTTCGCCCTGAACCTAATCGGGCGCGGCATTTTGATCGGTTCCGCTGCAATTACGATCGCGACGTGTACAAAAGCAAATAGCAACCCAGCCGCCTCCCGTTGCTAGGGGGAAGAGCAGGTTTGTGATGCGCGGTTTGTTCGGCAACAGCGGGTCGATTACCCGCCCCTCAAACTGCTCAGTTCTTATCAGCTCAAAGTGCGTCTCCTTTGGCTACGTTGAATCAGAACTATAACGCTTTCGATATCCCGTTTATGCGTTCACCGCTTAGTCTCCAGATCACCAACTGGAACGCTCTCAAGATCTGAGAGTATCGATGTAACTATCGGTAGATCACCCCGCCGTCGCTGGATGTCAAAGTTAGCTGCCGGATCGTAGCGTGTGATTTGTGGCAACAAAAACGGTGCCTCGAGGCGGCCGATGGCGGCAAGTAAAGAGGCCCGAGCAACATATTCTTCGGCTAACGCCTTCACGTAGTTGGTTCGCACGCCCAAAAGGTCACGCGCAAGATCAAGGACATCGAGAGTAGTCCGGTCACCAGCCTTTT
>JBBAPZ010000111.1:0-2223 GCA_040400605.1 Candidatus Sericytochromatia bacterium
GAATGTGCACCCGCACCTGGGCTGGCTGCGGCCAATCCGGTGATATGATCCTTGACGCAATTTAAAGAACGATCGGGTTACAATTACCCGTGAGGCAATACGCCGGCAATTTTAATTGACGTCAGACAGACAATACCCCCTGCCAAAGAATGGCTAGGGGGTGAAACTGCTTTGACTTAACTTCTCAATACACGGGAACGGCGAGTACCTACCAAAATCACGCCAACGGGGGTGGTCACCACCCTGGCAGGGTCTGCCAAGGGTTACATCGACAATGTAGGGGCAGCCGCCTTGTTCAACACCCCGATTGGCATTGCTGTGGATGTGACGGGTAATGTTTACGTCGCAGATACAGGCAACCACCGCATCCGAAAGGTAACGCCAGGCGGTGACGTGACCACGGTCGCCTTATCAGTGTCCGGATTCCTGGATGGAACCGGCACCAACACCCGCTTCAACACCCCGCGGGGGATGTGCCTGGATAAAGCTGGCAATTTGTTGATTGCGGATACCAACAACCACCAGATTCGTAAACTTACCCCTGCGGGTGAACTGAGCACCCTCGTTGGCTCGAGTGACGGTTACATCGACGATGCCGGCCGCAAGGCCCGCTTCAGTTTTCCGACTGCGGTGGCGGTGGATGGCAGTGGCAACATGTACATTGCCGACTTGCGCAATTTCCGCATTCGCAAGGTACAGCCCTAACGCAGTACTCCCGGGCGAACGTTCTTTTGTGAACGGGTACGCGGACTCGCGCGCCCCGGTCGTATCGCCTGCTTCTTCGGCCTTCCGTCGGTTAGGCCCGACAGATGGCACCAGGACGGGCCTGATAGACGCCCGGCCTGGTGCCCAACAGCTTCTGGTGATGAGCGCCACAATAGAAGTGGCAACCCGGCATTGAGTCCTGGGTTGCCACTTGAATCGCTTACTTGGCCACAGGCACAAAGAGTTTGGGGTCAAGCGACTTGTTCTTTTTTGCATTCCACTGCCAAAGGCCGTACGCGCCAGCGACCGCCGGTGCAAAGATAGCGAATGCTCCGAGACCAAGCGCACTCCCCGGGGCAGTTACAGCCGCGAGATGAGCAAGAAACCAAGCAGGAAGGCCCAGGACAAGAAACGTGCGGATACAAAGATTTCTGACGGCCGCCACCGCACTATCTGGCCTATCAAGCGGTGTTCCCATTTTTCCTTGCTTGCCATTAACCTTCAAGACAACGTCCTTGGCCTCAATGCCCAAGCTCTCGGACGGAGGATTCAGCCTGCGACCCGCCACAACATACGAATCATGACCAATCTTGAAGGGAACAATATCAAGGCCACTCTCTCGAACAGCTTGTGCCGCGGAGGCTTCAGATCCCTTAGGGATACGAAAGACGCGTGCACTCGAGTTCGTCTTCAGTGTCTCGTCAACATCCCAATGAACCCACTGATTGGTAGGCAGATTTGTTTTTTTTGCGTTGATAAAAGTCAATTTAAAACCCCTCCAACTCCTGACTAACACTCTGTTGATAAAATGCTTGTCGCCGGGGGAACACCAAACATTCTTAAAACTGAATTAATTTTAGAGTAAAACTCATCCTTGATGAGGCCGTAAGCGTGGAGCAGCGAGCATAAGCGGACGCTGTTTCAATCAAAACGGGATTTACCTGATTGCGTGGAGATGTCACGGGATCAGCGTGGCGATAGGCCTGTTGGTGTCTCGACGATCCGTGTTGTCTTCTCATCACGCAGGGCGCGCAAACTCGTCCACTGTAGGGACTCAAACAGTGCGCGCCAGTGATCGCGTGATTTCAAAGACTGGGTCCCTGTCGTGACACCAGTGCTCGGGGCAATCACACTGATCCCTGTCGTGTCACCATTGAGCAAAAAATGCCTGTTCGAACCGTGTCACACAGGCTTTGTGGCGGTACGACATTGCTACCATGCCAGAAACCGTCAGTCGTAATCCCGCCGCGCTCATCTTACTTCAGAACGAAGCGCGTTTCTCAAGGACTACAATCAGATTCTGCTTGAGCAGATACAATGTCGTAAGAAGTCGCCCTGGTACGTATTGCCAGACACTGCGATATCCCCCCTTTGTGCCAATATGGAGTGAGACAGATATACTAAAGAAAGTACCTTCTAAGGGCGGATAACAAGAAAGGCAATCAGCCCATGATAGTCCTTGTAACACCACCTGATGTGAAGCCCGATCCCGAGGTATCAAGCAAGATTCAAAAGCGT
>JBBAPZ010000112.1:0-2150 GCA_040400605.1 Candidatus Sericytochromatia bacterium
GATGTGGACGAATTGATCTGCTGGGTCACCGAACTGAAGCTGACCTTGTGCTTGTCAAAGATCTCCACCATCTTGGCGAAATCGGTCAGGGAGCGGGAGAGGCGGTCAATCTTGTAGACCACGACCATGTCAATCAGTCCTGACTTGATGTCGATCATCAGACGCTTGAGGCCAGGCCTCTCCATGTTTCCGCCCGAATAGCCAGGATCCTCATAGGTGTTTTGTACCGCCTCCCAGCCCTCTTGCCGCTGGCTCATCACAAAGGACAGTCCCGACTCACGCTGGGCGTCAATGGAATTGAAGGATTGATCCAGTCGCTCGTCTGAAGAAACGCGGCAATAGACCGCACAACGTTTTGGAGTTGCCATGTTCATTTGCCACCCGCCATATTCTTGACGCCAAAAAACGCTGGTCCAGACCATTGCGTTCCGGTGATGGTTTTGGCGATCGCTGACAGGCTGCCGTAAATCTGCTGGTTGTATTCGTAACGGCCGTCAGACAGCACATGCACCCGGTGTTGCCTGCCATCGAATTCCCGCACCAGCGTGGCACCCGGCATGGCCACCGCTTTGGCCGGGGTCTTGCTCTTGATGTTGGAGAGGTGCTGGCCGCAGTCAGCCAGTCTTTCTCGGGTGGACTGTGGCAGGGCGCCAAAGGCCAACTCTTGGAGTCGGTAGGTCAGGCGCGAGGTCAGGAACTTGCGATTGGTGTGCTCCGGGCGGCGAGAAAAATGCAGATCCCAGACTTTCCAAAGATCGGGCATTTTCATCGCGTGCAGACTTGAGACTTGGTTCTGCACAGCGTTGAGTTTGTCTTGGCTGCGTTGCTCGCGCGGAGTGATGGAACGGTTTTTCATTTGTGAACTCCTTGGTCTGTAGACGGGTTCACATTCACGCTCTGCCAGGCATGAATGTCCACGAACTCGTCGATGTCAGTGGCATAAACCTGACTGCTGTGTGCTTCGCTTAGCATCTGGTGTTGACTGACAGCGCCTTGAGCCATCAGTTCGCTGATCTGGGACAGGGAGAGAAGTCCGCTCTTTTCAGAGTGCTTGCCACGTTGGCTTGTGGAGTGGTTCGGCTTGGTATTCATGGATAGGAATTGCGTCAAAAAACTGTCTACAAATCGTAGGTGCGACCCCCTCCAGCTGTAACGTGTTTTAGAGGGACACGAGTTGGAAAAGCCCATGAAATCGAGGATTTCGAGCTGCCAGCCTTGATCCATGCGGCCATCAGCAGCGGTTTTGACAAACTCGCCAGAAGCTGTATATTTATCCAGCAATCCGGCAAAACTCATACAAAACCCCAGATCATCAAAGTCAGGGGTTGAGATGCCTCATTGCCAAAACACAAACAACAACAAAGGAGACTTGTAATGAGCAAACCCCAGACCTACGCCGACATCCTTTTGCGCCTACCGGTCGACGACACCCTCAAAACCTTCATGGAGCGTCATGCCTTGCCCTTGCCAGAGGGGTGGGCATGGAGTGACGACGTCCACACTTCCAGAAAACTGATTGGACTCATCCAAAGTCACCTTGCGCCGCTGATGCGTGACCGCATCGTGGCCGGATTGCACGCCAGCACCTTGCTGGCCCATCCCTTGGGCAAGCAGGCCATGTTTCAGGCGGCGCACGATCGGCCCACGGAATTGATGGGGCTCATCGCCTGCAAAAGCGATCTGCACCGAGCGTTTTGGCTGTATGTTCACCATCCGGCACTGTTTGAGGCGGCGACCGAAATCGAGTACCTCGATCATCATGGGCAGCAAGCTCAGCAGCATGACCTGGGCATCAAGCGTGCTATCCAGCGCGATGACGCCTCGATCGCAGCCTTCGGCGAGGCCATCAAAGGGTTCTATCAGCGGGAGCTCGGCTGTGGCGAGGTGTGTGTGGTCAATGTCCTGGACCGGGCACGCGGCACCCAACTGATCTCGATCCACGCCAAGGACCTGGCCACGGCCAAGCTGGAGTTTGAAGGCAGTCAGTTGCAGCGACGCGTGGGCAGTCCCAACATCCACATGGTGCTGGAGTACGCCCAGAGCACCGGTGTGGCCCGCACCATCATCCGGGGTGGCGCGAAGTACCACACCATGTTGTGCGAAGCCTTTGCCAGACACATGCTGGGTGTGGATGCCGATGCTCAGCGCAT
>JBBAPZ010000113.1:0-2099 GCA_040400605.1 Candidatus Sericytochromatia bacterium
TCCCAACGCTTCGCACCCCGCGTCACCTCGGTAATCAGTGCGCCCAGCACCCATAGCTTAAACACCGAGCCAACCGCGCGTGCAGCCACTGCCTGATGCGACGCCAACACCTCGGTTTGGCCGGCCCGGTGCCGAACAACCAGGAACCCGGTCTGACCTGACAAAGCTTGCATTTCACGCGTGAGTGCCTTGAAATCATCCTTGATTGGAACAGGGGTACCAAGCCGCAGACCAGCAATCCGATTAGGCGGTGACGCGTCAATCGAAAGCCTGATTGTTGACTTCCAGCCTTTACTGAAATGACCTTCGAAGGTGCCGTGATGGCGATCGCCACCATCAACGCGAACCAGACGCGTCACCGAGCCACATTGCGCCCGGTATTGTTCCAAAATGGATGTGAGCTTCTCCGGTGGCACCGTCGCCAAAAATTCAGGGGTAAACAACGAGGCGTGGTCAATCGCTTCAGCATTAAAAAGCCGGATAACCCAAGCGGCACGCGACTCGACGCTCGAATCAGCCGACGCGTCAGCCGTTATCACGGGCGATCGCTCGCCCCCAGCAGCCATCACCGGGTGAGGCACCCACATTCCACCCAGCAACCAAACAACAACAAGCACCAGCCGGTATCCAACCAATGCCCGCAGTGGCTCGCCCACACGCACACCACCCGTCGCGCTTCCCATACCAAACGTCTCCTGTCGAACTCTTGCACCTTCAGTCACATACCCCCGTGGCGCAAAGCTTGTTATCATTGGGCGCAGGCTGATTATCAATCGCCATCGCTGAGCCAAACGACCACAATCACCCGCTTTCAGTGATCGCCACTTTCGGCACACCATTAACCTTGTATGTGTTACGTAGTACGCGATCCGCACGATCCTGCGTGGCATCACCGCCGATAGGGATGCAACAAAGTTGGGCACAACAAACCTGCCTGCCACATTGTCAGCGGACGCATCAATCCCACGGGCATCAAATCAGTCCAGTGGCGGACGCGGCCTTGATGCATCGTGACCCTGCGCGCAGCATCGTGGGGTTTGAGTATGAGACCCTCGGTGATGGTACAGCGCCCTGAGGCGATCGCCCCGGACCTCGCCCGCATCACCCCCACGGCACCACATGAACCTCGGTCTGCACCGCTGTCACGCCCACACGCTCAGACACTGCGTGAACCGTCCCTGACACAAATTGGGGGGATACGGGTCAATCAAAAGTCAACCGCGTCAAGAACCGTTCCGAGTTTCTGCTTGGCGCAGGTTGGCCTGAATGGTTGCATGCAGCCAACTGTGCCAGTTACCCTGTTACGGCGGGGTTTTGCCGATTGCGGAGTCGGTTGGTTCAGGGAGTCGACGATTGGAACTGACAAGCCTTGTCACACGATTGAGTTTACAAAACGACGCGACGGCGAACCAGGTGTTGTGCCTGCAACGCGAGGCCTATCAGGTTGAGGCGGAATTGATCGGTTACGATCGCATTCCACCGTTAATCGAGACGCTATCCGAACTGCAGGCACGTCCCGAAATTTTTGCGGGTATCTGGCATGACGCCAAGGTCGTTGCAGCAATCGCCTACGACCAGATAGATACCCAAACAATCTGCATTTGCCGACTGATGGTTCACCCCACCCATTTCAGAAAAGGCCTTGCCAGCACCTTGTTGCACTTCGTCGAAAACACCCACCCCACCATGACCCGGTGGCTCGTCGCAACCGGCAGCAACAATCCCCCCGCCCTCAAGCTTTACCAGTCATTCGGCTATCACATCATCGGTGAAACAGAAGTGGCGCCGAATGTTTTCGTTACGCAACTGATGAAACACATCAACCATCGCTGACACCTTGACCCCCACGTCGAACAATATCCCGAACCCACGTCAACCAAAAACAATCTAACTGGCTCGTAAATTTTTTTGTATGCGATAACCCAACGGAAGATGATCCCACGCAATCAACTGTAACTGGATGCCAGTCAGCGTCTGATACCCGTGCTATGATACCCCCATGCAGCGCCGGAAACTCCCGATTGGCCTTCAAACCTTCGCCAAAATGCGCGAGCGCAACTGCTACTATGTGGATAAAACACCCTTCATCCTGCAACTGA
>JBBAPZ010000114.1:0-2068 GCA_040400605.1 Candidatus Sericytochromatia bacterium
AGAGCTCGGTCGTTGAGACATCCTCACCATCTGATACCAGGAATGTTTGCCCCGCAGCAGCCGGATGTTTTACACAGGTCACCAATAAGTCGACCAGGTTGTCCAGGGCGACCATGCTGCGCTTGTTTTGGATGGCACCCAAGGGCAACGGGATACCGCGCGCAACCCAGCGCATCATCGAGGCAAAATTGGCTTTCACACCCGGGCCATAAACGAGCGGGGGCCGAACGACGACCACTTCTATGCCGGTTTCGCGTGCGAGGGCTCGCAGGCCCTCTTCCGCTTCAAGCTTGGATACACCGTAGGGATCAATCGGCGCGGGTGTATCATCCCCACTAAAGGGTCCGGCGGCAGGCGTGGCCTCGCCATTCACCTTGATGGAACTGATGAACACAAACCGCCGCACCCCAGCCGCAGCCGCTTGCCTCGCCAGGTTGAGGGTGCCATCGACGTTCACGTAACGATACGCATCAAGCGGATTGGCGGCGGTATCTTGCATGACGTGAACCCGCGCCGCGCAATGCACCACCGCCTCGGCGCCATCCAAGGCCGTCGACCAATCGGTGGTGGGCGTCATGTCACCAATGATGACGGGTTTAACGGACGACGGCCACGATTGGTCAGCGCGGCGCACAGCGGCGATAATCCCTGCGCCCTGGTCAGCGACCAAACGCTGCACCACCGCACTGCCGACGAAACCCGTCGCACCTGTGACCAGAATCATCTTCAGCATCCTTTAACGACGATCACCTACTGCTACCACTTACCGCCTCTTGCAGGAATCCTTCCAAACGCCCCATCAACTGGTGACGATCAAACTCCCGCTGTGCATAGTGTTGGCCATTTTTCCCGAGTTCACGACGCTGCGCCACGCTCATATCTGCCATGGCAAGCACTGCCTGTGCCAGCCCCTCACTATCCCCGGCAGCACACGTCAACCCGGCGTTCGCTTCGCGAATCACCGCAGCACCCTCACCATCCAACATCCCAATCAGTGCAATGCCCGCTCTCAAATAGGATTGCACCTTGCCAGGAATGGTCATGCTAAACACCGGGTCCCGCTTTAGCGAGACCAGCAGGGCATCCGCGTGGGCGTAAAAAGCAGGCATCCGCTCCACCGGGAAACGCCCCGGCAATAAAACTTGATCCTGCAAACCGCGCTTGACCACTTCCGCTTGCAACCACTCGAATTTGCGGCCATCCCCAATGATAATCCAGCGTACGCGATGATCATCCTTCAACTTTTCGGCCGCATCCAAAACGGCGGGGATGTCTTGCGCCTCGCCAATGTTGCCAGCGAAAACCACATTGAACAAATCTGGTCTGTACGCCAGTTCAGGCGCTGCAATCGCCTCGATGCTGTCAAAAACATCTTCAGCCCAACTGGGAAAATACCGAATCTTCTGTTGGTTCACACAGCGTTGGGCGATGCTTTGCAAGAAGCCACGTGACTGCCCCAACACCAGTGCACACCGGTCGTAAATGAATTGGACCATGCGCCCAATCAAGCGCAACAAAAACGGTGAGCGCACCACGCCCAGTGCCTCCAACGTTTCGGGCCAAAGATCCAGCACCCAAAACACAATCGGAGTACGTTTCAGGGCACTCACTAAAACAGCCGGTAACCCAACCGTGATCGGCGACGGTTCGTACACGAAAATGACGTCAAAGGCCATCCTGCGTAGGGCCCAAGGGCCTTTTAGTGAGGCACCCAAAACGAAACTCACATAGTTCAACATTAAACGCAGGCTACCCGTACTCCGCGGCAACATGGGTACACGTATGACGCGCGCGCCATTAAATCGGGCAAATGCCCCGGGGTTCTGGCGATACGCGTCAAAGACCTGACCCGTCGGATAGTTGGGTATGCCGGTCAAAACCGTGACTTGATGACCACGCTGCACCCATTCTTGTACCAAGTCGTTTACGCGAAAGTTTTCTGGCCAAAAATATTGGCTAACTACAAGGATCCGCAAGCCAGCCTCAATACCGCTTCCAAACAATCCGATTCACATAATCCGTGTAACTGTGGATGATGCGCACCACTTTCTCGCTCACATTCGGCATC
>JBBAPZ010000115.1:0-1926 GCA_040400605.1 Candidatus Sericytochromatia bacterium
TCAACAAAGTGATGCGCTGCTGGTGGCACACTTGAGCCACGCTTGGCCAATCCGGCCCATGAGCGCCAGGTTGAGCATGACCTGTCATGAAAAGCACACCTTGAGCATGATCTCGGTGCGTCAAAGACACGCCCAAGCCTGTCAAAGCAGCTTGACCTGAGGTGATGCCGTTCACCACATTTACATCAATGCCTGCTTGGCGCAAGTTCTCGACCTCTTCGCCTCCCCGGCCAAAAATGAAGGGGTCTCCTCCCTTGAGGCGTACGACATGCTCGCCTTCAAGGACCGCAGAGATCATCAGTTTGTCAATGAAGGCCTGCGGTGTACTCTTGCAGCCGCCACGCTTGCCTACATGCACGATACGGGCTTTGGGTGACGCGTGTTCAAATACAGCATCGTTCACCAGATCGTCTACCAGCAGCAAGGTGGCACTGGCAATGGCTTTGACCGCTTTGAGGGTCAGCAGTTCAGGATCACCAGGACCTGCACCGACCAGGGTGCAGCGGCCTTTGATGGGCGTGTTCATGGGTTCACCTCGTACAAAATATGTTGAACTTGCAGCGCAATCGCCTCGGGCACGGGCAGCAGGCCTTGCAGCACATGCTCGGTGTAAAGAGCAGTTGCCGCGGCATCAATCGAGGGCAGTTCGGGTAATTGCACCAGCGATCCTTCTTTGTGATCTTGAACACGACGAATCTGACCGTCTTTGAAAACGTCCATGGCCGGTGTGCGTCGGGCATCGGCTACAGGCTCGCCCTCGGTGCCGCGCAGCAGCAGGGCGTGCTGGCCAGTCAAGGAGAGGGTGGCCGACATCGATAACAAATATTCGGGGTGGGTGTAGCTGCTGACCACCAGTGCAGGACCATTGCAGGGATTCATCAGTTTCACCAAACTGTGAGCGGAGTTGCGCAGCCCTACGGTGCGGCGCACAGCCAACAAACGGTCCAGCCCGGGGAGCAGTACGCGTGTGGGTATGAACTGCACTTGTCCAGCCGTCGCACTGCCCACCTGCAATACAGCGTTTACGCCAAGGTGCGCAAATACAGCTTGGCTACTCACGCGTTTGTCTTCGGTGGCCTCGCCATGCACGACCACGGCCATACCCTTGCGAGCCAAAAGCAATGCCAAAAGCGGTGTTAGCACCGGTAGCTTGCGAGCGCCGTTGTAGCTCGGCAGCACCACGGTGCGCGTTTGACGGTTATCTACCTTGTCCAGACGCCCGTGGACAGCATCCAAAAATCCAGCCATCTCCTCGGGTGTTTCCCCCTTGATGCGCATGGCGATGCAAAACGCGCCAAGTTCAAGGTCGCTGACCTGCTGGTCGATGATCTGTCCCATAAGGTCTGCCGCTTGTGTGCGCCCGATCGAGCGGGCGCCGTCCTTACCTCGTCCAATGTCCTTGATGTAGTGACTGATTCCCATGATTTCAATTGTTAAGAAATTCAGCTAGCTGTTTGTTCGATGGTTTTTTGCACTCAAGTTCAGGCCAGAACCGTCACCCGTCTTGTCATCTGGCGCAACTCGGGCACGCAGGATCCGCATTGTGTGCCGCAGTGCAATTGGCTTTGAAGTCCAGCCAAGCGCTCGTCTTCGCTGCCACTCAGGTTTTGTAAGCAACCGGCAATTGCGTCTTCTCGCACATTCAGGCAACTGCACACCTGACGGCTGACGTGTGCGGTTCCGTCCATCGGTGCGTCTGAGGCAACCAACCACTGACGAGCTGACCAGTTGAGTGGTGTGGATTCTTGCAGTAAGGTTTTGAGCCAGCGGGCTGAGCGGCTGTCACCAGCAATCAAAAAGCCTTGCAGTCTGCGCAGACCGTTTATATCCGCTGTCGTCAAACGTACTGAGCGACGTTGAACTCGCACTGCATCCTTGTAGTGAAGGGTATTTGTACCGTTCAGGTCCAGGGCTTCAGCCACCGTT
>JBBAPZ010000116.1:0-1892 GCA_040400605.1 Candidatus Sericytochromatia bacterium
GAACAGTGTCGGTACGGTACTACAGTTGTGTTTCGTGCTACGATTCGCGGCTGGTGCTGCCTCTACCTGGTAGCGGTGTCCGCTTCCAGCGTGCCAGCTTCCACGGCCGGCGCATTTGCCAGCATGGCCTGCACCAGCGTTGACAAGGCCGCGAGTTGGTCAGGAGTGGCGTGCTCCAGTGCTCGCTTCATCGCGAGCGTGGATTCGGAGTCCTCCGCCCTGGACACGGTCTCGACTTCGGTACGGTCTCGCCAGCCGTTTAAGTTTTTTGCCACGAAGACCGCTCCAGTTGGGTTGTACACACCGGACGCTAACCCACGTGCCATATGCTCGTCCATAATCGATCTCGCGCGGGCGCATGACTCCGCAAATGCGGGATGCTTCTTGGCCCACTCATGCACACGTTGTACATGGGTACCGATTGATCGGGCGAATCCTTGCAAAGTTGGCATATGGGTATAGATGCGCTCTACCGCGCGTTTGCCACTGCCTGGCCCAGAGTCATCCGGCGCGAGATCTCCCGGGAGCTGAGCGGCCTCAAAGTAATCAATGATGGCTTGCGCGTATTCAGGCTTGTAAAGAGTTGGAGATCCCGTGTGGCGATACCCACCTGGTATTGCTCCATCTGCGATACGGGGCCTGGTAGCGATAGCTGATTGCATACCCTGATTATCCCCAATTCGCCCCCCGAACGTACCCTGGCACCGCAATTTGCCAGCGTCCCACAAAAAGAATTCTGTTTAGAATCAGCAACTTACAGACTATTTTTACGCTTCGATACGATTTAGCTTGCAATGGTTTCTTGCAGATGCTAATCTTACATCAGATCAGATGTTGCTAACTTGATCGGGTGGTTGGGAGCCTTCAGACATTGCGTTCTGACTTCCACCAATCCGATCAACGCGGGGACTGCAGATCTAAAGTAGTTGCGGTTAGCACTTGCGGTATGCTAACCTAGTGATGTAGTAAAAATGTAGTTTGTTCCGGTTACGGAACGTGGAATAGTCGTGTGCGTCCACGGGAAATGATCGGTTCGATTGTTCTTTCAAATATGCGGTTTGAGCCGCAAACTCTCCGGAAGTCGAATCCGGACACCACACGTCGAATACCTCAAAATTTCACGTTGCGGTGGTTTACGATATCCCAAACAGTCTAGTGCGTTGGGAGCGGCGGGCCACGGCAAATAGATATCAGGGTATGGGGCGATGTGGGGAGTAGCTTATCAGGGGCACGACAGTGCGGGATAGGTGAAGGGGAAAATGGGAAACGAATAAACGCTAACCGATGGCGTGCCGCGTGACACGGCGAATTGATCGGGACCACGCCGGAGCAATCCGGCTTTGTAATGCGGCCACTGCCAGTCACAAGCCTGGATAAACGCAGAGTGAGAGAGGTAACAATATGACATTCAAGCAAGCGAAATCACGCTATGTTCACCGCTACACGCGTGAGCATATTCCATCGTGGGCCAAGACTCCGGCACCTAATGGCAAGCTCTACGCTCCACAGTTCGCAAGTGACCGCGAATGGTTTGAGAACACCGTATTTCCGCCTAACCACCCGTTAGGCAAGAAAGAAACTGACTGCTACACGTCCAGGCAAACTTGGCCATTGGGACAGTGGCTTGACTCGGCTACGCGGTAATCGAACAAGTACCCTGCACCGTGGCCATACGTGGCCATGATGCGGGATATCGGATTGATCCGGTATAGGAGAATCACAATGTACGGTTTCGTTTGTTTCTACAACTCGAAGCGCATCGAAGTTTACGCCGCGTCTATGTATGCGGCTAAACTTCAGGCAATCGCGCAATTTAAGGCACCACGCTCAAAAGAGCATATGATCTCGGTTGTTCTCGCAGAGCTCCCTAATGGCTCTGAAGTGGTACATGT
>JBBAPZ010000117.1:0-1890 GCA_040400605.1 Candidatus Sericytochromatia bacterium
TGTCGGCGACATCGAGCGTCACCACACGGCCGTCATCCATGGTGAATGAGGCGGCGGAGATGGCCGGTCCGGCTCCCATCGTCACGCTCAGAGCGCCCGACTTGATAAATGTGCCGCTAGCGGCCACCGAGTTAGCGCCGACCGACGTGGTAGGTGTGCCTGTCGTGAAGGTCAGTGTTTCGTTCAGCGAACCTGCCGATGTGGCTTTGTAAACTGGACGAGTGCCCACAGGTTCACCGGCCGTGCCATTCAAAATAGCAAAACCGTTCCACTGGGTTTGGTCAGAAATCGACGTGATTTGCTGCTTGAGTTGCTGGAATTCCAGGTCAAGGTAACCACGTTGGTCGACCGAGTTGGTGTCGTTGATGGCCTGCACCGACAACTCGCGCATGCGCTGCAACATGCTGTTGATGGAGGCGGTTGCACCTTCGGCCGTTTGAATCAATGACACCGCATCGCCAGCGTTTTTGACCGCCATCTCCAAGCTGCGAATCTGCTGGGTCATTCTTTGAGAAATCGCCAGACCCGCCGCGTCGTCGCGTGCCGAGTTGATGCGCTTGCCAGTGGACAGCTGCTGCATCGCAATGCTTTGGCTGCGCTCGGAGTTGCGAAGAGCGTTTTGTGTGTACAACGCATTCACGTTGGTGTTGATAACGGACATGGTGTCTTCCTTTCCAGGATGCAACGGGCTTGATCGGTGAACTTTTGCCGTTGATCGGCAATCTTTTGCCTGTTAATTGTTTTGAAGGGTTAGTTGGTCAATTCAGGGGAGGGCATAACCACAGGGCCATCCAAGAAATCGTCCTGCTCTTTCAAAAGAGAGGGGTCTTGAGGCCATTGAGCCAAGCCTTGGGCCAAGATGCGTTGTGCACGGGCCAAATCCAAATTGCAGCGCTGTGCGCGGACCAGCATCATGTATGTCATGGCGGGGGCTTTAGCGCCTTGGACACGCAACAGGTGCTCCAGTAATTGGGCAGCTTCAGCCCAGCTTTCTTGCGTCAGGGCCATCAAGCCACCCATGGCGAGCAGATCTTCGCTGTCGGGGTGCAGGGTTAGGCCAGCGTCGACCAATGCTTGAGCCAATGGCATTTCATTGTTGTTGACCAATTGCTGAATGCCGTGGCGGATGTCAGATGGCGAATATTTGACAGGATCTTGCGGCAAGCGGCCAACATAGGCCGGTAGGGCTTTTTCCATCAGGTGTGTGATCGACATTTGCATACATTGGTTCCTTATTTTCTATTCAACGTTGGGCCAATTCAATGGTTGATTGGCTTATGGCTTTCAATTAAGCAAAAGCAATGCCAACTTTATTTATCCGATCAGTCCTTGTGGTTTGAAAGGATGGATGTGAGGCCCAGGCCGAAATCACAGAAGTTGGCTCTTGCGAGGTTGCGGCATCTAAATGGGTTTGGTCATGGCTGCAACAAAAGTTGGCCATGGTCCCGTTTCCATGGAGCGCGAAAGCAAATCGCGTATCAATGCCGTGGAGGGCTGAAATGCTGGAGGAGGATTGATCGTCAATGCAACAAACAGAGCTTGTCGTTTGTTTGCAGCAGGCCAAAGAGACTTGAAGCCGTGTTCAACAGTCAATCGGTCAAATGAATGTGGTGATGGGCAAGCCCAGAGGAAATGCGGGTATATGAGAGTGCGTCGACACCAGGCGGGTCACGTCATACAAGGGCTGTCTGGCCAGCTGTTGGGGTCAGCGGCATTTAAATTTGAATACAACAAAGTGACTTTGAGCTTTCAAAGTGCAAAGAGACACTTTCATCGCTTTCTTCAAGCGATGAAAGTCATTCGCCTTCAATCTTCCGGGACTCAGCTTAGGAGGCGGGCTGCTCTGCTTTGGAGTTCAGTGCAATCAAGAACTCGTATTCCGATTGCAAG
>JBBAPZ010000118.1:0-1885 GCA_040400605.1 Candidatus Sericytochromatia bacterium
GCGGTGGTTAGAACTCTCGAAGGTGAGGAGAGTTAGGATGGGCAGGCCGAGGGAAGAACTAAGTTAAACTCTAGGGGACTAGCGACACGGTGCGTGTCTGCGGGCAAGGAGTACCGAAGGGGGGAGTGTTCTGAGGAAAGAAGGCTTCGATGAAGCCGAGAGGTCGCGGACCTCCGGAGAAAAGGAGAGGAGAGAGAGAGAGAGAATGAGCGGGGTCTCGGTGCCTCCGGACGCAACGGTGTCCGGCGCAGGTACCTTCGAGGACAAGGGCAAGTCTGAACAACTGGTGCAGTTGTTCTAGAAACAGATGCGGTTGCAAAGTTTAATGAGTAGGAGTGAGACAAGGCTAATCGAAGGACGCGCCGTCCCTCTTATACCTCACGAGGGTCCGGGGGGGGACATCTTTGTCCGCGGACACTTCGGGAGCGTTGGTGTCATCGGCCGCTTCGGGAGCGGCAGAGGGGGTGTCATGACCACCCGGGACCGTAGCGGGTCCAGACCAGGGGGTCACCGCGGTGCCCTCGTCAAGCAGGATCTCCTCGAGGAACACGCGATCGGGCTTTTGAGAGCTTCGGCGATCTGACGGGACCGAAGGGAAGGAGGAAGGGTTGCTGGAGCGGTCGATCAGCTCGTACGCTGCCCAGAACAAGAGAGTGAGGGCCCACGCCGCACCGCTCGCGAGGGCCCCCTTCAGATGGCCCGTTGGCCGGGGCCGAGGGCTTCGGAGACACTGTGTCCCCGAAGACGAGGATTGCGATGTTCGACGGGGCCTCACGACTCGGACGCGTTGGGACTCCTCGGTGTCGTCGAGGACTCCGAGGAGCCACCCCGCCCCCGGGGCCTCCCTGATCACGCGTGCGCGGCCCTCCTCGATCAGAAGAGCCATCCGAGAGCGTTTCCTTGCGGGAGGGTCTCAGGGCTGGTGGCTCGCGGCGAGGGCCTGCGGGGATCCTCCTTCTTGTAGTCGTTGGTGTCGGGGGGCGAACGAGGCCACGAAGTTGGCCCCCACGACGAGATCGAGAGCCCAGAGGGGGCGATCAACGGGTTCAAGGGCTTCGGAGCCCCCGTGGCCCCGAACAACAAGAAGCGTGGCGATGGGTCGCACAATATCGCGCAGCAGGGAAAAAAGCAGCGGGCACTCAGGGCGGTTGGTAGCCCCGATCAGTCCCGGAGGAGGGGGAGAGCGCGAGCTCCCCCACACCGTAGCTCACCACCTCAACAGTATCAGTCCAATCTCACTGATTCAGCCTGATCCCTCCTACAAAGCAACCATCTGGCTAGTTGACTACAGGAATCCTCATTTCCTAAACAGCCCCACTCTCACCCTACATCCTCTGGTATATAAATGCCCCAACAACTGTCTTATTCAATAAAGGTCCACTTCACTCAGCCCCATCAATCAGAACCTGCACAAGAACCCCATCATGTTCCCCTTTGCTTCTCCTCCTTCCCTGGTGTGGCCAGAAGACCAGAAGATGCTCCACCAACCAGAAACAACACTTCAAACAAAGAATAAGACCAACACCCTTCAATCCATGTCACCCATTGCTACAAGTGCCCTTACAAACAATTTTAAACCTGAACCTAGAACCTACAAGTATCTGATGCCAACTATTCTGATCTCTAATCTTCATACATAAGATGTTATGCTCATTGCTTCGCCCATACAATTTCCTCTCTACTCACATATTCTGATCTCCCGTTATTGTAGCAGGTTGTTGCTCCAGGGGGCTCGGAGGGCGTCAGGGCCGAGAAGGTGAGTGGATAAAGGACTTGGAAGGTGCTGAGGAGTCCGAGACCGAGGAGAGAGGGAAGTGGGTCTAAATCGCGGCGGTGGTTAGAACTCTCGAAGGTGAGGAGAGTTAGGATGGGCAGGCCGAGGGAA
>JBBAPZ010000119.1:0-1878 GCA_040400605.1 Candidatus Sericytochromatia bacterium
CACGACAAGGCGGCAAAGGCTGCGACTGGGCACGCCAAGGCTGTCAAGCAGCTTTCCAGTGACTTCGGTTCGATGGCCAAGCCGCTGTTTGATACGATCCTGAGCCTTGGCTCGCTATCGAAATTACTCAAAGACAAGATTGCATTTAAAAAAGCAGAGCAAGAAGCAAAGGATTTTGCAAAGGCACAGGACGACCTGAACAAGGTAGTCTCTGATGCCATCGATAAAATAGGCGATCTCGACCAGCAGGCAAAATACTGGGGCGACACGTCCGCCTCGGTAACAGACAAGCAAAATATTCTGAAAGAAGCCATCAACCGCCTTTTGGCCGAGGGCGTGGACCCATCAAACGAGCGCATATCAGAATTGCGTCGCAGGTACGATGAGCTAAACACTGCACAATCGACTTCTGCAAGCAAATCAATCGACTTCAAGGATGCTCTTGGAGAGGTCGGAAATGCAGTATCTGGACTGAGCGGAATAATGGCAGGGATGGGCGTCAAAGATGGGCCAGTCGCAGGATTTATTGACGGTTTAGGAAAAGCACTTGGCGTCATCTCCGATGTCGAAAAAGTATCCAATGCCACCGATAAAATCGGAAAACTTGCGGAAGGCTTTAGCCTTGCCTCCGCAGGTGCTGGCCTCCTCAAGCTTGGAGTGGTCGGGATGGTGATTGGGGTGGTCGCTGGAATGGCCACCATCACAGACGTTTTGCAGAAGTCGCTTGGCGGCTGGATGGGTTTGTTTGACCTTGTAACACTTTCGTTTCAGGCGATGGGATGGACACTCGCGTTTATAGGCGAGAATATAATCAACGGTACGATCTGGGCCATCGGAAACGCTTGGAACGCTTTAGTGAACGGAATGAAACAGGGCATCAACTTCATCATTCGCGGAATTAACCACGTCATCTACGGGATGAACGCAATCGGCGGCAATCTAAAGTTTATCGACTACTTAGACATGGGCGAGTTTACCACGCCAACAATCAATATTACTTCCGGCATAGTCGATGCGATGGGCGAGACCGTCAAACGAATGGCCGAACGGATTGCCGCTTCAAATGCCGTACAGCAAAAGACAGATGACGAGCTTCAAAAGACTACCGAAGCACTGCGAGAGAATACAAAGGCAGTCGAAGAATCAGCGACAAAAACCAAAGAAATTAAGTTTGATGAGAACTTCCGCGGGATGATTGACGCGGCAAACGCAATCGTTCAACGCGGAATCGACCTGGGAGACCAAGCGATGATTGACCGCGGCAAAGCCGAATACCAGAAATACTATGCGATGGCCACCGGGCAAGGTGAGTTTGAAAACATCCGCAACAGTAAGTACAGCCTGACTAGCACTGGCGAACAGCCGCCTGTTCAAGTCGTCATCAACGGCAGCTTTACGGGTGAGTACACACGCGAGGCGGCAAGGAATATGGGCCGAATGATCGTCGAGGAATGCGGCCTTGCTGGGGTTGCGCTGCGATGAGTACAGTCACCCTTACAATCGGCGGCATCGACCGGACATCACTTCTTCGTTCAGGCACGATGAATGTCACCAGCCGCCTAAACAGCCGTGACCGGGCCGAGTTTCAATTGGTGACGCTCGCGGCGAACAGGCCACAAGTTGGAGCAGAAGTTTTAATCACTGACGGCGGGACTCGTATCTTTGGTGGCAGCATCGAGGTGATGACTGAGCAGTTAAGCACCACCAACGGTCTAACGCTTGAGATAGACTGTGACTGCGTTTCCTTTGATGCGTTGGCTGACCGACGCCTGGTCGCAAGATCCTATGATACGCCCGGCCAAACCATCCGCGACATCGTGCTGGACATCGTGGCAAACGACTTTGCGGGAGAGGGTATCAATACAGCAAATGTGGACA
>JBBAPZ010000120.1:0-1849 GCA_040400605.1 Candidatus Sericytochromatia bacterium
ACTTTGTCGGTTTTGAGGTCGACCAAGCGGGCCTCTGCTGTGACGGTGGTGTGGCTGTCCAGTACTTGGTAGACCGTGCCGTATTGGGTCATGGAGATGTAGAGCGCTGCATCGGCCCCAAAAATCTCGCGCAGTTTGGCAGAAGGCAGTTCATGGGCGTCTTGCGCTTGCGTGACGCCGTTTTCTTTCAGGGTTTCGTCCACCAGAGAAACAGGTAAGACGTAGTAACCCGATTCGGCCAGAGGGTAGGTGACCTGGGCCAGCATGCTGTAAGGCGCACGGACTTCGGGTGTTTTGTTGATGGGCGGCAGCACCAAAATGGACTTGGGTTTGCTGAGCTTGAACTCGGTGTAGTCGTAGGGCGCAGGGGCTTTGGTTGCGCAGCCGCTGAGCACGACGATGGCCAAAGCTGCGGCCAGAAACTTGAAGGAGATTTTCATGGGCGTGTCAGGGCTCAGTTGGATTTGAATTTGCGCAGCAAGAAATCCACGAAGGTTTCTGACTCGGGGAATTGGGTTTTTTCAGCTTGCAGGTGCTGCTGAAAACGGGCCATGTCCCCCTGTTTGCCGTACAGCAAACCCATGTGTGCTTGGTAACCCGGTGGAATGGCTTTGTCTGCGGCACGCATCTTTTGCAGATCGTCTTCCATCAATTTGGCCTGTGTGTCCAGGCTTTCGCTGTCGTTGCGAAAGTAGGTGTCGAGGTTTTTTTCGTAGCCGTTCCAGCCGTAGAGGGTGGGCGGGGCCTTGTTGGCGCAGCCCGTTAGTGCCAATACGGTGGCCAGCAAGGCCAGTGTTTTCAGGCTGACAGGCAGTCCTGAGGGGGTACGTTGGTTCATGGTGCGGCTCACAGTGCTGGACGCCATGCGCCGTTTTCGATACCGCTGACCAAGTTGTTCACGGCATCACGGATGGCCAAGTCCAGGACTTTGCCGTTCAGGGTGGCGTCATAGCCTGCAGTGCTGCCAAAGCCGATGACCTCGCGTTCTGACAGGCTGTATTCACCTGCACCCTGAGACGAGTACACCACCTCGGATGTGAGTATGTTGACGATGTTGAGGTTGACTTTGGCGTAGGCAATTTGGGTTTTTCCTCGGCCCAAAATGCCAAACAGTTGGCGGTCACCCACGTCTTTGCGGCCAAACTCGGTCACGTCACCGGTGACCACGTAGTCGGCACCTTTGATGGTTTGCGTTTGTTTTTTGAACGCGGCCTCTTGCTTGATTTCGGACATGACCGAGCGGTCCATCACGCTGAAGCGCTGGCTTTGCTGCAAATGCGTGACCAAAATCGTTTGCGCCTGGCTGCCCATGCGGTCTTCGTTGTTGGAGAAAACGCCGCGCATGAAGGATGAGCGGTTGTCAAACTTGCCCACGGAGACCGGCACGCGCACGCCCATGTTCGGACGGGCAGCCGATTCAACTTTTTGAATGGGCAGGGTGCGTGATTCTTCTTGCACGCAAGCGCTCATAGCGAGTGCGGCCAGAGGAATGAGTAAGCGTTTTTTCATGTCGGAGGTCCTTGGGTAAACGTTGATCTTAACGATTAATCCATTTAAATTAATTATTTTTACTTATAAATTGACGGTTTCAACTGGTGCGTCACAAGCGCTCCTGACCATTTGCTCGGCGGCTCATCAGGCGCAGTCGCAGTCGGCCAAATTCGTCAAGGTTGGCTTATTCGATGGCGGCATACAGGCGCCGCACCTCTGCCACGGGCACCATGCGCAGCTGCTTGCCGATGCTGGCTTGCAGTAGTTGCAGCAGTTGCCGTATTGGGGACGGGTTTGCGGTAAATCGCTGGCTTCAGCCCTGACTGACAGAGGCAAGGGCGTGCGCAGACCTGAATCA
>JBBAPZ010000121.1:0-1845 GCA_040400605.1 Candidatus Sericytochromatia bacterium
CCGCCTACCAAAGCACCTACAATCGCTCTTTCATCCGCCTTGGCAGTCACTCCTTCCACGGGTCCCACCACAATTCCTGATCCTGCTCCTTTGACACTCCCTGTGCCGACTCCGACTGCTGCTCCAGCTCCTACAATGCCGGATTGTCCACCGACTGCTCCACCCATTGTTCCACCCTCCACCCATTGTTCCACCCACTGCAGCCCCACCAGCTGTTCCATCGACTGCTCCACCTATCGCACCACCCACCACTGTTCCATCCACATCATTGGCTCCTGCCCCGTCATCACAAAACCCTGTCTGGTTTCATGAAGATGCCATTTCACCATTGGCAGTCAGAGAGTATGATGATGCCATTCCACCATTGACAATCAGAGAGGATGATTCTGACGATGAATCTTCTGTGGACAGCTACTTCCTTGATTCGGCCCCTCCACACAACTCGTTTGATGATAATTTTTGCAAACGACCAACGGACAACCGCCCAAAGTCGCTGTTAAAAGTTAAAGGTATCTACGTGTAATTTACCGTATGATTACCTTCTCCGATGGCCCTTCGGGGCAGCACTAGCGGTACCCCCTCCACCATGAGATTTCCGCAAGGATATCGGCGGTGGAGGGGGAGTTTTGAGGTTCCTCTGGTGCGGAGGACCTCCCGCTACGTGCCCTCAAGAGCTGCAAAACAAGAAGTAGGAAAATCAGCCGTCAGGAGGCTGAGAACCATCACCGCTACCATCGTCGCATCGCCAACGGCAACGATGCAACCAACACCGACATGGGCCTCTGCAATCAACCAAGCACGCCCCAGTTTCATAGCACCGGTCATCGACCGCGTAGCCACCGCTCTCTGTGAGGCCGCAACTGCCCGGGGAAATCCACCCCAACCCCTCCAGTTGGTTACCAACATCTCCAAACAACGAGGGTTCGAGACGAGTGAAACACCGCAACACAACGAGAGAGACGACGCCCCTCTCTGTTGATGTCAACCACCGAACTGATCATGCAACCGCAACGTGAATTGCGGGGGAAGAACTGCCTCCACTGCAACGCAAGGAGACGACCGCACCAACAAACGAAGGCTCGGCAGAGCACACCTTCCAGCATTATCAAGGGAACAATGATGGATGAAGGGGGATGGACTTTAGTGGAGGAGCAACAACCCGCAGTGGGTAAGATTGTTGCAACAGAGGGGGATCTGGAAAGTAAGGATGATCGGCGGGATCAGCAGCTTCTTTTGGATGTACATAGTGGAAGGAACACCACACGACAATCTCGTGAGAGTTATCAAGACATCCTTTGTCTTGCGCCGCTCTTGTGTCTTTCGACAATTCTGTGAACTCGGCCCTAGGTCTATCGGAGTTTAGATTCGACTGCTGGCAGCAGTATAGGAAAAATTGACTGATTCGAACAGGTTGTTCCTCAAATTGGCGGAGCCGAACCTGGGTACACAAATAACAATCTCATTTCGAAATCTTTGCAGAGAATAACAGCTCTGCGGAGGCGGCAATCCGGGTCAAGGGGCGCTAACGCGCCCTGATATTCAGTTATGAACCACCGCGATGTCGTAATCTTGTGTCGGATCTAGAAATAGATTTAAGCTCGATTAATTATCTGTTTACCCCCCAACTCGTTTGATGATGAGTCTGAAATCGGCAGCGTTTTCTCTCGTGTCTCGGGGTTTGATAATGAATCAGATGGTGACAGTCTTATGCCTAGGCGGCGTGGCAAACACAAGTGGGATGAAGGTTCTACCGCCACTATGAGTTTGCTCTCCCTTTGCTCAGGAAGCACAGGCTCGCTCTACTCTGCTGACGACAACTCTATGGATTCAGAGGGTGCTTGGAAC
>JBBAPZ010000122.1:0-1816 GCA_040400605.1 Candidatus Sericytochromatia bacterium
ATTCAAGTCGTGCGATACAAATCAGCGCGTCGCTCAAACACGGCAACCATGGCACCGCGCAAACCTTGGACCACCTCAGCAGGGGCATGGGTCAACAAATCATCACCCGTGATTTTTCCGGCGAAGAAACCCCGCGCTTGCTCCAGCAACTGCAGACTGGCCTGAATGCCCATGGCCTTGACCATGTAACTGGCCACAGGCGAGTGCCGCGCATCGTGCACAGATTCGGCCGAGCGCCCCGTTTCCAGCAAGTCCATCACGATCACCTCTTGGTCGTTTTGAGCTTGATAGGGATTCGCAATCAAGGGCAAGTAGTTTTCAAATTGAATCGGAAAATCGACCTTGCCCGGTAACTTGCCCATGATCGACGACAAAGAAACTTCTTCTCCCAGACTCAGAGACAAAGACTCGATCAAAGCGATCGACAGCAATTTGAGCCGCAAATAAAGGCGTGCCACTTCCAAATTGCGCAAGGTCAAGTCCAATCGGCGTTGGTGCTCTTGGTCTGAGGGCTCTTGCGCGAACTGCCTGAACACGGCGGCTGGCTGCAAAAAGCCCAGGAAACCTTCCATCTTCTGCAAGGAAATCCGGTACCCCTTGACGGTGTAAGTGTTGGTGCTGACCAAATCGTGGTTGGTCTCGGGGATCAAGTTCCAGGTGTTGTTGAGGAACTCGGTGGGGTGCTCACTGGCAAAGTTGCCGATGTCACGGTTGGCTACCCTCACGCCCATCAGCACTGTTTCCTTGCAGGTGGCTTCATCCAGCCCGAGTGCATGGTTTTGATTGGCCAGCATCAAACGCTCCAACAACAGTTGCGAGCAAGTTTTGCCGTCTGCTTGGGGGCTGCGAAATGGCACGGTCGCTTCAATGCAAGCGGCGATCTGAGCGCACACGGGTTTAGACAGCACGCCCTCCAAGATGCGCACGGCCAACAAAGCACTGAGGAATTCATTGAGCCCAGCGAAAGGCGACAAAACTTGCCCTCGCTCAAAGCCAAACAAAGTCATCACCATTTCCAGATCTTCAGCGGGTGCATCGTCTGTTGGATCGATCACCAAGCCCTTGGCGTTTTCGCGAACATAAGAAGCCAAATACCGAGCCAAGTTGACGTGGATACCGGAGTCCACTTGGGCATAAACCAAATCATGGAAAAGGGCGGCCACCACTTCCACTGGTGTTCCACCAGAGCCGACGTCAAATATGTGTTCGGGCGTGTGGAAAGAGCGCCATGGCCCTGTCATCGACTGAATGATCAATTCAGCCATGTCAAACAGCCGAGGAGATGCCGCATCTCCCCCCAACGAGGCCACTGCAAGCTTCAGCTCGGCGTGGCATTTGGAGATGTAGTGTTGCGAATCCATGAGGTCTGTTCGGAAAATAAATTCTGACGATTTTAACGGTTTAGAGACTCAGCGGCTCTGGAGCTTGGACCCAAACGGACAATGCCCCGGCCGAGGCCCTATTTGCGGGTGCAAACGACAAGTGTCTGGTCTTTTGGCGTACACCGTGCAACGTCGGGTTTGAGCATCTAGAAATTGACAATCCCCACTGGCCCGACGCGACAGCATAAAAATGCTGTTTTTAAAATTGAAGTGCTCAATGAGGCCGGCTTTGTCCAACCTTTTGGCAATTTTTTTAGCGTCATCGTGCTCAGCTTCAAACGGATCGACCAACCCCAAGCGCACCAGATCGGCCAGTTTGACTTCGACGGGCATGGTGCAGCAATTGGCAGCGCAGGTGTCGCACAAGCCAGCCTTGTAACGGGTCCAAGTGTCACAACGGTCGACATCCACAACGGCAATAGGTGATCTCATGC
>JBBAPZ010000123.1:0-1806 GCA_040400605.1 Candidatus Sericytochromatia bacterium
TCGTGCTTGGCATCACGGGTTTGGGGATCGATGCAGCGCGCGCCGCTGCTCTGGCTACCCCTATACCACCCGCTCGTGTTCCTGGCTAACGGCGAAGCAATGGATCTCACTCGAACGCCAACTTTTTATCACGAGACATATGCATTTTTGACTTCGTGAGGCATTGCCGAGATATGACGGCGCGGTGTGGCGTCTAATAGTGCGAGCGATCCATATGATGCCTAGCAGCACCATATGGACAACAAAGAAACCAGTAAATTGGGCTAAACCATTGTAATAGATGGTATACTTTGAGAGTTTCGAACCCACGACCCGCTGATTAAAAGTTTACGGACCGGCAGCTTATAATCATTGCTCTTTTGAAGCTGCCCGTCCGCTCACCGCCCAATTTCGGTCATTACACCGAAGCGAATAAGGTGGTCGCAACAGCGGCAGCTTTCAGGCGACCGTCACCACCTTCTTAACGACGACATTTGGGTGGGAAGCCGACGTTCCAGAGTTAATGAGCGGGATGATCAACAAGCTTATATCGCTTGGCCGCCTAATCCTTTGTCACTCGCCAGGGTACCATGGCCGTAGAGGGTTTCCAGCAGGTTTCTAAACTCGCTGCAAAGTCGTTCGCCCAAACCCCTGGGCTGCCTGGCTTTAGCCAGCCTTCGTAGCGTGATTTCACCAAGTAGTCGCTAACTTCGAACGTAATCTTGTCAGCATGCAACACTATCTCGGCCGGTTCGGACTGATCAATAATTGGAGAAAATTGAAGATCTCGCCCTGTAGCCAAGTGCGCCATTGCGGTGGGGCACTGGCGAACGTCGGCTTCCAGCCACTCTAGGTCTGCACCGTCCAGTAATTGAAGCAGGGCTTCGTCGCTTTGTGGCGGAGCCTTTGCGATGGCACCGAATAGTCGCTGTCCGCGTGCTCGCGGTCTCGGCGGTATGCCTTGAAAGGATGAGCGGAGCATTCGGGCTGTCAGTCGTTCGCCACATGTCCGGCGTGCTTCGCGTTTGTCGTCCAGAGCACAGCCTTTACGGATTGCTATCGTGTAAACTGGATAAGCATAATCGTCCCCGAGGTAACGCACTGACATTGCCGGTTCGGAGCGTTCAGGAAAGAAGCGGCCCGGGTCGAACGCCAGTACGCGAGTGCGCTCCCGAAAATCGTACGAAGGATCAGAGTCTTGTGCGGCCAAAGGCGTAACAAGGCTGCAGACGAGCGTGGCCATGATGCAAGCAGGTTTGATCATGTTCATGAGGTAACATGGCTCGTTAAGACAGCATAGCCTGTTTCAATGGGGCGCGTATCTTGTCCGGCTATCGACATGCCCATTCTACCAAATGAATGACCGCTTTTGGGTCGTAACCGGAAAGTCCGCTTTGCGCGTTCGTCGAGCCGAAAGCAGACAGCCAGCTCCCGGCCCAATAGCTGACGTCAGGGTCTTCCAAGTTAAACAGGTTCAGCACGTCAATGCCAGCGGGCAGTTTGTTCTGTTTCCAATAGCGGCGATACTGACCAGTGTGGTCGTATTAGGCCGCTTCGAGCTGCCTTTGATCGACGGGGCGCTGGCAAAGTTCAAAAGTGATTAAATCTACCCGGCAACGGTAATTCGAGTGGCAAAGCATTCGCTCACCCGTTAACTGCCCCTCGAAGAATGAGACATCAGGATCGAAACGCACCTGCAGGACGAAACACAGCGCATGAGTGAAGCACTATCGCCCGAAGCGGCGCAACCCGACATCGCCCAGTCACGCATTGGAACGCTGGAGACACCGTGCCTGATAATTGATGCCGAACGTATGGACCGCAACA
>JBBAPZ010000124.1:0-1789 GCA_040400605.1 Candidatus Sericytochromatia bacterium
GGCCTGGGCAGTGACATGATTGTCATCCAGCGCCGTTTGCCGGATCGACATCTTTTGTATCGCGCGACCAAGTGCATCCACAATCGACACGACCCACTCTCCCCACGTCTGACCAATCAGCTCCACGCACACGCGTTATCGGGAGCGCTTGTGCGAACATTCTTGTCCTTCGCTTAAAGTTATTTGACGGTTTATTAACAATTAGCCAGTAATGATGCTGATTGACCCCAGTACCCCCATCGCGATGAAACCGCTCACGAACCAGGGTACTGGCAAGTTCTTTCAGCTAAAACGCAACCCCTGCCCACTTCCCACCACCAGCCCCAGCACGAGCAAGGCGGGTGCCAGTAATACCGCCCGCGTGAGCTTCACCAAAGTGCCCATATCGCCGGTGGCGTTCCCCCAGGTGAACGCCGCGGCCATGACCTGTGCCACTTCATGCAGGGTCGATCCGCACAAGATGGCCAGTTGCCCCGTGGTGAAGCCCAAACAGGGACCAAGCAGCACGTAAAACAGCACCCCAATTTTGCCCAGGATGCCCATCAGGGCCACCGCCAGGGTCGTTTATTCTTCGTTGGCTCTGGTGACCGTGGCGGCAGCCACCACGGCGGAGGCGCCGCAGATGCTGGTTCCGACCGCCACCAGGGTGGCGAGGGTCGTATCGACGCCGAAGCGCCGGGCAATCCAGCCAATGCCCGCGATGCCCAGGACGATCATGAGGACATCGAGCATCAGAACCTTGGGACCAGCTTGAGCGACAAGGTTAAAATCGAGGCTTGCGCCCATCAGGACGATGCCTGTGCGCGGACTTCTACGAGTCGTTTGTCAATTTCCCGGATGGTCCGCAGAAGCTTTACCACTTCTGCCTTCGAGCCTGTCATAGCGGTCGCAAAATCCACATCGCCGTCCCGCAGCTTACGCAGCAGGCCTACTTGGAGGCGCATGTAATGGCTTTTGGCTACTTTGGCAGCGTCTTCAAACTGGTTCGCTACGACAACCTTACGGCGGCCGTTCGGAAAGTCATGAAAGCGGAGGTTTGCGAAAACCGCCCTGGCTAAAAAATTCTTTACGAAATCAGGGGTTTTCCGGCCAAACGGTTTTCACGCCTACAGAATCGGTGGCCACGAGCGCGGCAATCGCGCAGTTGAAGTCGCGCGGGTATGCCAGCAAGTATCTGGCACCCGTGGTGCAGGTGCATCTGATTTGCGGCCAGCACGCGCAGCATCGTGGGTTTTGAGTATGAGACACTCGGTGAAGGCGCTGCGCCTTGAGGCGATCGCCTCGCAAAAACGGCTGATGACCGTCCGACAGCTGGCGCAAGCGGCCTGACGTTGGTCAATGCGTGTTCGGGAGCAGCCAAGAGTCACGTCTCCGGCGAAACCCAGCATCGTTCTGGTTCCATAACACAGCGGCAGTCAAGCGATCACCATCCTGAGCGAACGCCTGCACGCATCACCCCCCACGGCGCCGCCTGACCGGCCGCACGCTCGAGAGCCGTGTCAGCGAACGCTTGCACCGCAAAGCCACACAGCGACCCGACAAACGTTTCGAAGTCCCCGCTTTCGGTCGTTAACACCTGTTGATGCCTTGAATCCGCCACTGGTGCGGTGTACAGTGTAGTTATAAAGAAGGGAGGTGGCCATGCGTCGGGTCAAGGTCACTGAACTGCGTCACGCATTGCCTGCCTATTTGAAGGCCGTTCAGGCTGGCGAGGAGTTGACCATCGAATGTCGGGGCAAGATTGTCGCGCGGCTAGTGCCTGATCGGAGTGCTGAAGAAGCCGCACGGG
>JBBAPZ010000125.1:0-1763 GCA_040400605.1 Candidatus Sericytochromatia bacterium
TTCTCGCGCTTTTCCTCGCGCTGCTTCAATGACATTTTGGCCATTTGTTGCTTTCGTTCGGTACGTCAGTTCTTGAACGGGAACTTGAACGCGGCCAGCAAGGCCTTGCACTCGTCGTCCGTCTTCGCGCTGGTGGTGATGCTGATGTTCATCCCGCGGATGGCGTCGATCTTGTCGTAATCGATTTCCGGGAAGATGATCTGTTCCTTGACACCGATGTTGTAGTTGCCACGGCCATCAAAGGAACGGCCCGAGATGCCGCGGAAATCGCGCACGCGAGGCAGGGCAACGGTGACAAAGCGGTCCAGGAATTCGTACATCCGCTGACCACGCAAGGTGACCATGCAACCGATGGGCACGCCGTCACGAATCTTGAAGCCCGCGATGGCCTTCTTGCTCTTCGTGACCACGGGCTTCTGGCCGGCAATCTTGGTCAGGTCGCCCACGGCGTTGTCCATGACCTTCTTGTCGGACACCGCCTCGCTGACGCCCATGTTCAGGGTGATCTTGGTGAGGCGCGGCACCTCCATCGTCGACTTGTAGCCGAACTTGGCCATCAGGCCCGGAACGATGGTGTCGCGGTAGTGCGCCTGGAGGCGCGCTGTCTGTTGTTGAGCCATTTGAGTGATTCCTGCGGTCAGGTCCGGCCTCAGGCCTTGATCTCGTCGCCACTGGAGCGGAAGACGCGGACCTTGGTCGCATCGGCCAACACCTTGATGCCCACGCGGTCTGCCTTGCCCGTGGCCGGGTTGAAGATCGCCACGTTGGACTGATGGATCGACATGGTCTTGTCGATCACGCCACCTGTCGTCCCCTTCATCGGGTTCGGCTTCACGTGCTTCTTCACCACGTTGATGCCTTCGACGACCAGACGCTCTTCGTCCACGCGCTGCGTCACGGTGCCACGCTTGCCCTTGTCACGACCGGTCAACACGATGACCTGGTCGCCTTTGCGAATCTTGTTCATGATCGATCCTGTAGGGATTGGCTCGGACGGGTCAGAGCACTTCTGGCGCCAGGGACACGATCTTCATGAACCGCTCAGAGCGCAGTTCGCGCGTGACCGGGCCAAAGATGCGGGTGCCGATCGGCTCAAGCTTGGCGTTGAGCAACACTGCCGCGTTCCCATCGAACTTCACGAGCGATCCGTCCTGACGACGCACGCCCTTGGCAGTTCTGACGACCACAGCGCTGTAGACCTCGCCCTTCTTGACGCGACCCCGAGGCGCAGCCTCCTTGATGCTGACCTTGATGACATCACCAATGCCCGCATAGCGGCGCTTGGAGCCACCAAGCACCTTGATGCACATGACGGACTTCGCGCCAGTGTTGTCCGCGACGTCAAGCCGCGACTGCATTTGAATCATGTTTCATCCCCAACTTGATCTCTGGACACCCAGAGGTCAGTCTTGGGCCCGTCAAGCTCTCAGGCGCACGGCATTGGCTGCCACACACCTTCAAGCCCGTTTGGGCGGAACCCGCTGGAACCCAGACGCTACGTTCTGGGACTACAGCGGAAAAGCTTTACAGTATAACCAGGTTCAAACCCGTCCGTCAAGCCGATTTGACTTGGGCCAGCAGGGTCTGCGCATCGCTGACCTCGAACTTCCCAGGGGCCTCGACGTTGAGCTGCTTGACCACGCCATCGACCACGTACATCGAATGCCTGCAGGCACGCATCCCCATGCCACGGGCCGAGAGATCCAAGGTCAAGCCGGTAGCGCGAGCGAAGTCACCGCTGCCGTCGGCCATCATGCGGACCT
>JBBAPZ010000126.1:0-1720 GCA_040400605.1 Candidatus Sericytochromatia bacterium
GCCAAAAACGGCTACGGTCAATACCTGCTCAATTTGCTGAAGTAAACCCATGTCCTACACCGTCACGCCCACCGCGATACCTGACGTGCTCATTCTTGAGCCCCAAGTCTTTGGCGACGCGCGGGGTTTCTTTTTTGAAAGTTTTAATCAGCAAGACTTTAACCAAGCCACGGGGTTGGATGTGCAATTTGTGCAAGACAACCACAGTCGCAGCGCCCAAGGTGTGTTGCGCGGCCTGCATTACCAATTGCAGCAACCCCAAGGCAAGCTGGTGCGCGTGGTGCGCGGTGCGGTGTTCGATGTGGCGGTGGATATCCGCCGAAACTCGTCCACCTTCGGCCAATGGGTGGGTGTTGAGTTGACAGAGGACAACCACAAGCAATTGTGGATTCCGGCCGGTTTTGCTCATGGCTTTTTGGTCTTGTCAGGCAGCGCAGATTTTTTGTACAAAACCACCGACTACTACGCCCCCCAACACGAGCGCTGCATTGCCTGGGACGACCCTGGCATTGGCATCACCTGGCCACCAGGTCTGCAACCGAAACTCTCTGCCAAAGACCAAGTCGGCAAGTTATTGGCTGAGGCAGAATGCTAAAGTGATATGGTTCCCTTGAATATGGGCATCATTAACCGCCATTGCAGATTTGTATCGACCCCAAGTAAAAACAAAATGACCGACATATCCCACTATCCTGAAGAAGACGAAATCAGTCTGCTCGACCTGTTACAGACCCTGGTTGAGAACTTGCGTTTATTGGTCATCGGCCCTCTCGTGGTGGGTGTGCTGGCATTGGGTGGGGCCAGTTTTTGGCCTAAAACCTACGAAAGCACGGCCGTGATCACCGCCGACCAGACCACCGCCAGCATCATGCAAAGTGCGACGGTGTTGGATCCGATTGCGGTCAGTTTGGGCTACACCACTGAGATGTCGATTGACGAAGCACGTCTCAAACTCAAAGGGCAAATCAAAGTCAGTGTCAACTCCAAAGACAAGTTGCTCACTTTGACCGCGCAGGCCAGCACGCCTCAGGCAGCGCAGGCCTTGACGCAAGCCATGCTGACGCAAACTTTTTTGCAAAGTCAGCCCCGCGGCAGTGAAAAATTGCGCCTCGAAAAACAACTGGCCCAAGCTCAAACCCGTGAAAAAGAGGCTATGCAAGCTGCTGAACGGTTGACGACGAAGTTAGACAAGGCCAGCGGAGAACAATCTTTGTCTGTGGCGCAGGGCTATGCCCAACTGATGGGTGTGGTGAAAGAAGCTCAAAACACTCAAATTGAACTTGAGCGGCAACTGCTGGGCTTGGACGCCAGTGTGTTGGTCCAAGAAGCGACCTTGCCCAGCAAACACGTTGCGCCTAAACGCAGCCTGACCGCGGTCATTGCAACGCTTGCTACAGGTTTTGCATTGTTGCTTTTTGTGTTTGTCCGCAAAGCCCTGCGCAATGCGGGTCAAAATCCAGAATCCGCCCCCAAAATACATGCACTGAAAACTGCTTGGCAAAAGGCATTAGGTCGATCCATAGAGGCTTAACTGCAAAGCGAATTCAACCGAGGTGGGCCTGCGTAAAAATGCTCATGTGAGGCAATCCACGATTCAGTAGCAAAAGAGCCAGAATGGCTCTTTTGTCGTTATGGCATCTAGAAAAGGTCAATGTGTTCATCCTCTCCAAACTGCTTTCAGCCATCACCCAGCCTCTCTTTTGGTTGGCGGTGTGGTGGG
>JBBAPZ010000127.1:0-1709 GCA_040400605.1 Candidatus Sericytochromatia bacterium
ACCGTTGCTCGGGCGCTGAACGATTGGTTGGCGTTTATGGTGGTGTGGGATTGTTGGCGCGCGGTTTTCGCAGGAATTTTTAAAAAATTGCGCAAGTTTAATGAATGTTTATCGATAAGTAAAAAGTCAGCGGAGTTGAGTTTAAAGGATGTGAGAATATGACATCAGTGGGCAAAACCATCGCAATCGAAGAACTGCAGCGGAGCGGGCAGGAGAAATCGCGTGTGGTGACGGTCGCTGCGGGTCGGGAAGACGCAGTCGGGGCGGTTGCGGCGCGCAGTGGTGCAGATGCGGTGCCTTTCAAGGTGGGTGAGGACCAGATGTATCTGGCTGGTCGCGGGTTGAATCTCAAAGGCGTTCAGGGGGCCAAAGCGATTACGTATCAGGGGAAGGTTGGCACGGTGAATGGTGAGGTGCTGAACCGCCGCAATTCCTTTGCAGAGGGATTCAAGGCGCCTGGTTCGATCGTGGCATTGTCGGCGGGGCTTGCTGGCGGCGCCGGTATTGGGCTCGTCGTATATGGCATTGCTGCGGGGCTTGGTAGCGCTACCTTGGGCATGTTCCTGGTTCCGACGCTCACCGGTGCGGCCGTTGGCTTTGGTTTTTCCATGTTGGGCGGTTTGAGAAGTGCCACCAAGCGGGTGGACCTTGACTCGTTCTCAACGGTGGCAAAGTAAGTCCTTTTCGCAGTAGTGCCCCGGTAGCGACGACAACCAACCAATCGAGTGCGCGTGATTGACGTCATCGGCGCTCGCTTGTCTTTGGTTTGCTGTGCGTCAGGTTAGGCTTCGGCGGTTTCGAAGCGGACGAGGTTGCGGGCGTCGCGGCTGAACTCAATGCCAACCAGGGTGATGGTGAAGCCTGTGGCGTGGTGTTTGCCGGACACAGGGTCAGGGCGATCGCACGGTCGAACACGTTTGACAGATGATGCGTTTTCAAAAGAAACAGGCCCCCTTCTCAGGGAGCCTGTTTTGAATCACCATAACCAGCCGGTCAATTACCGGGCTGGTATGTAAACACCCAAAACATCGCCGGGCTTGAAATCCCCCGGCCGTCCGTACTGAACTTCCCCACCATTGGCGAAGCCTGTTCCGGTGCGCACGGAGATGTCGCCGGCCACGGGGTGCGCCGTTCCGGGAGCACCCGGCTTCAACACCACCAGGGCGCCTGGCGGTGCCTCGTATGGATTGGTGACAGACAGCTTGCGCAACCCAAGCGTCGCGAGGTTTTGATCCGCATACTCCGCAAACTGGCGTGCATACGCGGCATACTCATCAGGGATGCGCGCGACACTGACGTTCCCGAAACCCTGCTTGTCGATAAAGTCCATCACGTGCTTGTAACTGTAGCCATCCGGCCGCTGCCCTGCCGACTTCGCTGCTGCAAACGCCGCAAAGGCTTCCAACTTCTGTTGCACGGCAGGGGGGATACCACCCAATTTCAGCGAATCCGCTTCCAGCATGCGTTTGGGTTCCTCGGGAACCAAGTCCTGCTTTGTGGCAGGCTTGGGTTCATTCACGAACAGGTTCGCAAAATTACCAATGGCCTGACGAATGGGATCCGACATCATCTTCCTCCTCAACCAACGACCGTTCGAACCAGCGCAGAAGCGTAGGCTCGCTGGTAAAGAACGAACCAAGCATCTGTTATCCATCAGAGATTTCGCCCCGGTTGTGCTCATCACCTTATGAACCCGCTGAAAGGCGTGA
>JBBAPZ010000128.1:0-1697 GCA_040400605.1 Candidatus Sericytochromatia bacterium
TGTTTTGGTGGTTGGTGGCACTGCCCATGCAGACACCTGGTCGAACGATCGCTGTCGGGAACAAATAGGTTGTCCGGTTTTTAGCAAGTAATCTGTCCGGTTTGGGGAGTGCGATGCAAGACGCACCGATCAGCCGGACTCGCTACATGCAGGAGAACCGGAAAATGAGATTCGAACAGGCATATGTTGGCTGGAATGAAGGCAGGCTGACTCAGAGCGAGGCCGCTGAGCTGCTGGGCCAATGCGAGCGCAGCTTTCGGCGTCACGTCCAGCGTTATGAGGCTGACGGGCTGCAAGGGCTATTGGACAGGCGACTGAGCCAAATCTCCAAGCGCCGAGCCAGCGCGGCCGAGGTGGACCAAGTGATTGAGCTGTACAAAACCAGTTTTGCAGGCTGGAATCTGAGCCATTTCCACAGCAAATACAAGGCCGAATTCAAAGGCTTGCGTAGCTACAGTTGGCTCAAAAGCGTGCTCCAAGGAGCGGGGGCGGCCAAAGTTCACAAGGCGCGTGGCAAGCACCGCATCAAGCGCGACAGGGCACCGCTGGCAGGGATGATGATCCACCAAGATGCCAGCACTCACCGCTGGGTTGACCAATCGGTGTGGGATTTGGTGGTCACTATGGACGATGCAACGGGCGAGCACACGTCCATGTTCTTTTGCGAACAAGAAGGCAGCGCCTCCAGCTTTCACGGGATCGGTCAAACGATCGCCCGCTATGGGCTATTTGCCAGCCTGTACACCGATCGAGGGGCGCATTACTTCACTACGCCCAAGGCGGGTGGCAAAGTCGACAAAGTCAACCTCACCCAGCTTGGGCGGGCCCTCAAGCAACTGGGGATTGGTCACATTGCGGCCTACTCGCCCCAGGCGCGCGGGCGCAGCGAGCGGGCCTTTCAAACGCATCAGGGCCGTTTGCCACAAGAGTTGGCGCGAGCGGGCATCACAGACATACAGGCGGCCAACCGTTATCTGGAGGAGGTGTATCGCCCAGAGCACAACCGAGAGTTTGGGGTGGTCAGCCGCTGCGAGGGGACAGCGTATGTGCCGTTCATCAGCGGCAATCTTCCCGATATTTTGTGTGAGCAGCACGAGCGGACGGCAGACAACGACAACTGCGTGAGCTTTGAAGGGATGCAGCTACAGATCCCGGCGGACGAGTTCAGGTATCACTATGTGCATACGCGCTTGAGGGTGCATCGGTATGTGGATGCAACGCTGGCTGTGTTTCATGGGCCACGCAGGCTCGCTTGCTATGACGCCAAGGGGCAGCAGCGCCAAGACTCAGGAAAGGAGCAAAGGCTGGCCGCATGAAGCCAGTCAAAAGACGGACCGCTTACTTGCTCAAAAGCAGCTCATGAGTGCAAGCAAGAAAAGCGGACAATTAACTTGCTACGAAACCGGACAGTTCTATTTACTGCCGACAGAAGAAAAGGTAATTGCATGCGCCGTCTCGCTTATCGTAGAATCGCTGCGTAAGCCTCGGAACTCCCTCTCCCGCTCTTTGCGGCGGTGACTGGAGCCGAGGTTTCTTTCTTTGTGGGCTCAGACCGCATACCCCAGCCCCCCCAGCTTCATCCGAATCAGCGTGTCCAGCTCTGCGCCTTTGGCCATTTGTTCGCCCAGCTTGGCGGTGAGCGTTTGCATCTTGTCGGCAAAGGCTTCGTCGTCGTCTTCCACTTCTTCGGCACCCAC
>JBBAPZ010000129.1:0-1689 GCA_040400605.1 Candidatus Sericytochromatia bacterium
CAGATCGAAGCCAAGGCGCTGCGCAAGCTCAAGCACCCCAGCCGCTCGGACAAGCTGCGCAGTTTCATCGACACGATGTAAACCGCCCTGCTCTTCAAAGTTCAAAGCCTCCCGACTTTCCAGTCGGGAGGCTTTTTTGATGGCTTACTTTAAAAAAGGGCGATCAAGCCCCAGAAATCAAAGGTTTCTGAGCGCCTGCACCCTTTGATCCAGCACATGGATCACGGCGTGTTGCAGGCCCTGCATGACGGGCTTGTCCAGACTGGCCAGAAAATCGTCGGCGCTGAGTTGATTGGCAAAAAACAGTCGCGCACGTTCGAGCAAGGTCAAGGCCTGAGGCACACCAATGGACCTGACCAGATAACTGGCCACGGGCGAATGCTTGGAGTCATGGGACGATTCACCAGAGCGACCGTCTTCGAGCAAATGCATGACCGTGAGTTCGCATTCGTTTTGACCGATGTAGGGCTGCGTCACCACTGGCAATTGGTTTTCCAACTGGAAAGGCATGTCGCTGTTGCCCGGCAATTTGCCCATGATCGAAGCCAGAGACACTTCTTGTCCCAAACGCCAGGACATGGCTTCGAGCAAGGCAATGGCGACCAATTTCATGCGCAAATACAGTCTGGCCACTTCCAGGTTGCGTTGTGCCAGGTGCAAACGTTGTGCGTGTTCTTCATTAGAAGGCTCATCGTCAAATTGGCGAAAGACCGCGCCCGGCTGCAAAAAGCCCAGAAAACCTTCCATCTTCTGCAAGGACACCCGGTAGCCCTTGACCGTGTAGGTGTCGGCGTTGAGCAGTTCGTGGTTGGTTTCCGGGATCAGATTCCAGGTGTTGTTCAGGAAATCAGAGGGGTGTTCGCTGGCAAAGTTGCCCACGTCACGGTTGGCCACTTTGACCCCCATGACCACGGTCTCACGGCACTGCGCATCGGTCAGCGCCAAGCCATGGTCGCGGCTGGCTTTTGTGAGGCGCTGCAACAACACGTCGGAACACGAACGCCCGTCGGGCAAATCGGCTCTGAAAGGAATGGTGGCTTCAATGCAGGCAGCCACCTGCGCCAGCGCGGACAAAGGCAAGATGCCATTGAGCAATTTAACGGCCAACAGTGCACTCAAAAACTCGTTTTGCCCAGCAAATGGAGACATCACTTGTCCCCGCTGAAATCCAAACAAATCCATCACGAGGTCCAGGTCCTGATCGGCACCCGTTTTCATGGGATCGATCACCAAGCCCTTGTCACCCTCGCGCACATAAGGTGAAACGTATCGGGCCAGGTTCACATGAATTCCCGAATCCACCTGAACATAAACCAAGTCATGAAACAGTGCCGCGATCACCTCGACCGGCGAGCCGCCATCACCCACCTCAAAAATATGCTCGGGTGTGTGAAAGGAACGCCAAGGACCGGTCATCGACTGGATGATCAAATCGGCCATACCCGCCAGTTGCGCAGACGATCCATCACCGCCCAAGGCGGTCACCGCGTCTTGCAACTCAGCATGGCATTCAGAGATGTACAGAGACGTTTCCATGATTTTGTTGGTTATTTAACTTTAGGCATTTTACATATTAATAATTATTAATAGTGAAAATGCATTTGAATGTTGTGAAAACACCCCAACTGGGTGAGGTTCATTGCCGAAATTCTGGCTTTGGCGCGATCGCTGCGCATGGAACCCAAAGCA
>JBBAPZ010000130.1:0-1689 GCA_040400605.1 Candidatus Sericytochromatia bacterium
GACGTTGCGCGAGAACTGGTCGAGCACCAAGACCTCGGCCAAGCGCCCCTCGGGCATGGCGCGCCAAGCAAACAACTCACACCGCGCCGCCGCCTCCAGCGTGGCACCGAAGCGGGTGCGGATGGCTTCGTCCAAAGCGGCGTCTTTGGCGAAGTGCTGCTTGGGGGTGAGTTCGGTGAACCAGAAGTGGAGGATCTTTTCTGGAGTCATATTGCCAACAGATCAGGCTGCTGCGTTGATATCCAGTGACATTGGCATATGGTCGCTCACGCTAAGCCACTGACGACTATCCCCGATTTGAACTTTGCAATGTTGCAGCAAGTCATCAGACACAAAAACATAGTCGATGTGATAGGACTTGCTCAAGTTGCGTTGGAGAAAGAAAGTGGGTGTCGTTTCTTCCCCTTGGCGCTCACTCTTTTGATGGTGGTAAACACTTTGGAGCCCTATGTCAGCTAATTCCTCGACCACATCAGAGTGGTTCCACCAGCGATCTGGCTTGTCCCATATTCGATTGCTGTTGAAATCACCCAACACAATGGTGTTGCCATTACGAAGCTGGTCTCTGTGGATTTGCAGGTATTTCCAAAGTTGCCCAATGTAGCGGAAGGCGTCGGCATTTTCAGCCTTAGTCCATAGGCCAAGCACTTGGTATTTATCGTTCAGGACAAAAGGGGCAAACAGTTTGAGGTCCGTTGTTGACCATTGCGATGCTTGATTGCGATTGGCCACGCCGGGTTGAGAAAATGTTCCAAACCAGTCCGCCGCGCTAACGTGATTGCCATTCTTTGGAAAGATTCCTAAGCCCTTGTGTTTCGAGTCGCCAATCCACAAGTAATCGCCAGCCCATTCTTGAAATGTAGAAGTTGACAGGTCCGGGTTTTCGCATTCTTGAACGACATAAACGTCCGCGCTGAGCTCGTCCAGTGCTTCGGTTTTATTGCGCAGCGCACCATTGCAATTCCACGTGACAATTTTCATGACAGCTTGGCAAACCAGCAGAGTGAGCTCACTTACCCCAACTGTCCTTCAACCCCGTCACCCGGTTGAATACCGGCTTGTCTCCCGCCACATGATCCTGGCGGTCCGCCACAAAGTACCCAAACCGCTCAAACTGAAACTTCTGGTCAGGCTGAGCGGCGGCCAATGACGGCTCCACATAGGCGGACACCACTTTCAAGCTGTTCGGGTTGAGCGACTGCAAGAAGTCTTTGCCGCCCGCATCGGGGTGTGCGTCGGCAAACAGGCGGTCGTACAGGCGCACTTCGGCCTGCACGCCGTCGGCCACGGCCACCCAGGTGATGGCGGCTTTGGCTTTGATGCTGTCGGCGCCGGGGGTGCCGCTTTTGGTGCCGGGGAGGACTTTGGCGTGCACCTCGGTCACGTTGCCCGCCGCGTCGCGTGCGCAGCCGGTGCATTCGATCACGTAGCCGCCTTTGAGGCGCACCACGTTGCCGGGGAAGAGGCGTTTGTAGCCCTTGGGCGGCACTTCTTCAAAGTCTTCGCGCTCGATCCACACCTCTTTGCCGATCTGGAACGTGCGGTCGGCTGGGGGTGTTTGGCCCTCTGCGATCGCGCTGTGGGGCAGGGCGGGTTGGGTGCAGTCCTCAACGTAGCTGTCGCTGCCAAAGGCTTCGGCCCAGTTGGTGAGCACCAGCTTGACGGGGTCGAGCACGGCCATGCCGCGGT
>JBBAPZ010000131.1:0-1669 GCA_040400605.1 Candidatus Sericytochromatia bacterium
CTTTCTTAAACAATTCAAAGGTGCAGATGGTACTGAAAGAGCTACCTGCTTCGCTTGTCAGCACAACAGTGTCGCCTTCCTCCATCACCACATAAGCTCCTCCATCCATGCGTACATAGCTGCCTGCTGCAATCGTACCATTATGTACATAGATGTTCTGAGAAGTGCTGGAGTCATGCCAGTACACTGTGATGGACTTGGTAGAGCCTGTGTTGTTGAAAAGGTACATCAGTGTCCATTTAGCGAAGTAGCCAAGAGGAACTGTGTACGCTGTTGTTGGTGTCGCTGCTGTTAGGTTAATACCTACTGAGACTGGACGGGTCATTGTTTATTCCTTAAATGTGGTCGCCGGACGGATCAAGCGGATCAAGCACTGGTTCAAAGAACTTAACCACAGCCAAACGCCAGCCGGTGCTGCTTTGGTGTCGTTTGAGTCTGCTTGTCACTGTCCACTCTTGCGGAATTTCCAGCAAGACGATGCTCATAACGAACACATTGACCAGCAAGTCAAGCACAAGCCCAATCACAAGCGTGGGGTAGCCAAAGGCCATCCCGAGCTTGGTTAGCTTACCCATGTCGCGCACTCGCTTGATGTTCATCACTGCGCTGTAAAAGACGTATAAGCCGTAGGTCAGGCCCAAGGCGGTGAGCAAGGCGTAGAGGTAGTTCATGTCATTCAGGCTTTGGATATTTGGCTTTTACAGCCAGGCATGCAGCTATGTACTCGTTGATCTGTACTTGGTCGCCTTTAACCGCGCCATCCAGATAGTCTGTGACCGGTGGGTATTCTGCGGCTCGCCGCTGCGCGTATGTTGGGCCTTTGGGCGGTCGTGGGTTCCGCAGTTCGTTGACATGGAACTCAACCAGGCCCGGAAGCTCGGCGTCCGATTCGCCAACCCCGACGACAAATTCAATGATCTCGTTGTCGATAAACGCAGTGATCGCGTAATTCTTCTCAGCGATCTTGCTTGCTTGGTATTCAATCATTTTTCTCTCCTTATGCGCTTGCGCGAGTGCGTAACTTGACGATTCCAAGAGTGCGCGTCCCGCCACTAAAGTTTTGAATCGTGTAACCGGCGATCCCGCTGTTATACGTGACCGACATGCTTGCACCGCCCATTACTGTGGACACCTGCGCTACACTTCCGCCGCCACACAGATAAATGGAAATGCCTCCACTGGTATGGTTGTTTACGCACACGAACCCAGAGAAACCACTCATGTCAATGAACCCGCTGTTCGCCAGCGTCACCAGAGAGCCAATAACGTCAATGGTCGATTGGGTGTTGTAGTTGACGCCGTTTGAGTAAAACTGCTTTCCGCCAAAATCGGCAGAGACATTTAGCTGGCCGCCAGCCGTGAGCCACATTCGGTCAGAACCGTTGTGCCAGTAATACCCGCCCAAATAGTTAGCCTGCTTCCAGTCCGCATACCCAGCCGAACCCTTAAGCCATAGGTCTTTGCCATCTCCAAGGGTTAAACCGGGGCCATTAGGCGAAGAAGTCCCAATACCCACGTTGCCACTCGCGTCCTTGTAGAGCTGGCCAGCGCCAAAGTTCACGACACCAGTGCCGCCAGTCAGCGTGCCGGTGTAGCTTGGGTTGGCCACAGACAGAACGTCCGTACCAATAGCAACACCCAAAGCTGTCCGTGCAGCCGATGCAGTTGT
>JBBAPZ010000132.1:0-1649 GCA_040400605.1 Candidatus Sericytochromatia bacterium
CAAAGCCGATCATCCTGACAAAGGCTTCGCTGTCACCCGTATTTCCAGCTATCATTTGAACGAGACTGTTAGTGGCGATCGGACCATCGCCAGTTAAATCGCCGATCCGGCCAAAAAACCGCATAACTGGAACTGGAATTCGGAGGAACCGTGCACTGCCAAAACCCATCCAAGCCCGATAGCGCGCAAGCAACTCCTTAACGGTCAGCGTCTCTGGCCCAACCGGTTCCAACACTTTGCACGGCACAAAGTCCTCTTCGCATACAATGCGTACGGAACGGGCTAAGTCCTGCACATGGATTGGATTGAAAGCAAATTCGCCGTCCCCAGGCAAAGGCACAAACAGCGGCATTCCCGCCAATCCGCGCATCAGCGACGTGCCTCCATAGCTACCATCGCCATAGACCAGTGATGGCCGTAAAATGATCCAATCCAGCCCTGATGAGCGTAATTCAGTTTCCCCCGCGAGCTTCGACTGCGAATAATCGGTACTAACATCGCTGCGTGCGCTGATCGCTGAGATCAGCACCACTCGCCTGACGGAAGCGGCTTTTGCGGCAGTATGGAGCGCCTTTGGCATAGCGAAGTGGATCGCATCCATATCCCTCCCTCGCAGCACGCCCGCTGCGTTCACGATGACATCCACATCGGCAAGATGGCATTGCCAGTCCTTGGCACTCAGCGCCTTGGCCAAATCGATGGCGATAAATTTAGCCTTCGGAAATGCCGCCGAGAGAGCGTCGGTCGAACGCACTGTTCCCACCACTCTGTGACCGGCATCCAGTAAGGTGCCGACAATTTGGCGCCCGATGAAACCGCCTGCACCAAGAACTAAAATCCGCATGTAATCCCCATGGAGATAGGGCAGCATTTAGCGACGCATGAACAAAGGTCGGCTGTCATCGAAAAAGCCCGCTCTGTACCGCTATTTGCTACCCCATTCCAAATCGGAAAATACAAAATCGCCGGTAGAGCAAATGATATTGAGCTTTGCCTGGTTACCTAATTTCAGCTCGGGGTGGCCTTCCAATTCGCCGATTGTAAAACTGATCTTATGGCCGTCAGTCACGGACATCGCGATCGGAAGCCGCTGTCCGATATTTACATGTCCAACAAAAAAAGGTTCGTCCGTCTTTCCATCCACTGTCATTTTCAAAGACACTAACGCAGTCTTGGACTTGTGGTCGGGCGCAACAACCTGCAAAGCCCAGCGGCTCTTTTCGTCCATGCTTTCAAGAAAAATTTGTGCAAGTGGCGCGTACTTTCCTTTGCGAAATTCATTCGGCTGAATGTTCGTTTTGATGAAGAAGCTTTTCAATTCTACGTTTTGTTCGATGGCGGAATATCGATCAGCAGGAGTATCACAGCCATAGGTCATAGGCGCGCTGCTTGCTGCGGTGGTGAAAAAACAGGATGCAATTATACCTGCAAAAATACCGTATCTCCTCACTCTTGCCTCCATTCTATTGTGCGTTGTCCGCCATTCGAAGTTGCCAAAATATGGCCCATGGTCGGGATGCTTCCGAGCTAATACGAGCGATGCAATTATTGTTGTTTTCCAAAAGGCAACTTTTTGATGATCATGCGAAATCTTGTCATTCAAAATGTTTAAGAAATATGTAACGAAACTTCACCACCCCAACACGGCG
>JBBAPZ010000133.1:0-1615 GCA_040400605.1 Candidatus Sericytochromatia bacterium
TGCATCACCGTGTGGCCGCCCCAAAGTCGGAGCATGCTTTGGGTCAACAACAGGCTCAGGCCCGAGCCTTGCGCTTTGCTCGAAACCACGGGCCCGTTCATTTGCTGGAAAAGCTCTGCAGGCAATCCGGGGCCGTTGTCCTGGATTTGCAGGATCACCCAATCACGACCTTCCTGATGGCGCTCCAAAAGTTCGATCTGGATGGCAGGGGCTGGGGAAGAAGCGTTTTTCTGACTGCTCAAGGCGTCCATGGCGTTGGCGGCCAGGTTGAACACAATCCGTTGCAGCATCACTTCGTTGGCTTGGACCTGCCTTAAGTGCGTTGACTGGGTTAAAAAACGGATGCCTATACCGCGTTGAGCTGCTTCGCCTTGCAGGATAGGGAAAACCGCTTGGATGGCCTGCTGCAAGTCGACGGATTCCATCTGATCTTGCCCCCGGATCATCAACCGTCGCAAGCTGCTGACCATCTCACTGGCTTTGCCTGACAGGACCATCAGCTCATCGATACGGATTTGCAGTTCGGGCTGATTGGGTACCGTTTTGACTTGGCTTTGCAGGTCGTACAGACCCAGCTCCAAGGCCTGCAGGGGTTGGCTGATGTCGTGCACCAGCATCGCCGAGAACGACGACAGGCTGCTCAGCGCAGACACACGGGCGTTGAGCATCAGCAATTGGTCCCGTTCCTTGACCAAGGCGCGCATCGCATCGCTTTCGGCCTGGGCTTGAAGCTGGCCTTCCTGCGCTGTTGTTTTCTCTTGATTGGAGCGTTCAAGGGCAAATCCCCAGTAGCCGAAACAGATCAGGATCATGGCCAAAATGGAGGACAAGGTCACCAGGTTGCTGACCCAAGAGAAAGAAAAAACGTTCAGATAATCGACGCTGCCTGTGACGCCGAAGTGGTACAGGCGGTTGAGATAAGCCCCGGCGTGGATGGCAAAAGCTACCTGAATCATCATCAAGCTGCGACTTTTAACCGTGCGCCGCAGTTGCCAGACCAGCCAGGACAGTACCGTGTTCAGCAGGATGAAGGTGGCTGAATAAACCAGCACGCCTGTGGTGGTCAGATCTTGGGTGCGGAACAGCCAGATCAGAAGAATGACCCAAGCACCTACCCCTGTCGCCATGCTGGGCCAGCGCCAGGGCTTCAGGTGGAGTTCGCGCCGCAGTGTTTCGATCATGATCAGCCAAGACGCAAACACCCCGGTCCATGCCACCAGGTAAGACATGTATTCGGAGATGTAAGGTCTCAAAGCGATGGAGCAAAGAGACAGGCTGTAGATCGAGATGCTGATGAACCACAGGCGTGTCTTGTCATTGCGACGACCAGACAACAGCAACCAGGTGCCCAAGGGCAGGGCGATGTGGACGGCGATCACGACTTGGATCAGCATGCCGACGGCAGGATGCATGGTGGTTCCTTGGCAACAGACGCCCTTTGGGCGAGGGTCTCTGAAAAAGTTCAGAATACACAGCTATTTTCAGCCTTCTGCAGGGACCCCCATGATCATCCAGTCAGACACATCCGGTTTTCAGCACCCCGTGCCCAGCGAAATCACGCCTGAATCGGTTTACCAGACGCGGCGCGACATCATTCGCCAGATGGCCACAGGCT
>JBBAPZ010000134.1:0-1603 GCA_040400605.1 Candidatus Sericytochromatia bacterium
CATAAAGCGCCTTTGACGCATGTTGCTTCAAAAGTCACTGGCCATTCAGGAAAATCCATCTAGGGTCGCGGCATTGCATCATATTGCGGGGCAGGGAGAAGTTTGTGCAGACCAAAAGCGTGCAGTCCAGTTGGCTTGATTCGATTAAGCCTTACATGGAGAAAGAAGCCCTCATTGCGCTTTTATTGGGTATATCTTCGGGTTTTCCTTACGCGATGATTGGTGCCACTCTTTCCACGCGTCTTGCGCAGGACGGTATCGATAAAAAAGCGGTAACGGCGTTCGCACTTGCGTTTCTCGTGTATAATTTCAAATGGGCTTGGGCTTGGATAGTAGACGGTGTCCGGCTGCCGATATTGGGCCGAATGGGGCAGCGTGTTTCTTGGATGATAGTGTCGGCAGGTTTTGTTGCGATTGCGGTTGCAAATCTTGGTTTTTCCGATCCGAGCGCCGGGTTGTTATACACGGCATACTCGGCCGTTCTTTTGGGCTTTGCAGGTGCTACCTTTGACATCGTAATCGACGCGTATCGGATCGAGGTGCTTCGACCCGATCAACAAGGCATCGGTGCCGGTATGAGCCAGTATGGTTGGCGGCTTGGGTCTGCGGGCGCTGGCGCACTGGCTCTTATTGTAGCCGCGCGAATGGGCTGGGAAGCTGCATATATTGTGTGTGCGGCATTTGCCATTCCAGCCGTAATTGCAGTCCTATGGGGTGGAGAGCCTGCGCGACATCGAGAGGCAGTGGCTCGCAAAGCTATCAACATTGGCGAGTCTATCATTGGACCGTTCAGAGAATTCTTCAGCCGTCATGGAGCTTGGCTTGTCCTGTTGTTTATACTTTTACACAAAATCGGAGATACGCTTGCAAATTTGACCCTTCGGTTGCTTTTGGAAGATCTGGGCTTTTCCAACGACGAAATCGCGATTTACGATGTTGGTGTCGGATTTTGGGCATTCCTTGTCGGCATTTTCGTTGGCGGTATTCTGTATGCGAAAATGGGATTGAAACGTTCTGTACTTCTCAGCTTGTTTCTAATGATGATCTCTAACCTTAGTTTTGCGCTTTTGGCGAACGCAGGACATAGCAACTGGGGCTTGGCGGCAACCATCGCTTTCGAGAACTTTGCCAGCGGCACTGCGGGAACAGTTTTGGTCGCCTATTTTGCAGCATTGTGCGATCTTCGCTTCACGGCGGCGCATTATGCTTTGATTTCGTCGGCTGCTAGTATTGTTGGTCGCTTTTTGACGGGTACGACAGCGGGCGCAATGGTTGAAGGCATGGGTTTCTTCAACTTCTACCTGTTGACCACCGTTGCGGCGCTGCCGGGTATAATATTATTCTGGTTAATGATGCGAAGCGGACTTGCGGATAGCTCTATTGGCACGGCTGCAACCTTTGATGGCAAACCTGCTACTCCAGAAACGTAGACTAACCAAAACGGACAACATGAATTCTGAGGTAGGCCTTAAAACTACAAGGATTTAATCCGGCACTTGACCGTTCGCGCGCAGCACTTCTCCGGCAAGATATAACGAACCGCAGATTAACACATTCGATGGCTGGCGATGGCTTGCAATGCGGTCCATCGCTGCCTCAACGT
>JBBAPZ010000135.1:0-1557 GCA_040400605.1 Candidatus Sericytochromatia bacterium
TTGCTCTGGCTGCTGTTGCTGCCACCGGCGCTGCTTTCGCACAATCCACCGTGACCATTTCTGGCGTCTTGGACGTTGGCGTCAAGAACGTGAGCAACGTTGCTCCTGGTGCTTCTAAAATGTCTGTTGGCTCTGGCAACAACAACCGTATCAACTTTTCTGTGACTGAAGACCTGGGCGGTGGCATGAAAGCCATGGCCAACGCAGCGATGCGTTTCGACCCAGCCACCGGTTTGACTGAAGCCTCGGGTGGTCGCCCACTGTTCCAAGGCGAGACACGCATTGGTTTGAGTGGCGGTTTCGGTACCGTGATGTTGGGCCGTGGCTTGACAGCACTGCAAGCTCCTAACGGTGGAAACTCTGATCCTTTTGGCGTGAGCACTGTCGCTGGTAGCGTCTATGCTGCTGGTTTCGCAACTGACTACGCCGCTGGTGGCGAAGGCCGCATCGATGGCGCACTGTTTTACACATCGCCTAGCTTCAACGGTTTGACCGTCGGCGCTAGCTTCTCTCCTAGGACAGTAGCGACTGCTGCAGCAACAGCTCCTGCAGTCCCTGCCACCTACTCAGGCAAGAGCACATCACTGAATGCTTTGTACGCAAACGGCCCTCTCGTTGTGGGTCTGGGTACAGAAACAAACCGTGCCAGCGACAAGATCACTCAGGTCTACGCTAACTACGATCTGGGCGTTGCCAAGTTGTTCGCCAGCCACGCTACTGTCAAAGGCGGTACTGCTGCAGAGCGCAACAACATCACCTTCTCCGCTGCTTCTTCTGCAGTGCCAACTGGTGGCGCCACTTCGCAAGTTGCTGCTGATGGCAAGATCAAGAACTGGACCATTGGCGCCGTGGTGCCCATGGGTGCTTTGAGCATCCGTGGTGGCTACAGCCAGTGGAACGGCAACGGTGCCGTTGGTCAGCAAAACGACAACAAGTTGGGCTTGGGCGTGAAATATGACTTGAGCAAGCGTACATACGTGTACTCTGACGTGGCTTCGCAAACACGTAAGAACAACGCTGTAACTACAAACCCAGCTACAAGCAACGCCAAGGTCACATCCTTCGACCTGGGCGTTGCTCACTCCTTCTAATTTGACGCTGGCGCAAGCCAGCTGAGAGTTAAAAGACCCAAAAACCCACCGTGGCAACACGGTGGGTTTTTTTATGGGTCGAAGGCGGACCAAGAGGGCAGATACCCGATCTGGTCGGGGGTGATAAGTTCAGAAGTCGTGGGGACTCATGCAAGCATCGCGGGTGACGAAGCCAGGTTGTCATACCCGCGCATGCGGGTATCCATCGGCGCCGAACGAACAGACCCCCGATCTGGTCGGGGGTGACAAATGGACGCCTCAGGGGTCACAAACGCAAAGTCGGGGACGACTAATGCAAGCGACGGGAGGCCGAAGCCTCACACCACCGCGTGACAAGCGATCTTGATGCCTTTGAAGTCTCGCAAAACAGGGCGCTCTGCACGGCAGATGTCGGTGGCCTGCGGGCAGCGCGGGTGGAAGGTGCAGCCGCTCGGTGGGTTGAGCGGGTTGGGCACTTCGCCTTGCA
>JBBAPZ010000136.1:0-1553 GCA_040400605.1 Candidatus Sericytochromatia bacterium
ACGCTGACCCCCCTTGAACTCATCCAGATCGCGGAATCCATCTGATGGCAAAGCGAGGCGTACCAGTTCCAGCCGGTGCCCGTGGTGCGAAGGGCAAGCCGAAGCCTAAGCCAAAGCCTAAGCCGGCAGCACCTATGGGCCCAATGACCAATCCGGCAGCGGCTGCTGCGCGCAAGGCACAGATGGCTGCGACACGGACCCGCAAGTTGTCGGCGATGGGGAAGCCGAAGCGGCAACGGGCCATGCGCGTTGGGCTGGGTGCTCTCGCCGGAATTGGGGCTATTGCTGCTGGTGGGGGCCTCGTGCGACAGCGGCTCCAGAAGGACCGGACCGAGGCGGCGCTGATGGACTTCTATGACAGCCAGCGGCGCGATGCACTTGCGCAACAGGTCGAGCAGGTCAAGCGGCAGAGTCTCGAACGGTCGATTGACCAGAACATCCGCAACGTGGCGATGTTTGAGCCCGGCATCTACGCGGCCGTGGCCGCGGGGCGCAAGCTGCCGCAGGGTGCGGTGGTGCTGGGTGGGGAACCGCGCGTCGATCTTCTTCAGGAACTTGGCCGCTCCATGGCGGAAGGCCAGTTCGGACGGTAAACTTACAGACCAAGGAGCACACTCATGGCAGGCGAAAACGTTCTTCCCGTTCAGGAATACACCGACGACTTCCAGATTCTTTCGTTCCCGTTCGTTCACAATCTGGACAGCGGCAACAACACAATTGCGTTGTTCTACGCTGATCGCGCTTTGGTGATCGACAACATCGTCTTCGGTGTTGTGACGGCGGAGAGCTTGACCGCCCAGCTTCAGGAGTCTACGACCCCGCAGGCAGCAAGCGGGACTGCACTTCATACTGCTCAGAGCATGGGTACCCAGGGCACGTACGTTGTTGCACCTGATGCAACCGCAAATCTGATTGCAGCTGGCAGCTGGGTCATCCTGAAGTTTAGCGCAGCGACTAGTTCTGTTCACGGCTGCGTGACGATCCGCTTCCGCAGCCGACTCAAGTAATCTTCCTTCCGCACTCTCAACTAGGACACAACCATGGCAGCTCTGAATACCGTCAAGCACCTGACGCCCCCCTACCAGCTTGCGACCATTGCGTTTGGCACGAACCCCGATGCAACCGCCGTAACCGCCAACAAGTTTCACGGTCTGTTCTTCTTTGACCGGCCGGTTTACATCCTCGGCATGACGTTCATTCGTGCTTCTGGCTCGGCTGATGCAAGTCTGACGCTGACCCCCGGGTATGGGGATGGCCCTGGTGCAACCGCGACTGCCATTGGTGCGGCATATCCGGATGCAAACCAGAAGCTCAACAACTTTGTCATCAACGATGATGCGGTTGCAGCTCCTGAGGACAAGCCGATTCTGATCCCCGCTAACAATGTGGTTGGTTTCACGACGTCTAACAACACGGTTACCAACTGCAAGCTTTCCTGCGTGGCAATCAAGTTCCGATACCAGTAAGCGAGGTAACGGGTGTTTGACCCGGTTCGCTCCTACGACAAGCCGACTGTCATCCTGTCGCAGTTGGCTAACGGAATCGCGACCACC
>JBBAPZ010000137.1:0-1541 GCA_040400605.1 Candidatus Sericytochromatia bacterium
CTTCACGGATGCCCTTGAGTTCAGGAATGCGGTTGATGTCGATCAGGTGCTCGGGCTGCGCAAATCGCAGTTTCATCATCGGCAGCAGGCTGTGGCCGCCCGCCAGCAGCTTGGCGTCTGAGCCCAATTGGCCAAGCAAGGCAACGGCCTCGCCGACGGTTTTGGGCGCGTGGTATTCAAAACGCGGTGGAATCATCAAGGTCTCCTGAGTTTTGTTGGAAAACAGCTCCTCAGTATTGGGGAGAGTCCTTTTCCGACTCAATAGTCAGGTTTTATTCAAATACGTCACTCTTTGGTCGATTTATTGCACGAAATGCACTTTATCGAGCACGAAACGCATTGATCAGACTTTTTGACTCTTGCAATCAGGGAATGTCCTAGGGACAAAAACGCATCGGGAATACCCTTGAAAACGGGCTCCAATTGGGGCTCAACAGGGGCTCAGAGAAAAGAAAGGCCCCCGCAGAGGGGTCAGCCCAAGCCCAGCGCCTCACGCAGGCGGGACACTTCGCCGCGCGACACCGGCACTTGCTGGGTGTTTTTGCCCTTCAGCACCACATGGGTTTTGCTGCCTTCACGGCCCAGCTCATGCACCGCCTGCAGATTGACGATAAAGCAGCGGTGCACGCGCATGAACTGTGCAGGGTCCAGCCTCAGCGCCAGATCACCGATGCTCAGGTTGCAAAAATGGTAGCCCTCCCGGGTGAGCACACGGGTGTAATGCGCCTGCGACTCCAGACTGAGCACGTCGCGGGTGTCCACAAAAGCCACCTTCTGGTTGGCCACCATCGGGATGCGCGACAAACGCATATTTCTTGCAGGCGGTTCGACGAGGGGCTGCTCTTGCCCAACCACTTGCGTGACGTCATAGAACACCAAGGCAAAGCCGGTGGTCTCTCCCTTGGCATTGCCCAGGCGGCTGACCTTGATGAGCAAGACCTGCTCGGGGATGTTGATGATCATGGTCATCGGCACCGCATTGGCCATAGGGCAGCCCGAAGCCTCGTCCAGCAGGAATTTGACTTTGGGTTTGGAGCGCTCGGGATGAAAAGACGTGACCAATTTGTCGAACGGCTGTTTCTCGTCCACCGGCAAAACGCGCCGCGCATAGTCGTTCATGGCCAGCACGTTGCGCTGGGCATCCAAATGGATCACCCCCGCCTCGAACTTTTCAAACAAGTACAGGCCCGGGTTGGGTGCGGTCTTGGAATCCGTCATTTTGTCTCCTGGGCACTGTGCCAAGTGGGCCCTTTTGTGCACCTCTTGGGATGCACTGATGTCTAGGGCGTCTCAAAAATGGTTTGGCAAGGCTGCGTCACAACAACCGAAAAAATTGCTAAAACCATTTTCAAAGCGGGCCCATTCTGCCACCGATACCGCACCTGCCGTGGTCAACCGTCCAGTACACCTGCGGTCTGTACGGCACCCACGCGCAGGCCAGCTGTCACACCCGGCACCCATCGCAAAACCGCTACAGTCATTGGTCTTGTTGTTGCCTTTTTCCGGAGTTTGCCCATGAACGCCCCCTTGCACCGCGAAAT
>JBBAPZ010000138.1:0-1503 GCA_040400605.1 Candidatus Sericytochromatia bacterium
AGTTGATACCGTCTTCTTTGGTGAAGCTGGCTGTGCTGTATGTCGAGGCTGTGAAGTCGCCATCGGTTTGGGAGGCGTTCCAGTGCACTGTGTTGACGAAACCTGTAGCGGTTTCACGATCCATTTGTGTGATTTTGAATGTGGTGGTCATGGTGGTTCCTTAGTTAGATTCGAGGGCTGCGACACGGGCGCGGAGGGATTGAATTTCGGCAACAAGATTAGCCATTACTTCAGAGCTGGAAGGCTGGATAGACTGATACACAGGATTGCCGTCAGCATCCACGGCGTCTTTCTCGCCGTTGCCAGAATACTTAGCGACTTCCATGAATTCGTGAGCAATGAAGCCGACACCTTCTCCGGAGCCATCCCACCACTGCCACTTTTTAGGCTGCAAAGCGTCAATGAACTCACCCGAGCCAGTCAAGGCTTCAGGATTGTTTTTAAGGCGGTAGTCCGAAGTCAGGTTGTAAAGAACGCCTGTTGTGCCATTTTGGGTAATGGAGCCGATCCCACTTCCGTTATAGCCAAAACCCCAATACACGTTACCTGACGCAGCTCCGTTTGGGTGGCTTGCATAGGCCGCACCGTTGGATGTATCGTAAACAAAGCAACCAGCGTTTTGATAGCCAGCAATACTAGTTGTCCCAAGCAAAAGACGCCCACTCGCATCCAGCGTCATTACTTGGCTGAACGAGATAGCGTTACCTGCTGTGCCGGAGGGGGCGGTGTACCAGTAATGAGCACCACTTTGTTGCAGATAGTGGCTGGCGTAGCCGTTGAATTTGTACTTGTACCCACCGTTGTAATAGGTGTTCATCATCAATTCCATCCAGTCACCGCCGGATGAAACGTAGCCGCCTGCTGGCAAATCAATCGACTTGTATGTTGCCCAAGCACTCGGAGTAACTCCCAAGCCGAGGTTGCCGGAGGAGTCGAGGCGCATCTTTTCAGAGCCACCAAAGATAAACTGAAGTGGGTTTACAAAAGTTGTTGACGCAGGAACGTCAATAGTCCAACTACCGCCGTAAGCATCAAGCAGCAAGCCTGAAACAGCCGAGCCACCACTATTTTGGTTATTTACACGGACACGAGTTGCACCGTTTTGCGCCGTTGTTACATCCAGCTTCGCCCCCGGAGAACTCGTCCCAATACCCAGACCTGTGGAGGTCAGGCGCATTTGTTCGGAGCCGCCAACATACCAAGCCTGATTTGTGAAGGTTGAGGCTGCACCATAGATTGCATCAGTAGGGCCGCTGTCAATTGCGCCAATATAGTTGACGTTGCCTGAGTTAATACCCATCAGGCGAACAGCACTGCCAGCAGCGTTTTTGCCGTAGTAGTACTGCGAGTTGTTTAAGCGAACACCGCCAGTAGTAGCAAGGTCAGTCCCATCAAACGTCAGCGCACTCCCCGTGGTCAGGACTTTGGAGCCGTTGAGGTAGGCCACGCCGTTGGCTGTGCCGCCAGACAGGGTGACAGCGCCAGAAGCCGACAGCGTAGTGA
>JBBAPZ010000139.1:0-1429 GCA_040400605.1 Candidatus Sericytochromatia bacterium
GCAACACTCGGTTGCTTAAAGTCATATTTCAAAGCGGCGTAGCGGAAAAAACACTCGAGTGCGATGAAGAAGCAGAACAAGAATCCTTCTGCACCACAAAGAAACCCTCTGCGGAAAACGTAGAGCTTGAGAAAAATGGCAAACGCCGACGCAAAGCCGCGGAGCACGCCGCCAGTTTTACCGACTTGCGCTCTTTTCGCTGCTCCATGCTGTACATATTGGGCCAGTTTGAGCAAACTGCCATGCACGGTTTCACGGGAATAGTGCAATAAGCGCTCGCGAAATTTGATTACGGAGCGTGAACCGTTGCGCATCACGGCTCCCTCATGAACAACACCATCAAATCTTTCAATTGAGGCCGTTTTGAATAATCGCTGAACCCCTGCCGTTGATTTCATCAGCGTAAGCGGGCGGCCGTAAGCCACTTGGTTCCATAAAACTTCCCAAATGGCATCGCGTTGGCTGGCCACTGCGGCACGAATTTCTTCAGCCAGCACGTCACCAATGACTTCATCTGCATCCAAAAAGAAAACATAGTCTGCTTTGACGTGTTGCAGCAAGCGTGTCCGTTGAACAGCAAAGCCTTGCCAATCATCATAGCGATGGGTTTCAGCACCCATTTCCAAGGCAATCTCAAGTGTGCGGTCTGTACTGCCACTGTCCACGACCACAATCTGGTCTGCAAACTTGGCGCTTTGAATGCATTTGGCAATACGACGCTCCTCATTCATCGTCAAAATGCCAATGCACAGGGTAGGTCGATCTAAAGGCTTCATGATGCATTCCATTCCAAAAGCCCACGCCAGCGCCCCCACATACGGGCCACCAACTTGGGAGAAAACAGGATGACCCGCAATGGCAGCGCCAAGGTGGTCATCCAGATCAGTTGTCTTTGCAGGCGTTTAGCCGCCCTCAAGGACTCATGTTTGTTCAAAAAAATAAGCTTCGATTGTGCATGGTGATATCCACGCAGATACTCACTTCGCCAGGGAGAACGACCTCTCACGGAGCCTCTTGAGCGGTGAAGCACCTTCACCTGAGGGCACAAAACCATGGGCAGCTTGGCCTGAAAAAGTCGCAGACACAAATCGTCGTCTTCATAGTACAAAAAGAAACGCTCATCAAAAAAGCCTGTGGTAGCCATGCGGCTCATGCGCAAAAGCATCACTGCACCACAGACAAAGCCAACACACAACTGCCCTTGTGCAGCGGCTCCGCGACTGGTCCAATAAGAAGAGGGCCATCGGTAATTGACCTCTGGTTTACCTTCAGCAGCCATGAGTTGCGGCGCGACAAGGGCAGCATCAGGCCAATCTTCTGCAGCGGCCAGCAAATCGCCCAGCGCTTGTGCTGTCATTTCACAATCGGGATTGAGCAACAAAGAAAAAGGTGTTTTGACGTGCTCAAGTGCTCGGTTATTGGCTGCACC
>JBBAPZ010000140.1:0-1417 GCA_040400605.1 Candidatus Sericytochromatia bacterium
CCACCATGGATACCCGCATGCGCGGGTATGACAAATTGAGCGGTGGTATGACAGATTGAGTGCAGGTCCAAAAACAATCGGGATCTGACCCCAATTAACGCAACTAATGCCAATTAATGTGACCCTGGTTAATGACTTTTAGGTTGTCGGTTCATTGCGACCAGCAAAGCCATCATGAACAAGAAAAAATGGCTTTCTCTTGAACTGAACAACGGCGTGTTGATCATGCTGTCGACCAGCAAAATACTGGTCAGCGACGCCAGTAACACCCTTGCTTGGGGGTGCTCAGAGCGCCTGGCCACAAGGTAAAGCGATACCAGTAGGGCCACATACAACAATACCCCGACCAAGCCATGGTCTGCGCCAAAAAATAAAAACTGGTTGTGCGAATGCCAGCGGAAAATGTCGCACCACTCTGGTTTGTCCAAAAATCGGCAAATCTCGGTGTGGTATGCGCCCGTGCCATGGCCCACAACAGGGCTTTCTGCAATCAACTTGGGCACGATGCGGTAGTTATAAGCCCGATGCCCGACAGACGACATCACGTCCAGATCACGCTTTGCAAACTCTGACCAGCCCAAAGCAATCCGTTCACGCATCACGCTGGACGACGCCAGCGCCCCAGCCACCAACAACACCAACACCGGCAACCCGATCAACAGCTTTTTGCCACCCCAGCGCACCAGCATCCAGGACACCAAACCCGCTAACAGCAACAAAACGCCTGTCCGGCCGGAGGACAAATGGGTGATGCTGACCGCACCCAGTACCGCCACAAGCAACCAAAAAAGGCTGCTCCGGCTACGCCAAGGGCGCTGGACACTCGACAAAGCAAACACCACCAAAAAGGACACCATCACGTTTTGCGTGATGTAGTCGCCAAACACATGGTGCGACAAGCCCCAGCCAGGTGTCTTGGTGGCTGACCACGGCAACACCAACCAAACATTCAGCCAAGTGGAGACCAACACAAAAAGCATGGCCGTCACAAAAGCCCATAGCGCTCTTTTCTGCCACTGCGGAAATCGCGCAAACAGCAGCATCAACACAACGGCGTATACAAACTTGGCGTATTTGCTCAAATTGACCGACACCCAATGCCATGGTGCGGGGGTGTAAAGCGTGCCGATCAAGACCACTGCAAAAAGGGCCATCAACCAGATCGCAGGCCAACTCCAAGTCTCTCGCTTCAGGTAACCGGCATTAAAAGTGACTGCAAACCCGATCAGCACCAAAAGCAAAACCACATTCGACAGCCCCATGGCCAGTGGAAACAACAGAAACAGTGCGGGCACTAGCCATCCCATGGCAGCTGCGGTTTTTTGCCTGATCGCAATCATTCGATATCCTTTTTATCAACGACCTATTATCGACTTGCCATCGAACGCAAGCGCCATGGTTCAAGCCATGCGAGCAA
>JBBAPZ010000141.1:0-1401 GCA_040400605.1 Candidatus Sericytochromatia bacterium
CCTCTTCCCCCGTGTCAGCGTCAACGATGTAGGCCAATGCAGGCACGCGACCGATCCTGCGCTTGTACTCATTGGGCCGGTTGATAAGACCCGTAACGCGGAGTAAACGCGAGGCGTCATGTGTGCCCGTGTCGCCGCCAAGCGCCTGGATGAGGCCACGGTTAATCCGCTCCACAACATCAATGCTAACGCCCCTGGGGAGCCGCCAAAGGCCTTGCCAGCCGTTGCCGGACCATATGATGATACTAGGCGATGCCGCCTTCAGACGTTCATGAGCCGCAGCCCGCTCCAAGGGCGTGAACGAAGCGACCCCCTTAGGCGGATCGATGTCCACGTGGGCAAAACGAATGCTCACGATGTCGTCTTTGTCCCGCTCAGCGCCTCGACCGGGGCGAACCCCGTTGACGGTGAAGTACACGTTATAGCCCTCGGCGTTGCGCTCCGACGCCCACCGGATTGCCGCTTCCGCGTCTGTCCCGAAGTCCTGCCCATGCGTCGGCAGGACTTTGTCAGGATCGATAGCGGTAAGGTGCATCTGATCGGGGATAGTCTGCTCAAACAATTTTTGGGTGTCAGCAGGGTTCTGTTGAAGCACGGTCATTTCGCACCCCCTGACAGAAAGCCCGCATGCAGCCCGAACGTCTCGTAGAATGGCGCAAGTTCCTCTTGAAGGCGATTGTGTAGCTTATCCATCTCAATCGCGCTGGGTAGTTTGGGGTCCCACACGCAGGAGATCACATAGACGCCTTCAGCGTCGTGCAATGCGATATCGACGGCGTATTTAGACGACATCCGAACCCGTTTCTTTTTCAAAATGGGTAGGCCTGCGTACGGTCCTTTCATCTGGCGCCGAACGCTCTTAGGGCGGGTCATGCGGACACCTCTAAGGCACAGTTTTTCTGGCGCGGAGGCGCCTTGTGTGGTACGTAGTTCATAGGAAAAATCTTTCTTTTAGCGGCGCGGCTTGTGATGGAGCGGCGCCGTTTGTTTACGCGTCTGCGACGGCAGCTTGGGCGGTGGATGTGAAGCGGCGCTGTGTGCGCCACGCTTCAATGTCGGCAGGGTCATATAGGACCTTACCGGTCTTGCCGGGCGTCTTTAAAAATGCGGGGCCTTCCCCGCGTACGCGCCAGTTTTCAAGGGTTGCAGGGCTAACCCCGATGAATGCCGCTGCTTCGCGGCTGGGTATTAAAACATCCATAAATATTACTCCAACGAACCTCTGCCGAACTGGAGAGGCTTCGATGGTTTCAACACGAGGTACCGGTCTGTCGCGAAACCGGCACTAAACTGCGACGGACTGAATGAACAATATCAGATACTTATGGACGAAAGTGCGACGGCTAGTGCGACGAAAGTGCGACAGCTATGAGCTGTGTACCAATTTCAAACTGTCGCTGA
>JBBAPZ010000142.1:0-1390 GCA_040400605.1 Candidatus Sericytochromatia bacterium
GGCCGTAAATCACCTGACCCAGCGAGTCGCCGACGAGCAGCATGTCGCAATGCGGATCCATCAATTGCGCCATACGCACGGTGTACGCGGTCAGCATGACGAGCGGTTCTTTGCCCTTTTGCTGACGGATGCGCGGCACGGTCAGCCGCTTCATCGGCGACGGCGTCGGGTTCGCACGGCTGGTGGATGTGTCGAACGTGAGCGTTTTTGAATTGGTAGACATGGCCGAGGACTTAGCCGCTAAACGCAACGCACGAAAGGAAGAACGGGCGGTATGTCTGTTATATTTGACTCAATGTTAAAAATAACTAACATTAAGTGCGAATCACCTAACATGGAGTGGAAGCATGTCGTTTCGTGAAAAATTATACTGGGGGCGTTTGTCCGTTACCGTTCTTTGCTGGGGCTATTATTTCTTAAGCTTTGGTTTGGCGGCTCAGGGCGCAGCGATAGATGTTCCCGAGTATCAAGGCTTGTTTTTCAAAATAGCATTGCTGTCGGTTTTCTTGTTTTTAGGGGTAACGGCAACCTTATCGGTATATGATCGAAAAAGCGCGCGCCAGAATGAAGATGAGCGGGACCGTGCCATTGAACAACATAGTGTCCGGATATCTTACTACACCCTAATACTGGGCTGCTTTTTGGTATTGTCACTCCTATTTTCGGGTTTCGATGGTTTCATGACGTTCAACATTATGCTCGCGGTTGTTGTCATAGCCGAGCTTATACGTGCATCACTAAATTTGGTTGGATATCGCCGGGGATATTAAACGACGCCGCCGCTGCAGGTGGGCGAATTCAGCAAAAATAATTAGGATATAGGAGCGACGCATATGTCATTTCGCGAGAAAATTTTGTGGGCCACTTTGATATCGGGCACCGCGCCGTATCTGTGGTATTTCGGATCCGTGGGCCTCGCTTTATCCGCAGGGAATGGCGCGGCATCGCTGTCGATAGGCGGCTTGGTAGCCGCACTCATCGGTGGCCTGATCATCATGATTGTTGCGGTCGTTATGGTTGCGGTCGCCAACCGAGGCCGCGGCACGATGACGCCCGACGAACGCGAGCACCGCATCGAAAGCCGCGGTATTTCAATCTCTTATCATATGCTGTGTACCGGTGTCATTTTGACAATCGGCGCGGCGTGGGTGGGCTGGAGCGCTGTCATTATCGTTCATATGATCACATTCACGTTCATTCTGGCCGAACTGACGCGGCTGACCGTGGAAATTTACGGTCTTCGCCGTGGCTACTGACCCGATGGCCCAAACACCCTTCACCAACGATATCAGGACGCTGCGCTTCCTCGCCGGGGAGATGACGCAGGGCGATTTAGGCGACAAGGTGGGCGTCACGCGCCAGACCATTGCCGCCATTGAGCAGGGCAAAT
>JBBAPZ010000143.1:0-1389 GCA_040400605.1 Candidatus Sericytochromatia bacterium
TGAAGGGCTTGAACGGCGAGAGTTTGTTTGGGGCAATTGAGCAAGAAGTGGTGCCGCTAGCGCACTGAAGCCAACACAGACTTTGTTCTTTTAGGAGGCCACTCCGTGGCCGAAGGGTGTCACATGCCTTGAAAGCATGTTTGTTGTAGACATGTGGGGTGCCAACAGCAAAGGGGTCATGAACCGAGCCAACACCAAGCCAAGTTGCAGATTGACCCGGACCGAAATGGCGTTCAGCCGACTGATTCTGTCAAATTTGGCTGTGGTGGATGGGCCGGCTATACTTGTATAGCAATCGTTGAAAGGGAAGAAATCATGCTCGCCATCCGCCTGCCCGAAAACATCGAAACCCGCTTGGGCCAGCTGGCCAAAGAGACTGGGTTGACCAAGACCGCGCTGGTGCGCGAAGCCATCCTCGAACACATTGACGACCTCGAAGACTATTTCTTGGCCGAGGCCCGCGCCCGGAATAACCGCAATACCATTTCACTGGAAGACGTGGAGCGTGAGCTTGGCTTGGCAAATTGAGTTTGACCCGGATGCCCTCAAAGACCTGCGCAAACTCGACAAGCCCATCCAGATCCGGTTGGTGGGTTTTTTGCGCACACGCGTCAGCAGCTTAACCAATCCACGCGACATCGGTGAGGCCCTCTCGGGTCAGCGTTTGGGCAGCTATTGGAAGTATCGAGTTGGCGACTGGCGCATCATCTGCGACATTCAGGATCAGAAAATTCTGGTGCGCGTGCTGCGTATCGGCAATCGGCGTGAGGTCTACCGATAGAGATTGAAGCGTAAATCCCCGGGATACGCTTCATGGGCCTCTGCAATGGTTTGTGGGCTGTTTGCACAAAGTTGCCGACGCCACCAGGGAGCACATGCAGGCGGCCATGCGCAAAACCCGCTTCTGGTCCGAACTGCGCGAGTAACACCCGCAGCTCACGCCCACGCAAACCAAGGCGATCAGCAAGCTTTATGACGTGGGGCCAGAAGGATTTGCCAACGGCATCAGCACCGAGAAATACGTGAACCTCTGCCGCGTGTCACGCGCCACAGCCTATCGCGAACTCACGGCGCTGTGCGAGATGGGGGTGTTGGTGCAGACGGGGACAGGGCGGGGAACTAGGTATCAGTTGATTCCCCTGTAGAGGCTGCCCCTGCGACGATGGTGTTGAGTGAACAGACATTCGCGAGCAGGGACTCGCTTCCACACCCAAAAGCGTGAGCGTTAACCGCCCAGCTTTTTCATCAACAAAGCATTCACCTGCCCCGGATTGGCTTTGCCCTTGCTGGCTTTCATGATCGGGCCGACCAAGCCGTTCAGGGCCTTGGTGTTACCGGCCTTGAACTCTTCCACGTTCTTGGGGTTGGCGGCCAGCACGTCGTCGATGA
>JBBAPZ010000144.1:0-1355 GCA_040400605.1 Candidatus Sericytochromatia bacterium
GCGCCACCCAATTCACCTTCTACTTCACCGACATCGAACTGCTGACCGAGGTGCCCGCACCACCGCCGCCCGAGCTGACAGACCGTCAACTGTTCTCTAGCGTCAACGCTGCCCAAGACTTTGCCACCCAGTTTGCCGGCGTCGAGTCTTTTGGCAACGGCGCCACCTTCAACTTCGCGTCCGCAGACGATCCCCATGACGTCTACGCCCGCGTCGGCTCGGTTGTCTCCGGCGTGGGCTATGCGCCCAATGTGAACGTTGCCTTTGCAGCCTTCACCGCCGTAGGTGCCGGGTTCGCCAACGGCTACAAAGCCTTCAGCATCAAAGTCGCCGACACGCCCAACGGCCGCTTGGAGGTCAAGCTCATCGGCGGCGCCACAGACAGCGTGGTCAACATCGAGCTGGACTCCTACGCCGGCGCCACCGACTTGGGCAATGGCTGGTTCGATGTGGCCATCCCACTGGCCCAATTCAGCAACCAAGCGAGCATCGCCAACCACTCGGGCTACCTCATCGGCATGCCCGGCGACAACGGCGCCACCCAATTCACCTTCTACTTCACCGACATCGAACTGCTGACCGAGGTGCCAACACATGAACTGGCTCCGACACCCACGGTGGCCGCAGCCAAGGTCATCTCACTGTTCAGCGATATGTATGATGACGTTACTGTGGATACATGGTCCACTAACTGGGACAACGCCGATTTGGCAAATCTCACAATCGCGGGGAATGAGGTCAAGAAATATTCTGACCTCACTCTCGCAGGAATCGAATTTAAGGCCGAACCTATCGATGCCAGCGACATGACCCATTTGCACATGGATGTGTGGAAAGAAAATCCAGACAGCTCATTCAAGATCAAGTTGGTTGATTTTGGTGCCAATGGCGTATGGGAAGCCAACAACAGCGACAACGTAGAGGCAGAGCTCAGCTTCAATACCGCTGGCCATCCATCGATGGATGGCAATCAGTGGGTAGGGTTGGACATTCCATTGAGTGATTTCAAGGGATTGACATCCCGAGGGCACTTGGCACAGCTCATCATCTCGGGTGCGGGCGCAGGTGATACGGTCTGGCTGGACAATATCTACCTGTACAGCAACCCAGTCATTTGATCCCAAAGGCACCCGAAAGGGTGCCTGGAACTAATGGCGGCTGGGGATTGACCCCAGCCGTCAACTCAAGCCATTAAACCGCACGGTCGTCTGACCCAAAAATCACCACGTCCGAGTGCGTGTAAGTCAGATTCACCGCTTGGCCAATTTTCAGCGCACGGTTACTTGTGTTGACTTTGACCCTGACGTGCTCTTGCACCCCGGGGAGTTGCAGATAGGCCAGGACGAGCATTTGAG
>JBBAPZ010000145.1:0-1349 GCA_040400605.1 Candidatus Sericytochromatia bacterium
CACCGTCAGCCAAAGTGGTTTTGTTGCGGCTCCACGAAATGGCCAAATCTTGTCCGACTTCCAACTGAGCCAAATTGGTTCTGGTTTCGTCCGTCACTCCCGGAAAGCCGAAGGTGCTGGGGTTGAAGTTAGCATCGGGCAATGCAAAAGCATCAGCAGGCATGGTGTAGTTGAACGTGAAGGGGTATACCGATTTGCTCACACCATCGCTGTTTGTTCGACTCACAGCTGTGCCTGCGCCAGCTGGCGCCGAAGTGAACTTTGAGGCATCGAGATACAAGGTGACTGTGTACACATCACCTTTTTTAGGCAACACGTAAGCACCGTCTCGCTGAAGGTCGTAGCGCAAGAAGTCAAACAAAGGATTGCAAGTCGTCGAATCTGGTCTCCAGCGATGAGCACCATTTGTGCTCGGTGGATTGGTCCATGCCGCTTGATTTCTCTCGGCATAAACGGATGGGTCTATCGCGTAAGCAGAGCAACCAAATGTACGGCGATCAAACACCTCAACACCCGATACCAATCCGTTTCGGTTGACGTCAACACCTGCAGTCAATCCATTAGCAGTAATCTGACCGCTTGTCTGTCGAGCCGTTGGGAATCCGGCACCTGTGACGTGCGCTCCAAAAATCACATCATTTTGCCCTGCAAACCATGGCCTGAGCATGATCGAAACGCCCTGCTCGTATTTGGGGTAGTACGGGTATTGGCCGCTAGCATCTGCCTTGTGGTTAAAGCGTGACGCCATGTAAAAGAAAAAGTTTTTCTGGTTGCCGTAGGCCCTGACGTTGGTGCCGTCATCGGCCACCAAAATTTGGCGCATCACCACATCCGTTCCCTTGGAGAACTTGAGCAAGATTCGGTAGACGCGCTGGCCGTCGTCCGCCAAAAAGGAGCCAAGCGCCGAAGAAACCACCGAGACCGAGACACCGGTCAGATCTGTTGTTTCGAAAGCATCCGACAACCAACCACGCACCCAACGCCACGAGGTCATCCCTTTGTCTTTGAAGTTGGTATGGAAGATATTGCTTGAGGCGTTTGTGACGCCATCGCACTCACCCGCTGTGGGACCTGTGGGCTCAACTTCGACATCGCAACCAGCGGCCAACTGAGAAGTGAAGCGCTGAGCAAATGCCTTGGCACGATCTAAATTCACAGGTGCCACTTTGGCCGTAATTGCACCAGCTGGCGTCGCCACTGTGCGTGAGCTGGCCAAAATTTCAACACGAGGGCCGCTTCCGAAGTTGGATTCATCCTGATTTCGGTCGGCCAAAATGATTTTGCCGTTTGAAATAGAAACAGACAGTTGGTCCAAAGTGGCATCGTGCTTGCGAGCGTTACCTGTATTG
>JBBAPZ010000146.1:0-1310 GCA_040400605.1 Candidatus Sericytochromatia bacterium
CAAGCTCGTGACGTGCATCCTGCAGATAAGCGGTGGATGAGTATTAGTCTTGTGAGGATTGAGCATCAGGTTGTCTCCGGGTTCGCGGCACCCAACAGGGTCCACCGACGTGTTTTTCACCTCTGCAGCATACCCGTTGTAGACGGCGAATTATCAAAAGTATCGGTGCGCGTTCATCGCGCCAGGCGAAGCCTGGGAGAGGAGGATAGTGTGACTTGAAACCTCGCATTGGAGCCCGGCGGGTGCCCAACCCCGCCCGGTAAAACTTGTACAAAGTCGCCCTGGCACGTATTGTCAGACACTGCGATATCCCCCACTGATTTGCATCAGTGGGGGATAAGTTTCAAATCAGGGCCCGACAAGCCTCAGCCGGTGACAGGTGGCTCCCGAACAGCATCAAGCTGCCTTTTGAATTCCTCCGGCAACAGGATTGCCCCCATGGTGGCGAGTGAATATTCAACAGCCGCCATGATGTAAGCATATGGTGAAACACCGACCCTTTTTGCGTCATCAATGATCGTGTACATCACGGCTGCGTTTTCGGCTCCGCGACGGGAGCGGGAGCCATAAAAGTTTTTTCGTCCCAAAATCGGCGTTCGTATTGCCCGTTACGCGATATTGTTGTCGATGTTAACCGCCGGGTTTTCAAGGAAAATCCGTAAGCCTGCTTCAATATTCACCAGATAAGGGGCGTCGAACTGGTGAGACTTGGGTTGGCTGGGGGATGATCCCGTCACTGCGCCACTTGTAATAGTTTGCCGGGCTGACGCCCAGATCACCCGCGATGGCTGCTACAGAGCGCCCTTCGCTTCTGCTACGGCGCGCGATTTCACTGACAGTGGCAGCCTTTTCAGCCTGCGTGTAAACAGGGGGCGAGGTGTTTCGGGTTCGTCTCACGGTGTTCTCCTTTCTCCAGAACACTATGCAGACTTTTTCTCAAGATTTCACGACGGGGTAGGGCGACTTCATACAGAATTTGAGGCTCCCAACGGACGCCGGACAGTGGCATTTAGACTTCGTGATGGTTCCCTGGGTGCATGCGTAACCAATTTGCCGGCACAATTGGCGTCTCCTCAGGCAGTCACAATCTTAATGAAGGAAAAGTGGAGTCAAGAAAACACTGGTTTTCACGAACTGGCGGGGCAAATCAATCTGGACCGGGCCTACGTTCACAAGGGGCGAGCGAATGCAGTGTGGACGGTGGTGGCTGTGGCGTTGATCGCCTACAACGCCTGGCAAAGCTATCTCTACCAAGCCTTCGGCATTGACCCGATGCGGCCGGGACGAAGCTGGGCGGATTTGAGAATTGA
>JBBAPZ010000147.1:0-1304 GCA_040400605.1 Candidatus Sericytochromatia bacterium
CACGCGTGTCCGGTTATAAGTCCAACAGCATCAGTTGGTTAGATTTTGAGGGCTCACAAGTCTGAAAGTTGCTTTCTGTAAGTAGTTCATGGAGAGGATGTTTTTCAAACGGGTGAACGCTTAAAAGTTGCAAAGTCCTGTGCAGTTTTCCCGGGAGGGCAAGTTGCTTGTGAAGGATGGCAACCATGAGATAAACGGCAACCGAGATCCAGATCTGGGACTTCACCGCATTGGGGCTGGTTCCGAAGTAGTGCTTGATGCGGAGATGCCCCTTGATCCATCGGAAGAAGAGCTCGATCTGCCAGCGCATCTTGTAGAGACGGGCCACGGTGCAGGCAGGGATCTCCAGGTTGTTGGTCAGGAAGATCAGATCCTTGCCACGCTCCGCGTCGAAGTAGCGGACCTTGCGAAGAGGCCACGGGAAGTCGGCTTGTGCCTTGGGCAAGGTTGGCCTTCCAACCTGATCGCTCATGACGCCGGCCTCGTAGTCTACGGGCAGAGAGCGATGGCGCGTGAAGCGGATGTTGCTCTTGGCCCGAGTCACGAAGAACGCTCCCGCTGCTGCCACCCTGCAAAGTCTGGAGAAGTCCATATACGCCCGGTCCATGATGTAAAAGGCTCCCGACTCGAAGAAGAGTTCGTCGAGCCAGCGGACGTCGTGTTGACGGGCCTCGGTGACGTGGACGCACGTAGGAATGGGTCCCCGGAGATCCAACTGGGTATGCATCTTGATCCCCGCCTTGGTGCATCGGAAATCCGCCCAGGGGAAGAGCGTGAGGGAGAGATCGATGGTGGTGGAGTCCAGAGCGTAAACCGTGTTCTGCAGTTCCAGCCCGAGATCCTCTCCGGCGTAGAGAGCACGCGCCTTGCGCATGAGCCCCTTGGCGAGATCTTCCCAGAGCCTCCAGTCCCTCTGCTCGTTGGCATCGGCCAAGGTGGAGCGGGCCACCCTCTCTCGGAAGCCAAGGTGGTAGAGAGCTTCCGGCCGAGCGTTGAGACAAGTGGCGATGTCGCGCAGACCTTCCCTCCAGGTCAGCTGCGCAAAGGCCATGCAGATCAACTGCTGGCGGCATCCGAAGTGCCTCACCCGACTCTCCGCATCGTAGCGCTGGACCAATCGGGAGAGCGACTTGCGATCGACCAAATCGAGAACTTGGGAGAGGATGTAGCGGCCAGTGTTCATGGCCACAAATGCTCTCCATAGACATCCCGAAGTTCAAATGCGTGGCATCCATTTTGGCTCGCAAGTCACTCATCTTGAACAATCAACAAAATCCAATCACCCTCTCAACCGGACACCCCTG
>JBBAPZ010000148.1:0-1287 GCA_040400605.1 Candidatus Sericytochromatia bacterium
CGATCACGTCTCACCCGTGATGGGTGCGTGGCATCAGTCAGGTGGCGATCGCCGCACTGAAGTGACACGAATCGCACCGTCCCACTGCCGGTCCCTTCCCTCCCAACTCAGTCAACGATAACATCCAGACAGTCTAGCCATTTACAGCAAGGGAGAGGCCATGCGAGCCTGACAGGTGCAAGACGCCAAGAACCGTCTGAGTCAGGTACTGCGGGATGCGGCGAATCAAGGTCCCCAGATCATCACCAGCCACGGGCGGGAGGCGGCCTACGTGCTGTCGCCCCGTGACTACCATGCATTGACGCGCACCAACACTTCGCTGGTTGTGTTTTTTCGCGCGTTGCCGCTGGTCGGCCAGGAGCTGGACATAGGGCGGCCGTCCGAAGCCGCCGGGGTAATGGACCTTTGAAGTACCGGCTCGACACCTGCGTGGTCTCGTACCTCATCAGGCCGACACCGAATGCCGGGTTCTTGGCCTGGCTGGCGCAGCAACCGGAGGAGGACCTGTTCCTGAGCGTGATCACGCTCGGAGAGATCCAGGCTGGCCTCAGCAAGCTGCCGGACTCTTTTCGCAAGGCGATGCTGATCAGCTGGGTCACCAATGACCTCCTGAAGCGCTTTGCCGGCCGAATTTTGGCGGTGGATACGGAGTTTCCCTGACGTGGGGTATCAAGCGTGGTGAATCCGCGGCCCGTGGCAGCTTGTTGCCCCTGGCAGACGCTCAGATCGCAGCCACCGCCATCGTGGGTGGAATGACCGTCGTGACCCGCAACGTCGCCGAACTTGAGCGCTGTGGCGCGATGACCCTCAATCCCTGGGATTGAAGAACGGTCAAAAAATAAGAGTCCGACCATCACTGGCTCAGACTTGTTAGCGGTGGTGTAAATCCGCGCATTTTCGGGGGCAACGCATCAGTTGCGCAAATTTTACAACTGCGTGCAGATTAGACCTGACGGTGTCGCGCAATTCTCAAAAGGGGCCTGTTACCGGGATGGGCCCGGTAACAGGCGGTATCCCACCCGTCCTCGCAAGCTGCAGGCAGGTGGGAGCGCTTTTTTGAGGCGAAATGCCCCTCCTGTTAATGGTGTCGTAAATCCGCATCAATTTGGCAGTGCAAGGCTGTTACACCCCAAATTGGTAGCACCGAAGGCGCGCGATCAGCTTGACGTCACCGTTGGAGGGCAAGAAGTATAATTTTTTACCCATGCAAGATGGCAGCCATGGGGATAGCCCCCCCAGGCTGCCTTGTCGCCGCAGTCACGACGACGCATTTAGCGTCCCTGATTT
>JBBAPZ010000149.1:0-1287 GCA_040400605.1 Candidatus Sericytochromatia bacterium
TGCCGTCGGCAACAAAAGTGACATTCACATACTGGCTATTACCGTTAACGCTTGCTGTCACCTTACTGACACCCGCCGCGGTATTGGTCAGTGTCGCCGTGGCAATCCCGTCCGCCCCCGTGGTGCCAATCACCGTGGTCACGGTCGCACCGTTATCGGCACTAAACGTCACCGCCTGATCTGATACCGGATTATTGTTCACATCGGTGACAACCGCCTGCACCGCATTGGTGGCGCTGCCGTCCGCCAGCGCACCATCAGTCGTGACTGTCAGGTTCGATACCGTAATGGTCGCCGTGCTGGGTATCACCGTCACCTGCACAGTATCGCGATTAGAAGCATTACCCTGATTATCATAAGCCACAGCACTCAACAGATGAATATTACTGCTGCTGCGCGTTAGCTGATAAGGGGGTAATTTTACCGCTGCCGATTGGGGGGAGATCTGCGTGAGAGCCCCGCCTGCGGCTATCAGCGCGGCGCTGTCCCATTCGATTCGTTCAAAGGCATATTTGCTGGTGACCTGCGCACTGACCACCACGGTTGAACTCGCTTCAGCAGTGACCTGCGCTGGCGTCAGCGCCAGCCGGATCAATTCCTGTTTCTGATAATCCAGCACAATATTGTTGTTACGCTCAACCAGATCATGACGGCTCCCCGCCAGGGTGCGGGTGGCTGCCACCGCAGAGGGGTCGATATGCGACTGCCAGGAATTGCTCAGGCGGTAATTGAACTGAACATTAATACTGCTGTCGGATTTACTGTTTTTACCCGCGCGGTGGTCTATTCCAACCGTAACCAAAGAAACGGGGGTATAACTGATCCCTGCCGTGATGGCATGTGGATCTTTCTGGCGTTTATCTTTGCCGAATAATGCCACTTCATCACCATTGTACTGCTCATACATTAATTTACCGCCTAATTGCGGGTAAGCCGGTAAATAAGCCTCGGCACGCAGATCATAACCATTGGCAGGTCGTTAATTATAATCCGCAAAATCGCGAGACTGATGCCAGTCGGTCGTGCCAAAATAACCGTTTGCAGATAACTTCAGGTAATCAGTCCAGGCTTCCGCACCAATACCGACCCGTCGGTTATTACCGGTAATATCATTATCAAAAAAGGTATTGGCGCCGTACATCCAGTCATTTAAAAAAGCGCGAACCCCGGCGCCGATATTAATTGTATTGCGGCTGTCTTTATTTCGCCCCCCCAATTGGGTAAAAAATAAAGACTTTTGGTTATCATAAAGGGGAACCAATACATCAATGGCACTGCTGTCAAATT
>JBBAPZ010000150.1:0-1274 GCA_040400605.1 Candidatus Sericytochromatia bacterium
AGGGTCTCGCTCATGGGCTCCATATTGCGCGCCGCTGAACCCACTTGCGTGATCAGAAAACGGTAATAGTCATCCGTTTCTTTTTGTGCTTGCGCCATGTCGGTCACGCGGCCATGGCCGGGGACCACGTGCCGAGGCGCGAGGGTGCGCAAACGCTCAAATGCCTGACTGGCATGGCGAACATTGGACTGCGGCAGCACCCCCAAGAGACGGTCCACATAGACCAGATCCCCCGTCAGCACGACGGCGTGTGACGGCACATAGATCATGGTGTCACCCGGGTAATGCGCATTGGTTTGTATCCACTGCAACTGCACACCACCCAAGGTCAAAGACACCTCAGTTGCCGGATGAACCACCGTGGCATGCTGGACTTGGGTCCCCTTCATCTGATCGCCCACAAAACGGGATAAGCCGAGGATTTGCTGCTCGGCAAAGTCTTTTTGGGTCTTCACGGTTGCGGCCAAGGCATGCACCTGAGCACCTTTGGCCGCAAAGTAAGCATTGCCCAACCAACGGTGATCTTGTGAACCCGTGTTGAGCACCCAGCGCACGGGTTGACGGGTGACTTTTTGAATCGCCTGCTCCAGCATCGCCGCACTGTGCGCACTGGCCCCACTGTCGATCAGGATTACCCCCTGAGGCGTCACCACAAACCCGTAATTGGCATTGAGCCCGGCGTTGGCCTGGCTTCTCTGGCCCAAAGGCCCCACGATGGCATACACAGGGCCATTCACCTGTTCGGGTCGCGGCACATACACCGCCTCGTCGGCTTGTGCCCAACCCATACAGGCCCACAAGCCCAGCGCGAGTGGCGTGTACAAAAAAATCCGTTTGCCATTCATCTTCATCTCCTTGAGTCTCGCAACCGCACAAACCGTCTGCTCGGTGAGCACAGGCACCGCGTATTGAGGCCGGGCCTGAGCAAAAACAATCCATTGGATGGACATGAGAAAACCTTTTTCTGCTGCGGACCAGGGAATTGTCGCCTGTGCAGTTGCAGATGCCTCAGCGGGTCAATCTGAAAAATAAATTGGCCAAAGTTTCGGGCAGCTGCCCCATCCGGTCAACCAAGGTGCAATGGTCACCAAACACATGCCGCACACTCGCCTCGTGCGCAGGGTGCAGTTGAATGCACCACACAAACACCCCTTGCGCTTGCAAGCTGTGTACCACTTGGCGAGCATCGTGCATCAGGTAGTTCGGATCCGTCACGTCGACGTCAGAGGGTTCGCCATCGGTGAGTACCAACAAAATTTTCTTGGTGCTTTGGC
>JBBAPZ010000151.1:0-1265 GCA_040400605.1 Candidatus Sericytochromatia bacterium
ACGCCTCACTGAGATCACGGAGATTCAAGAACATGAAAAACCTCAAGAAACTCGCATTGGGCTTTGTGATGGCGCTGGGCCTGGTGGCCGGTGCCCACGCCGCTGGCGGTGGTATTGCCTGGGACAAAGCACCCAACAAAACCAACGATTTGGCAGCCTTGCAAAACGGTGCCAAGATTTTTACCAACTACTGTCTCAATTGCCACTCGGCCGCTTTCATGCGTTACAACCGCCTGAAAGACATTGGTTTGACCGATCAGCAAATCAAAGACAACCTGATGTTTGCCACCGAGCGTGTGGGCGACACCATGAAGGCCGCGATTGATCCAGCTCAAGCCAAGGAATGGTTCGGCAAAAACCCACCTGACCTGACCTTGATGGCGCGTTCGCGTTCGGGCCCCGGTGGAACAGGTGCGGATTACCTCTACACCTACATGCGCACCTATTACCGGGATGACTCCAAGCCCACCGGCTGGAACAACCTGGCGTATCCCAACGTGGGCATGCCCCATCCCTTGTGGCAACTGCAGGGTGAGCGTCAGCCGATCTTTGAAGAAAAAGACGACCACGGTCACAAGGTCCAGATCTTCAAGGGTTGGAATCAAGTCAAGCCTGGCACGATGACACCTCTGCAATACGACCAAGCCATTGGTGACCTGGTGGGTTACATGCAGTGGATGGCCGAACCGGCCCAAAACACCCGTGTGCGTATCGGTGTATGGGTTCTGATTTTCTTGTCTGTCTTCACCTTCATTGCCTGGCGTTTGAATGCCGCGTATTGGAAAGACGTCAAGTAATTGATCTTCCACCTGGCCGTCTGGCCAGGTTCTTTGGAGTGGCAGGCCTTTGTGGCCTCCCACTCTTTTTGATTTTTTGAGGAGCCTCCGCCATGATGGTGCTTTATTCCGGAACGACTTGCCCTTTCTCACACCGCTGCCGCTTTGTGTTGTTCGAAAAAGGCATGGACTTCGAGATCCGCGATGTGGACTTGTACAACAAGCAAGAAGACATCAACGTGATGAATCCCTACGGTCAGGTGCCGATCCTGGTTGAGCGTGACCTGATCCTTTACGAGTCGAACATCATCAACGAGTACATCGACGAGCGCTTTCCGCACCCTCAACTGATGCCCGGTGACCCCGTAGACCGTGCCCGCGTGCGCTTGTTCCTGCTCAACTTCGAGAAGGAGCTGTTCACACACGTGTTGACCTTGGAAAACCGCGCCCTCAAAGGCAACGACAAGGCACTCGAAAAAGCACGCTCGC
>JBBAPZ010000152.1:0-1241 GCA_040400605.1 Candidatus Sericytochromatia bacterium
GCCCAGACATCAAATATGAAGACCGCAGAGTGGCCGATCACCGCCGCGCGAATTGCTGATAGGGCTTGCTCAACGCAGCGGTATCACGCCAAAAAATTGCAATGCACTGCGCAAAAGGGCTTGCTGCCCCGCGGGGGTTCCCCCCTCACTCCAGCCCATGTCTGCCGGCATCTGAAAACCTTTGCTGGCAGCAAATTGTTGTGCGGTTTGAACTTTTAAGGGGCCAAGGAAAGCGCCATGCGCCACCTCATCGAAGTACTGAATTTCGAGTTTGGCATTGTGTTGGGTCTGCACTTTTTCTGACCATTGAATCGTGGTCAGCATGGTTCCAGAGGGGCTTGCTTGACTGCAATTGTCGGCTGTTCCATTCGGTGCATCGGCAATTTTTAGGGTGAACCGGCATGGATCAGAAATCATCCACCGGCGCTGTCCCACACGTGCACCTAAATCATCTTCCTTGCCAAAAGCAATGCGCACAGGAACCCGAATCTCCCACGGGTAACCCATACCAACAGGTGTGGGTGCCTCAGAGAAAACGCCCTGCACATGTTGGGGATCTACCACCGCGGCTAAATTGAGCACCACCGATGCGCCATTTGAAATGCCATACAGATAGATCCTTTGGACATCGATATCTTGTCGGGTTAATGCCCATTGGTAAGCCTGCAGCGCCACTTTGTAAAGCATCATTTGCCGGTAAGCATTTCCAGTGCGCGGTGGAACACCGTTGTGTTTATAGGCGTCAAAAATCAAGGTGGACATGCCGCTTGCAAAGAATGCATTCGTGATGGCCTCGGCATCAGCCCGCCCGCCTCCGCCATGCACTGCTATGACCAACGGCGGCTTTTTTGAATCTGCGCGGGTTGCTGGGATTTTGAAAGACACACTGGGGTGGCACGGGTCAAAGCCTGACAACTCCCCGGTGACCGCCATGCCTACTAAAGTGGGACGCTTAATCACCTCCGGCCTGCACTGACTCTGCTCAAGCGTGACCGACTGAGCAAAAGCAGAAAGCGTCGTGGTTGCAAATGTCCAGACAAGCCATTTTTTAAGTTGATAGATGTGTTTCATGTCGTTGAATCTCAGATCAACCTGATCGGTATTCCAAATGAATGCAGCGAGGAATGATCAATGGATTGGCATTTTGAATGATCCTAGTGTGGATCCATGCCAACCGCAATGCCCCAGCCCGCATGAGGGGGAAATCACTTGGCCTAGCGCGTCATGGGGCGCATTTGAAA
>JBBAPZ010000153.1:0-1231 GCA_040400605.1 Candidatus Sericytochromatia bacterium
TGGGTTTTTTAGCTTTTAACTCTCAGCTGGCTTGCGCCAGCATCAAATTAGAAAGCGTGAGCCAACTGAACGCGTGTGTTGGTTGCCGAAGCAGTTGCACCAGCAGCCTTGGTGGATTGAGCTTGCAAAGCCACGTAAGTGCGCTTGCTCAGGTTGTACTGGGCAGACAAGTCGTAACCTGTGTTGTTGCCAACGATGCCGTCAGTCTTGCTGGTAGCGTATACAGCGCCAACGTTGAATGGGCCGAAAGGAGCAGACACGCTAACAGCGGTTTCGTTTTTCTTCACGCCAGCAGTATCTTTGGCAGTCTGATAACCAGCGCCCAAAATGGCAACGCCCAGGTTGTAGTTGACGCTCATGCGTGTACGGCTGTCAGCACCAGCTATCAAAGAGTTCAAGCCGTAACTGGTCATGTCCACAGCAGCAGACAGAGGGCCGTTAGCGTAGTTCAAACCAAGGACTGTCGCGTCTTGTGCAGCGGAAGTGGCTTCAGCACCGCCAGCACCGACGTTGTCGAGCATCAGGGCTTTAACGGAGAAACCGCTCATTGCAGGCGATGTGTATTGCAGTAAGTCAACGTTGGAAGCAGCAGCCAATTGCACGCCGTTATCCAAGCCGATGTATGTTGGACCACCAGCAGTGACCAAACCCAAGATGCCGTTGCCGGCTTCAACTGCGCCAACTGTCACAGTACCGAAACCGCCGGACACGAACAAGCTGGAGTCACGTGGACGTGCCCCATTGCCGTCTGTCAAAGAAGCGCCAGAAATTGCATCAGTAGCAGCGTCACGGCCGCGCAAACGCAGAGCCATGTTGGCGCCGGCCTTCAAGCCACCGCCCAAGTCTTCCACAGCAGCGATGTTCCAGTCACCGTCGGTAACGCCAACACCAGTTGTCTTAGCACCAGTAGCAGACTTGGCATCGCCGTAAGCAAAACGCAGCTTACCTGTCAAAGACACAGAAGATTGAGCGAAAGCAGCGCCCGAAGCGGCCACAACAGCCAGAGCAGCTAGGATGAAATGAGACATTCAGTGATGTTCGTTGCATACATTTGGGTCAGTATGTTGTACTCTAGCGCATATGATCATCAATTTTGCAAATGTTAACAAACTAGTTGGTTTTGATGATTTTTTATCAGACGCCTTGAATTTGGTGACCGAGTGTGGTGAGTCCCCACTTCTTGTTCTTCATGAAAACAAGCCGGCTTTTTATGTGGTGCCCGTCAAAAGTT
>JBBAPZ010000154.1:0-1230 GCA_040400605.1 Candidatus Sericytochromatia bacterium
AGTATTGGGTGGACTTGGTGAAGTCGATGGACATGGTCAGGGCACCCTTACCGCCTGCCAAGAACGCGGTTTCGAAGGGCATGCCCGTCAGTGGCGAGATGGGTTTACCGGTCAGGTCAAAGCTCAGTTCGCCGCGGTCGAGGTAAACAGGCCACCATTCGGTTTGGGCAGACAGCCCTGCAGCATCTTCAGTCTGAACACCATTTTTGACAAATTGCAGGGCGCCGTTTTCTGTGAATTGGGTCAATTTTTTCCACTCGCTGGTGGAGCCAAATTGCATTTCGGTGTTGGCCAATCCCCAGTCGGCAGAACCGGTGACCTGGATGGCAGAGTTTTCACCAGAGGTGCCCGTGGTGAACACAAATTGTTTGGCCTTGGGGTCGAAGTTGACCATGACGCCGGAGACTATGCGGCCTGTGGCTGGGTCGGTTTTGCCGTTGATGCTGTCTTGTAGGGCCTTGGCAAAACTGTCGATGTTGGTGTAAGTGGTGGGAAAGGGCAGTTCGACCTTGTATGCATAACCATCGACCGAAACAAAGAAGTCCTTGTTTGACGATGAGGTACTGATGCTCTTGGTGGTGTTGATGGTCATGGTCTCGCCACGCAAAACCGCGGGTTCGCTGGTCTTGCCCCGCTTAGCTTCACTGGCCGATGCGTCGACCTTGAGGCCCGTACCACTCAATCCCATAAACCGGATAGCGTTGGCGTCGGAGGTGGTCACCTCAATGCTGGAACTGTCGCCTGTGGTGCCCGAGGCGATAGAGAACCTGGCGGTGTCGGGGTCAAAAGCGACGGTGATGCCGAAGCGGGCATTTTTGATTGCTGGCGTTCCGGTGTCGGGCAGGGCGCCGAGAACGTTGTTGATGGCGATTTCTACGTTGCGGGCTAGGACTTCGGGATCTTGGTCGCCGGCTTTTGTGGTGTAAGTGATGGTTTGCGCGGTCGTCGGTGCTCCGTCCACTTTGATGTTAAAACTCAAAGCTGTTCCAACGGCAAGCGGTACCGGTGTTGCAGGTGTTGGGGGAGTAGCTGTTGTATTGGCCGGTGTGATGCTGCTGGCCAAAATGCCATTGACAAAAGTGGTCGTGGCGTTGAGTGCAGCGCCAATGGCCGAGGCCGGCGAGGACCTGCGAATGTCAGTCAGTTGGTCCAACGAGAACATTTCTGTGGTGCCAGAGCTGGGGACCACGCGGGGGTCGCTCTTGGGTAGCACATCGCCGTACTTGTTGA
>JBBAPZ010000155.1:0-1230 GCA_040400605.1 Candidatus Sericytochromatia bacterium
AGCCATCATCCATCAAGCTGTTTTGCAGCGTTTTGGTGACCGTGCACAGGTGCGTTTGTTTGGTTCGCGTCTGGACGATGCGGTCAAAGGCGGGGACATTGACCTTCACATACGCCTCCATGACCGAGTCGATAACCCTCTTTGGGAAGCCTCATTGCTGTCAGCCCAATTGCAAAGACAGTTGGACGGACGCAAAGTGGATGTGCGCGTGCTGGACGCCTCACACTCCACTTTGCCCGTCGATCTGGTGGCGCTTTCGGAAGGTGTTTTGCTGACATGACCTCATCCCCTCAAAGTTTGAAAAACAAGCTGGCTACTGGCGACCGTGAACGTTTGTCGGGGTTGCTGAAAACAGCTCAGGCCGAGTTGATGCATTTGCAGCAAACAGATCAACGTCTGTTTGGCATGCCCTTTAATCCTGATGGCTTGGTGGCTCAGTTGGCAGATATTGATTTTTCTGAGCGAGTGGATGCGTTTGTTGCCCGATTTGGTCGGCTGCAAGACTTGTTGGGTGACAAGTTGTTACCAGCTTGGCTCAAAGCCATGGAAGAGAGCGTGGGTGCGGTCCTTGAAAATCTGGACCGCGCCGAACGTCTGGGGCTGATCGATGGTGCCGACGATTGGCTGGCCGTTCGAAAGCTGCGTAATTTGATGGTGCACGAGTATTTGGACCGCGCTGAAACCTTGCACATGGCCCTGTATGCCGCTCATGAGCATGTAGGCATGCTCGCAAAAACCGTTGAACGATTCAAACTCCGGACGGAAAACTTGTTGACTTGAATGTCACCCCAGTCAATCAGACCCGATGCGCCACGGTGGTCATGACCTTGGCGGCCATTTTCATGACCGACTTGACCGGGTCGGGCAATTCCACGGCACCGGCTTTGAGCGCCATCTGGGCGTGGGCCATTTCATCGGCTTTCATTTGCGAGACGATCGCACGCGAAGCCGTATCGGCCGCAGGCAACAGATCCATATGGCTTTGCAAATGGGCTTCGACCTGGCGCTCGGTCTCGACCACAAAACCCAGGCTGACTTGGTCGCCGCCCAACTTGCCTGCCGCAAAACCGATGGCAAAGGCACCGGCATACCAAAGGGGGTTGAGCAGCGAAGGGCGGTCGTTCAGGTCGTTCAGGCGTTGTTGGGTCCAGGCCAAGTGGTCGGTTTCTTCGCGACTGGCTTCTGCCAACTGGGCGCGAAGCGCCGGACTTTTGCAGGCCAAAGCTTGCC
>JBBAPZ010000156.1:0-1213 GCA_040400605.1 Candidatus Sericytochromatia bacterium
ACCCAAAGCACTTTGGCGGGTGGTGGCAACGCCTTGACGATCACGGGTGCAGCCGACATCGATGGTGCATTCAGCGGTATTACGAACCTGAGCGTGTTGGGTACTTCGAACATTGGCGCCAACATCACGACCACGGGTACGCAGACCTACACCGGTGCTGTGACCCTGAGCGGTGGCGACCGGACTTTGGCCGGCACCGCAGTGAACACGCAAAGTACCTTGGCCGGTGGCAATAATGCGTTGGCCATCACCGGTGCAGCAGAAATCGATGGTGAATTCAGTGGCATCACGAATTTGAGCATCAGCGGTGTCTCGAACATTGGCGCAAATGTAACTACCAGCGGAACGCAAACCTACGGCGGTGCCGTCACGGTTTCTGCCGCAACCACCTTGATGACCAGCAACAGCGCAGTCAGTTTCAATGATGCCTTGGTGTTGAACCAAGCCTTGAACGTGGGTACAGGATCGGGTGCAGGCAACATTCTGATCACGGGTGCCGTGAATGGTGCCCATGCACTGGCTCTGAATGCGGGCATGGGCAATGTGGTCTTGGGCGATGCCGTAGGTGCAGGCACTGCATTGACTTCACTCTCGGTCACTGCTGCAAACATCGTCTTGCACGATGTTCGCACGGGCGCATCAGGCGCGCAGACCTACACCGCGACCAGCGGCATTGAAACCAACAGCACTTACCAATCTGCGGGGGGCGCCATCACATTCAATGGCAACCTCACCCTGAACGACAACTTGGTGATCGACACCACCGGCAGCGGTCAATCTGTTTCGGGTGCGAATGTGGTCCTGAGTGGCACAGTCAATTCGCAATCGGGTGAGTACAACACCATGGCCTTGACAGCGGGCAGCGGCAGCATCACTTTGGGTGGTTCGGTGGGTGCGGCAGTCAGTGGCGCTTTGGGCTCGGTCACAGCGCATTCCGGCGCGACCCGATTGGGAGGAAATGTCAGCACCACCGGCATGCAAATCTATGCCGATGCCGTAGCGCTCATGACCAATGCCGAACTGAAAGCCAGTGAAGTATCCCTTCCAGCCGTTGCATTGGCGTTCAATGCCACGGCTTACGAACTCGCTGTGAATACGACAATTAACGACTCAAGCATTTCGGGCGTGATCAGTGGCACCGGGTCGTTGGTGAAAAAAGGTGCCGGCACCCTGACCCTGAGCGCGACCAACACCTATACAGGTGACACAGCGA
>JBBAPZ010000157.1:0-1205 GCA_040400605.1 Candidatus Sericytochromatia bacterium
GCAAAGTAACCCTCAAGTGAGAAAGTCCCTGGCGGGATTTTTACTGCCAATCTCACTACTAGTCGGCACCATCACGGGCCCGCTAACGGCTAGCGCTGCTCCGCTCGCGGTGACTGGAGCAAAGTGCACCATCATCGGCACCGAGAAGGCTGACGTTCTCGTTGGAACCTATGGCTCGGACGTAATCTGTGGCTTAGGTGGCAACGATCAGATTTTTGGCTCATCTGGAAACGATGTCATTGATGGCGGAAACGGCAATGACAAGATCTCCGGAGGTGCCGGCCACGATCAGATTTTTGGTGGCAAGGGCATTGACTTCGTTGATGGCGGAAGTGGTGATAACCGTTGCGTTAGAGAGCCTTTCGACCAGAAGTTCAAAAACTGCAAGCTGACTAAGGCTTTGCCGAAGTTCCAAGCTCCACCGGTAAAACCAAATCCAGTAAGTCAGTCTCCGACTGTCTCGCCATCGGTTTCACCAGTGGTGCCAGTCACGGTTTCGCCGAGTGTTTCGCCTTCAGTTTCACCAAGCGTCTCGCCTACCATTCCGGCCCCAGTCACCCCAACTAGCTCGCCTAACTCTGGTGGTGGCGGTTCTACCACTCCGGTTTCACCGGCTCCAGAGACTGCAATTCCGGGTACCTACGCCGGTGGGTCAAGTGCGATTTCAAACCAGCCCAGTTCACCAAGCACCACGGTGACCACTCAGACCAGCACACCAATCACCCTGGATTTTGAATCTGGCACTGCGGATCTGATTGGCTTTGGTGGCGATGGTGGCGGGGTTGATGCACATCCAGCGGGCGGTGTTAGCGGCTCAACTAAGGCAGTAAAGATTGTTAGGGGAGCTGAGAGTTACGCCGGCACTGTGTTCTACACCGCGGCCAATGGCGTCAACCTAATCGGACCCAACGGCAAGACTGTCACCCTGAACTTCTACTCGCCGGTTGCTAACCAGCCGATTCTTCTCAAGCTTGAGGATGCGAGTAACTCAAGTCGCTATGTCGAGACATTAGCCACGGCAGGTTCTGTCGGCTGGCAATCATTGAGCTTTAACTTCGACAGCCCAAGAGCTGGGACACCTGCGTTCAACGCCGATACCCAGTACCGCAAGGCAGTGATCTTCTATGCCTTTGGCACTAATGCTTCTGGAGCAACCTACTACTTCGACCAGGTCTCATTCCCTGCGGTGACGACAACCCAGACCA
>JBBAPZ010000158.1:0-1203 GCA_040400605.1 Candidatus Sericytochromatia bacterium
TCAGTAGATCACAAACTTATGCTGTCATAGGTAGATATACAGCCCGGACAAGGGGGAAATGTCGCTCAACACCCTGGCGGATGAAGGAGAGCATGGTTTTGAGCGGGAAACGTTCTTGAAAGACTCGTCGCCCCCCTCGTCGGGTCACGCTGACGGTCTGCCACAGCAGGTACACCCAGAGATTCACCAAGATAAAGGTCAGAGCGACGTAGAGCAGCCGTAGCACGGGATTCTTGGTGGTCGAGCGGATGCGAGCCTGATTTTTGATGCGGTAGCTGGTCTCAATGCCGAAGCGGTCGCGATAATGACGATGCACCTGCGACCCCGCCACCTTGGCCCGATAGACCACATAGAGCAGGTATTGGATGCCATGCTTCCCTTGAGCACCCTTGCGGTAGCGACAGACCACTACCAGGGGGCAGGTGACGGTACCATGGACGGTGCTGCGGAGGGTGTAGTCAGTGTGATACCTGCGTTGTCCCCGGCAAAGGGCACGGGTGCCACCGGTTTTGCCCCGAATGATGGCGGGCATGATGAACGGGATCTTCAACGCCTTCAACCAGCGAATCACCGGCACGCTGTAGACGCCCCGGTCGAGATAGAGGCGTTTCACCTTCACCGCTAAGGTGTCCATCGCATCGAGTAAGCGGGTGACCCTGGCCACCATCGTCTCGCCTCGCCGCACAGCATGGATTGCCAACGTGACCCGCCGATGGGCACGAATCACGTACACCGTAGCGTAGGCGAAGAAAGACGTGGTACCCGCTTTGGCCTGAGACCGATAGATATACGGCGCTTCTGCCTCACTGGGCTGACCGTAGTAGGGCAACAGATGCAGGTCGATGGCGAATCGATGGCGGTGATTCACGATGCCCGACGGCAGGCGGCTTTGGAGGGCTGCATTCACCTGCGGCTCGACTGTGGCCATCTCCTCAAATTTGTCCAGGTGGTACCGGAGATCGTTGCCAGTAGGCACACCGGTCAATTGTTGGGCGGCATGCTCAATGCTGTCATGATGGCTCGCCGCCCACAGCAACACCTGATAGAGGGTCTCCGGCTGACACTCCCCTTGCATCGGCACCGGTAGATGCGCTTTCAAACACTCCAGGGCCGCACTCAAGGTCTCCTCGTCCGTCAACGCTGGGGTAGGGGATACTGAAGGGTGGGGGAGGTGGTCATGGCTTTTCATCCAATTCTTCTAGT
>JBBAPZ010000159.1:0-1194 GCA_040400605.1 Candidatus Sericytochromatia bacterium
TGCGAAAGTACACAGTGGCTTCCAGTCATGTCTGTGTGCTGGTGTGTACTTTTGCGATACCACTATATGTGGGCGTTTTTTAGCCTCGGCAAATTGTAAAAATGCTTCCGTCATCGCCGTCGATGATTCACAAACTCTTGGTCGTTGGTGCCAAGGAACTGGCAACTATCAGCGGCTGATTCCCGAATACAAACAGGTCGTCGACGGAAACGACACTGTGTCGCAAAACGAAGCATCGAGCCAAGCTGCGTTTACCTCGATCCTAACGATGATTTGCCAAGTCTACCGCAGACCTCGTGATCTCAGACGCCTGTGGGAGTTGACCTGTCATCAGTGCAGAGCGGAGGTCGTGGCTGTCTATCTGCTGGCTATCATTATATGTTGGCGCTTTTTCTGATGCCAAGGTGGAAACGCTACCACCCAATGACATGTTGCCAGGGACCCATCTGATCCTGAGCTGAGCCGCCTACTTGGGGATTCCGGATGGTCTCAGGGCAACGCGGAAGCCGAAGAGGTCGTCCTGGTCCTGCGGGACGTACCTGTAACGGTACGCCGACCGACAATACGCAGCCTCGTGGCACCAACTGCCGCCACGGATCACGCGGTGCGAGCCCTTACGTGGTCGTGGTCCAACAGGATCGCTGACTGCACCGTTGGGATACTCACCGTACCAGTCGCTGCACCATTCCCAAACATTCCCATGCATGTCGTAAAGACCCCAGGCGTTTGACTTCTTCTTGCCGATAGGGTGCGTCTGATCGTTGCTGTTGTCGCCAAACCAAGCATAGTCGCCTAGTGATTTTGAACTCTCTCCAAAACTATACGCGGTTTTACTACCTGCCCGACAGGCGTATTCCCATTCTGCCTCGGTGGGCAAATGGTACACGCGACCTGCAGCCTTCTCGTCAGGCAAGTCCGAAAGCTTCTTGCAAAATTCGACAGCGTCCCACCACGAAACCTCTTCGACCGGATGATTGGAATTGCTTCCTTCAATCCCTTCACCTTGGAAGTGACTCGGATTCTTACCGATCACCTTCTCGTACTGTGCCTGCGTGACTTCGTACACACCAAGGTAGTAGTCCATACTGATCGTCACCTCGTGCTGGGTTTCGTTCTCATAACGGCCCTTTTCGCTCTCGGGCGAGCCCATCATGAATGTCCCCTTGGGAATCAGCACCAGCTTCATCCCGATGC
>JBBAPZ010000160.1:0-1193 GCA_040400605.1 Candidatus Sericytochromatia bacterium
TGGCATTGCAGCAAATTGTTCAAGAAACCGTGACTGGACTGGGTTATGACCTGGTTGAGATTGACCGCACTGCGGGCGGATTGTTGCGCATTACCATCGATTTTCCGTGGCAGCCGGGCTCTGAGCTCTTCATCAACGTGGAAGACTGCGAAAAAGTCAATCGGCAACTGCAGTTTGCCCTCGAAGTCGATGGCGTTGCGTACAACCGGCTTGAGGTTTCCTCTCCCGGTATTGATCGCCCATTGCGTCACGAAAAAGATTTCGAGCGTTTTGTCGGCGAGTTGATTGACATCACGCTCAAAGCGCCCATGGGCGAAAACGCTGTAGGGCTTGTCAGTGCCAGCCGCAAAAAATTCCGCGGCACTCTCGAGCGAACAGCTACCGGCGAAGGTTGGCAAATCGTCTGGAGCGATGAGCCTGTCGGCAAGCCCGGTCAAAGAATCAGTAAAAAAAGGATCCCAGCACCTTTGAATGTGCTGGGCTTCACATTGGACGAATTGCGCGAGGCCCGTTTGGCCCCCGTGGTGGATTTCAAAGGGCGCAAGCCAAAGGTTGAAGCCTGACCGGGTGTCGGGTTTTGAGCATTTTTATCGGGTCTGAACCGCAGACCCAGTGGAACAGGAGAGTCAAGTCATGAATCGCGAAATGTTGATGTTGGTCGAAGCCATCTCACGTGAAAAGAACGTTGAGCGCGACGTGGTGTTTGGTGCTGTGGAAGCCGCTTTGGCCCAAGCTACCAAAAAATTGTATTCCGGTGAAGTGGACATCCGCGTTGCGGTGGACCGCGATAACGGCAATTACGAGACTTTCCGCCGCTGGCACGTGGTTCCCGATGAAGCTGGTCTTCAGTTGCCCGAGCAGGAGATTTTGCTGTTCGAAGCCAAAGAGCAAATCCCGGACATCGAAGTCGATGAGTACATCGAAGAGCCCATCGAGTCTTTGCCCATCGGCCGCATTGGTGCCATGGCGGCCAAGCAGGTCATCTTGCAAAAAATCCGTGATGCCGAGCGCGAAATGCTGCTCAACGACTTCATGTCCCGTGGCGAGAAGATTTTTGTCGGCACCGTCAAGCGCATGGACAAGGGCGACATCATTTGCGAGTCCGGTCGCATTGAAGGCCGTCTGCGTCGCAGCGAAATGATCCCCAAGGAAAACCTGCGCAGTGGCGACCGTGTGCGCGCCATGATCATGGA
>JBBAPZ010000161.1:0-1182 GCA_040400605.1 Candidatus Sericytochromatia bacterium
AAGACGCAAATCAAATTATTGATATCGTATCCAAGATTTTCCCACTTGGGGATTTCGCGAAGTGTGTGTTTATATCATGTGAAGGTTATCAGGGCCTTGTTCTCAAGATAGAAGTATCGCGCACACAGGACATTAAACGAGACACAGCGAATGATGTGTATGTAAGGTTTGGCGCGCAAAGTCTCCTAAAGAGGGATGCTCCCAGCATCAAGCAACTTGAGTATTCAAAGGGTGTTTTTTCGTTCGAAGATCAGACAATCAAGAGCAGCCTATCTGAGATTGAGAACTCTTCTAGCATCCTAGGTTTTTCACTTAACATAATTCCAATCGTTGAGCCTAGGTTCCAGACTCATAACCAGTAAATGACCGTGGCTGCCAGTGCGCAGGCCGAGAGGAACAGGATCGGGCATCGGTCGTATCTCGTAGCAATGCGGCGCCAGTCCTTCAATCGGGCGAACATGTTTTCGATCTTGTGGCGCAGGCGGTAGAGGTCTGTGTCGTGCGGGATTGGGACTTTCCGACCGATGCGTGACGGGATGCATGGCGAAATTTCCATGTCGATCAGAGCATTGCGGAACCAGTCGGCATCATAGCCCCGATCTGCAAGCAGCGCCCCGGCCTGAGGTATCGACGACAGAAGCGCCCGCGCCCCGATGTAGTCGGATGTTTGTCCCGCCGAGAGGAACATCCGGATCGGGCGGCCTTTTGCATCGGCCACGACGTGCAGTTTCGAATTGAGCCCGCCTTTCGTGCGCCCGATCAGACGCCCGCGCCCCCCTTTTGAACCGCCAGGCTTGAGGCAGTCCGATGGGCCTTTGCGTGGGTCGCATCGATCATCACGATCTCGGTGTTCTGGGCCTGCGCGGCCAGTTCGGTCATGATCGTGGCGAACACACCCATCCGGCTCCACCGCTTCCAGCGATTATACAGCGTCTTCGGCGGGCCATAGGCTGCAGGGGCGTGCTTCCACATCAACCCGTTGCGCTGTATGAATATTATCCCACTCAGCACCCGCCGATCATCGACCCGCGGCTTACCGCGTGATCTCGGAAAGTACGGCCGCAACCGGTCCACCTGGGCTTCCGTCAACCAAAAAAGATCGCTCATGCTGCCTCCCCGCTTTGGGAGTTTGAATCACACGGCGACCCGTCGCTCAAGCAAATTTATGGGTCCTGACTCTAG
>JBBAPZ010000162.1:0-1172 GCA_040400605.1 Candidatus Sericytochromatia bacterium
AATTGCTCACCTTGAAATACAGCCGCGACGACGAAACCGAATCTGACTTGGTGGGTCTTGAAATCGCCGCACGTGGCGGCTATCGGCCAGAGGCCAGCGTGAGCCTGTGGCAAAAAATGCAAGCCGCCAGCGGCAATGGCAGCCCCTCATTCCTGTCAACGCACCCCAGCGGCGCAAACCGGATTCAGGAACTTGAGGCCAACTTGCCCAAGGTGCAACACCTTTACGAACAGGCTCGCCGGAGCTGACCCGCGACTCAGGTCCCGCCCACGTAAGGGTTGGACTGTCGTTCACGACCAAACGTGCTCTCTGGGCCATGGCCAGGAATGAACACCGTGTCATTGCCCATGGGCCACAGACGCTCGGTGATGCTGGCGATCAAATCGTCGTGATTGCCCTGCGGAAAATCTGTGCGGCCAATGCTGCCCGCAAACAGCACATCACCCACAAATGCACGCTTGATGTCGGGCGAGTAAAACACCACATGGCCCGGCGTGTGACCCGGGCAATGGCGCACCTGCAAAGTGTGCGCACCCAAGGTGACGGTGTCGCCATCGGCCAGCCAGCGCGTGGGCTTGAAAACGCGCGCAGGCGGAAACCCATAGGCCGCAGCAGCTTCAGGCAACCCATCGATCCAGAATTGGTCCGCCGGATGCGGCCCGATGATCGGTAGCCCCCCCAGCTGTTCGGCCAAATCGGCCGTGCCCGACGCATGGTCCAGATGACCATGGGTGATCCAGATTTGCTCGAGCTTGAGGCCCAGACGCTTGGTGGCACCCAACAACAAATCCAGATCTCCACCTGGATCCACCACCGCCGCCTGAAGGGTCTGATCGTCCCAAATCAGCGAGCAGTTTTGTTGGAATGGTGTGACGGGAATGGTTTCGTATTGAAGCATCAGCAAATTATAGGGAGCGTGATAACCATGTTTAGAACTTGCGGTCATCGTTTGAAACTTGCGCAAATCTCTTGCTGACGGGCAAAAGTCAATAGCGGACATCAGCTCACATAGAAGGGTGCCTGCTATCGGCCAGAAGCGGTCATTCGGGCGGGCGCCAAAATTTCCAATCTAGGCTTAAAACGGGAGATCAACGTGAACTAGTGACCGACAGCAGCTATTTAATCGTCTTCAAAATGTTTTTAAAAACTGATCAACTTTAGGTTGCAATGCA
>JBBAPZ010000163.1:0-1165 GCA_040400605.1 Candidatus Sericytochromatia bacterium
TTTCGTTCCAGTTAAGACCCATTTAGTGCTCAAAAAGTGAGCTTGGATCGTAACTTAAAGTATTCGAATTTTTATAGGTGGTAGCGCTATGGAAGTAACTGAATGCGCATTTCCCGGCCTGAAGGCCGGGGATTCTTGCGGGTCAAGCGGCCAAGCGCTCTATCTTGGGGCGCTTGACCTTGCCCGCTTGATAAAGGTCGTACTGCATCTGCATGCCCGCCCACATTTCGGCACTGGTGCCGAAGGCTTGCGCAAGGCGATAGGCCATGTCGGCAGAAACACCTGCTGCGCCAGACACCACACGCGAGAGCGTGACTCGGTTGACGCCCAGCTTGACAGCGGCCTCGGTGATGGTGATGTCACCCAGATACTCCCGAAGGACTTCCCCTGGGTGCGGGGGGTTGTGCATGCGAGTCATGACGGCCTTAGTGATAGTCGAGGTAATCCACAAGCACAGCGTCCGTTCCATCGAACATGAACACCATGCGCCAGTTGCCATTGACGGTGATAGCCCAATGACCTTTCAAATCGCCCTTTAGGGGGTGCAGTCCCCATGCTGGCGCCGAGAGGTCTTCGGGCTTGACCGCTTGATCAAGTGCCGCCAACTGAAGACGTAGCCTTGCAGAGTGCGCAGCCTGAATGCCTGCCTTGCTGCCGGTCTCGAAAAAGCGCTGCAGGCCCTTGTGACGAAATGTCTTGATCATTTGCAACGCATTGTAGTGTGTAGCGCTTTGCGCTACAACCTGATCAATAAACCGCATTCGTCACGTTATCAAGTTTGTTGACGTACAGATCAAGGGTGGCTTGCTGAACCAACTTGCCAAATTGGCGCGATTATTTATAATCGCGCCAATCATGTCAGACTTCAACCATCAACTTTTGACCGCCATTCAGGCACAGCCGGATGGTTTTTCTCTCGCGCAAGCCTGTGTTGCATGGCCCGATGTTCCACGCCGCAGCTTGCAAAGAACTTTGGCAAAGTGGGTGACAGAAGGCAAAATCGCGCCAATTGGCAAGGCTCGCGCTACGCGGTATGTGAATATCGCGCCAAAAGTGTTGACCTACGCTGTGCCCACTTCCGTGGGTTTGTCGGAGTCGTCCGCTTGGCGCGCCGAAGAAGAACTCTCCACGGGCCAGTGGCCGCTCTCGCCCGACAGCAAAGACA
>JBBAPZ010000164.1:0-1158 GCA_040400605.1 Candidatus Sericytochromatia bacterium
CGTCCCGCGAACCGTGTTACCTGGCCACTGGCTGATTGGCCGCAGCCAAGGCTGCTTGCACTTCACGCAATGCCGCATCTGCATCACCTACCAAGGCCTCTCCTCGCTGGTTGGCTGTTGTGAATTGGGCTTGGACACCCGCGTCAGGCGCTGCGGGAGGCGCCGCCGCTGCTTGCTGCACGAGCGCATTGGCGGCAGCCGTCGCTGCCTGCAACCCCTGTTGGACAGTTCGAACCCCGGCGTTACCGTCTTGCCGTGGCGCGGTCGCTTGTGCCTGGTTGACGCCCGCCGGTCGCGCCACCGCAGCGGCTTCCGCATCAAGCAGGGCCTTGCGAATGGACGAGTACATCGTCTGGTCCTGGGGCGACCACCGACCGTCCTGCAAGAAGAGATCACGCAAGTTGTTCAACACTTCCAACTGTTGACTGGTGGGTAACTTGGTGTTTGGCAGTGACTTCTTGGCAAACTCTTCAAGACTCAGCGTCCCGTCCCGGTTGGTGTCCAGGCGTTGCCATTCGTTGGCCACCTGCTCACTGAGTCCAATTGTCAGTTCATTCTCAAAACCCTGCCACTCGTGCATTTGCAGCTTTCCATCTTTATTACGATCGAGCTGCGCGAACCTTCCTTTCGTATCGGCATCCGGACCGGGCTGCGGAGTCGGTTTGGGATTGGGTGCAGGCTGCACCGCATCCATGCGCTTCTTGACGTATTCCCGCAGCGTGGTGCCGTCTTTCAACAATCCGTCTTTCTTGTTTTGGGTGTCTTTCGCCACGAACTCACGCCCCGCAACCGCGAGCGCCGCATAATTGACCTTCGGGTCGAAATCGCCCCGCTTCTTGGCTTGCGCCACCAAGTATTCCTGCAAGCTGATGCCCTTGGCGCCATCTGTGTTGAACTCCCGGAACGGAGCGGCTTTCTTGCCGTAGATCACGCCATCATTCTTGCCATCCATTTGCATGAACGTGAGCATATCCGATACGGATTGATCAAGGTTGAACGGCTTGGCCGGACCGGGCGCCGGTGCCTGCGCCGCACCACCCACAGGGCCTTGGGCCTTGCGATCACCATCGCGACCCTTCAGGAACTCCATCAAGTCAACCTTGCCATTCTTGTCAAGGTCATACTTCTTGACATCAGCCTTCAGTTCCTTGCCATCAA
>JBBAPZ010000165.1:0-1157 GCA_040400605.1 Candidatus Sericytochromatia bacterium
ATGTGCGCAGGTTTTTCAAACTCACCCTTATGGCGTCCAGTTCCAAATCATGTTGCGGGTCGTCGGACGCGGACGCTAAAATCTTGTCACGGGCAGGGCGCACAATGTCGACCCAGCCATCGATGAAACTGTGGCCCCCATGGCCCAGATTTGCGCCTTCTAAAGATGCTTTAATGCCGCCGCACTGCGCATGTCCAAGTACAACAATGTGCCGCACTTCCAGCCCCATTACCCCAAATTCAATGGCTGCCGAAACCCCATGCAAACCGCCCCCAATTTCATATGGTGGAACAAGGCTTGCCACATTGCGTAACGCGAACACTTGGCCGGGTGTGGTGTCAAACACGGTTGCGGGATCGACCCGGCTGTCGCTGCACGAGATAATCATGATTGGCGGGGCCTGACCGTCACTGGCGAGTTCGTCATAGCGGGCCTTCTGACGGACATAAGCGTCAGATTTGAAGCGGCGGTACCCGTCTACCAATTGGTCAAATTCAGACATTAAAATCTTTCCCCGCGCACAACCTGCACATCGCCGATTGTTAGCAGCATACCATAGCTGTCCAGCAATGGCGCAATAGCCTCAATCAATCCGGACGTCTTGGCCTCAGATGCGATAGCCAGCACGATGGTTTTGGCGCTCGCTCCCGTGACATCGTCATGCTGCCATTCACCAGCGCGACCACCGCCCGAGTCCACATGGATCACGCTCCAGCCAGATATGTCGACCGCTTTCAATTGCGCGACAACACGCGGCACGAGCGGTGTATCCACCAAAATTTCGATCCGCTTACGGCTGACAGTTTGAATCATAAATCATCCTATTGCTTTGGCGAATGCCGCAAAAATGCTGATGCCAAAGATGATGTTGAAAGGAAAGGTCACGCCAAGTGACATGCTGAGGTAAATTCCGGGGTCGGCTTTGGGTAGGGCAAGCCGCATCGCTGCCGGAACGGCGATGTACGAGGCACTTGCCGCCAAGATGCCAAGCGTAGCGGCGGACGCCACGTCCAGCCCAACCAATGTTCCGATAACTGTACCAATTGCACCGTTCAACAAAGGTATGACAATAGCGAGGCTAACCAAGCGGAGGTTCATCTTGCGTGACTGGATAAGCCGCCGTGCAGCGATCAGCCCCATATCGAGCAGGAACAAGC
>JBBAPZ010000166.1:0-1104 GCA_040400605.1 Candidatus Sericytochromatia bacterium
ACCAATCCTGGAATGAACATGGCCGCTGCGATGGGCACGCGCAATGCCATGAGAACGATCATGGCGACAAACATCACCAAACCCACTTGAGGTGCCCACTGCATCATGCTGTCACCTCTGAATCGGATGTGGCCTTTGCGAAGAGGCCTTGTACCAGAGCCACCCAACCGGCCAAAGCCAAGCCAGGCGCCAAACAGGCGTACGCCCACCACATGGGTAGGCTGATGATCATGGTGGTTTCACCGGCTTCTCGAACCGAGACAGCGCCAATACTGGTACGCCAGGCCAACAGACCGTAGAGCAAAACCAAGGACAAATTACCCATGGTATCCAGACGTTTCCGAGTGCCATCTGAGCTGGACTGCGTGAAAAAATCCACAATGATGTTCCCTCTTTGCAATTGGCAGTAAGGCAGACACATGGAAATAGCAAATGCAATGCCCATTTGTGTCATCTCAACATCCCCTGGGATTGGCTGAGACCATACAGCGCGCGTGATCACACTCACCAAGGTCAGGAAACCTGTGGCCAGAGCCACCGCTGCACCTACCATCCCAAAAGCCCGACACAGGGGCGCTAAAAGCATTGACGAAGACATCATGGATTTCCGGTTCATAGACGCACAGCCTGCCCCTCAGGACGAGGGGCAGGCGCAGGATCACTTGTTGTATTTTTTGATCAAGTCTTTGGCGTCTTGCAGCATCTGCTTGCCGGGCAAACCGCGCTTGTCCATGTCAGCAACCCATTCGTCATACAAAGGGGCCGATGCCTGGATCCAACGGTCGGTCTCAGCAGCACTGATTTTGTTGAAGGTGTTACCACGGGCAACAGCCGCATTGCGACCTGTTGCAGTGGCCTCATCCCAATAACGACCGATGGTGCGAGACAAATTTCCACCACTGTTTTTATCAATCACGCTTTTCAGGTCTGCTGGCAAGCTGTCGTATTTGGCCTGGTTCATCGCCATGACGAAGCCGGCTGTGAACATGGAAGGTCGGCTGGATTCGATTTCGGTGTGAAATTTGCTGACCTCATGCAATTTGAACGCTGGGATGATTTCCCAGGCGGTCATGAAGCCGTCGATCGTGCCTTTGGTCATGGCGT
>JBBAPZ010000167.1:0-1093 GCA_040400605.1 Candidatus Sericytochromatia bacterium
ATGGACGACTATGTGGAAATCAAATACCTCTGCATGGGTGACATCCTGAAGTGATCTGCCGACCCGTCGTCATCACAGGGGCATCGTTGGTGGCGAGCTTGAGTCCAGGTCATTGCCCCTGAAAGAAACGGATCGGTGACTTGAATTCAAAGTCTTGCAACAAGACGCTGTGGACCCAAGCCACCGAATTCGCCCAAGCCGGTTCAGCCCTGACACTCCACTCCACAAAAGGCGCCAAATAAGGTTTGTCCGCCCACAGCCCTGGGCTGGCCACCAGCTGGTAAGCGGGGGATGTTGTCCAGACGTTGCCAGGCCACCAACTCAACACCAGGCACAACACGGTCAATGAGGGAAGCAACAATGACTTGCATCGCTCCAGCAGCGCCTCTTGCCGGACAAAGGTCAGTAACAAGGTGACCAACCCCGCAAAAAATTGACATAAATTGAGAAGGCCGAACATCAACGACGCGCCCAATACGACGGGGGTCATGACCGTTTTGCGGTAAGCCGCAGTCAGCTGTTCCGACGTGTATTGGGGTGCGAAAAATCCACTGATCAGTTGCGCGGCACCAGAACTCGAATCCAAATCGTCGGGCGACAAACCCGCCAAGGAAGAGGCCCACAAAGCGCTCATTACCGGACGAATGTCTGCAGGTGCGGGGCCATTCAGCAAAGTCTCGCCCCGCAACAGAATACGACCATTGAGGGCTTCCTGCGTGCTGAGCTGTGACCTCAAACTCATCATCAGGTCTTGCTGGTCTGCGCGGGAAACGATGGTGTCAACCAGCATCTTTTGAAGATGCCACATGCTGAACAAACCCAAGGTGCTGCAGAGCACCAGCAGCGTAAGCCTGGACTTGAAAAACCTGTCGAGCCATCGCATCAACAACAAGGCCAAACCCAAACCGGAAACGATACGCCCCCAGATTTCGATGTCATGCAATTGCGTGGGTGTCGTTTTCATTTGCAAATCACCGGCCAAATCCAGCAATCGGTGGTTGAAGGACAACTCCAAAATCGCATAACAAGCCAGCACCATCAAAAACCAAGGCTGCACATTGAGCGCTTTGTTGATGAAAATGGACCGTTGCAT
>JBBAPZ010000168.1:0-1072 GCA_040400605.1 Candidatus Sericytochromatia bacterium
TCTGGCAATGCAATCGCCGTAGCGCATGACAGCAATCCCTTCATCACGGCATACCGCTGGTCTAGCTCAGGGTTCGGTGTTAAATACACAAATCCTGCGACATTGCCTTCTAATACCGGGTATGGTGTTGCCTTCAGCCCCTCTGGCAATGCAATCGCCGTAGCGCATGACAGCAATCCCTTCATCACGGCATACCGCTGGTCTAGCTCAGGGTTCGGTGTTAAATACACAAATCCTGCGACATTGCCTTCTAATACCGGGTATGGTGTTGCCTTCAGCCCCTCTGGCAATGCAATCGCCGTAGCGCATGACAGCAATCCCTTCATCACGGCATACCGCTGGTCTAGCTCAGGGTTCGGTGTTAAATACACAAATCCTGCGACATTGCCTACTAATAGCGGGCTTGGTGTTGCCTTTAGCCCCTCTGGCGATGCAATCGCCGTAGCGCATGGCAGCAATCCCTTCATCACGGCATACCCCTGGTCTAGCTCAGGGTTCGGTGTTAAATACACAAATCCTGCGACATTGCCTTCTAATACCGGGTATGGTGTTGCCTTCAGCCCCTCTGGCAATGCAATCGCCGTAGCGCATGACAGCACTCCCTTCATCACGGCATACCCCTGGTCTAGCTCAGGGTTCGGTGTTAAATACACAGATCCTGCGACATTGCCTCCTTATAGGGGGTATGGTGTTGCCTTCAGCCCCTCTGGCAATGCAATCGCCGTAGCGCATGTCAGCAGTCCCTTCATCACGGCATACCCCTTCAACCCATGAACAAACTCACTATCCTAACTCCTGCCCTTGAGGGCCGTGACCAAGAACTTCTTGTTTACCAGACCAACGTCGACAACTACATCTTGGCCATCGCCAAGATTGAGCAGGACTACCCCGACAACGAAGACCTCCTTGCCTTCCGCAATGAGCTTCAAGCCCGTCTTGACGAAGAGCGCCGCCAACAACTCCGTGCCCAAATCATCCGTGACGTAATCGCGGATCAAGTCGCACAACTCACCGATCAACCATGAACCTAATCAACACCGTCACGCTTGACTATCCCCGCAGCCTGTGGCAG
>JBBAPZ010000169.1:0-1072 GCA_040400605.1 Candidatus Sericytochromatia bacterium
TTCCACATCGTCAGAATAGCGCGTGCCGCCTTCGGCATTGGGGCTAATCGTAATCCAGTGATCCCATTTTTCGATCATGGCGCTTGAGCCGTTATCGCGCAGCTGTTTGGGCCATTCTCCTGTTTTCGGATCATGAACCGAGGTGACAATCCATTGCGTGCCGAACGGCAACATCCCAAACAGCCTCAACTTGACCAGATAGCGTCCACCGGACTTGAAGTTTTCGAGCGGTTCGTCACCGACCGGGACAAACCGCATCAGGGGCCAAGCGATATGCATCAGAATGCGTGCGGTTTGAACCTCGGACCAGACGACTTCGGGAGGGAGGTCTATGATCGTGGAGCGCGAGACCTTCATACGGCCACCGTTCGCAGCTCTGTCATTGCCTGCCGAAACACCTGTATCCCGCCAGTTAGCGCTAGGGCCGCCATGATCGATGCAACAATCAAGTCAGGCCAAGCGCTACCGGTACCCAAAACGCCGAGCGCGGCTAACATCACCGCTACATTGCCTATTGCATCGTTGCGCGAGCATATCCAGACTGAGCGCATATTCGCATCTCCTGTTCGGTAACGGTAAAGCAAAAGCGCGACGCCGACATTGGCCGCCAGCGCAAGTCCGCCAATTGTGCCCATCATTACGCCGTCAGGGGCCGTGCCATTCATAAAAGCAACGACAGCGCTTCCTAACACCCAAGCTGCAAAACCAAGCATGAAGAGGGATTTCATGAGCGCTGCTCGCGCGCGCCACGCTATCGCAGAACCGACCACGGCGAGGCTAACTGCATAATTGGCGGCATCACCAAGAAAGTCGAGCGCATCGGCCTGAAGAGCACGACTGTCCGCCGTTGCCCCCGCAATCATCTCTACGATGAACATCAGCGCGTTGACGGCCAACGCAACCCACAAAATGCGCCTCCAGCGAGGGTCTACTTTGGCCAAATCGCTCCCGCAAGCGCTTTCACAGCAACTGTCAGTCATTAAATATCCTTCTCGACAAATCCCGAGTCGGACATCTATCTACACCCTGTAGCAACTACAGGGTCAAGCGATGAAAATAGGCGAACTGGCGA
>JBBAPZ010000170.1:0-1066 GCA_040400605.1 Candidatus Sericytochromatia bacterium
TTCTTGCGCTGCATATCGCCTCCAGGACGTATCATAGCACAGGGGCTGCGGCTTCCAGGCGGACCAAATCGCGGCTGAATTCGATGCCAACCAAGGTGATGGTGACGCCGGGAGCGCGGTATTTGTCGGTGTAGTCCTTGCTTTGCAGCCAGGGGCGATCGCCCCTGGCTGCAGGGTGTCTTCGCGTGTCGCGGCAAACCGGGTCCCCTGTCATGTTAGCCGGATTGTTTCAGCCGAACACCTTGGATTGACAGACTCAACAAAGTAAGGATATCGATCTATCCTTTCTTTGTTGGCATTCTAAAGAAAGGATGGCCGTGGCTGACGAACAAAGCCGGCTGGGTAGCTATTTATGGTGCAGTGTCGCGGCAGGGGAGGGTTATCAGTACGTACTAGCCCATCCCGTGGTTCCATCGAGAAGTAATTTCAGCCACGCTGGTGTCAAAGGAGGACGCCCGTGGCCAAAATCAATCGAAAAACCTACACCGACGCCGAAAAAGCCTTCTACATCGCTGAATTCCAGCGCTTACACAAGGGAGGCTCGCGGACTTATGAATCAATTGCGCGTGAACTAGGGGTACACGTATCCAGTTATTATTCCTGTGTAGCGGCCGGTATCAAGCCCATCTCTGCTCCCGTGCAGGCAGCCTCAGCCGTTAAGCCCAATACCATTTATCCGCCTGCGGAGCGCAAAAGGCTTTTCTCAGAGGTAGAACGCCATCGCGCGAATAGTCAGTCCGTTGTGAGCGCCTGTCAATTGGCGGGAATCGGCCCGTCAGAGGCTGTCATGGGTCGGAGACCTGAGGCGCGAAGCCCTGCGGCTGGCGGAAAGCAGCGTCGGGCTGATCGGCGTCGTGCCGATAACCCAGGGACCTCCCCGCCTCCTGGCAAATGCCAGGCTGGGAACGGGGAGGTCCTGAGTGGCCTTCAACTTGTCGATCTCAGGCCAGGGTTATCGGATCAGAACGCCCGTTCCACCACCACGTCCGCCTCGACGTAACCCGTCAGGGGAAGTACGTACTAGCCCATCCCGTGGTTCCATCGAGAAGTGATTTCAGCCATGCTG
>JBBAPZ010000171.1:0-1032 GCA_040400605.1 Candidatus Sericytochromatia bacterium
ACAGCATCATCGCCAGCTGCGACGTGGCCGCCGCCATGATGGAGCCGCCCGGCGGTACCGCTTTGGTGGAAGAGAGCATTGCCGAGGCCCTGGATTTCCGCCGCGCCATGCGCAAGATCGATGCCGAGTACGGCAAAGACTGGTGGTTCAAAGTTTGGGGACCCGAAAAGTACGCTGAGGAAGGCATTGGTCGTGCTGACGACTGGATTTTGCGCAACGATCCTCGCAAAAAAGCCAGCAAGTGGCACGGTTTTGGCCAGCAGTTGGCTGACGGCTTCAACATGCTGGACCCTATCAAGTCGACCATTGTCACGCCAGGCCTCGATTTGGATGGTAAGTTTGACAAGACCGGTATCCCCGCATCCATCGTCAGCAAGTTCCTCACGGAGCACGGCGTGGTGGTGGAAAAGACGGGCCTTTACAGCTTCTTTATCATGTTCACCATCGGCATCACCAAGGGCAGGTGGAACAGTTTGCTCACGGCTTTGCAGCAGTTCAAGGATGAGTACGCCAAGAACCAGCCGATGTGGAAAATCATGCCGGAGTTTTGCCAGAAGCATCCGCGCTATGAGCGTATGGGCCTTCGCGACCTGTGCCAGCACGTGCACGAGATGTATGCCAAGTACGACATCGCCCGCCTGACCACTGACATGTATTTGTCGGACTTGGCCCCAGCCATGCGCCCGTCAGACGCTTACGCCCACATTGCGCACCGCAAGACTGAGCGGGTGGAAATTGACCACTTGGAGGGCCGCATCACCGTAGGTTTGGTCACGCCATATCCACCGGGCATTCCGCTCTTGATTCCCGGCGAGGTCTTCAACAGAAAGATTGTTGATTACCTCAAGTTCGCGCGAGAGTTCAATGAAAAGTGCCCGGGCTTCGAAACCGACATCCATGGTCTGGTTGAGATCAAAGACGACGATGGGAAGAAGCGGTACTTTGCGGATTGCGTGAAGGCTTGAGAACCTTGTGTGGCAGGTGGGCGCTGAACCGGGCGATTTGGCGAGCGAAGCGAGTTATGAGCCCGGG
>JBBAPZ010000172.1:0-1009 GCA_040400605.1 Candidatus Sericytochromatia bacterium
TGGTGTGAGAAAAAAGGGTACTGGCTGGGTGTTCAGCGTGTCGCTGCGCGGTTCATTTGGCGAGACTCAAATCAGACGACTACACATGTAGAACTGTACGAAAAAGACTTATGGACGGGGGTTCAAATCCCCCCAGCTCCACCATACACGGGGGACAGATCTGATCTGTCCCCCTTTTTTCTTTCCCGGAGGGCCCTGTTCCTGCGGGTTCTTGTCGCCGCCCACTTTGACCTTTGGGTTTGTGAAGTGGATAATTTGCTGTGTTACACGTTCACAGCAGTGTTAGAGCTATGGCTGCCAGAACCATCAACGTACGCCTGCCCGAAGCGCTTTACAACCAGATTGAAGAGCTGGCCAAGGCGACCGACCGGACCAAGAGCTTTCTGGCCATTGATGCGCTGACCCACTATGTGCAAAGTGAATCCTGGCAGATTCGTGACATTCACGATGGCATTCAGGAGGCCGATGCAGGCGAATTCGCAACCGACAAGCAGGTCAAAGCGGTATTTGCCAAATACGGCGCTTGATTCATGTTGATCAAGTGGACTAGGGCGGCGCTCGTGTCTGTTGATGAAATCGCGGACTTCATCGCCAAAGACAACCCGACCCGTGCCACAAGTTTTGTGCTGGAGTTGCAGGCTGCTGTGACCAAAGTTCAGGCCCATCCTGGCATGGGCCTGGCTGGTCTTGTCCCTGGAACGCGTGAGCGGGTCCTGCAAAAGAACTAGATCGCCATTTACCGCGTGCGTGGCGACGAATTTGAAATTTTGAGATTGCATCACGCAGCCCAAAATCTAAGACGAACCGGGTCAGCCCCAGAAGCTGACCTTGGACCGCCAACCAGCCCGCCTCTGGATAAGACCTCGGCGGGTTTTTCCATTTCTGGAGTACCTGATTCACTCTGGCATCTGTGGCTTTCGAGAAGCGCGAAACCGATTCGGCATTTTGGTGATTTCGCTGTGGCGGCCTTGTTCCCTGTGCTGCGTGCTATTCTGCCAACGCGCTGTGG
>JBBAPZ010000173.1:0-1006 GCA_040400605.1 Candidatus Sericytochromatia bacterium
CCAGCATCTACGCCACCTATAATCAGCTCACCATCCCCAAGGAAATCTATGATGACATTCCCAGCGGGCACAGCCATTCCCAGCGGGCGCGGGACGGTATGACCAAGGCGGTGCTGAAGCATGTGGGTAAGTAGGCGCACGCCAGATGGCGGATGACAGATGGCAGATGAACGATGGATGATGAAATCCAGAAGGTGGTATGGGGCGCGGTGCTAAATCGTGGACACGAGGACGGAGGGCACGAGGGCAGGAAGTCTCAGAGTATTGAGTATGGAGTATCGAGTATGGGGGATGTTAGTCGGCCAGTTGGCTAGAACGCGTCCGAGCGTCGCGACAAGGTGCGGGGCAAGGTGGGTAGGTCGTGGCTCTCCGAGCCCGCCGGCGGGTTACGCACGTCCATCGGTGAACGGACGGCTCGGAGAGCCGTCCCTACCTAAGGCAATGGATTGGCGTTGCGGCGGGTAGGTACAGGCTGAAAATCAGAGTATGGATAAATCCAAGGCCCGTCTGATTCTTCGCTTTCTGTTGGTCGCCCTGTTCGGACTTATCGTCCTTTCCATCGGCATCGCCTTCGTGGCGGATAAGCTGTTGCCCGAGGCTTTGGCTGACTGGTTGAAGCAGGAGAACTCGGGCGAAATCGGCATCGCGGATATCATCGGCCTGATGTTCTGGGGAGCTGGCCTATTCCTCTTCTTCGTCAGTATGGTGGGTCTATTCTGCTATCAGCGCTGGGCAGCCTGGATGATGGCGGGAGTGATCGCCGTCTTTTCGATCCAGCTGCTGTTCAGCCCCACCGTCGAGCCGGGCGTGTTGTCACTGTTGGGCAGCCTGAGCGACGTCCTGACCGGTCTGGTCCTCGGCCTCGCTTTCTTCACCGACGCCCTGCAGGCCGGAGACTAAGCCGAAACCGGTTCAAACTGCCTAGGTTGGGTTCGCCGATAATGCCATCGATGCAGTCATCGACTCAGCCATCTGTCATCCGTCTTTTTATTTAGATATCCGTCCA
>JBBAPZ010000174.1:0-1001 GCA_040400605.1 Candidatus Sericytochromatia bacterium
CCAGTTGGCGCACTTGACGCGTTGAAAGTTGAGCCAAGCCGAACCACGCAGATGGAGGGCGTTGGTCATCAGCTTTTCGCCTTGCAGGTTCTTGGCAAAGAGCTTTTCGCAGAAGGCGATGGATGCGTCTTGATCGGCTTTGTCCAGACCATGAGCTAACCAAACGTGCTCGGGGCACTCGACGATGAAAGTCGAAGTTTGATTGTCAAACTTGTAGACGTGCGCCTGGAACCAGCCGTGCTCGGTCTTCTCGAACAAGAAGGTGAATGCGTCGTACTGGCGGTTGGTGCCCAGCCAGATAAAGCGATTGGGTCGCTTGACGATATCGGGCTTGAACACTTCGGGCAGCCGGCTTCGCACACGCGAATTGACACCATCGCTGGCGATGACTAGGTCGACATCGGGGAAGTCCAGGTCAGACTGCACGTCTTGCTCGAACAGCAATTTCACGCCCACTTGCTCGCATCGCTCTTGCAGGATGTTGAGCAACTTCTTGCGCCCGATGCCAACAAAGCCGTGACCGCCTGATCGGATCACCCGGTCTTTGAAGTGCAGCTCGATGTCATCCCAATGGTTGAAGGCTTGCTCCACCTCTGCGGCGGTTTCTTTGTCCCATTCACGCATGTTCTCCAGCGTCTGGTCCGAAAACACCACGCCCCAACCAAAGGTGTCGTAGGGCTTGTTGCGCTCGACCACGGTGATGTCATGGTCAGGGTTGAGCTTTTTCATCAACAACGCAAAGTACAGGCCCGATGGGCCGCCGCCAATGCACACGATTTTCATGTTCGCTCTCTTCGCAAAAAACAACACAGGCCAACTGATTAAGGCCTATATATTTGAAGTCTGAAGTATTTGAGTAAACGGTGATTCAGTCAATCAGGTGATAACCCGTAGAGTGCAAAAATAAGGGAGAAATTGTGCGATGAGGAAATGCTTCGCACAAAGCAAAACGCCCCACCGAGCGGTGAGGCGTTTTGGGCTGTTAGAAGCCTGACGATGTC